>JAJZTW010000037.1 GCA_021847345.1 Pseudomonadota bacterium
TTCCGATCTGGATGGCTGCGCCCAGTTCCTCGGCGACGAACTTGGACACGTAGCCTTCGGCGCCGACGTTGCGCGCGTGGTCCTCGTTGGCCTGGCCGGTGAGCGAAGAGTGGATCACCACGGGGACATGGCGCAGGCGCTCGTCCTGCTTGATCTGGCGAGTCAGCGTGAAGCCGTCCATCTCGGGCATTTCGAGGTCGCTGAGCACCACGGCCACCTTGTCGGTGATCGGCTTGCCTTCGACCTGCGCGTCGTGGGCGAGCGCGCGCAGGCGCTCGAGCGCCTCCTTGCCGGTCTTGGTCATGATGTAGGGCGCCTGCAGCGCCTGCAGGACCTTCTCGATCTGGCTGCGCGCGACGAAGGAGTCGTCGGCCGCCAGCACGACCGCGCCCGGCGGCAGGTTCAGGCGCGCGCCCACGCGCGCGGCATCGACCTCGGAAACCCGCGACGGCAGCACGTCGCGCAGCACCTTCTCGACGTCGAGCACCAGCGCGAGACGGCTCTTCTCGTTCTCGGCGTCGAGGCGTGCGATGCTGGTGACCATGCCCCCCACGGCATTCGCCTCGGCCGACAGCACGCGGCTCCACTCCAGGCGCGTGATCTCCTCGACCTCCTCGACGGCGAAGCCCTGCACCGAGCGCTCGTATTCGGTGACGATCAGGATGCTCAGCCCCTTGGGCTTGCAGCCGACCACGGCCGGCAGGTCGATCACCGGCACGATCTGGCCGCGGATGTTGGCCACGCCGAGCACATGCTGCGGCGCGCCGGGCATCGCGGTGACCGTCGGCATGACCAGGGCCTCGCGCACCTTGAACACGTTGATGCCGAAGATCTCGCGGCGCCCGCCGGGGTCCTCGCCGAGGCGGAACAGCAGCAGCTCGAACTTGTTGGTTCCGGCCAGGCGGGAGCGTTCATCGACTTCCTGCAGGACGCTGGTCATGGTGGGGTTCTCCGAGGGGCGAGGGCGGCGGTGGGCGCGAGGCGCGCTCTCGCGGTGAATGGGTAGGGATGGGCTTCAGGAGGCGCGCGGCGATGCGCCGGACTGCAGCTGCCGGCGCAGCTCCTGCAGGGCGTCGGCCAGGCGCTGCGCGTCGGTGTTCACGCCGGCCAGGGCGTCGCCCGCGGCGAGCCCGGCGTCGCGCTGCTGCCCGGTCTGCTCGCTGAGCGAACGCATCGCAGCATCCTGCGACTGTACCGTGTCGAGCGTGGATTTCATCGCTCGTCGCGCCTCGCCCAGCGCGCCCTGCGTGCTGCCCAGCAGCGCGCCCAGGCGCTCGACCTGCTGCACCGCCGCCTGCATGTCGCGGCCGAGCCCGCCCGAGTCCTGGCGGATGGCCAGCGTGAGGTCCTCGATGCGGTCGGTGATCGACGCGGTCTTGCGCGCCAGGTTGCGCACCTCGTCGGCGACCACGGCGAAGCCGCGCCCGGCCTCGCCGGCGCGCGCCGCCTCGATGGCGGCGTTGAGCGCAAGCAGGTTGGTCTGGCTGGCGACTTCCTGGATGCTGGCGGTGAGCTGCTCGACGGTGTTGACCGATTCGACGAACGAGGCCAGCTTGCCCTGCGTGGAGGCGATGAATCCGTTGACTTCGCGAACCTCGCGCTCGACTCCCTGCAGCGAATCGCTGCCCCGGGTCACCGCCTGCGCGCCGTCGGCGGCCCGCGCCTGCGCCTGCTGCAGCCCGTCGCTGGCCTGGCGTGCCGCGTCCGCGGTCTGCGCCAGTTGCTGCGCGTGCTGCTGCACGCTGCCGGCGAGGGATTGGAGTCCCTGGCGCAACGCGCCGAGCCCGTCATTGGCGGCTGCAAGCAGCGCATCGTGCCGGCGCGCGCCCGCGGCGTCGGCGCGCAGCGCCGAGACCGCCTGTTCGAAGCGCCGCGCCCAGCCGGCGCCGTCGACCAGGCTGAGTTCGCGCAGCGCGTCGTCGCGCCCGCCCTGCAGCATCGCGAGTACCGCGCCCAGCACGCTTTCGCGGTCGGATTTGAGGCGCGCCAGCAGCCCGGCCTGCGCGCCGTTGGCCGCGGGCGCCTGTTCGGACGCGGCGGGCGCCAGCGCGTCGAGTTGCGCACCGGCCTCGTGCGCGGCCTGCGCGACGGAGGGTTCGAGGGGCTCTTCGCCCGGTGTCATGGCGTTCATGGCGAATCAGCGGGAGGGCACGGCCGAGCCCACGTCGAGCTGGGCGAACCAGTCGATGAACCGCTGCACGTTCTCGCCGGTGTAGATGGCGCCGTGCTGCGGGCAGAGAAAGTCGATGTCCAGGCGCGACACGCGTTCGCACCAGTCGCGCTTGGCCTCGTTGCTCGGCATCCAGCGCTTGTGAAAGTACTCGGCGTGGCGGATGTGCTCGTCGAAGGCCTTCGGCGAGTCGACCTCGCGCCGGCTGACGAAGGCGTCGTGCCCGGCCGGCAGCAGCGCGGCGCCCACGTCGCCGCTGAACAGCACCTTGGCCTGCGGGTCGTAGAGCTGGAAATTGGCCGACGAATGCAGGTAATGCGCCGGGATCGCCTGCAGGCGCGCCGAGCCCAGCTCGAGCTCGACGCCCTCGTCGGGAATTCCCTGGATGTTGGCGTCCAGCGCGCCGTAGTGCCGGATGAAACCGACCCACAGGCGCGACGTGTGCCAGACGATGTCGTTGTTGCACGCATTCCACAGCGGCAGGCTCGACGCGATGTCGGGGTCCTGGTGGCTGACGAAGGCGCTGTGGATGCTCGACGGCGGCAACGCGTCGACCAGTGCGGCGAAGACCTGCGGGAACACCTCGAAGCCGCCCGGGTCGCACAGCATGGTCTTGCCGTCGATCTGGCACGCGTACACGTTCGAGTCGATGACCCGTGGCTCCTCCTGGTCGTAGATGATGTACCAGTGGTGCGATCCTTCGGAATAGAACTTGTGGGCTTTCACGGCAGAACCTTCTCGATGTGTTCGACATACTGGCGCAGCAGGTCGCGCACCTGCGCCACCGCGTTGTCCATGTCGGCCGACACCTGCGCGAGTTGCGCGCGGGCGTCGCCCTTGAGGGCGGCTTCGATGCGCCCGTTGACCACCACGTACTCCAGTTCCGACACCACGCTCTCGAAGCGCGCCAGCGCCTGGCGCAGGCGAGCCCCGGCATGCTGGCTCTGCTCGGCGCGATGCTCGAGCTCGACGCGGTGGCGCTGCATCGCGGCCGCCAGTGCCGGTGCCTGTCGGCGCACGGCGTCGGGCAGCGCCGCGAGCTTGTCGATGTGCGAGGTGTCGCGCAGGGTCTGCATGAACCCCAGCATCAGCGGGTGGATGGCCTTCTGCACGTTGGTCGCGGCGTCCTGCAGTTGCTGCGCGCCTTCGCGGAAGGACTGGGCCACCACGCCGTAGCCCGCGAGTTCCTTGCCGTGGCGCTTGACCAGCACCTGCGCGTTCAGCGCCTTGCGGTCGATCTCGCGCAGCCTGCGTTGCAGCTGGCCCTGGAAGCTGAAGGTGGCATCGGCCACGCCCAGGAAACTCTGGCGCAGGCGTTCCACCGGGTGGGCGACGGGCTCGGACACGGTAGTCGTGCTCATGGGGTTCCTCGAGGCATGCTAGGCCGCCTGCGCCGTGCGCATGGCACGGGTCAGCGCGGCGATGTCCAGGATCAGCACCACGTCGCCGCCGCCGGAAATCGTGGCGCCCTGGTACCAGGAGGTCTGCGACGAGATGTCCAGCGGCTTGACCACCGAATCCTCGGTTCCCAGCGCCTCCGAGACGACCAGCAGGCCATGCTCGGTGAGAATGCCCTCGCAGGCGTCGTGGCCCAGGCGCAGCCCGACCCCCTGCAACTGCTGGCCGAGGTCGATGTAGGGCACGATGCGCTCGGGCCCCACCTGGGCCATCAGTCGCCCGGAGATGCTGTGCACGTGCTCGGGGTCGATTTCCATCAGGTTGTCGACCACCGACACCGGCAGCGCGTAGGTCTCGCGGCGAAGCTTGAAGTACAGCACCGGCAGCACCGCCAGGGTCAGCGGAAGCTCCAGCGACAGCTCGGTTCCCTGGTTGGCGCGGGTGGTGATGTCCACGCGCCCGCGCAGGCCCTGCACGGCCGAACGCACCACGTCCATGCCGACGCCGCGGCCGGACATTTCGCTGACCTGCTCCTTGGTCGAGAACCCGGGCAGGAAGATCAGGTCGAGCATCTCGCGCTCGCTCAGCCGCGCGGCGTCGGATTCGGCGATCAGCCCCTTCGACAGCGCCGACTGCATGATGCGGTGCCCGTCCATGCCGCGGCCGTCGTCGCTGACCCGGATCTGCACCTTGTCGCCCAGGTGCACGGCCTGCACGCGCAGCACGCCTTCGTCGGACTTGCCGGCGGCCTTGCGTTGCTCGGGCGGCTCGAGTCCGTGGTCGAGGGCGTTGCGCACCAGGTGGATCAGCGGGCCGGACAGCGCGTCGATGACGGTCTTGTCGATCTCCACGTCCTCGCCGGCGAGTTCCAGGCGGACCTTCTTGCCCAGCGACCGGCTGGCGTCGCGCACCACGCGCGGCAGGCTCTGGAACAGGCGCTTGCAAGGCTGCATGCGCAGGCGCATGACGGTGTTCTGCAGGTCGTTGACCGCCAGGTCGGTCTCGCGCGCCAGGCGCGCCAGGGTCTCGTCGGCCTGGCCCAGCCGTGCCACGGCGGCCGACAGGCGGTTGCGCAGCAGCACCAGTTCGCCCACCTGGTTCATCGCCTGGTCCAGGCGCGCCGAGTCGACGCGAATGGTCGTGTCGGCCGCATCCGGCGGCGGGGCGCTGTTGCCGGCCGCCGGGGCGCGCGCGGGCGCCGTGCCGGCGCCGCCCGCGCCGGCAGGCGTCGCCTGCGCCTGCGCGGGCGCGGCGGGCGGCTCGTCGACCAGCAATTCGCCGGGCGGGGTCGACCCTGGCGTCAGGCCGGGCGCCATGCCCTTGCCGTACACGCTGTCGAGCATGCGCTCGAACTCGGCCTCCAGATCCTCGGTTTCGGACATCGCTGCCTGCGCGGCTTCCTGCGGGGCCTTCTTCTGCACGTACAACCCCGGCTCGCCGCCTTCGCGCGGGCGCGCTTCCACCCAGGTCCCGTCGGCCGCCGCGGCCACCTCGCCGGGCCCGGCGTGCGATGGCGCGGCTTCGGCATGGTGCACCTGGCGTGGCGTCGGATGCTGGCCGCTGGCGTAGCTGCGCACCAGCGCGCCCAGATCGGCCGGGCCGGGAGTCGGGTTCTCGCCCTGGGCCATCTCTCCCAGCATGCGCTCGATCACGTCGGTGGCGCGCAGGATGGCGTCGATCATGCCGCCGTCGGCCAGCAGCTTGCCCGAGCGAAGCTTGTCGAGCAGGTCCTCCAGGTGGTGGCACCAGTCGACCATGTTCGCCGCTTCGAGGAAGCCGGCGCCGCCCTTGAGGGTGTGGAAGGCCCGGAAGATGGCCCCCAGCACGGCACCGTCGCCGGGGGCGGCCTCCAGGCGCAGCAGCTGCGCCTGAGCGTCGGCCAGCAATTCGCGGGACTCGGCCAGAAATTCCTGAAGGATGTCGTTGTCCATCGCGCGTCTAGGCTCGATTGTTCGTTCGCTCTTCGTGGCTCGCGGCTTGCCTGTGAGCCCTTCAGATTCCCAATTGGGACAGCAGGTCGTCGACGTTGTCCTGGTCCAGACGGCCGGCGCCGAAGGTGTCTTCCGGAACTTCGTCGGCCTGGGGCAGCGCGGCGGCAAAACCGGCCTGGTCCAGTTGCGCGAGCGCCTCCTGGATTCGCGACTCCACCGCCTGCAGCAGCGCGATGGTCTTCTTCAGGCGCTGGCCGGTCAGGTCCTGTCCCTGCTGCGTCGTCAGGATGGTCTGCAGGTGGCCGTCCAGGCGTTGCAGGCGCTGGTCGATGAAGCCGCCGTTGGTGTCGCGGATGGCCTGCAGCTCGGCCTGCGCGGCTTCCACGGCTTCCAGCGTGCGCATGGCCTGCTGCTCGCTCAGGCTCAGCACCTCCTGCAGCGGATGACTCGCTCCGGGCAGGTCGCTGGAGGCGTGCAGGATGCGCTGCACGCCCTGGGTCAGCAGGGCATCGGCTTCGCGCAGCCGGTGCAGTGCCTGGTCGCTGGCGTCGGGGCTGTCGCTCATGATGCGTGCCCCCCGTGCAGGCGCTGCAGGATGCCGTCGATCTTGGCCTTGAGCACGTCGGCCGGGAAGGGCTTGACGATGTAGCCGTTGACCCCGGCCTGCGCGGCCGCCAGGATGTTCTCCTTCTTCGCCTCGGCGGTGACCATCAGCACCGGCAGGCTGCGAATCGTCGGCTCGCTGCTGGCGCGGATTTCGCGCAACAGGTCGATGCCCTGCATGTTGGGCATGTTCCAGTCCGTGACCACGAATTCGATCCCGCCGGCCTGGATGCGCTTGAGAGCCTGCACGCCATCCTCGGCCTCCTCGATCGTGCCCGTGACATGCCCGGTCTGCATCAGCAGACCGCGCACGATGCGGCGCATGGTCGGAAAATCGTCGACAACCAGGAATTTCAAGAAAGACTCCGGCAAGGCAGAAGCAAACGGGTTTCTGCCTGTAAGTACGACACACCCGGCGCGGACTTGAGCAACGAAACCGTCGCCGAACCAGGCCCGCTCGCGCGGCGCGCGCACAGCCTGCGGCGCGCACCGCGCGGACCCGACCCGCAATTGTGCGCTGGCGGGGATCCCGGGCAAAATCGTCCCGCGCTCGTGTCGCGAGAATGCCGCAAGGATACGGCGCCTGCGTCGAGCCTCCCGCAAGGTGCGAGACCGTGGGTGCTCGCAGCCGGTACCATGATCGGGTCGAGCCTCGATCGCAACTCGAGTGCGGAGCCCCACCTGGAAATTCAATCCCCATGTTCTTGCTGATTGGTTATGTCTTGTCGCTGGCCGCGATCTTCGGCGGCTACGTGGCCGAGGGCGGACACATCGGCGCGCTGGTGCAGCCTTTCGAACTGCTGATGATCGGCGGCGGCGCGTTCGGTGCCTTCTTCGCATCGACCTTTCCAAAATCGTTCAAGGCCACGCTCAAGGCACTTCCGATGGCGATGAAGGGCTCGACCTACTCGAAGGCGGCCTACATGGAATTGCTGTCGCTGCTCAACGAGCTGTTCACGCGCATGCGCCAGAACGGCCTGATGGCCATCGAGGGCGACGTGGAGGACCCGCACAACAGCGAGATCTTCAAGAAATATCCGCACATCGCGTCGGACCACCACGTGCTGGAGTTCATCACCGATTACCTGCGCCTGATGATCGGGGGCAACCTCGGCGTGATGGAAATGGAAAACCTGATGGACGTGAACATCGAGACCCATCACCGCGAGGCCGAGATCCCGATCCACGCGATGACCCGTACCGCCGACAGCATGCCGGCCTTCGGCATCGTCGCCGCGGTGATGGGCGTCGTGCACACCATGGCCTCGGTGACCCAGCCGCCGTCGGTGCTGGGCGAACTGGTCGGCGCGGCGCTGGTAGGCACCTTCCTCGGGATCTTGATCGGTTACGCGATCCTGGCGCCGATCGCCGCGCGCATGGAGGATCGGGCGCAGGAAGGCACCAAGATGCTCGAGTGCATCAAGGTCGCGCTGCTGGCGACGATGAACGCCTACCCGCCGCAGGTCGCGGTGGAATTCGCGCGCAAGGTGCTGTTCACCAACGAGCGCCCGAGTTTCACCGAGCTGGAAAGCCACCTGCGCGAGGCCAAGGGGAAGTAAGCCATGGCCGAGGGCAAGCCGCAGCCGATTGTCATCAAGAAGGTCAAGAAGGTCGTCGCCGGTGGCCATGGTGCCGCCTGGAAGATCGCCTATGCCGACTTCGTGACGGCGATGATGGCGTTCTTCCTGCTCATGTGGCTGCTCGGTTCGTCGACCAAGGCCCAGTTGCAGGGAATCGCCAAGTACTTCCAGCAGCCGCTGAAGGTGGCGCTGGAGGGCGGGCCGGGCGCGGGTTCCGCGACCTCGGTGCTCAACGGCGGAGGCACCGACCTGACTCGCACCGTCGGCCAGGTGCGCAACGGCGCCACGCCGGGGCAGACGGTCAAGCCCAACGCCACGACGACGGTGGTGGTGCGCGCCGAGCAGATCGACCGTGCCAACCTGGAGGCTCTCAAGCGAGCGCTGGACCAGCAGATCCGCGTCAACCCGCAGCTCAGCGCGTTTCGCAACCAGCTGCTGATCGACATCACGCGAGACGGACTGCGCATCCAGGTGGTCGACAGCGACAAGCGACCGATGTTCGGGCTCGGCGGCGCGACCCTGCAAAGCTACGCCCAGACGATTTTCAAGGACATCGCGCCGACGCTCAACAGCCTGCCCAACGACATCAGCATCACCGGCCACACGGACGCGCTGAACTACCAGAACCAGGGCAAGGGCTACAGCAACTACAATCTGTCGTCGGACCGCGCCAACGCGGTGCGGCAGGTGCTGGTGCAGTCGGGCCTCGATGAATCGAAGGTGCTGCGCGTGGTCGGCATGGGCTCGGCCGCGCCGTTCGACGCGAAGAACCCGAATTCGCCGTTGAACCGGCGGGTCAGCATCTTGGTGCTGACCAAGGACGCGGCGGCGCGCATCCTGAAGGAGCAGGGCGCCGAGCAGACGGCCTCGACGGCGCCGCAGGCGAACGCCAAGCTGTCGTCGGTTCCCGGAGCCGGCGTGGCGTCGGGAGCCGCGGCGGCGGTGCCGGCAGCCGTGACCCCGCCTGCTTTGCATATCGGCCCGCCCCCCCTGAATCCGGGGGGCGCAGTCCAAACAGCCCCCAAACCGTGAAATCCGTCCTCAAGTTCCCGCACGACGTGCCGTTCCTGGCATGAGCAGGAGATTTTGGCGACCATGAACCCGATCCAGCAGACCTCCACCCAAGCCGCCAGCGGCTCGGCGCAACGCGCCGAGGCCCTGACGCCGCGGGCCCAGGCCGGCCGCGCCGGCGCGAGCTCCCAGCCTGCGGGAACGGCCGGTGCCTCGGGCACGAGCGCGGGGGATACGGTGTCCATTTCCCAGTCGGCGCGCCAGTTGCTCGAACCCGCGTCGTCGCAGGGCGCGGCGTCGGGATCGGCGTCGGTGTCGTCGCAGCGCCTCGGCGCGTTGCGCCAGGCCATCTCCGCCGGCACCTACACGGTGGACGCGCGCCAGATCGCGCAGGGCCTGCTGCGCGACAGCCAGGCGCTGGCCGGCACGGTTTCGGGGCGCGGAGCCGGCTCCGGCGCCTGAATCGGCGCGCAGCGTGATGCCGGCGCCCGACACCAGCCCTCCCACGCCGCAGGGCGCGGACCTGCTGGCCATGCTCGAGCAGCTGGCGCAGGTGCTGCAGGACGAACTCGAAGCTCTCACCCAGGGGCGCGACGCATCCCGGATCGAGCAGCTGGCCAGGCAAAAAAACGAGCTTTGCGCAAGCATCGAGGCGCTGCACGAACAGCTCGGCGCGGATCCGGCGCACGCGGCGCGGTTGCGCGAACTCACGCAGCAGGTGGCGCAGGCCAACCAGCGCAACGGGGCCGTGGTGGCGGCGTTGATCCGCAACACACGCGGCGCGCTGGACGTGCTGCGCGCGATGCCCGGGGCCGAGGCCGCCGACGTCTACGGACCTCGCGGACGCAGCCTGGGCAGCGGCCCGGCCAAGCCTCTGGGCAGCGCCTGAGGCCGGCCGCATGCTGATACTCAGCCGCCGCAGCGGAGAGGCCATCCGCATCGGCAAGGACATCCGCATCGTCGTCGTGCAGCTCGGCGGTGGCAAGGTGCGCCTGGGCATCGACGGCCCGCGTGACCTGCGCATCCTGCGCGAGGAACTCTACGACATGGTCGCCGGGCTGAACCAGCAGGCGCAGGCGGCCGATCCGGCGGCGCTCGAGCAGTGGCTGCAGCAGCCGGCGGCGGCGGACAAGCCCGGGGAGCCTGAATGACGGCGCAGGTGTTCGCCACCCGTCTCGGCCTGGTCGAGGTCGCCGCGCATCAACGCTGGACCTGTTCGCAGCCGCTGGCGGGCTTCGAGGAGCTGCGCGAGTTCGTGCTGCTGCACGTGGCCTCGCAAGGCCCGTTCCTGTGGCTGCAGTCGCTGGAACTGCCCGAGCTGGCCTTCGTGCTGTGCGACGCGGCCTGCTTCGGCCTGCGCTATGCGCCGACGCCGGATCTGGACCCCGCGGGGCTGCAGGCGCCGCCTTGCGTGCTGGTGGTGCTGCCGTCGGCCCCCGGCGAGCAGCTGCGCGTGCACGCGCAGGCGCCCGTGCTGTTCGACGTGGCCGCCGCGAGCCTGCGCCAGCAGGTGTTCGAGCCCGAACTGGTGGCGGGGGACGGGGCCTGGGTCGGGCCGTCGGCGTGCGCCGCGGTGGACCCGGGATGGGCCGAGAGAATCATCGAGGTGCAGCCGCTGGCGCCCGCCGCCCGTGGCGCCTGATCAAAGCCGGCTGTCGGGCACGAGCTCGCGGTCGCGCCGGAACACGTAGCGCTGCAGCACCATTTCCTGGCGCGAGTGCAGTTGCTGGAACTGCAGGCCCAGCATGTGGGTTGCGCGGTGGTGGGCTGCCGGGCGCATGCTTTGCACGAAGCGCACCAGCGCCGGCGAGTTCACGGCCTGCCTGTCGAGCTTGAAGGACACCTGGTCCAGCCAGTCGTTGACCGCGAAAGGCTCTTCTTCGTGGCTTTTCAGGCGCACGCGCATGCCGCTGATGCTCAGGTCCACGCACTCGGCGCTCACGCTGCGCGAGCCCTTGCGCTGCAGTTCCAGGTCGAGCACGTCGCGCGACTCCACCGGAACGCGCAGGTGCGAGCGGCGCTGCAGGTGGTAGACCGCGTGCGGCCAGCGCAGGCGCAGCGACAGCCGGCCGTGCCAGCCCACGCGACCTTCGTAGACACAACGCAGCCCGGCGTACACGCCGGCGGCAAGCCCGAGGAAGAACACTTCGCCGCCGCGCTCGGGCACATGCTCGGGCACCGGACTGGGCTCGTCGAGCAGGATGAACTCACGCGCCGGGTCGAGGTGGAGCAGCGTGGTCATGCGCTCGCTGGAGTCCCCGGGCAGATAGACCGACAGCCATTCACGGCCGCGCTGCATGCGCTCCAGGGTCTGCTGCGAGCGCGAGCGAACCCGAAATGCATCCTGAAACAGGGTTCGTACAAGGCCTTGCATGATGCGATGCTGCCCGAAGGCCTCAGATGCCCAGGTTCTCGGCCCAGGCCAGCGCTTCCAGGTGCGCGATGGCGACGGCGCGCTCGTTCAGGCCGAGCAGGGCGGCGTCGCGGTCGATCTCGTCCCAGTCCTGGCGCTCGCAGGCCAGCACGATGCGCAGGTACGGCCCGAAGGTTCCCTGGCGCTCGCGCAGCGCCAGCACGACCTGTTCGCTCAGCGAGATCTCCTGCAGGGCCTTGTCCAGCGGAACGCCGAGCATGACGTCGAGCAGCGAGAACACGCCGACCACGAATGCGTTGTCTCCATCCTCCGCCGAAAGCAGGCCGTGGGTGAGCAGCTCCATCATGCGCCCGCGGGTGATGGCCACGCGAGCCTGGCTGGAAGCCGCGCTGCTTCCCGGCGTGGTGGCCAGCAGCAGCACCAGCCAGCGCAGCAGCTTCTTGTAGCCCAGGATCACCACCGCATGGCGGAAGGAGGTGATCTCGGTCATGAGCCCGAAGCCCGACGAGTTGATGTAGCGCAGCAGCTTGAACGACAGCGTCGGGTCGTGCTTGAGCACCTCCTCGATGGGCGGCATCTCGGCCTGCTTGTTGACCAGGTCGATGAGCTGCAGCACCGTCGCGTACGCCGGATTGGCGACCTTGGCACTGACCGTCTGCGGGCGCGCGAAGTAGTAGCCCTGGAACAGTTGCAGGCCGGCGTCGAAGTATTCCTGGAACTGCTCCTGGGTCTCCACCTTCTCGGCGATCACCTGCGCCGAAGGCAGCGCCTGCAGCCGGCGCATCAGCATCGGCAGCACGCCCGGGGGCAGCGCCTGGGCATCGATCTGCACGAAGTTCAGCAGCGGCAGCCAGGCGGCGTAGGGGGCCGTCAGCACATGCACGCCGGCGGCCAGCCGGAAGCCCTTGTCGCGCAGGCCCTGCATCGCCGCCGCGGCCTCGGCGATGGCGCCCGGGTCGTCGCGCGCCGCACGCGGCAGCTCGAGCACGATGCGCTCCGGAAACACGATTTCCAGGTGCTCGGCGCCGAGGTCTTCGAGGCGCACGTTGATGAACGCCAGCTTGTCGCCGAACAGGTTCTGCGCCGAGATGCTCGACAGCGCGTGGAACAGCAGTGCGGTGTCCGACGAGCGGGTGTGCACCGCGGGCGCCTGCGTGCTGGTGGCGCTGTCGCGCGCCAGCAGCTCGTAGCCCATGATCTGCTGCTTGCGGTCGAGGATGGGCTGGCGGGCGATGTGCGCGTACTGGCCTGGCGTTTCGTCGGCGGCGTCGGGGCCGGAGGCGATCTCGAGAGACGTGGAAGGTTGCATCGCGAAGGTGCGCCTGGAGCTTTCGGCCTGGGAAACGGACGTGAGTTGCTTGCGGGATACTCGGGTGTTCCCGGGCAATGCTAGCAGGGCCTTCGCCCCTCGGACGCAAGCCGCTGGATCAGCGCGTCCAGGCCGCGACCCATGTATCCAGATGATCCTCCAGCATCCACTCGGCCAGCACCTTGTCGCGCAGCGCGTCGCCCTGCGCGCGCAGCGCAGCGGGGTCGGCCGCCGCGTCGAGAATCGCGCGGGTCCAGTCACGAAAACGGTTGGCCACCCGAGTGACCGGGAAGTCGCCCTGGTAGGGCACGATGTCGGTGCAGATCACCGGATATCCCAGCACGCCGTATTCGAGCAGGCGCAAGTGGCTCTTCGCCTCGTTGAAGGCGTTGTGCTCCAGCGGCGCCACGGCCAGGTCGAGGTCGAGGCTGGCCAGCTTGGGCGCGTATTGATCCAGCGGGATCCCGGGGTGGAATTCGTGCACAACGTCCTTCAGGGAGTCCGGGCACATGCCGAAGAAGATCCAGTCCACCGTCGACGCGGTCTCGCGCACCACGTCGGCGATGAGCTCCAGATCCCCGGCGTGGCCGATGCCGCCCGCCCAGCCCACGCGCAGCCGGCTTCGCTCGGCCCGCGCCGGCCGAAGCTCGCCCCAGCGCGCGGCCTCGAGGTAGTTCGGGCACACGACGACCTCGTCGCAGTAGTCGGCGTAGGCCTGGCGCAGCGGCTCGGTGGCGACGACCAGCCGGTTGCACAGCCCGGCCGCCTTGCGAAAACGCTTGGCGATGTCCTTGTGGATATGCTGGCGGTGCACGCTCTTGAGCGGCAGGTTGGTGATCAGGTCGTCGAGCTCGAACACCCGGAAGGCCTTGCTGTGGCGGGCGTGGCGTTCCAGGGCCTCGATCTGCGGCCACTCCATCTGGCGCTGCACGACGAGGCTGTCGGGCTGGATGCGCTCCATCTCGGCCGGATCGAACAGGCGCATGGTTTCCCAGCCCTGGGTGCGTCCGGCGCGGTTGAGCGCGCGCATCGGCGCGATGATGCGGTATTCGCCGCAGCCCTCGCGGTCGGCCGGATGCACCAGCACGCGAGGGCGCGGGCGCCAGTCCGGGTCCCAGGCCAGGCAGGCCTGGTCGTCGAGCTGGAATTCGGTGGTGGCCAGGCTGAGGTGGCGGTTGTAGGCAGGGTCGCGGGCGAGCAGCGGCAGCCAGCGGTCGTACATCACCTGGCGCTCGGCCGCGAAACGCGCCTGCTTGGCCTCGTCGGGCTTTTGCTCGACCTTCCCGTTCTGGCTGGCCGAGCCCTCGTGCATCAGCAGCGCGTAGGGATCGAACACCACGCGCAGCCCGGCCTGGCGAACCTTCAGGCACAGGTCGATGTCGCTGTAGGAGACCTTCAGGTCCTTCTCGTCCAGCCCTCCGACCTGCTCGAACACGCTTTTGCGCACAAGCAGGCAGGCACCGGTGACGGCCGACAGGTCCTGCACCAGCTGGGCGCGGCCGAAATAGCCGCGGTCCTCGGGCGGGCGCCCGATGAACGGGTGTTCGGCAGGTCCGCGGATGCCCAGGATCACCCCGGCGTGCTGGATCCTGCCGTCGGGGAACAGCAATTTGGCGCCGACCACGCCGACGTCGGGGCGCACGGCGTGGCTCATCATCTCGTCGAGCCAGTCGTCGTGCAGCGCCGCGGTGTCGTTGTTGAGCAGCAGCAGGTACTCGCCGCGCGCTGCGCGCGCGGCCGTGTTGTTCATGGCCGAGAAATTGAACGGGCCCGGTGTGCGGATCACCCGCAGGCGATCGCCGAGCTCGGCCTTGCGCTCGTCGATGGCCGCCAGGTAGCGCACGGCGTCGCCGGCGCTGCTGTCGTTGTCGATGATCAGGATCTCGTAGGCCGGGTAGCGGGTCTTCTCGATCACCGACTCGATGCAGCGCTGCAGCATGGGCAACTGGTCGCGCGTGGGGATCAGGATCGACACCAGCGGCTTGTTCTGCGGCAGCGGCCAGCGCACGCGGAAGGAGGGCGGGAAGGGGCCGGGCTGGACTTGTGCCGCGATGCCCAGGCGGTCGAAGTGGGCCTGCAGCGCGGCCTGGCCAGCGGCGAGGATTTCCGGGATGTTCTTGCGCGTGTGTCCGGAGCCCTGGGCGCGGTGGTACAGCACACCGGAAACATGTCCGATCGCGGACTCACCTGCGCCCGTGTGTTCCAAATGCTCCCAGGCACGCAGCAGCAGGTCATAGTCCTCGGCACCCTCTCGTTCAGGATCGAAGCCTCCCAGCGCCTGGAACAGGCTGCGCCGACATAACATCAGGCCGCCGATGTATGGGAGGCTGCGCAGGTAGTCGAGGTTGAAATCGGGCTTCAGATGAGGATTGACATGCTGGCTGTCGCTAGTGAGACTGTCTTCGTCTGTATAGATAACCTGCCACTCTGGATGCTGATGCAGGGCCGTCGTAATGCGAAAGACCGCGTCTGAGGCCAACTGGTCGCCCGCATCCACCAAGCCCACCCAATCCTCCGGAACCGCACTGAGAGCCGCGTTACACGCTCGCAGAAAGTCGGCGCCCGTGCTCCGTAGCGGGAGAGCGATGACCTTCGCCGACATCCACTGCGAATGCAGGCTCGCCTCCGTGTTCGCGGCGCTCGCCTTCGCACCGCCAGCGATGCCCAGACAGATCGCTGGGCTTGCGCGTCTGCTCGCCGTCAGGCCCCACTGAGCGGCCCATGCTTTTTCCGCCGCCCGCGCATGCTCTTGCGAATGCCAGGAAGCTGCTGGCGCGGTCGCAGAAGTACGCGCTGCATGTACTGGTTGCGGCAGGTCCATGAGGCTCTTGTAGGCCTCGCCGACTTGTTGAATTTGGGCTAGAAGGCGCGCAGTCGCCTCGCCGGGTAATTCGATCCTGGTAGCCATGGCAAGCGATTTGGCAAGGATCTGCAGCGTTGTGCCGACGAACGACCTGTTCCTCGGGGTATGTTCCTGGGTCAACTGACCTGGCCGAAGCCGATACCCGCCCACTAGTTCGTTGAGTATCTCGAAAGTGCACGTGCGCTGATATCGCAGGCGGATCCAAAGATCCCAATCCTCCAGTCGTCGCAGAGACTCATCGTATTTCTCCTGACGAACGACACTACCGCGGATGGCGCTGAAATTATCCATGACGTTGTTCGCGAGAAGTAGAAACGGGTCTCTCTGCAGCCGTCCAAGCGGGTCCGGGGGCACATGATCACCATAGAAGACTCCAAGGGTCTTTCCGTGAGTGTCGATGAGATTCATCCCGAGGATGAGAACATCTATGTTCGGAGTGCCCTTGAGTCTTTCTGTTACGGTCCTAAGTGCGCCCGAGTGCAGAACATTATCGCCGTCGAGAAAAATGATGTATTCGCCTTTTGCTGCCTCGATTCCCGTATTCCGTGCGGCGGCTAAACCGCAATTTTTCCCGTGCGCTAGGATGCGGGCGTCTGCACGTCCAGAAAGAACTTGGCGGGCGACACTTTCGCTACCGTCTGTGGAGCCGTCGTCGACAACAATGATTTCAAAGCTTGCTCCCGTGGATATTCGCGCCTCATCGATCTCGTTGACGACACTGTGCAGGCAGGTGGGCAGGTAGTGCGAGATGTTGAATGATGGAATAATAATTGTTATGAATTGCGCTGGCGTTGCAGAAAAAAATTTGGATGATAAGATCTGCGCTCTGTCGCTGAGCGCAGAGCGCACGGCCTCGAGTCGCTGCATGGTGTCGTTGTCAATTCGCCCTGTGTAGAGTGACGCGCGCTGATTCAGGAGGGAGAGGATTTTAGTTTCATATCCTCGTAGTCTAGGGCGGTATTTCTTCCCAATAAATTTCTCGAGGATTCGCAGGTGATCATGAAGAGGCCCAATTCCTTTGTAATACCGTGTCGAATCCTGGTTATCATGAATTCGATAACCAATTGATGCCCGCTCAAGAAATGCGAAATTAGGATTGGCGTCCGCCATCCGGCACCAGAGATCCCAATCGGTAGCTGCATCGAGTTTGCTGTCCAAAGGCAGTGCGGCTTGCAAGGCCTCTCGCCTCATGACAACGGCGGAATGTGGGCACGGGTTGTCGTTGGCTAAAAGCTCTGCAAGCTCATTGCGGCCGCCGAAATATTCGCCGGCTGCGTGGAAGGGGTGTCGAAGAATCGAAGTTTGGTGGCCAAGCGAGTCGATGAGTTGGAGGGGACTGTAGGCAAGGCAGCACGATCGGTTTTTTTCCAATGCTCCGATCAACTCGCTCAAATGGCCGGGGAGATATATGTCGTCGGAGTGCAGCCAGGAAAAATAGCGCCCCGAACCCTGTTCAGCCGCAAATTGATGGTTGGCAGTCACGCCGAGCTGGCGGTCATGCGTGATGAGTTGTATGCGTGGATCTTGGAGATAGCGACGCACTACTTCGACGCTACCATCCGTCGACGCGTTGTCGAGAACAATCACCTCCATCGTTCCATCCGGCAGATGCTGTGCAAGCACGCTATCCAGTGTCTCCGCGATGTAGCGTTCGCTATTATAAAGTGGGATGCACACCGTGATCAGCGGGATTTTCATGTGGTTTTTTTGATTGGCTATGAAACTAACTTGCTCGTCGCCAGTGAGCGGCGGTACGGAGGCATCGCTTTCCATGGCAGGTTTTCGCCTGCGACCCAGAGGCACAGGCCGCGCCGTGCAGC
Source organism: Pseudomonadota bacterium (assembly GCA_021847345.1). Classification (GTDB taxonomy): domain Bacteria; phylum Pseudomonadota; class Gammaproteobacteria; order Burkholderiales; family Burkholderiaceae_C; genus Thiomonas_A. The sequence continues at coordinate 17,060 of JAJZTW010000037.1, forward strand.
GAGTGCCTTCAGGGCGGTATTCTAATTCGCACGCAGCCATCTGAACGCACGGTTGCGAGTTGCAGATGGCGTGCGGTGAGCAGTTTTGATGGGGTGGTGCTACCGTGCGCAATAAATGGATTTTAGGCCCTGGGGTCAGGCATTTTTAGTGCAATATTTCTTTACGATGGCGCAGGCGTTGATGTGATAAACCCAACGTGGCGGCGGTCCTCGGTTGACCAAGGGTATTTCGGAAGATAGAAATATCGCGCGTGGTCGGAGTACTCAGAGGTACTTGAAAAGACTCAGCCCCTGCAGTTTGGAAAAAGCGCTCTCCGCCGCCTGCAGCGCCGTCAGGCTCTGCTGGTACTGGGTGATCACCTGGGGATAGTTGATGGAAGCGATGCTCGCCTGCTGGGTCTGCAGTTGCAGCGTGACGCCGGAGTTCTGGGTCTGCACCGCCTGTACCTGCTGCAACCGGCTGCCGATCGCCGACTGCGTTCCCAGCAGCACGGTCTGCGCCTGGTCCAGGCTGGCCAGCGCATTGGAGATGGCCTGCGCGCGCTGCGCGCTGGCTCCACTGGTCTGCGCCGTGTTCGCGAAGGCCTGTTGCAGGCTGCTGAAGGTCGCGAACAGGCTTTGCGGCTGCGAGCCGGCGATGGTGAAACTGTCACCGGCCGCGGGCGTTCCGACGATCGGCACCTCGATCGCAGGGCTCGCTCCGGGAGGCAGCCCGATGCTCATGCCCGAGCTGAAGCTTCCGCTGGACACCACTCCCGAGGCCGAGAAGGCCGTGCCCGTGCCGCTGCTCACGCTGTAGTCGAGTCCGCCGCCGCTGGCTGCCGCACTGAAGCTGATGCGATATTGCGTTCCGTTGACCAGCAGGGTCTGCTGGGCCAGCGAGGGGTTGTTCACAGTGCCAGGGCCCAGGCTGGCGCCACCGGTGTTGCCGCCGCTGGCGGCCACGCTGAAGGTGCCGTTGCCGCCGGGGATGTTCATGAACACGGCGCTGCCGGGGTCGCCGGTGGCGGTGTTCAGGCTGGGACCCAGCGCGAGCTGGTTCTGGCTGCCGTCGCCCTGGTAGGCCACCTGGCCGTCGGCCTGCAGCACGAAGGGCTGGGTCTGGGTCTGGCTGCCGGCGAACACATAGTTGCCCTGGCCGTCCTCGGTGTTGCCGTACTGCACCAGCTGCTGCAGGTAGCCCTGCATGGTCGTGCTGGCGTTCTGCAACTGCTGGTCGTTCACGGTGCCGTTGTTCATCTGCAGCGCAAGCTGGCGCACCTGGTCGACCAGCGTTCCCACGCTTTGCAGCGTCGAGCTTTCCAGTTGCAGCGACTGCTGGGCGTTGCTGCCGTTCTGCGTGTAGCCGGCGAGCTGGCCGATCTGCGCCGTGAGATCGACGTTGCGCGCCACCGCCACCGGCTGCGCCGACGGGTCGACCAGCGCGTTGCCGGTCGACAATTGCTGGCTGAGGTTTCCGATCAGGGTCTGCTGCTGCAGGATGCCGCTGAGCCCGCCGGCGTAGAACTGGTTGCTGCTGATGATCTGCATCGAACTCTCCGGCGATCCAATCGTGGCCGCGTCAGGCGGATTGCACTGCGGTGATCAGGGACTGGAACAGGCTGCCACCGATCTGGATCGCCGTGGCCGCCGCCTGGTAGGCCTGCTGGTATTGCATCAGGCGCGCCGCCTCCTGGTCCAGGTTCACGCCCGAGGCCGACTGCCATGCGCTGCTGGCCTGCTGGGCCACCGCGTTGGCCGCGCTCAGCGCGCTCTGCGCCTGCCCGCCCTGCGACGCCACCTGGCCGACCAGCTGGGTGTAGGCTCCCTGCAGCGACTCCGTGCCTCCGGCCAGGGTCCTGGCGCTTTGCAGCGCCGCCATCGCCTGCGCGTTGCCGCCGTTGCCGGGCCCGCCCGGCGACAGCGTGAAAGCGTCGCCCGACGCCGCCAGCGTGCCGCTGAGATTGACACTCCAGTAGCTTCCCGACAGCGGGCCCGCGCCGTAGGGAATCTCGAGGGTCGTGCCGCTGCCGCCGAGGGCGAGGCTTCCGCTGGCGACCACGCCCGACGTGGCCCCGGAACCCGACGTGACCACGAAGCCCACGGTGGAGCCGCTGGTGCCGCCGCTGGTCAGCGTGACTTGCAGCGCGGTGGGCACATTGACGCCACTGACCACCACGGCACCTGCGCTGCCCGACGCCGCGAACTGGCCCGACGACAGCACCAGGTTGCCCAGGTTGGAGTTCACCACGCTGCCGGACAGGGTCTGGCCGGCGCTGCTGACGTAGGGTGCCGCGCCCGCGATGGCGCGCGGGTCGCTGAGTACCGTCTGGAAGTCCAGCGCCCCCAGACGCGTGGGCAGCACCTCGAAGCTGTTGCCCGAAACCGCGCCGCTGACGCTGAGCTGCACGCCGTCGAAGCTCAGCGTGCTGACCCCACCGGCGCCGCTCACCGGAGCCACGTTCGTCGTCTGCCCGGTCGCCAGGTTGGTGGCCGTCCAGTTCGAGCCGTTGTAGGCCAGCTTGTAGTCGGCGCCGGTCAGCGCGGAGGCGTTGACGATGCTGCCACTGATCGTCGCTGCGCCGGCGTTGGACGAGTTCGCCAGCACCTGCACCGGCCCCGACTGGAACAGCGGCGAGCCCAGCTTGCCGTACATGTCCAGGCCCTGCGCTTGCTGGTTGTTGATCGATTGCGCCAGTGCATCGGCGATGCGCCCGAGGCCGTCCTGCGCCGGCTGCAGCACCTGGCTGCGGAACTGCAGCAGCCCGCCCAGCGTGCCGCCCTGCAGTCCCTGGGACAGGATCGCGCCATTGGCGGCGTAGGCCACTTCGGTCTGCGACGGGTCGTAGGGGTTGGCAGCGGTCTTCAGCGCGTAGGACTGGTTGCCCGACACCAGCACCTGCCCGGTGGTCGTGTAGACCCCGAGCTGGGAGCCCTGCTGCAGCACGCTGACGCCAAGCTGCGCGGACAGCTGCGTGACCAGCTGGTCGCGCTGGTCGAGCAGGGTGTTGGGCTGGTTCTGCGCCGTGCTCGACGAGCTGATCTTCACGTTCAGCGCGGCGATCTGGCTGGTCAGCGTGTTGATGGTGTCGATGCTCTGCCCGATCTGCTGGTTGACGCCGGTGGCCGCGTCCTGCAGTTGCTGCCCGGCGTTGCTCAGGGTCTGCGCCAGGGTCTGCGCCTGGCTGACCAGCGCCTGGCGCGCCGGGATGTCGGACGGATTCGCCGCGACCTGCGCCACGCCACTGGCGAAGAACTGGTTCACCGCGGTGCTCAAGCCCGAATTGGCTCCGCCGAACAGGTTGACCACCGACTGCAGCTGGGTATTGAGGGTGCTGGCCCCGCTGGCGCTCGAAGTCGAGCTCCAGACCTGGCCTTGCAGGTAGTTGTTGTAGCTGCGAGTGACCGTGGTCAGGTCGGTGCCGTTGCCCAGGTACAGGCCGCCGTACATGCTTGCCGGTTGGGTGCTCTGCACCGCCTGCTCGCGCGTGTAGCCGGGAGTGTTGACATTGGAGATGTTGTTGCCGGTGACCTGCAGCGCGTCCTGCGCCGCTTGCAGGCCGGTGACGGCATTGCTGACCAGACCGCTGACGCCCGACATGGCTCAACCCCTTCCCAGGCTGCCGCGCGACGCGGGTGCGCCGGACTGGCCATACACCGGCTGTCGCGGCTGCTGGCGAGACTTGTCGCCGGCCATGCGCAGCGCATCGCTCCACAGCTCCAGCGTGTGCCGCAGGCCTTCGTATTCCTGGCGCAGCGCGTCGGCCTGCGCCAGCAGCGCCGCATCCGGCGGCGCGGAGCGGCCTGCTTCACGCCGCTCGGTGAAACGGCCGAGTTGGTCGAGCAAAGGCTGCCACAGCGGAGCCAGCGCCTGCGGCGAGGCGTCGCCGTCCATCAGCGCTCGGCGCTTGTCGCGCAGCATGGCGGTGAGGGCCGACAGCAGCGCGCCTTCATCGCCCGCGGGGGCGACGGATGCCGAGGTGTTGGAGGAGGGCGTCATGATGCGTCGAACGGAAACCTGCATGAACGATAACGTCACGGCAGCGCCGGACTTGAGAGCTGCGCCGAGGCCAGCGAGCCCAGCGCCTCGCGCATGGTGGGCCCGTTGGCGACTTCGAGCAGCTTGCTGGCGTAGCCGGGGTCGCTGGCGTAGCCGGCGCGTTGCAGTGCCTGCGCGAAGGCACCGAGGTCGTTGCCGTGTCCGCGTACCGCGGCAAAGCGCGGCGACTCCAGCAGCGACGTGTAGTCGTGCACGCTGGCAGCGACGCTGTGGTAGGCCCGGAACGCGGCCTTCCCCACCTGGCGCAGGCCGCCCTCGAACTCGTGGGTCATGGCGGACAGCGATGCGCCATGCCAGCCCGCCGACGCCTTGATGCCGAACAGGTTGTTGCCCGGCGCGCGGCGACCCCAGCCGGTCTCCAGCGCGGCCTGCGCCAGGATGCCCAGCGGGCTGACGCCCAGCGCGCGCGCCGCGGCGCGCGCGCTGGGAAGAATCGATGCGATGAACGAACGAGCCTGCGCCGGCGCCGCGGCATCGCCCGCGGGCGCCGCCTGCGCGGGCCCGGCCGACGCGCTGCTGGCGTCGGCTGCGGCCGGAGCCGGAGCCTGTGCTGCCGCGGATGGTGCCGTGCGCACGCCGACCGGCGCCTGCGCGGGCGCGGCTGCGCCGGGCGCGTTGGCGCCGCCCGGCGCGGCGGCACCGGCGGTCTGCTGGCTGCCCCAACGCGCCGACAGTTCGCGCGCCAGGAAGCTGCCCAGGCCGATTCCCGCGCCCTGGCTGACGCTGCTGGCGATCTGCTGCGTGAACATCGACTGGAACAGCGGGCCGCTGGTGCCGCCCAGCAGGTCCGGCCCGAACTTGACGGCCTCGGCGCTTTGCAGCATGCGCTGCACCAGCAGGGCCTCGAACTGCTGGCTGACGGCACGGATGGTCGCCGGATCGCGCGGGTTGGCCTGCGCCCGCGCCGAGAGCTGGTTCAGCCCCTGGAACGAAAGGCTGTCGCCGATGCCGGCGGGCAGCGCGGTCGCGGCGGCGCTCGACGCAAGGGCGTTGTCCATGCTCAGATGACCTCGAGTTGCGCGTGCAGCGCGCCGGCCTGCTTCATCGCCTGCACGATGGCGATCAGGTCGTTGGGCGAAGCGCCCACCGCGTTGAGCGCGCGCACCACCGCGTCCAGGGTGACGCCGGGGCGGAACATCAGCAGGTCCGCCTTGCCGCTCTTGGCCTTCACCGTGGTGCTGGGCACCACCGCCGTCTGCCCGGCGCCCAACGGATTGGGCTGGCTGACCTGGTACTTGGTGTCGATGGTCACCGACAGGTTGCCGTGCGCCACCGCGCAGGCGCCGAGGGTCACGTTCTGGCCCAGCACCACGGTCCCGCTGCGCGCGTCGATCACCACCTTCGCCGGCGGCGCGCTGGGGGTGACGTCGAGCCCCTGCAACTGGCCGAGAAAGGCCGTGCGCGCGCCCGGCGAGCCGGGGGCCTGCACGCGGATGCTGCCGGCGTTCATCGCCACCGCGGTGCTGGCGCCGAAGGACTGGTTGATGCGGTCGGCGATGCGCGTGGCGGTCTCGAAGCTTGGCGTGTCCAGCGCCAGGGTCAGCGTGGGTCCCTGGTCGAAGGCGTCGGGAACCGCGCGCTCGACCGTGGCGCCGTTGGAGATCGTTCCCGCCGTCAGGAAGTTCACCTGGGTGCTGGTGCCGCCGGAGGACGCGCCGTAGCCGCTGACCACCACGTTGCCCTGCGCCACCGCGTAGGTCTGGCCGTCGGCGCCCTTGAGCGGAGTCATCAGCAGCGTGCCGCCGGCCAGGCTGGAGGCATTTCCCACGGCCGACACCGTGATGTTGATCTTCTGTCCCGGCAGCGAGAAGGGCGGCAGCTCGGCCGTGACCATCACTGCGGCGAGGTCCTTGGGCTGCAGGTTCTGCGCCACGCTGGGGGGAAGGTTGATGCCCAGGCGCTGGAACATGTTGAGCAGCGACTGCGTGGTGTAGGGCACCTGCGTGGCCTGGTCGCCGGTGCCGGACAGGCCGACCACCAGCCCGTAGCCGACGAGCTGGTTGCTGCGCACGCCCTGCACGCTGACCAGGTCGCGGATGGCCATGGCGCGCGCCGGCAGCGCGAACGCGGCGCAGCACAGGCCGAGCGCGGCGCCCAGGGCGAGGATGCGGATGCGGTTCGAGAGGGACATCGGGAACATGCGTGGGGGCTTGCGCCGGGCGCTCGTGGTGGGGACTCAGAAGGGCCAGACCGACAGGAAGAAGCGGGTCAGCCAGGGCACCTTGGCGGCGTCGTACACGCTGCCGTTGCCGCTGTACTCGACGCGCGCGTCGGCGATCTGGGTGCTGGAGACGGTGTTCTGGGGGCTGACGTCGGCGGCGCGCACCACGCCGACCACGCGGATGAACTCGTGCCCGCCGTTGAGCATGACTTCCTTCTGGCCCGAAAGCTCCAGGTTGCCGTTGCTCATGACCTTGACCACGGTCGCCTGCAGCGTGGTGGTGAAGGTGTTGCTCTGCGTGGTGGCGCCGTTGCCGCCGAACTTCTGCGCCGAGGTGGCCGCCAGGCTGGGCGTGTAGCCGCCCAGCGACGGCTGCACGCCGAACAGGCTCGACAGACCGGCGCTCACGCTGTCCGTCTTGGCCACCGTGGTGTTGGTCGACTTGCTGGCATTGGCGTTCTCGGCGATCAGGATGGTGATCAGGTCGCCGACGCGGTGCGCCTTGGCGTCCTCGAACAGCGCCACGTTGGTGCCGTCCTGCCAGATCGCGCCGTTGGCCGGGTGCGCGTTCATCGCCTGCGGCTGCGCCGGGATGCGCAGCGGCTTGAGCGGCGCCAGCGCCTGCTTGTCGGTCGGGCTGGCGGCGCAGCCGCCGAGCAGCAGCGCGGCGCCGCCGAGCAGCGGCAGCAGCAGGCCACGCAGGCGGCGCGACAGGGCGAAGGGGAGGGTCATGATCACAGATTCTGTTCGGCGTACTGCAGCATCTGGTCGGAAGCCTGCACCGCCTTGCTGTTGATCTCGTAGGCGCGCTGCGTGGAGATCATGTCCACCAGCGCCGACACCACGTTGACGTTGGACGACTCCAGGTAGCCCTGCTGCACCGCGCCCAGGCCGTTGAGCGTGGGCTGGCCGGTGTTCGGGCTTCCCGACGAGCCGGTCTGCAGGTACAGGTTGCCGCCGATGCTCTGCAGCCCGGTGGGGTTGATGAAACTGGCCAGCTGGATGGTGCCCACCTGCTGCGCCGCCGCCTGCCCGGGCAGGCTCACCGACACCGTGCCGTCGTTGCCGATGGTGATGCTCTGGGCGCTGGCCGGGATGGTGATCGCCGGCTGCAGCGGGTAGCCGCTGGAGTTCACCAGCTGGCCCTGGTTGTTGAGCTGGAAGGTGCCGTCGCGGGTGTAGGCGATGGTGCCGTCGGGGCGCAGGATCTGGAAAAACCCGTTGCCGTTGATCGCCACGTCCAGCGAGTTGCCGGTCTGCGTGAGGTTGCCCTCGGTGAACAGGCGCTCGGTGGCCACCGGGGTCACGCCGGTGCCCAGTTGCAGGCCCGACGGGTATTGCGTGGTCTGCGAGGACTGCGCGCCCGGCTGCGTGAGGTTCTGGTACAGCAGGTCCTGGAACACGGTGCGCCCGCTCTTGAACCCGGTCGTGTTGACGTTGGCCAGGTTGTTGGAAATCACGTCCATGTTGGTCTGCTGGGCTTGCAGACCGGTGGCGGCGACGTACAGGGATCGGATCATGGCGAGCTTGTGGCGAAATCGTGGCGAGGTGAGCTGCGCATCAGCTGACGTTGAGCAACTGGGCGGCAGCCTGGTGGTTCTGGTCGATGCTCTGCATCAGCTTGGTCTGCATCTCGAAGGCGCGCGTGTTTTCCAGCATCTGCACCATGGCCTGCACGGGGTTGACGTTGCTGCCCTCGAGCACCCCGCTGGCCAGTTGCACGTTGGGGTCGGCCTGCGCCGGCCCCTGGGTGTCGCGGAACAGCCCGTCGGCGCCGCGTTGCAACTGCGCCGCCGGCGGGTTGACCAGCTGGATTCGTCCCAGCACCACCGGCGCGCTGGGCGGCGAGCCGGCGGGAACGCCCGAGATGGTGCCGTCGGCTCCGATCTGGATCGACGTCAGCTGGGGCAGCGAGATCGGCGCGCCGGCCTGGTTGAGCACCGGGTGCCCGTCGCTGGTGGTCAGCAGCCCGTTGCCCGAGATGCGAAGGTCGCCGTTGCGCGTGTAGGCCGTGCTGCCGTCGGCGGCCTGCACGCCGATCCAGCCGGGGCCCTGCACGGCCACGTCGAGGTTGCGCCCGGTGTGGCGCATCGGGCCCTGCTGGAAGTCCGCAGTGTTGCCCTGCGTGGCCACGTAGGCGTTGCTGGGCAGCGGCTCGCCGTACACCGGCAGCGCGCGGAACTGCGCCTGCGCGCCGCGGTAGCCGGTGGTGTTGACGTTGGCCAGGTTGTTGGTGACCACGTCCTGGCGCCGCAGGATGGCGCGCGCGCCGGTGGCGGCGATCCACAGGGAGTCCATGGTGGGCAGGCTCGCGGGAAGAGGGCGGGATTACAGCGACAGCAGGGTCTGCAGCACCTGGTTCTGGCTCTTGATGGTCTGCGCATTGGCCTGGTAGGACTGTTGCGCGACGATCAGGTTGACCAGTTGCGTGGACAGGTCGACGTTGGACCCCTCCACGGCGCTGGACTGGAGCGTGCCGAGGCCGCCGGAACTCGGCGAGCCGCTCAGCGGCTGACCGGACTGGTAGGTCTCGACGAAGTAGTTGTTGCCGGCGCGCTGCAGGAACTGCGGCGCCGCGAAATTGGTCAGCGTGATCTGCCCCAGCAGCGAGGACTGGCCGTTGCTGTACTGGCCGAAGATCGTGCCATCCGGGTTGATCGCCAGGTTGCTCAGGCTGCCTGCGGCGTAGCCGTTGTCCTTGATGCTGTTGACCGCCGACGCAGTGGCGTAGTTGGTCGACCCGGCGTAGCCGACGTTGATGTTGCTGGTCGTGGCGCCGTCGGCCCAGGCCAGGCCCGATGCAGTGAACGACACGGAGCCGCTGACCGTTCCGGTTGCCGTGAACGGCAGGGTTCCCAGCGAGCCCGAGGTGGTACCGCTGGTGCCGGTGGTTCCGTCGACGGAGTAGTACACGTTCCAGTTCGTACCTGCACCCGACTGAAGCTGGTAGTAGGTGGTCATCAGGTGCGGCGAGCCCAGGCTGTCGTACACCGTGGTGCTGGTCGAGTAGTTGTAGGTAGTCGGGTCGGCCGCGTTGAACGTGGTGCCGCTGGCCACCGGTGTGCTCGCCGCGTTGAGGTTGAGCGCGATCACCACCCCCGACGTCGCCTGCGGCTGCAGCATGCCCTCGGTGATCTGCAAGGGACCCGACCCGCCGGTGAGGGTGCCGCTGACCGCCGGAATGCCGATCAGCTTGCCGCCGTTGGAGTCGATGACGTAGCCGTTGGCGTCGAGCTGGAACTGGCCGTTGCGGCCGTACACGGTCGAGCCGTTGTGGTCGAACTGGAAAAACCCGTTGCCGTTGATCGCCACGTCCAGCGGGTTGCTGGTGCTCTGGATGTTGCCCTGCGAGAACTGCTGCGCAACCGTCGCCACATGGGTGCCGATGCCGATCTGGCCGTTGGTCGGCGCGTTGCCGGCGATCGCCGCCGCGTAGGCGTCGGCGAACTCGGCATTCGACTCCTTGAAGCCCACGGTGTTGGCGTTGGAGATGTTGTTGCCCAGGACCTGCAGGTCGGTGGAGGCGGTCTGCAGTCCGGAAATCGCGGTCTGGAAAGTGCTCATGGCGCGGGCGACTGGAAAGTGGGGTTCGGGTAGGGACGAGGGCGCGCTGCGTGGCGCCTTACATCACGCCCTGGATGTTCGACAGCGGGATGGTGCCGCTCTGGCCCTGCACCTGCAGGGTGGGGGATGAGCCGCCGCCCATCATGACGGCCACGACCTTGCCGCTGCCGAAGGGCGTGGCGCCGACACTGGCGCCGCTGGCATCGGTGGCCTGCACGTTGAAGGTGTAGTTGCCCGAGCCCAGCGGCGCGCCGGAGGAATCCGTGCCGTTCCAGCTGAACGACTGCACCCCCGCCGGCAGCGCACCGAGGTTCATCGAGTCGACCACCTGGCCGGCGCTGTTGCTGACCTGGACCACGACGTTGCTGGCCGCGCCGGCCAGCGTGAAGCCGCCGGCGCTGCCCCCGCTGGCGCCCAGGCTCATCGAGTTGTTGTCGAACACCACGTTGCGCCCGACCAGCGCCGCCGCCTGCAGGCTCTGGGTCTGCGCCAGCTGGGTGGTCAGGGCGGCCAGGGATTGCTGCATGGACTGCACCCCGCTCGCCGTGCTGAACTGCGCCAACTGCGCCGACAGGTCGGTGTTGGACATCGGGTTCAGCGGATCCTGGTTGGTCAGCTGCGTGACCAGCAGGTTGTAGAAGTTGTTGGCGTTGCCCAGCGACGCGATGCCGGAGGCTCCCGAGCTGCTCGAGCTGCTGCTCGACTGCAGCGAGTTCAGGAAGGGGTTGTTGCTGATCGGAGAAGTGGTCATGACATAGGTCCTCGCGGGATCACTGGCCCAGGGTGAGGGTCTTGAGCAGTAGGTTCTTGGTGGTATTGGCCACGCTCACGTCGGCCTGGTAGGAGCGCGACGCCGAGATCATGTTGACCATCTCGTCCACCGGGTTCACGTTGGGGTAGGCCACGTAGCCGTTCTTGTCGGCCAGCGGGTTGCCCGGGTCGTAGACCATTTTCAGGGGACCGGGTTTCTGTACCACTCCGGCGACCTGCACGCCGTCGACACCGGCACCGGCGCCCGGCGCCTGCAGCGGCTGCGCGGCGAACACCACTTCGCGAGCGCGGTAGGGCTGGCCGTTGGAACTCACGGCGGAATTGGCGTTGGCCAGGTTGCTTGCCACCACGTTGAGCCGGTAGCTCTCGGCGTTCAGGCCGCTGCCGGCGACATCCAGGGCGTTGAACAGGGACATGGCGTGGGGGACGTGGGAGCCGTGGAGTGGGCGATGCGCGATCAGCCGGTGATGGCCGAGGCGAGGGTCTTGATGCGCTGGGTGAGAAAGCCCAGGTCGGCCTCGTAGCCGATGGAGTTCTTCGAGAAGGCCATCTGCTCGCGGTTCATGTCCACCGTGTTGCCGTCCAGACGCTCGGTGTTGCCCTGCTGGTAGCCGACGAAGCCGGCGGCAGGCTGCGCAGCCGCCGTGCCCTGCATCTGCCCGGCCTGGTCGTTGAGCAGCGGCAGGCCGCCGGGCTGGCCCGACACGGCTGCCTGCAGCGCCTTGGAGAACTGCAGGTCCGTGGCCTTGTAGCCGGGGGTGTCGGCGTTGGCGATGTTGGCCGCCAGCAACTGCTGCCGGTACGCGCGCAGGTCCAGCGCCTGCTGCAGCGGCGAGAATGCGCGGTCGAGAACGGTGGGCTGGGTCATGGTGCGGCAAGCTTACGGGGGACTACGCCGTCCATTTAGCAGGAAGCATGCCATTTGCCGCTCAGGCGCGGTTTTGCTGGCGCGCAGGGCGATTCGAGCATGGCGGCACGGGGTTCTTGCCGCCATGCCGCGGGACTCGCGCCGGGCAAAGCGGCAAGGTCTTGCCGCCCTGCGCGGCGGGGCTCGCGCGTGGGGCGGCATGCCGGTGGTTCCCGTGGCTGGTTCCTGTTGCCCGTTGCCCGTTGCCTTTGGGCCCCGAAGCCGGGTGGTACGGAGCTTGCAAGTCCCCGGGTCCGGGCGTCGAGTCGCCGCCGACGCCTGCCGTACATGATGCCCAAACGCCGAACAGGGGATCCAGCTTTGTCGCAACCGCATCGCGCGCTCTGCGCGCTCCCGCCAAGCTCCCGAATCGGGGCGCGCTTGTTGGTGCGCCCGGAGATCGCCTTGGCGGCCCGCTTTGTGGCTCTGGCGGCAGTCGTGGCCTGCTGCGCTTGCGCGCCGGCGGTCCATGCGCAGTCGCCGCAGGCACGGCAGGCCCGACCGGCGGTGGCGCAACATTGGGAGTCGCCTGAGCGCCTGCGCAAGGCGGCCCAGGACTATGTGCGCAGCCACCTTCCCGCCGGCGCGGACGCGGCGCATGTCCGCATCCACGCGGGGGCCGTGCCGGCACATTTCCCGGACTGCGCCGCCGGCAAGCTGAGCGCGCACGCGTTCGGAAACGCCAATCCCTATGGCGCGCAGACGGTGGAGTTGCGCTGCGATGCGCCGCAGGCATGGTCGGTCTACCTGCCGGTGAGCGTGGACTGGCCGCAGCAGGTGGTGGTGGCCGCGCATGCGCTGGCGCCGGGGCATACGCTGGTCGACTCCGACCTGCAGGTGCTGCAGCGCGACCGCAGCAGCCTGCCTCCGGGTGCCGTGGAAAGCGAGTCGCAGGCGGCCGGGCGCGTGCTGCGCCGCGGGGTCGCTGCCGGGCAGAGCATCACCGATGACATGCTGGCCGGGCCCCAGTTGATCCACTACGGCCAGGCGGTTTCGCTGATCGCCGAAGGCGACGGCGTGCGGCTGGTCGCGCTCGGCATCGCGCTGCAGGCCGGCAGCCAGGGGCAGACCGTGCTGGTGCGTAATGCCCAGTCCGGCAAGGTGGTCAGCGGGGTGGTCGACGCCCAGGGCGACGTGATCGCCGCGCGCCTGCATTGATTTGCGTCGACGCGCCGGCGTCAAAAGCCTGACGCTGGCGCCGGATTTTTGCGTCACGGCCGGTTTCCTGGGCAACGAGGCCGCGCCCCGGAGAAGCGCCTTCCCTCGGAAAACCCGCTTGTCAGGCCCTTGCGAGCAGGCCTGGCACTGCCCTTGCTTGGGGCGGTGCATGCACAGGGAGGGAACAGCCATGTCGATCTCGTCGATCACCCACTCGCGGCACCGCCTGACGGCGGCGCCCGCCGCGCGTGGCGCCTAGGCGCCGCGCGACTCAACCCTGATCCGCCACCAGCCGGGCCCGGGAGCCGCACGTGAATCTCGCCCATGCCAGCCAGCGCGAATTGCTCGCGGCTTTCGGCATGGATGCGCGCGCCTTCCTCGGGCAGTTCGACGATGCCTTGCGCGAGGCCGAGGCTGCGGGCGACGCGCAGGCGCTTGGCGGGGCCGGCGAGGCCTTGCGGGGCATCCGAATCGGCGCCGAATTCCTCGGCCTGGAGGCCCTGGCCCAGGCTTGCCGCGAGGTCGAGCAGGGGCTGCTGCAGGAGTTGCCGGCGGCCTCGTCGCCGGGCGAGCAGCCGGCCCCACGGCTCGGCGAGCTGGCGCGGCGCCTGCACCGGGCGGTGCGGGCTTGTCTCACGGATACCCGCGCAGGCGGCGAGGCCCCGGGCCCGGTCCCTGCCGTCGAGCCGCAATCCCGGTCCGAAGCAGAGCCCGCGGCTGGGCCGCAGCCAGAGCCCGAGCCGGAACCTAAGCCGATGCCCGAACGCGAAGCCGAAGCGCAGTCCGTTTCGGAGCCGGGACCCGAGCGGGAACCTGAGCCGGAGCCGATGCCTGAGCCAGAGTCAGAGCCAGAGCCGGAACCTGAGCCGATGCCCGAACGCGAAGCCGAAGCGCAGTCCGTTTCGGAGCCGGGAACCGAGCGGGAGCCTGAGCCGGAGGCGATGCCGGAGCCGGAGCCACAAGCGCAACTCGAAGCCAGCACCATCGAGCCCGAGCCTGCGCTGCCGTGCCCGCAGCCGGCGCCACCCGCCTGCGCCTGGAACCCGCAGCATGCCCAGAGCATTGGGCGCGATGCGGTCGAGCCGTTGCGCGCCGGCATCGAGCAGACCCACGTGCTGTTGCACGCTCAGGCTCGCGGGTGGGAGCAGGCGCGCGACCAGGTGCTGCACGCCGTTGCCGAGGCGAGGACTGGCATGGTGCGCGATGCGGTCGAGCCGCTGCGCGCCGGCATGGAGCAGACCCACATGTTGTTGCGCGCTCAGGCCCGGGGGTGGGAACAGGCGCGCGACCAGGTGCTGCAAGCCATCGCCGACGCGAGGGCGGCCATGGAACTGCTGGCCGCCGATGCCGCGTCGCGGGCCACGCTCGCCTGCCCGGCGCCGCTGGCGCCGGGCCTGCCTGACATGCCCGGACAGCCGACGCCCGCCGAGGCCGCCGAGACCGGGCCTCAGCCCGCGTCCGCCGAGGCCGAACAGCAACGGCCCGACCAGCGCGACCAGCCGGAAACCTCGCCCGAGACATCCTGGGATGGGCTGCTGCAGGTGCGCCTGGCCCGCATCGGGGACTGGCTGCTGGCGCTGCCTGCCGACAACGTTCCGGGGCTGCTGCGCGCCCCCGTGCGCACCTTGGAACTGCCGCAAGGCGACACCCTGGTGCTGAGCGAGTTCGGGGCCTTGCCAGCGGTCGGGCTGGAACAGGCGTGGGCGTCGGGAACGCCACCGCCGCTGGGCGACTACCTGGTGGTGCGCGATGGCGATGCCGCCTGCGCGCTGCGGGTCACGGCATGTCTGGAGCAGCGCGAGTTGCATTTCTGGTCCGTTCCGCGAGTGCTGGGGGCGCCCGCCGGTGTTGCCGCCGCCGCGGTGCTCGACGACGACACGCAGGCGCCGGTGCCGGCGCCGGCGCTGGCATTCCTGCTCGACCCGGGCTTTGTCGTCGGGATGCAGGCGGCCGACCATGCTGGCCGGCAGCGAAGCCCGGGTCAACGGCCCGCCGACGCCGCGGCGAGCGCGGCCGGGAGGGGCGCCTGATGCGTGCGCAAGGCCTGTCGCATGCGCTGCACGGGCCGGCCACCGCGCCGGCGACGGCGGGCGCCGCACCGCCGATGGGTTTTGCCCCGGCCGTGCCGGGAAGCTGGCTGCTGTTCGAGGTCGATCGCCAGGTCTGCGCGATCGACAGCCGGCATGTGCGCCAGATCCTGCCCGGTGCATCGGTCGTGGCGCTGCCGGGGCAGCGCCCGTCGCGCTGGCCCGGCATGGCCGCGTGGCAGCGCCGTGCACTTCCGGTGCTCGATGGCGGCGCGGTGTTCGGACATCGCCCCAGCCTGGGCGGCGAAGCCGCCCGCGTGCTGGTCGTGCACGACGCAGGCAGCCCCTGGGCGCTGTTGGTGGACCATGTGCGCGGAGTTCACCAGGAAGACCCGCAGCGCCTGATCGACGTGCAGCCCGGACTGCCGGCGCCGTGGAACGCGGTGCGCGCGCTGCTGCCGCTGCCGGCCGAGCAAGGCGGCGACGCCTGCCCGGTGCTGCACGTGCCGACCCTGTACCGCGACTGCCTGCAAGCGCTCGCGCGCGAATGCGCGCAGCCGTCCCCTTCAACGGAGTCCCGATCGTGAGAATCACGCCGACCCGTGCCATCGCCTGGATGTGGCTGCTGTGCAGCGTGTGGCTGCCCGGCATCTGGTTCCTGCAGCGCCTGCTGCCCCAGCCGGGCGCGAGCGGCCCGCTGGCCGCGCTGCCGGTACTCGGCGGCGGCCTCGTGCTGTTGCTGCTCGCCGCCTTGTTCCTGGCGCTGAGCGTGCGCATCGAGCAGACCCGGTTGCGCATGGCCGTGCGTGCGCTGCTGCGCGGCGAGCCCGCGCCGCAGATCGCCTCCGAATGGCGCGGCCTGCTCGACGACGTTCGCCTGGCCACCCGCCGCGTGGGCCTGGAGCGTGAGCGACTGGCGCTGCGCGCGCAGGAAGCCGAGGATGCCGTTCGCGCGCAGGGCGAGCGCTCCGGCGACGCGGCGCGCACGGCCCAGGAATCGTTGCGGCAGGTGGAGCAGCAGTGGCGCATGCTGCTGCCGCTGCTGCCGTCGGCCGCCGACGGCGAGCAGCGCCTGCAGGTGTTGCAGGGAACGGCGGCGAAGCTGGAGGTCGCGCGGGCCGAGGCCGCCGGCCTGCAGGGCGGCGTGGAGCGCACCGACGAGGCGCTGCGCCAACTGCGCGACGCCGTGGCTGAGCTGCTTGGCTGCACGCAGCGGGATTTCCTGAGGCGGGCGAGCCCGTTGGCCGAATCCATGCAATTGCTCAGCCTGAACTTCCGGCTGGTGCTCGAACGCATGGAACTGCTTCCCGGAGCCGCCGGGGAGGGGCTGGAGACCCTCGTGCAGGACCTGGAGCCGCTGTGCCAGCAGGCCACGAGCCTGGTCGAGTGGCTGCCGCGGGTCGACAGCGGGCAGCACGACCCCGTCGCCAGGGTCGTGCTGCCGCTCGAACAGGCGCTGCAACCCCTGGCAGCCCAGGTGGGCAAGGTGCTTGCCGCACTGCAGCACGCGCACGGCGCGGTGCAGGCGCTGCTGCCGGAGGCGAGGGAAGCAGCGACGCACGATGTGCGAGGGGTGCTGGAGCAGTCGCTGGACTACCTGACGCGCCCCACGCAGGACGGGGCCAGCCCGACCGAAGCGGTGTCCGTGGCCGCATGAACGGCATTTGACGGAACCAAGAGTTCCGAAACGTCGATTCTTTGCGGCTTGGGGGCTTTTGACGCGATCCGCGCCGGGCTGGCGCAGCGGATCGCGCGCGTCTGTGCGTGTGAAGCCCTAAAGTCTGCCGAAGATGTGCCGTTGACCCAGCTGCGGACAGGTTTGCCCGCGTCCGGCAGGGAAGCCGGATCATGTCCCTCCATAGGAGCTTTGTCATGGCCATCTCCGGCATCATCAACACCAACATCAACGCGCTCAGCACCCTCAACGCGTTGAGTGGCACTTCCAGCAGCCTTTCCACCTACATCCAGCAGCTGTCGACGGGCAAGCAGATCAACGGCCCCGCAGACAACCCCGCCGGCTACTCGATCGCCCAGCGTTTCCAGACCCAGATCAACGGCCTGAACCAGGCGGTTTCCAACGGCAACCAGGCGGTGTCGCTGGTGCAGACGGCCACCGGCGCGCTGCAGAACCAGACCAATCTGCTGCAGCAGATTCGCACCATCGCGGTACAGGCCGCCAATGGCTCGAACACGACGCAGGACCGACAGTCGCTGCAAAATGTCGTGACCCAACTGCTCGCCCAGGTGCAGACCATCGCGAGCCAGACCCAGTTCAACGGACAGAACCTGCTGGACGGAACCTTCGCGGGCTCGCAATTCCAGGTAGGGGCCAACGCTAACCAGATCATCAACGTCTCGGTCGGCAACTCGCAGACGGATGCCCTTGGCAACTACACCGCGGCCGCCGGTACAACCGGCGCATACTCCACGTCGAGTGGAGCCTTTGGGTTGAATGGCTACCTCGCCGGCGGTGCGTTCACGGTCAGTTCGGGCGCTGCGGGTTCGGGCGGTGCCGGGAACTTCGTCGGAAGCGCGACCACGACCATCGGTGTCTCCGGTTCCGTGGGCTCTGCTGCCGTCAACATCAGCAGCAACAACGAATCGGCGGCGGACATTGCGAGCAGCGTGAACGCCGTCTCCGCGCAGACCGGGGTGACCGCTCAAGCGAATACCAGCGTCGCCTTCACGGTGGCGTCGGGGGGCACCATCAGCTTCACGCTGGGCAACGGCACTTCGGGGTCGGTCACGAACGCGGTGAACATTTCGGCGACCGTCACCCAGACCAACGGCAGCTTCGACCTCAGCTCATTGGTGTCCGCAGTCAATAACCAGGCGGCCACGACCGGAGTTTCCGCATCGACACAGATCGTGAACGGGACCCAGGAACTGGTGCTGACCCAGAGCCAGGGCCAGAATATTGTCATCCAGTCCGGGGCGGCCGGAAGTACGTCCGGCCTGGCGTCGGGGTCCACCGCTGTCTTGCAAGCCGTGGCCAACAGCGTGAACTCCTCTGGGGTCGAAACGGTTGGTACCAGTATCGCCACGTTGAGCAGTGGCGGTGGTGGCCTTCTGGTGCAGGGTGTCGTGCAATTCGACTCGGCGAACTCCTACACGATCGGCAATGCGTCGGACATCGGCCTCAGCTCCCAGGCGGCCTCGCTGACCTCAGGCTACGGGGGTTCGCAGGTGGCGAGCATCAACGTGGGCACCGTGGCGGGGGCGAACCAGGCGATCTCGATTCTCGACCAGGCCATCAACTCGTTGAACTCCCAGGCCGGCGCGCTCGGGGCCGTTCAGCAGCGGGTGCAGGCTTCGGTGAGCAATGCGCAGACGGCTGCAACCAACCTCCAATCGGCGCAGTCGGTGGTGCAGGACGCCAATATCGCAGCGGCTACCACCCAGTTGTCGAAGTACCAGATCCTGCAACAGGCCGGTATCTCGACCCTGGCGCAAGCCAACGCGTTGCAGCAGAGCTACCTCAAGCTGCTGCCTTGATCGCCTGAAGGGGATCGCAAGGAGCGCGGGGGCCCGGTGAGGGCTCCCCGCGGTCTGCCACCAGCAAACGGGCTTCACCATGGACATCTCGAATCTGCGTACCACGCTCGACCCAAGCGCGCTGTCGCCCGGGGCGAACGGTGCGGCATCGTCGGCGGCCCCCGCGTCGGGTGCTTCGACCGGCGCAAGCGGCGCTGGCTCGCCGGTGCAGGCGCAGCAGAACCCGTCGCCGACGCCGTCTTCTCCCAGCGTCTCGGCGTCGACCCTGCACCAGGCCGTCAAGAAGATCAGCCAGCAGCTCGAGCAGTCCAGCGGCGTGACCCTGAGCGCCGGGCTGGACACCACGGGCAGCCACCCGGGGCAGGTGCTGGTCGAGCTTTCCGACAAGGCCACCCGACAGACTTTCTTCAAGTACTACGTGCCCGCGCAGCAGGTCGTCCAGGCGTCGGAGAATCTGGGTAGTGGCTCGGCAGCGGCGGGAGCGCTGATCAGCGCCAAGGCCTGAGCCGGGTCTTCCATCCCCACATCTCACGCGGAACCAACAGCATGTCGGCCTCGATTTCCGGTCTGGTCAGCGGACTCAACGTGCAGTCGCTGATTTCCAGTCTCAGCGCCGCGTACCAGCAGCCGATCTCCCTGCTGCAGAACCAAGAGCAGTCCTACCAGACGACGCTCTCGGCTTGGGGTTCGGTGCAGAGCACGCTATCCAGCCTGCAGTCGACGGTCGCAGGTTTGCAGAACGTCACCAAGCTGAACAACCGGGTCGCCAACCTGAGCAACTCCTCGGCAGTGACGGCCAGCGTCAGCTCGGATGCACCTCTGGGCACCTATTCGCTGAGCAACATTGTGCTGGCCCAGTCGCAGAGCGTGTACTCGCAGGATTTCTCTTCGGCCACCAACACGGCCGTGGGCACGGGTACGCTACAGATTCAGGTGGGCTCGGGTTCGGTGACCAATGTAGTCATCGACAACACCAACAACTCGCTTGACGGCATCGCGGCGGCCATCAACAACGCTAATGCCGGGGTCAATGCGGCAGTGGTGTTCGACGGCACCGGGTATCGCCTGACTCTCAGCGGGACCAGTACCGGCATCAGCAACGGCTTCACCGTGAGCACGAGTGGTGCGACCGGCTCGCTGTCCAGCCTGAGCTACAACTCGGGCGGTAGCGGAATGACCCAGAGCCAGGCCGCGCAGAACGCCTCGGTGAGCATCAATGGGCTGACGGTGACCAGCGCCAGTGACACGGTCAGTGGCGCAATCCCCGGGGTGTCGTTGAATCTTCTGCAAGCCAGTGGCTCCAGCAGTCTGACCGTGGCCAACGACAGCGCTTCGTTCATCAAGTCGGTGCAGAGCTTCGTCAGTGCGTTCAACTCGGCAATGAGCACGCTCAACCAGGCGACCGCCTTTTCGCCGGGAGCAAGCGGAAGCGCTGCGCAAGTTGGCCCATTGATCGGCAACGCCGGTATCGAGGGCCTGCGCACGCAGCTGCTGAACCTGATCAGCGGCCAGGGCGTGGGCACGACGGTCGGTAGCAGCTATGCATCGCTCGGAGCGGTGGGTATCAATCTTGCCCAGGATGGCACGCTGTCGCTTGACTCGGGCAAGTTGTCGCAGGCATTGAACGCCAACTACAACGCGGTGGCCGGGCTTTTCGGGCAGGTGGGCACGTCAAGCAACGCCAACGTGAGCTTTGTCTCGGCTACCGCCGATTCCCAGCCCGGGACCTACGCTGTGAACATCTCGGCGCCTGCCACGCAGGCGACCTTCACCGCCGCGAGCGCCTTTGCCAGCGGCGGTCTGAGCAGTGCCGAGACCTTGACCATCACGTCGGGTTCGACCAGCGTGGCGGTGAACCTGAGTTCCGGCTCGTCTCTCGATGCCGCTGTAGCGACCATCAACGCCACTCTGAGCCAGCAAGGTCTGGGCCAGATTACCGCCCTCAACAACAATGGCAGCCTGGAGCTTCAGACCGCCGCCTACGGCAGTGCGCAGAGTTTCAGCGTGGTGTCGAACGTGGCTTCGGGCGGAAGCGGAATAGGTACCACGGCCTTGAACGCTGCCGGCACAGATGTCGCTGGCAGCATCAACGGTCAGGCCGCCAGCGGCTCGGGCCAAAATCTTACGGTTTCCGGTCCGGGCGCCGCGCTTGGCCTTCAGATCTTGGTGGCGGGGCAGGCCACCGGCAACATCGGCACCCTCACGCTCAGCCAGGGCGTGTATCAACAGATGAACGCCTTGCTCAGCGTGGCTTTGGACAGCAAGTCCGGGTTCGTTGCGGCGGCCACGAGCGGCCTGAACAACACCATCACTGGCATCAACCAGCAGATCACCCAGTTGCAGAACAGCGCGGCCGCGCAGACCGCGCTGCTGCAGCAGCAGTTCAACGCCATGCAGGTGCAGGTGGCGCAGTTGCAGTCCGTCGGACAGTACCTGAGTTCGTTTTACAACGGCAGTAACTCGTCGTCGACCAGCGGTTGAATCTCAAGCAAGGAGGCTTGAAACATGAATGCAGTCATGGCGCTGAATGCCTACCGCCAGGTGGGCCAGCAGGGCGTGCAGGAAGATCGTCTGCTCGTGCTCGGGCTCGACGGCATCCTGGAATACCTGCGCCGCGCGCGCGGCGCGATCCAGGAACAGGCGATCGAACGCAAGGTGCAGTCGATGACCCGCGCCTACCAGATCTTCGAGCACCTGCTG
>JAJZTW010000038.1 GCA_021847345.1 Pseudomonadota bacterium
GAATATGCATGGCGCGGGCAATGCCTTTGGCGTCTTCGCATGGGCCCTTGGCGTATGGGGATTTGTCCAGCCATGGGAACTCGCTGAAGAAGTGCGTGTCGAAGCCACACAGAAGCACGGAACCCTCCACGGAACCTTTGTCACGAAGCCGATGGCATCTCGAGGCGATGGGGCGGGTGGAGAAGAAGTGGGCATCCTGTTCGCCCTGAACGCCCTCTATGTGAGCGCTGACACCATCGCCTGCATCGCTTCGCTTTGGGTGCTTTCCGCTCGGACAGATCATGCTTTGCAGGTGGGTGTGATCCTGGGTCTGGGTGCGTTGCTCCCACCACTTTTGGGACGAATTCGGCGGGCATCGCCACGAGTCGACGAGACACGCGTACTTCTGCTTGCACGGGGGCTCGGCCTTGTGATCTGTCTGGCAGCCGTGCCGCTTGCCGAGAACCTGGGCGTGCGAGTAGTTGCTTACGCCGTCTTGCTCGTGTTTTCGCTTGCCGGTGCCTGCACGGTCTTCAGCGTTGAGACCATCAGCGGAACGCTCGCGATGAGGCTGCCGCGGGAGCGGCACGCGCTGATCGCTCGTGCGCAGATGCTGGGTGTGCAGTTCGCGATGTTCGCTGGTGCGGCCGTCTCGGGCTTTTCGTTTCAGTGGTTTGGATATTTCGGCGCGCTCGTCATTGCGGCCGCTGTTTCGGCCTTGGGGTTGGCCGTGCAGTGGATGGCTTCGAGTGTCCTCGTCGTCCCATCTCGCGACGCCGCGGTCGTCACCGCCAAGTGGTGTGCTTCGGAGCCCCCAAGCTCGGACAGGGCTTTCACGCTGTTGATGCTGCTCGGGGTGCTGGTTGGCGTCTTCAATTTCCTGGCACCATTCCTGATGCACCACGAAAGGCGCATGGGGTTCGCGGACTATGCGATCCTCGAGATACTTTGCATCGTCGGATCCCTGGGGGCCATCGGCGCCTACACGCGCTGGGCATTGGCCAGTCTGCGCGATGGGGTGTTGACGGCGATGTTGCTCGCCGGTTTCCTCGTGTTCTGGATCGGAAGCACCCCATGGATGCTGTTGGCAGGCGCCTTCATCGGATTTTCCTTGAGTGCCTTGCGCATCAAGCAGCGCGCGCGGCTGTTCCTGCGGCTGCGGTGTCCGGACGACGCGCGATCCTGGGGTGGCCGGATGGCGATGCAGACGGTGCTCCAGCGCGCGCTTCTGCCGGTTGTCCTCGGCGCGCTGCTGCAGGTTTCGACGCCATCTCGCGTATTCGTTGGGTCCGTGTTGCCGGCCTTCCTGCTGATCGGGCTCGTGCTCCATCGGAAGCAGCATGCAATGACGTAGTCCCCTGGCCGGTGTCGGCCAAAGCAGGCGCTGGTCTCAGCCGGCGCCGGCATGTCATCCTGTCGTCAGCGGGTCCCCGCGCGTCCAACGCTGCAAGCGCGGCCATGCGGGGCGGTATGGACCGGAGTCCGCACGCTGATCCCCTAGGGATGATTGGGGGCATCATTGGCTTAATGGGGCAATGAAGATCAAAAATACCCCAATTTTCAGTAGTATTGCCCCATTCTTCCTCGTCCGGGTGCTGCTGCATGCAAGCACTCTCGCCAGAGTACCTCGCCAGGCGTCGCTTCGACGCGCTGCAACTGGCGACGTTGCGCGCCCTGGGTGAGTACAGGGGCAAGCAGCAGCTCTTCGTGGCGCAATCGCCAGAGGTCTTGAGCGATCTGCCTCGCCTGTTTCAGGGAGCAGGCGGCGCGTGATCAGGCCTTCAAGTGCGTGAACCGCGAACGCGACAACAGTTTCCTGAAGTCGCGGTCGAAGCTCACCAG
Source organism: Pseudomonadota bacterium (assembly GCA_021847345.1). Taxonomy (GTDB): domain Bacteria; phylum Pseudomonadota; class Gammaproteobacteria; order Burkholderiales; family Burkholderiaceae_C; genus Thiomonas_A. Next base: position 1,822 of record JAJZTW010000038.1, read on the forward strand.
ATGTTCGCCCAGTTGTTCCACGGCGGCGGCCAGCCATGCATCGGGAAGGTCGTTGCCGGAGAGCTGCTTGTCCAGGCACAACTGTCGCAGCCTCGCCCATTCCGGGCCGAGGGGCGCCAACTCGACACCGGGGGCTGCCAGCATGGCGTCCACGAAAGCGACCGCATCGGCCGTGGGTGTCGGTTGAAGGAAGATCTTCGGGCTCGTGACCAGGCGCAGCAGGCTGGACAGGACCATCGGCATCAAGGTCAGCGTGCCACCGCTCTGCGCGGTCGCAAGCGCCTGCTCCAGCCATGCGCGTGCCACCCGATGATGCGGATGGTCGCTGCGCGAGGCCGCAACGAGAACGTTGACGTCAGGCGTCATCGCCGAGTGCCGCGAGAAGGGCCTTGTTGCTTGTCGGATCCACGCCTTCGACGAGGCCGCCGCGCCCGTGGAATACCGGCAACTTCTTCCCTGAGCTGTCGGCGCCAGGGACCTTGGCGCGCAGCCGCAGCTGCAGCCCTTCCTCGATGATGCGGGTCAGGCTGGTGCGCTGTTGAGCCGCCAGCGCCTTCGCATGGGCGAGAAGCTGGTCGTTGAGGTCGAGCGTGGTCTTCATGTATCAATCATACAGAATTCTGTATGTAGCATATGGCGCCAGTGTCTCGCAGCGACTTGCCTACGCATTCCACGGGTTGATGACCTTGACGCCGGCCGCCTGAAACGGCGCCACGTCGCGCGTGACGACCATCCATGCCCGCGAGGCGGCGGTTGCGGCGATGTAGCCATTCGCTGCGCTGATCGACTTACCCTCGCGTCGGGCCTGCGCCATCAGATTCGCATAGGCCTGCGATGCATCGAGATCGAAGGGCAGAACGCGGCCCGTGAAGGCTGGCAGGACCTCGCGTTCCAGACGGTCCTGATAGATCGAGCGCCGCCGACCTTCGGGCATGCCGGCTACGCCGAAGCGCAACTCGGCCACGGTGATCGCCGACAGGTGCGGCGTTTCCATGGCCTGCGCGTCGACCCAGGACAACACGCCGGGATCGGGCGCGACTCGCCACCAAGCACTGAACGACGAAGCCCGGCCAAGCGCCGGGCTTCGTCGTTTGCGCATTGCGGTTTCCGTGGGGTTGTGAGGCTGGCTCGTGTCGAGGGATTGAGCGTGCCGTACCGCTCGCTTGGTGACAGGGCGCGGCCCCGATCTTCCAGCGGGCGTCCAGCCCTGCCTTTCATCCGCGGCCGAAGGCGCGGAAATGGTGCAGGGCTGCCGGCTTCTGGCGTCGCGCTGGTGCGCCTACTGGGGGCAGATCAACTACGCAGACTTATTCGATGGGATGTATGCCAGAAGAGACTCGATTCCTTGCATCCATCCCGGCAGGTGAGACTGGTCCAGACCACAATGCCCCGTAATGCACGCTCCATCCGGGGGGGAGGGCTGAAAGCGCCAATCGCCGATGATCGCGCCTCTGTCCAGTACTTCCACTCGCAGGTTGAAGCCAGCCTCAACGCCTGCGAGTTCCGCATGCTGTCCCGGCCGAAGCTGTGCATGCATCGACTGGATCTGTTGCAGAAAGCCCCGCAACTCGCCGGGCATCACGCTCCATGCCCCCTCCGCCTGGATCCCCGGCACTTCAATCTTGATCCACACATCGAGCCACTCAAGATACGGGCCACCAGGCTCCTCGCGCTGCGTCGCAACGGGGCGCATCTGAAGTTGAAAATCGGCGGTGTCAATGGATAGCATTTCAGTAATACATGAAATGAAGGATGGTCCAATCCGCCTCCCGGACCACGACCTCTAAGGTTTTCGGAACTCGAGCACAGCCATCGCCTCTTCTCACGAAGCGTGTCATGCGGATTTCGTAACGGAATATGCCGGGGATCTTCTGTGGGTCGGGCGCTCTACGGTCGCGTCCCGTGAAGTGGTGTAACTCTGTCACCGCCGATGCAAAACTGACCCACGGAGGTGCGGCAGAAATCGTGGACGGGTTAAGCAACGATTCCCAGGTTCCTGCGGTACTCCGAGAGGGGTACCACTGGCGCAGCGGCTCCGAGGCATTCACCTTCATGCCGGACACGACCATGGCGCAAGCGTCTCGCCGCGACTTGCCTACGCATCCCACGGGTTGATGACCTTGACGCCGGCCGCCTGAAACGGCGCCACGTCGCGCGTGGCGACCATCAATGCGCGCGAGGCGGCGGTTGCGGCGATGTAGCCGTCCGCCGTGCTGATGGCCTTGCCCTCGCGTCGCGCCCGGGCCATCAGGGTTGCGTAGGCCTGCGACGCATCGAGGTCGAAGGGCAGAACGCGGCCCGTGAAGGCTGGCAGGACCTCGCGTTCCAGACGGTCCTGATAGATCGAGCGTCGCCGACCTTCGGGCATGCTGGCCACGCCGAAGCGCAACTCGGCCACGGTGATCGCCGACAGGTGCAGCGTTTCCATGGCCTGCGCGTCGACCCAGGACAACACTCCGGGATCGGGTGCGACCCGCCACAGTTCGGAAAGGACGTTGGTGTCGACGAGGATCATTCGATGCTCAGTGGCACGGCGGGCGTCTTGTCCCGGAGTTGGCTGAACTGCTCGAATTCGGCGTCGGTCAAGCCGCCGGCTTCCCGAGCGATCGACGCGAGCAGCGAGCCGAGTTTGAGTCGACCTTCGGGTTTTGTTGCGCGCTCCAGGATGTCGCGAACCTCGGCCTCGGTGCTGCGGCCGTGTTGCGCCGCGCGCACCCGCAGTGCGCGATGGACCTCGTCCGGGAGATTTCGAACCGTCAGAATGGCCATGGCAGCATTTCAAGAAAGTGGATGCGATGACAGCATTCTATCGCCATGCATTCGATGCTACGGAACGCCCTGAAAGGCCTCACATGGCGAGGGTTCGGGGCAGGGCGCCCCCCATTGCCCGGCAGACGCGCAGGAGGGTGTCGAATCGCGGCTTGGCTCCGGGCTTCAGCGCGTTGCAGAGCTTCTCCCGACCGGGTCGGCGGTCGGCAGCCAGCTTCGGCATTGCGCGCGTACGTGATCAAGCTTTCAAGTGCGTGAACCGCGAACGCGGCAGCAGTTTCCTGAAGTCGCGATCGAAGCTCACCAGATGTTCGCCCAGTTGGTCCACGGCGGCTGCCAGCCAGGCATCGGGAAGGTCGTTGCCGGATAGCTGCTTGTCCAGGCACAACTGCCGCACTCTCGCCCATTCCGGGCCGAGGGGTGCCAACTCGACACCGGGGGCTGCCAGCATGGCGTCCACGAAGGCGAGCGCATCGGCCGTGCCGATGTTGCCGGATGGAACAGAGCAGCATCAGTCTGGGCCCGGGCTGCATCGGGCACGCCGCGCAGCGGGCCGGCGCGACAAGGCTCAGGGCACAGGGACCGCGGTGCGCCGCACCTCCTCGGCCCTGCCTGGGCGTCCGAACAGGTAACCCTGGAAACGCCGGCCACCGAGGTGCCGCAACGCCTGGAAGTGCGCTGCCGTCTCCACCCCCTCGGCGACGACTTCCAGCCCCAGGCTTTCGCCGAGGATCAGGACCGCGCGGATGATGGCCGCATCGTTCTCGTCGTGCAACAGGTCGCGGACAAAGGATTGATCGATCTTGATCTGGTGGAACGGCAGGCGCTTCAAGTAGGTCAACGACGAATAGCCGGTTCCGAAGTCGTCCAGCGAAAAACGCACACCGATTCGCTGCAGGCTGCGCATTTTTTCGGAAACGATTTCGAAGTCGTGCGCGAACACGGACTCCGTCAATTCGAGCTCGAGGCGGCGGGGATCGGCCCCGCTTTGTCGCAGCACCTCGGCGACCTGTTCGACGAAGTCGTATTGGTGCACCTGGCGTGCGCTGATGTTCACCGACAGGGTCAGTTCCCGTGTGTCGACGGACCGCCCCCAGGCCGCCAGTTGCGCGCACGCGGCGCGAAGGATCCACGCTCCGAGTGCGAGGATCTGGCCGCTGGTTTCGGCCGCGGCGATGAATTCGCCGGGCGCGATCGCCCCCTTCTCGGGGTGTGGCCAGCGCGCCAGTGCCTCGGCTCCGAGCACGCCCCCATTCTCGTCCACGACCGGTTGGTAGGCGAGTTGGAACTGGCCCAGTCGCAGCCCCTCCTGGATCAGGAATTCCAGTTCGGCCCGGCGATGGAGCGCTCGCTGCATGCTGGGGTCGAAGCACTTGACCTGATTGCGCCCGGCGGCCTTGGCCTCGTACATCGCCATGTCCGCTCGTTTGAGCAGTTCGTCCGCGGGCGAAGCGCTGGTGCCCCCGCTGACATAGGACATCAACGCGACCCCGATGCTGGCGCTGGCGAAGTACTGCTCGCCGTCCAGTTCCATCGGCTCGGCGCAGAGTTCATGGCGCAGCCTTTCTGCGAGGACCTTGACACCCACGGTGACGTCGGCGAAGTCCCGCCCCAGATTTTCCGCCAGCAATACGAATTCGTCCCCCCCCAGTCGTGCCAGGGTATCGTCCTGGCGCAGACAACGCCCCAGGCGCGCAGCGACCTGCTTGAGCAACAGGTCCCCCTTCGCGTGTCCCATCGTGTCATTGAGCAATTTGAAATGGTCAAGGTCGATGAACAAAAGCGCTCCATCGCTGCGCGAACGCCCGAAGTGCTGGAAGGCTTGATGGATCCGATCCAGAAGCAAGGTCCGGTTCGGCAGCCCGGTCAGTGAATCGTGGACGGCGAGATGCCGGATCTTCTGCTCGCTGAGCTTGAGGTCCGTGATGTCGGTGGAGATTCCACACAGCCCATGGATGCGTCCCTGCTGATCGCGCAGCGGTTGTTTCACGGACAGGAAGGTGCGTGGCAGCTGCCCTGCCTGCTGCCGATTCTGCTCCTCGACCGTGATGCGCTGTCCTTGCTGCAGCACGCGTTCATCGGTGCTGCGAAGGTGCTCTGCAGTGGCTGAGTCGAAAAAATCCTGGTCGCGCAGACCGAGAATGGAGTCCACCGGGCGCCCGAACCATTCGACGACCTTCCGGTTCACGTACCGATAGCGAAGGTCCAGGTCCTTGATGTAGACGTAGGCGCCTACGTCGTCGAGAAGCGCCGACAGGGAACGCTCGCTGACCATTCGCTGCTGGGTCCGCCGGCGGCTCAGGCCCCGCAGCCCGAACGTGCTCAGGACCGCCAGGGCGATCATCGCCAGCCACAACGCGTCGCGGGTCACGGCCATGTCCAGTACTCCGTAGGGGGCGCGCGCTGGCCGGAGCGCCGAGCCGAGGAAATGTCGTCCCGTGGATATACAGAACAACTGTCCGTCCGAAAATCAGGTGATTCCACGCCCGACGATTGGATCAGAACTTTTCGCCACGCGTAAGTATTGTGTTTCACAGGGCATTGAAGTAACCGGGATTGCTCCATCGGCGCCGCCGCATGGTTGACGGCTTCCGGTTGCATGGCGCTGTCGAAGTGATTCAGTTTTTCGAATATGAAAAATGCGAATCGCTGGTTTTCCCGGCGCGATCCGCGGGCCTGCCGCCCGAGGCGGCATGGCGGGAGCGGTCCCCGCGTTCCGATGGAGTTCGATTCATCGTGTGCGAGGCTGCGCGACGACGTTCCAGCTAGGCCCTCGCGTCGCGGCTAGCCGGCCGCCGTCGATTCCCTGGTCGCCGCTGACGGCCCCGGAAAATCCTGGGGTGAGCCCTTCGGAGGGGGCCCGCTGAGCATCCGAATCGTCGGTGCCGAGCAGGTGCAGGCGCTCATGCGCGCGGCGCGCTCGACGAGCTCGAGCTGCTCGGGCCGGTCCCCCGCACGCCTCGGTAACCGGGCTTCATGCAGCAGGCTGTGACACCGGGGGCAGGGCGTCCAGGCACTCGCGCACGCCGCGAGCGGCAGCGTCGACCGCGCCCGCGAGATAGCCCGGGAACTCGCGCGACCACTCGCTGCCGATGCCGCCCAGGCAGGCGCTCCATGGGCCGCTCGCCGGGCGGATCGGCGGGGCCGCGGCGTGGTGGCCGGCCGCGTCCTGGTCGTCGTCGGTGGCGGTCAGCGGGTCGGCGGCCCAGTCCTTCAGCGCATCGGCCAACGGCGTGGCGGCGCGCTCGCCGAACAGGCGCCCGAGCTGCGCGCGGCAATGCGCGCGCAGCACATCGTCGGGGACGCCTCGCCGCACCCGCGCGGGCACGCCGAGGAAGCCGAACAACGCGGCGTGTCCGCCGGGCATGGACACGTCGTGGATTTCCACCATCGGCCCATGGCTGCTTTGCGCCGCTCCGGACAGGCCCTGCTCGCGCCAGAACGGGGTGTCGTAGATGGCCACGTACTTGGCGTGCGGCGCCATCCAGGTCGGAGTGGCAAGCCAGGCGCGCGCGAGTTCGGGGGGCAGCGGCGGTTCGAACTCGATGCGGGTCGCCGCCAGGCGCGGCGGCAACGCCAGCAGGACCTGCTCGGCGCGCCAGGTCGTCGTTGCTGCGTCGGCGCCTTCGATGTCGAGTTCGACCTGCGATGCCGCGCGCCGCAGACGGCGTACGGTATGGGCGACCCGAATGCGCTCGGGGTCGAGCCGGGCGCGCAGCGCGGCGACGAGCGCGCCGGTGCCGCCGCTCAGGCGCATGGAAGTCGGTGAACTGGTGTAGCCGCGCATGCGCCTGGGCGCCTCGTGGGGCGAGCGTTCGGCCAGCATGTCGCCATGCTCGAACTGTTCGAAGCGCTGCAGGCCGAGCGAGTCCAAGAGTCGGTCGAGCTGCGGCTGGTAGTCGGGCCAGAACCAGGTCGGACCAAGGTCGAAGCGGTCGAGCGCGGGGGCGCCGCAGTCCGCGACGCGGCCGCTTGCATCGACCGACAGGATGCGGCCGCCGAGCACGTCGCGTGCCTCGAACAGCACCACGTCGCGAATGCCTTGCTGCTCGAGCAGCAAGGCCGCCACGAGTCCGCTGAGGCCGCCGCCGACAATGGCAACACGAGTGCTTGGAAGGGGCATGGGTGTGGGCGGGTTGTCGTGGACAAGAGCAGGGTGGAATCGTAGGCGCAATGGGCGACGGGCGTCGGCAGCGTCGCGGCGCAGACGAAGTGTCCACCAGCGAGTCGGTGTTTTGTCGCGCGATCTGCGGATATCCCCGCCAGTCTTCCAGACATATTCGATCATGCGGAGCAATGGCCGGATTCAGAGTTCCGCTAAGCTGAGCTTCACAAGCAGGGTTTCGCGGGCGCCCGAGCCACGCTCGCGGCATGTTCCGAACGGCCTTGCCGGGAGCGGCGGGCGCCCAGCCATGGGAGCGCCCGGCGGCCGACAGGGCCGGCCGGCCCGCCCGCTTTGCAGTGGTACCGCCATGCCGACGATGAGAGCAAGACAGGAAGCAGTGAGCCAGGACCCGGGCGAGGAGATCAGCCTCAGCGCCGAGGAGCAGCAGTCGATTCTCGAGTACCAGCAGTCGATCCTGCGCGCCGTGCTGGGCAGCCGCGACTCGCGGGCCATGGTCAGCGACATCTGCCACCTGGCCGAGATGCTGCTGCCGAACGCGGTGGGCACGGTGATGCTGCTGCACCCCGACGACCGCAAGATGTACGTGTACTCGTCGCCGAGCGTTCCCGCCGCGGCAGTCATGCGTCTGAACGGCCTGCAGCCCGGGCCTGGCGGCGGGTCGTGCGGCAACGTGATCTACCAGGGCAAGCCGCAGTTCGTCAGCAACACCTTCAGCGACCCCCGCTGGACCGACCTGCGGCAGATCGCCTACGACTTCAATCTCTGCGCGTGCTGGTCGGTGCCGGTGTACGACGACGCCGGACAGATCATCGGCACCTTCGCGTTGTCGAGTTTCGAGCCGCGCTCGCCCGGCTCGTTCCACCGCAAGCTGCTGGAGACCGGCGCGACGCTTGTGGGGATCGTGTTGTCGCACGCCAGGTGGCAGGACAGCCTGCGGCTGTACGGCCGGGCCTTCGACTCCGCGCGGGAGGGCATGCTGGTCACCGACAACCAATTGCGCATCGTCGAGGTCAACCCGGGCATGTGCGGGATCGTCGGTTACACGCGCGAGGAGCTGCTCGGCCGCAACCCGTCGCTGTTCGCCTCCGGCTTGCACGGCGAGGCCTTCTACGCCGCGATGTGGACCAGCCTGCGCGAGACCGGAGCGTGGAGCGGCGAGATCTGGAACCGACGCAAGGACGGCGAGGTCCATCCCGAATGGCTTTCGATCAAGGCCATCCACGGCTCCGACGGTGCGGTGACGAACTACCTCGGCGTGTTCAACGACCTCAGCCAGGCCAAGGCGGCCGAGAACGCCATCCAGCACCTGTCGACCCACGACGCGCTCAGCGGCCTGCCCAACCGCATGCTGTTTCGCACCCGCTGCGAAAGCCTGCTCCAGGGAGGCTCCGCAGTCACGCTGAGCTGCCTCAACGTGGACGACTTCCGTTCCGTGAACGAGACCTTCGGGCTCGGCACAGGAGATCATGTCCTGCGCGAGATCGCCGAGCGCCTGCGCGGCGTGCTCGGCGATGCCGAGAGCGTGTGCCGCTGGAGCGCCGACGAGTTCCTGGTCTTGAGCTCGTCGGCCACCGATGTCGACTCCATCGCCAGTCTGTGCGAGCGCATTTCCACGGCGATGAGCCAGCCTTTCGGCGTCGGCGCCACGACCTTGCAGCTGACGCTGTCGCAAGGGGTCGCGCAGTTCCCCGACGACGCTGCGAGCTTCGACGACCTGCTGGGGCAGGCGGCGGCCGCGCTGCAGCAGGCGAAGGGCTCGGGAAAGAATATCGTGCGCTACGCGACGGCGGGTGCCAACGAACGGGCGCGCGAGCATTTCTGGATCGCGCAGGGCCTGCGCCGCGCGCTGTCGCAGCAGGAATTCGAGGTGCATTACCAGCCGCAGATCGACCTCGCCAGCGGCGAGCTCGTGGGGGCCGAGGCCCTGCTGCGCTGGCGGGACCCCGAACGCGGGCTGGTGCCCCCCGGGAGGTTCATCGAGGTAGCCGAGCGCACCGGGCTGATCGTCGACATCGGCGCCTGGGTGGTCGACCGCGTATGCGCCGATGCCGCGCGCTGGAGGAAGCTGGGCCTGGGCGACGTTGCATTGAGCGTGAACGTCTCGGTGGTGCAGATGCGCCGCGGTGGTTTCGCCGCGGTCGTGGCCGAGGCCCTTGCTCGCCACGGGCTGGACGCTACGCAGCTCGAAGTGGAGCTGACCGAGTCCGTGTTCATGGATGACGCCGAGCAGATGCGCGCCGTGCTGGCCGAGCTCAAGCGCTCGGGCCTGCGCATTTCCATCGACGACTTCGGCACCGGCTATTCCAGCCTGGCGTATCTGCGTCGCCTGGATGTCGACCGGCTCAAGGTCGACCAGACCTTCGTGCGCGGGCTCACCGACGATGCCGACGCGGCGGCCATCGTCAGCGCCGTGATCCAGATGGCCCATGCGCTGAGCCTGTCCGTGGTGGCCGAGGGCGTGGAGGACGAGCCCACGATGACGCGCCTGCGCGAGATGGGCTGCGACCAGGCCCAGGGCTTCCTGTTCGATGCCGCGTTGCCCGGCGACGCGTTCGAGGCCAGGCTGCGCATGCGTGCGCGCGCGCATTGATTCGTGGGCCGGGCCATGGCGCGGATGACCCTGGACAAGCTGCTGCAGTCCCAAGGCTTCGGAACCCGCAGGCACTGCCAGCAGTTGATCGCCGGGGGCCACGTGCTCGTGGCGGGTCAGGCGGTCGACGACCCGGGCATGGCGGTCGACCCCTCAGGCCTGGAGTTCAGCGTGTTCGGCGAGCCCTGGACCTACCGCGAGCACGTGTACCTGGCGCTGAACAAGCCGCCCGGCTACGAGTGCTCGCGCCGGCCCAGCCACCATCCCGGCGTGTTGAGCCTGCTTCCCGAGCCCATGCGCTGGCGCGAAGTGCAGCCCGTGGGGCGCCTGGACCACGACACCACCGGCCTGTTGCTGCTGTCCGATGACGGGGCGTTCATCCATGCCCAGTCGTCGCCCAGGCGCAAGGTGCCCAAGCACTACGTGGCCGATACCCACGACCCCGTCACGCCCGAACTCGTGTCGGCGCTGCTCGCCGGGGTGCAGTTGCATGACGAGCCGGCCGCGCTGGCGGCATCGCAGTGCGAGCAGATCGGCCCGCATCGCATCGCCATCAGCCTCGAGCAGGGCAAGTACCACCAGGTCAAGCGCATGCTGGCCGCCGCCGGCAATCATTGCGAGGCGCTGCAGCGCGTGGCCATCGGCGGGCTGCGCCTGCAGGCGCTGGGGCTGCCCGAGGGGGGGTGGTGCTACCTGGGCGAGCAGGAGCTCGCGCTGCTGAACGGGACCTGAAGCGCCCTGTGCCGGGCCGAGCCGGCGGCGGCGCCGCAGCGCGGGCCGTTGCGCCGGCTCGATGGCGGGCTCGATGCGCCAGCCGCCGGCGGGCGTGCAGCGTTTCGGCTTCGCTGCGTACCATGCTGCCCTGGGCCCTCCGCGAGAGGGGATGCCGCACCGAAGGTGCACCGGCGAACGGTGCGCCCGGGTGCCGGCTGGGTCAGGCAAAGGACCGTTTCATGGATCTGGGAATCGCAGGGCGCCGCGCGCTCGTGTGTGCATCGAGCAAGGGCCTGGGGCGGGCCTGTGCCATCGCCTTGGCCGCCGAGGGGGTCCACGTGACCCTGACGGCGCGTGGCGAGCAGGCGCTGGCCGAGACCGCCGAACAGATTCGCCGCAGCTACGGCGTCGAGGTCAGGCAGGTGGTGGGCGACATCACGACCCCGCAGGGGCGCGCGCAGGCGCTGGAAGTCGCCGGCGCGGTGGACATCCTGATCAACAACGCCGGCGGGCCGCCCCCGGGGGACTTTCGCAACTGGAGTCGCGACGACTGGATCCAGGCGATCGACGCCAACATGCTGACGCCGATCGAGTTGATCAAGGCGACGGTCGACGGCATGATGGAGCGGGGCTTCGGGCGCATCGTCAACATCACGTCGGCGGCGGTCAAGGCGCCCATCGACGTGCTGGGGCTGTCCAACGGAGCGCGCAGCGGCCTGACCGGCTTCGTCGCCGGCCTGGCGCGCAAGACCGTGCGCCGCAACGTCACCATCAACAACCTGCTTCCGGGGCCCTTCGCCACCGACCGCCTGGCGGCCGTCGCGCGCGGGCAGGCGGCGGCGACTGGAGTGACGGCCGACGAGATCCTGGGCAGGCGCGCGGCGGAGAATCCGGCCGGTCGCTTTGGCGACCCTGCGGAGTTCGGTGCCGCCTGCGCGTTTCTTTGCGGCGCTTCGGCGGGCTTCGTCACCGGCCAGAACATCGTGCTCGACGGCGGCGCGTACCCCGGCACGCTCTGAAGCGCCCGCGCGTTGCGCGGGCCTGGCCGGCAAGCTACTGCGGCAGGCCGAAGCCCGCGCAGACATTGCCTTCTTGCCGCGGGTCGTAGATCAGCCCGGCGATGGCGTGCTCGATGTCGTTGCCCACGGCCTGCGCGCAATCCTTCGGCGCGGACCGATGCTTCCACACGCCCGGGGGCATGCTCGAGCACAGGTCGCTGGCAAAGCCATGGAAGTATTTTGCCGAGTAGGAAGCCTTGGGCATCGGCGAGTTGTTCACGGTCAGGGTCGAGGCGTCGATCTGCCGGGCTTGCCTCGTGCGGTAGTTGTACAGGTACTGGTGACACAGCGATACGCACAGATCGGTCGAAGACCCGTGGTCGATTCTTGCGTACTCGTTGCAAAGTCCCGCGGTCGCGGAGTTGAACTCCTTTTGCAGCGCCATTTCCCGCTGGTACTGCGCCGGGTCGGCGGCCTTGATGCGCTGCAGCCTGGGCTCCAGGGCCTGGATCATGGCCTTTCGGTCGGCGGCGGAGCCCTGCGCGGCTTCGCGGTTGATGCTTGCCTGGTCCGGCGCCGCAGCGCAGTGGCCGCTCACGTTCCATGCAGCCGCCGACAGCGTGATTCCTAACACGACGATCTTGCGTACGAGCACGGCGAGGTCCTCCGGGTACGGCTGCCTGGCGCGCCGACCTTGTCCGCCGAGGGGGAGTAGCCGGTGCGTCGCGGGGTCGAAACCATCATCAACGCGGGTCCCGGGTCCGTCAAGGTGGGTGCTCGGCCGCACCGGCAAGCGCGAGCGCAATGCCCCCCGCCGCCGGTGGACCCGTCCGGTCGCGCATCGATCCCGATCCCGGTCCCGTTCGGCGTCCGGGGCGATTCGCGGACCGCTCGAGGCGACCGATCAGGCGATGCTCGGCGCGTCGCGTCGCGCGGCACAAGGCGACAAAAAAGCCCCCGGCGCATGACGCCGGGGGCTTCGCAAATGCTGGTGGGTCGTGCGTGACTCGAACACGCGACCAACGGATTAAAAGTCCGCTGCTCTACCGACTGAGCTAACGACCCCTGCAGAAACGTTCAATCATAACAAAGCGCATCACGCCTGGTCGCGACGGCCGGGCGGTCGGTGTTGTGTTCGCGCCGCAGCGCGACCGCCTCGACCGCGGCACCCGCCGCGGCCATGCCGAAGGTTGCGGTGACCATCACGCTCGAGCCGTAGCCGGCGCAGTTGAGCCCGGCGCCGGCGTCGGCAGGCGCAGCGCAGGCCGCGCCCTGCAGCAGCGCGGCCTGGGGCTCGTCGGAATGCACGCAGGGCAGGCCGATCGGGCCGTGACGGGGGGCCTCGTGCTCTCGCCGCATGCGGTAGCGCAGTTTGGACAACAGCGGGTCGCCGCGCACGTCGGCCAGGTCGGCGATGCGCACATGCTGCGCCAGGCGCTTGCCGCCGGCCGCTCCCGACACGACGATGGGTGTGCGCGTGCGCAGCGCGTGTGCCGCGACTGCGGCCTTGGCGCGCACCTGGTCGCAGCAGTCCAGCAGCGCGTCGCAGTGCCGCGGCAGCAAGCCGGCCAGGTTCTCCGCGGTGATGAACTCCTCCACCTCGTGTACCCGGCACTCGGGGTTGATGTCGAGCAGGCGCTGCGCCAGCGCGCGTACCTTGGCCTGCCCCAGCGTCGACCCCAGCGCCTGGGCCTGCCGGTTGATGTTGGATTCGGCGACGTGGTCGAGGTCGATCAGCGTGAGTTCTCCGACACCGCTGCGCGCGAGGGCCTCGGCGGCCCAGGAGCCGACTCCGCCGACTCCGATGACCACCATGTGCGCGGCTTGCAGGCGATGCAGGCCGGCGTCTCCGTACAGGCGCGCGATGCCGCCGAAGCGGCGCTGCACATCGGGTGCGTCGGGGGCGGGCGCGGTGCTCACGCCATCTGGTCCAGGCGCCAGGCCTGGTATTTCACGCCGATCACGCCGCCGGCGATGATCGACGCCAGCGCCAGCCAGCTGGTGGGCGACAGCGTGGAAACACCGGTGATGCCCTGGCCCACGGTGCATCCCAGCGCGGTCACGCCGCCGATGCCCATCAGCAGGCCGCCCACCATGTGGTTGGCCGTGTCCTCGACGCCCGCGAAGCCCTCCCAGCGAAAGCGCCGGGTGGCCAGCGCATGCAGCGCCGAGCCGGCGATCACGCCGAACACCGACACGATGCCGATGTTGAGCACGTTGCTGGCATCGCTGTACAGCAGCAGCCAGTTCAGGGTCGATGCCAGCGGCGAGACAAAGGTGAAGGATTCCATGTGGTTGGTCGCGCTGCCCACGTACACGGCGGCCAGGGTCTGAGGATCCTCGGCGACGAAGCCCAGATGCCCCGACACCCACCACAGGCCCACCACCAGCGCGCCGATGCCCGCGCCGCCGAGCAACAGGCGCGCATCGCGTCCGTCGCGTTTCCACAGCGCCCACAGGCTCAGCCCCAGGCCGACGCCGTCGCCCAGCAACAGCAGCCAGGCACGGGCCGACAGTGGGGTGTGACGTGCCAGCAGCGAAGGCAGGTCCTGGGCGCCTGCCAGGTGCACGGACACGCGGTCGAGCAGGTACACGCGGGGCTCGGCGGTGATGCCGCGCAAGGTCGCATAGGCACCGATGGCGAGCATCACGAACACCACCAGCGCCTTCAGGCTGCCGCTGCCCAGGCGTACCAGGGTCTTGCTGCCGCAGCCCGAGGCCAGCACCATGCCGATGCCGAACAGCAAGCCGCCCACCAGCGCCGACAGCCACAGCAGGTCGGGGGTGGTGTAGATGCTCTGGTGCAGGTCGATCTGCCCGCTGGCGGCCAGCCAGGTGGTGCCCAGCGTGGCCACGCCGATGGCCAGGATCCACATGCGCATGCGGGTCCAGTCGCCAAAGTTCACGATGTCCGCCACCGATCCCATGGTGCAGAACTGCGTGCGGTGCATCAGCGCGCCGAACGCGACGCTGATCAGGAACGTACTACCCAGCACCGCGTGGGTGAGGGCCGTCATGGACAGGGGTGAGTCGGTGGGCATGGCCGCAGCGAAAGGCCGGGTCGCGCGGCTCAGGCAGCGCGGTAGCGGGTGGGATCGGGGACGCCGGCGGCTTCGAAACCGGCGGCGCGAATACGGCACGACGGGCATTCGCCGCAGGCGCGGCCTTGCTCGTCCGCCTGGTAGCAGCTTACGGTGATCGCGAAATCCACGCCGAGTCGAAGGCCCTCGCGGATGATCTCGGCCTTGGTCATGTGGATGATCGGCGCGTGCACCCGCATGCGCAGCCCCTCGACGCCGGCCTTGGTCGCCAGGTTGGCCATGTGTTCGAAGGCCTGCACGTATTCGGGGCGGCAGTCCGGGTAGCCGGAATAGTCCACCGCGTTGGCGCCATAGAACAGGTCGTGCCCGCCCAGTGCCTCGGCCCACGACAGCGCCAGCGACAGCATCACGGTGTTGCGCGCCGGCACATAGGTGTTGGGAATGCCTGCGCGCCCGGCCTGGCTGCCCGTCGGCACGTCGATCGACGTGTCGGTCAGCGACGATCCGCCGAAGCGGCCGATGTCGAGCCGGACGATCTCGTGGCGCGCCGCGCCGAGCGCGAGCGCAACCCGGCGCGCGGCATCGAGTTCGGCGCGGTGGCGCTGGCCGTAGTCCAGCGACAACGCGTGGCAGGCATAGCCGGCGTGGCGGGCCATCGCCAGCACCGTGGCCGAGTCCTGGCCCCCCGACAGCAGCACCACGGCGGGAGCGCCGGGCACCGGTGCCGGAGGCAGTGCGGGGTTCATGGGCATGCGCCGTCGTGGCTTCGGGCTCAGCCCCGCAGCTTGGCCAGGCGGTCGCGCGCGGCCGACGAGGCTTCCGAATCGGGGTACTGCTTGATCAGGCGTTGCAGCGTGATGCGCGCGGCCTTGAACTCGCGTAGCTCCACCTGGCAGTTGGCCAGTCCCAACATGGCCTCGGGAACGCGATGGGCGTTGGGTGCCGATTGAATCAGATCCTGGAAGGCCTGCACCGCGTCCTTGTAGCGTTGCTGGCCGTACAGGGAGTTGCCCAGCCAGTAGCGCGCCTCGTTCAGGTAGGCGCTGCTCGGGTACTGCGTGATGAAGCCGCGGAACTGAGCGCTGGCCTGGCTGAACTGCCCATTGCGGAAATTGCCCAGCGCCTGCTCGAACGCGGCCTTCTCGGCGGGCGCCACGGTCACCGTCTTGCCGTTGAGCTGTACCTGTACCGGCTCGAGCGGGGCCAGGCGCTGGTTCAGCGCCGTCTGGCTGGCCTGCATCTTGGACAGCGCGCTGTTGACTTGCTGCGTGGTGGTGTCCTGCTGGCCGCGCAGCTGCGCGATCTCGGACTTGAGCTGGTCGATCTGGTTGGCCAGGTCGAGCATGGAGTTGCGCACCTGCTGCAACTGCTGAGCCTGCTGGGTCTGCTGGGTCTGTTGCGCCTGCTGCAGTTGCGCCACCTGGGCGCGCAATTGCAGGATCGCACGGCGCGCCTCGTTGTCGGCGAACAGGTCGGCGTGGGCCGCGCCGGTCCACGCCAGGCCGCCCAGACCCAGGGTCAGCGCGGCACAGACGCGACGCAATCGCGCGCCGGGGGCGAAGGGCTGAGGTTTCATGGCGCTGTCTCCGGGGGGGTCTTGATGGGCGGGGATTCAGGGCTGGTAGACGATGTCCACGCGCCGGTTCATCGCGTAATCCTCGGGGGTGCTGCCGAGGGCCTTGGGCTTTTCCTTGCCGAAGCTGATGGCTTCCATCTGCGACGGCTTGACCCCCAGCAGTTCCAGGCTGCGGCGCACCGCGTCGGCGCGCTTCTGGCCCAGCGCCAGGTTGTACTCGCGGCTGCCGCGTGCATCGGTGTTGCCCTGCAGCTGCACGTGCGCCGCCGGGTGGGTGCTCAGGTATTGCGCGTTGCCCTGGAGCGTCGGCTGATAGCGCGGATCGACGGTGTAGCTGTCGTAGCCGAAGTACACGCTGCGCCCGACGTCGGCAGTCGGGCCCATGCCGCCGCCCGCGCCTGCCGCGCCGGCGCCGCCGGTCTGCACCGCCGCCACCGAGCTCTGTGCCGCGCCTTGCCCGGCGACGCCGTTGGCGGTCGCCGAGCCGGTGGCGGCCCCCACCGGCGTGGCCGTCTGGGTTTCCACCGGGGCCTTCTGGTCCAGGGGGACGCCGGAGGAGCAGCCTCCGAGCACGGCGGCCGCGCCCAGTGCGGCCAGCAGGGGTGTGATGCGCGGGATCAGGTTCATGGTGCGAGTGTGCGGGGGCAGTGGAGACATGCTGGGGCGGTGACGGCAGGCAGCGGGGGCGAATCGGGGCGCGGGTATCGGCCGCGACCCGCGGGCGGGGCTGGCGCGGTGGCTCAGGCCGGCGTGGTCCAGGGCCCCCAGGCGGGCTCGCGCACCTGTTGCCCCGGCGCGGCCAGCGTGGTGCGCACACTGCCGTCGAGGGACACGGTGCGCAGCACCTGCACGCCGCGTTCGCCGGCTCCGTACACCAGGATCTGCCCGTTGGGGGCGAAGCTCGGGTGGCCGTCGTCGGGGCCTTCGCCCAATGCGCGCGTGGCACCGCTTTGCAGGTCCTGCAGCCACAGTTGGTAATTGTTGCCCTGGCGCGAGACGAAGGCCAGGGATTTTCCGTCCGGACTGATCGCCGGGCTCACGTTGTAGCTGCCGGCGAACGTCACGCGACGCAGATTCGACCCGTCGAGCCCGGATTGATAGATCTGGGGAGAGCCGTCGCGGTCACTGACGAAATACAAACTCTTTCCATCCGGCGCGAACACAGGTTCGGTGGCGATGCTGCTTGCCCGGATCACCGGCGTGGCGTGTCCTCCGCCGGCCGGAACCGTGTAGATCTGCGACGCGGCCCCCATCGTGAGCACCACCGCCAGCGTGCGCCCATCCGGCGAGAACGCCGGCGCGCTGTTGCTGCCGCGGAAGTTCGCCACCGCGCGCCGAGCGCCCGTGCGCACGTTCTGCACGAACACCACCGGCTTGCCGGTCTCGAAGGACACATAGGCCAGGCTGCCGCCGTCGGGCGACCACGCCGGCGACATCAGGGGCTCGCGGCTGCGCAGCGCGGCCATCGGGTTGTAGCCGTCGCTGTCGGCCACCAGCAGCGAGAAGCTCTTCGGGCCACCGCGGCTGATGAAGGCGATACGTGTGGCGAACACTCCCCGCTGCCCGGTGAGCTTCTGGTAGATGAAGTCGGCGATGCGGTGGGCCGCCAGGCGCAAGTCGCCGCTGACCACGCGCAAGGCGATGCCGCCGAGGTCGCGCTGACCCACGGCATCCCACAGCCGGAAGCGGATCATCCAGGTCTGCGGGCCGGCCGCGACCACGCTGCCGCCGCCGGCAGCCTCGAGTTGTTCGCCGCGCCACTGCGAGTACGCCGGAGGGCCGGCATCGCTGAGGGTCGGGGAGGAAGCGGCGGGGGTTACCCGGAACTGCCCGCTGCGCAGCAGATCGGCCCGGATGATGTCGGCGAGCGGTTGCGGGCACGCGGACTGGCCCTGGAAGGTGTCGACCAGCACCGGGATCTGGCGCGCGCCGATGCCGGAGACGTCCACGCGAAACTGCGCCTGGGCGAGCAGGGGCTCGGCGGCCAGGCCGAGTGCGCCCGCAAGGCGCAGGCCGTGGGCTGCCGCGGGCAGGGCCGAACCGAGAACAAAGCGTCGTCGTTGCATGGGATTCCTGGCAGGCTGGCACCGGCGATGGGTGCGATCGTGCAAAATTCTATGCCGTGGCGCCTTCTCCGGGAGCGGCTGGCGCACGTGGACTCAGCGGCCCTGTGCGGATTTGCCCAGGTGCCACAACTTCAGCCAGCGGTACCAAGTCTCGTGGGCGATCGAGCAAGCCAGCACGAATCCAAGCTTTCCGTCCAGAAAGCCGCGGCGCAGCACGTAGGTGCGCAGGAAAGCCCACAGGCTGTGCCCGAGTGCGCCGGACAGGCTGCCGCGCCGCCCCGCCTCGGCAGCCTTGCTCGCACCCGCGCTGCTGTAGCGATTCATTTTCTCGAGCACATCCTCGAGCGAGCGGTAGCTGATGTGCACCAGATCCTCGCGCAGGCGTCCGACAGCGCCCGTGACCTGCAGGCTTTCGTGGACCACATCGTCGCTGAAGCGCGCCTTGTCGCGGCGGAACAGGCGTACGACCCGATCGGGATACCAGCCGCCGTGACGCATGAACTGCCCGCAATAGCTCGAGAGCCTCGGCATGGAAAACGCCACAAGGTTCCCGGGGCTCGAAATGGCGTGGCGGATCTCGCGCGCGAGCGCTTCGCTGACGCGCTCGTCGGCATCGATCGACAGGATCCAGTCGCAACGTGCCAGCGCCACGGCACGGTTCTTCTGGGCCCCGAAACCCGGCCAGTCCACGCTCTCATGGACATGCGCCCCCAGACTGCGCGCCAGCTCCACGGTGCTGTCACGGCTGGCATGGTCGAGCACGATGACGTCGTCGCACCAGGCCAGTGCGGCCAGGCACTCGGGCAGATTGCGCTCCTCGTCGCGGGTGATGAGCACCGCGCAGATGGTGGGCGCGCGGCCCGCCTGCTGCGTGGTCATCGGTCGCTCCCCGGACCCGTCCACAGTCGCCCGGGCTCGGGTTCCCAGGCGCGCACGTCGCCCAGCGGGAAATCGCCGGCAAGTCCGTACAGGGCGCGCTTGAGCCTTCCCACGGGTGACGCGCGGGGCGCCGACTCCGGAGCCGACGCCCAGGCCTGTCCCTCGCTTGCGGCACGCTGCAGATATCGGCGTCGGAATTCCCCTTGCGACAAGCCCCATTTCATGATGAAGGTTCGAGCGCCATGGTTGCGCCTCACGCGGGCCGTGCTGCGACACGCGAAATGGTAGACGCGGCTGGCGCTGATCACGGTGAAGTCGCGGCAGCCGGCGACCCAGAATTTCATCATCAGGTCGTCCTCGCTGCCCATGCCGGGGCTGAATTCGAGGCTGTAGCCGCCCACAGCGTGCCACCATTGGCGCGGCACCACGCTGACCGGCGAGGCGGCTCCGGCGATGTCCTCCCGCTGCGGGTCGGCGTGCTGCGCGAGCAGGGCATCGGCGTCGAACTCCTGCGCGCTGCGGCCGAAGTCGTGCACGATGGTCAATGGGTTCACCGTTTGCGTCGGCTCGATCACGGTTGCCGACAGATACGCCACCGCGCCGTGCCGGCCGGAGATTGCCGCGGCGAGTGCCCGATCCCAGCCGGGGCAGCACACCATGTCGTCATTGAGGTAGACCAACCAGTCCTGGGTGGCGAGCGCCGCCAGGCGGTTGATGGCCAGGCAGATACCCTGGTTTGCAGGGCTGTGCGTATGGCGCAGCCCCTGTGCGCGCACCCATTCCAGCGTTCCGTCCGAGCCGTCGTTGACGTGAACCAGGATTTCGCAGGGCATCACGCTGGTGCGCTGGATCGACTCCACGCACAACTTGAGATATTCGAGATTGTTCCAGGTCGGGACGAGGATGCTGAACATGTGCTGTTGGGTGGCGTGTCATGGCCGGCGGAGCGCCACCGAGGTCCGTCTATCATAGACGGCCCTCGATCGCCTGCGTGAAGGCAACACAACTGCCCGCCTTGCAGGCATTCTTCCATGTCTCCCCTCCCGTCCAAGCAAGACACCCACCCCGAGGTTTCCGAGTTCGCGGGGCGTGGCGGACTCGGCCTGCTCCGTGGATTGTTCGGTGCCGATTCGCGCAATCGCGTGGCCGCGCTGCTGATCGTGGCCTGTGCCGCGGTGGTGGCGGCCACCGAGCCGGCGTTGCCGGCGCTGATCAAGCATGTGCTCGATGTGGGGTTCACGCCGCAGCGCGATTTCGCGTTGTGGATGGTGCCCGCGGTGCTGCTGGGACTGTTCACGGTGCGCGGCCTGGCATGGCTGGCGTCGCAGTTCCTCACCCAGTGGATGACCCAGAACGTGCTGGCCAGGGTGCGCGGGCTGGTCTACGAGCAGATCCTGCATGCCGAGCTCGCGGCGTTGCGCAAGGAAAGCGCCGCGAGCCTGATCGGCGCCGCGGTGTACGAGGCGCAGCTCGCGCTGGGCATGATCTTTCCCGGCATGCTCACGCTGGTGCGCGACACGCTGACCCTGGCGGCGCTGTTCGGCTACCTGTTGTGGCTGAACTGGAGCCTGACCCTGATCACGCTGTGCATCCTGCTGCCGCTGATCGTGGCCATGCGGATGATCAGCCGGCGTGCCAAGCGGCTCAACGCGCAGATGCAGCGCGCCGCCGAGAACACCTCCTACGCGCTGGAGGAGGGCATGCTGGCGGCGCCGGTGATCCGCGTGCACAACGCGCAAAAGGCCTTCGCGTCGCGTTTCGAGGAGCTCAACCAGTTCCTGCGGCGCATCACCGTCAAGGCCATGGTCTCGGGCTCGTCCACCACGCCGGTGTCGCAATGGCTGTCGGCGCTCGCGGTCTCGCTGGTCATCGTGTACGCGCTGCACCAGAGCGACGTGCTCGGACGGCAGAGCGTCGGCGGCTTCGTGTCCTTCATCACGTCGATGCTGATGACCCTGTCGCCGCTGCGCCGCGTCGCCGACATCGTGCAGCCGATGATGCGCGCGCTCAGTTCGCTGGAGCGCCTGCACGGCATTGTCGACGCTCCGCGGGAATCGGATCCCGGCGCCCACAGCGTGCAGCGCGCGCGCGGTGAACTCGTGTTCGAGCATGTCGGCGTGCGCTTGCCCGGACTCGATCGCGCGGTGCTCGACGACGTCGACCTCGCGGTGCGTGCGGGCGAGAGCCTGGCGTTGGTCGGCCCCTCGGGTGCCGGCAAGACCACGCTGATGCGCCTGGTTCCCCGTCTGCTCGAGCCCACCAGCGGCCGCCTGCTGCTCGACGGTGTCGCGCTGCGCGACTGGGGGCTGCGCAGCCTGCGCCAGCAGATCGCGCTGGTCAGCCAGGACGTGGTGTTGCTCAACGACAGCGTGGCGGCCAACGTCAGTTTCGGCGAGCCGGTCGACGAGGCCCGCGCCTGGGCCGCGCTGGAGGCCGCGGCGCTGGGCGATTTCGTGCGGGAACTTCCCGGCGGGCTGGGCGCCGCGGTCGGGCACAACGGCTCGCAGTTGTCGGGCGGTCAGCGCCAGCGCCTGTCGATCGCGCGCGCGCTGTACCGCGACGCGCCGGTGCTGATTCTCGACGAGGCCACCAGCGCGCTGGACGCCGAGAGCGAACGCCTGGTGCAGCAGGCGGTGGATCGCCTGATGGCCGGCCGCACGACCATCGTCATCGCGCACCGGCTGGCGACCATCGCGCATTGCGATCGCATCGCGGTGCTGGATCAGGGCCGCCTGGTCGAACTCGGCACGCAGGCCGAGCTGCTGGAGCGCGACGGCCTGTACGCGCAGCTGCACCGCATGCAGTTCGCATCCGGCTCCGAAGCCTGAGACGGGCGCCGCTGGCTCCGCTGCCGGGCGAGGCGCGTCGCTGCGCGGGCGGGATCAGGCAGGCTGGGACATCCAGAGCGCGCTTTGCTGCCGGACCACTTCCGGCAGGTGGTGTTCGTTGGCGTAGGTTTCGCGCAACCATTGCGCGTCGTTGCCGCGGCCGCCGATGTCGGCCAGCAGTTCACGCAGCGCGCCGTCGGCGCTGAGCTCGATGGCGTGCGGCTCCAGGCGCATCAGCGTGCGCAGGATGTCTTCGCGCAGCGTGCGGTGCTCGCGCGTGGCCGGGTCGACGAAATTGCCGTCGAAGCCGAAGCGGCAGGCCTGGAAGCGGTTGAAGGTATAGACCAGGTAGTCGTCCTCGGTCGGCTCGAAGGGGCGCTCGGTCTGGATCCAGCGGCCGAGGGTCTGGATGTAGGCGGCGATCCGCGCGGCCTTCAGGATGGTCAGCGGCGTGTCCATCACGCGCACCTCGATGGTTCCGTACTCGGGCTTGGGGCGGATGTCCCAGTAGAAGTCCTTCATGCTCTGCACCACTCCGGTGGCGCTCATCTTGTCGAAGTACTTCTCGAAGTCCTGCCAGGTCAGCTCGAACGGCGCACGCCCGGACAGCGGAAACGCGAACACCGAATTCAGCCGCGCCGAGTGGAAGCCGGTGTCCTCGCCCTGCACGAAGGGGCTCGACGCCGACAACGCGATGAAATGCGGGATGAAGCGCGAGATGCAGTGCAGCGTGTACAGCGCGGTGTCGGCGTCCGGGCAGCCCAGGTGCACATGCTGGCCGAACACGGTGAACTGCTTGCTCAGGTAGCCGTAGAGTTCCGACAACTGCAGGAAGCGCGGTTTGTCGAAAATGCGCTGGTGGGCCCAGTGCTGGAAGGGGTGCGTGCCGCCTCCGGCCAGGCCCACGTCGAGCTTGTTGGCGGCCTCGACCAGCGCGGCGTGGATCTCCCCGAGCTGCGACAGCGCGTCGGCGTAGCCGCTGCAGATCCCGGTGGAAAGCTCGATCATGCTCTCGGTGATCTCCGGAGTCACCGCTCCCGGCAGCCTGCGCCCGGCCAGCAGGCGCAGCAGGTCCGGCGCGCAGGGCATGAGGTCGTAGTTGTGGCGGCCGACGATCTGCAGTTCCAGCTCGACGCCGATGGACAGCGCCTGCGAATGGGCGAAGCGTTCCAAGCTCATCGAAGGGTCCTCCGCGCCACGCGCGAAGCGAAGCGCCGGCCGCGCGTTCGCGCAACCAGGCTTCGCGGTGTTTCAGCGGCCACCCGGGGCCGCCTTGATATCGCCGGCCCGACCCAGCGCCCAGCGCGCGGCCAGCGTGCCGGCCAGCAGCAGCATGGCCACGGCAGCGAAACCGGCGTCGAGCAGGGTCTTCGGCAACACGAGGTGGGATGCGCCCAGGTCGAGCAGCAGCACGAAGCTGACCGCCGCCGCCGGGCTCAGGCTCGCGCCCAGCGCGAGCGATTGACGCAGGCTCAGGCCCGACGCACGCCCCAGCGCCAGCGGCGCGCCGAACTTCGCCAGCGTGCGCAGCAGCGCCAGCGCGAACCCTGCCGACAGGCCCTCCACCAGGGTCTTCGGGCTCAGGCTCAGCCCGAGAATGAGGAACAGCAGCACCACCAGCACTCCGCCGGCGGTACCGAAGTGCCGCGGCCATATGCGCGGGCGCTCGCTGTACAGGCGCAGCAGCATGCCGGCCAGCAGCGGCGTGAGCATGCTGGACCAGCGCAGCGCACGGGTCACCGACAGCACCAGCAGGATCAGCCCCACGAGCAGCAGCGCGGCGCCTTCGTCGGCGAAATCGAAATGGCGCTCGACCCAGTTGACGGCCCATGCCAGGATGGCCGCGGCGAACACGGCGCCGCCGATGGCGTAGGCCTGTCCCAGCGCTGCGTCCCACCAGTGCACCGAGGTCTGCGCGCCGATCCACCCGGTCAGCAGGCCCACGGTCAGGATGGACAGGGTCGTGCCCAGCGCGGCCAGCAGCAGCATGCGTTCGGTCACCTGGCCGCGTGCGTGGAATTCGCCGCTGAGGCGCAGCGCCACGGCTGGCGACGTGCAGGCGAGCGCCGCGGCCACCGCCAGGCCCGGCATGCCGCCGAGCCCCGAGGCGCTCAGCGCCAGCCAGCCTGCCAGCAGGCTCAGGCCCCACTCGCCGATGCTGGTGAACACCAGCCACGGGTTGGCTCGCAGCCAGCGCAGGTTCACGCGGTGCCCGATCTCGAACAGCAGCATGGCCAGCGCGGCATCGACCACGGCGCGGGCACCGGGTTGCAGCGCCAGCGCCGTCAGCCCGCCGCCCCCGGCGGCGATCAGCAGCCCGGCCGCCATGAAGCCGATCAGGCGGGGCCAGCGCAGAAGGCGCAGCACCGATTCGCCCATCAGCGTGGCGAGCACCAGCGCCAGGCCGACCCACAGCACGCCGTCGGCGTGCAGGGAAAGGTGCGGCAGGGCATGCAGATTGAACATCGGTCGGTCCGTGAATCGCCGCGATGGTGTTTCGCGGCAGGGGCTGGGTCGCCACGGGAGGCGCGGCTCGCACGCTGCGCCTCGCACGCGGGTCGGCACGCAGATGCGCACGACGTTGGAAGCCTGCGCTTGCGCGGGCAGCGATGGCAGCGCACGCTGCGCATGCCTGCACGAGCTCGAACGAGCAGCCGATTATAGGAAGCGTTGCCGGCAACGGCGGCTTCCTCCCTGCGCACGGGCGGGGTATAGGGCGCCGCACGGGGGCGCCGCACGGCCCGGCACCGGCGGCATGGGCCGCGCATGGTCGAGCCGGCGCGCGCTTCCTACAATGCCGTCATGTCCTACGTGCACCTGCGAATCCACACCGAGTTCTCCATTGTCGACGGCAGCCTGCGCGTGGACGACGCCGTCGCCGCGGCGCGCGCCGACGGCCAGGGCGCGCTGGCCATCACCGACCTCAACAACCTGTTTGCAGGGGTGCGTTTCTACACGGCCGCGCGCGACGCCGGGGTCAAGCCCATCCTGGGCTGCGACGTGCGTGTGCTCATGCCCGACGCATCCGGGCAGGGCGATGCCACGGCGCTGCTCTTGCTCGTGACCAGCCACCGCGGCTACCTGAACCTGTGCGAGTTGCTCAGCCGTGCCTGGCTGGGCGGCCAGCACGCGGGCCAGGCCGAGATGCAGTGGTCTTGGCTGGCCGACGACGCGTTGCACGAAGGCTTGATCGCGCTGTGCGGCGGGCGTCACGGCGCGGTCGGCCGCGCGCTGCTGGCCGGGGATCAGGCGCGTGCGCAGCGCTTGGCCCAACAGCACCGGGACCTGTTCGGCGACCGTTTCTACCTGGAAGTCCAGCGCAGTGCGCACGCGGATTGCGCACGCCATGTCGAAGCGGCAGCGCGCCTCGCGTCGGAGATGGAGATCCCCTTGGTGGCGACCCACCCCGTGCAGTTCCTCGGCCCCGACGATTTCGAGGCGCACGAGGCGCGGGTGTGCATCGCCGAAGGCGAGACCCTCGGCAATCCGCGCCGGCAGCGCCGGTTTACGGGAGAGCAGTATTTCAAGACCGTCGCGCAAATGCGCGAATTGTTCGCTGACTTGCCTTCCGCGCTGGATAACACCGTTGAAATTGCCAGGCGTTGCAATCTCACGCTGGTGCTGGGCAAGCCCCAGCTTCCGCATTTCCCGACTCCCGACGGAGTGCCGCTTGCCGATTTTTTCCGCGCCCAGTCGCACGAGGGCCTCGAGCGTCGCCTGGAGCAGCTCTACCCGGATGCGGAGCGGCGCGAGCAGCAGCGCCCGCGCTATCTGGAGCGCCTGGAGTTCGAACTCACCATCATCGCCAAGATGGGCTTCGAGGGCTACTTCCTCATCGTGGCCGATTTCATCAACTGGGCCAAGGACAACGGCTGCCCGGTGGGGCCGGGGCGTGGTTCCGGCGCCGGCTCGCTGGTCGCCTACAGTCTTCGCATCACCGATCTCGACCCGCTCGAGTACAAGCTGCTGTTCGAGCGCTTCCTGAACCCGGAACGCGTGTCGATGCCCGACTTCGACATCGACTTCTGCCAGGAAAACCGCGACCGCGTGATCGACTACGTCAAGCGCAAGTACGGCGTCGACGCGGTGTCGCAGATCGCCACCTTCGGCACGCTGGCGGCGCGCGCCGCGCTGCGCGATGCCGGGCGCGTGCAGGAGCTGGGCTATACCTTCTGCGACCAGCTGGCCAAGCTGATTCCCAACAAGCCGGGGCAGCACGTGACCATCGACCAGGCGATCGAGGTCGAGCCGCAGCTGCGCGAGCGCATGGAGCGTGAGGAGGAGGTGCGCCAGCTGCTCGGCCTGGCGCGCCAGCTCGAGGGGCTGCCGCGCAATATCGGCATGCACGCCGGCGGCGTGCTGATCGCGCCGGGCAAGCTGACGGATTTCTGCCCGCTGTACGCGCAGCCCGGCAGCACCGATGCGGTGTCGCAGTACGACAAGGACGATGTCGAGGCCATCGGTCTGGTGAAGTTCGACTTCCTGGGCCTGGCCACGCTGACCATCCTGGACCTGGCCGTGCGCAACATCCGGCGCAACCACCCCGGGATGGCCGACTTCCGCATGGAGGACATCCCGCTCGACGACGCCGCCAGCTACAAGCTGATGGCGCGCGGCGACACGGTGGCGGTGTTCCAGCTGGAATCGCGCGGAATGCAGGGCATGCTTCGCGAAGCCCGCCCTGACCGCTTCGAGGACATCATCGCGCTGGTGGCGCTGTACCGCCCGGGGCCGATGGACCTGATTCCGAGCTACTGCCAGCGCAAGGCCGGCAATGAGTCCATCGAGTACCCGGATCCGCGCATGGCGCCGGTGCTGGAGGAGACCTACGGCATCATGGTCTACCAGGAGCAGGTCATGCAGGTGGCGCAGGTCATCGGCGGTTACTCGCTGGGCGGCGCGGACCTGCTGCGGCGTGCCATGGGCAAGAAGAAGCCCGAGGAGATGGCCAAGCATCGCGGCATCTTCGCCGAGGGCGCCGCGAAAAACGGCATTCCCCCGGAAAAGGCCAATGAGATCTTCGACTTGATGGAGAAGTTCGCCGGCTACGGGTTCAACAAGTCGCACGCCGCCGCCTATGCCCTGCTGGCCGTGCAGACGGCGTGGCTGAAGGCGCATTACCCGGCCGAGTTCATGGCCGCCAACATGAGCATCGCGCTGGACGACACCGACAAGCTCAAGGTGCTGGTCGACGATTCGCGCGCCATGGGCCTGAACATCCTGCTGCCCGATGTCAACGAAGGCCAGTGGCGCTTCGATGCCGTCGATACGCGAACCATTCGCTACGCCCTCGGCGCCATCAAGGGCACCGGCCGCGCGGCCATCGAGGCCATCGTGGAGGCGCGCGAGGCGGGTGGGCCGTTCAAATCCCTGATGGATTTCGCCGAGCGCGTGGACCGCTCGCGCATCAATCGCCGCGTGCTGGAGGCACTGATCCGGGCCGGTGCCTTCGACAACCTGGATCCCAACCGCGCCACGTTGATGGAGGCGGTGGGCATGGCGCTGGAGCATGCTGCGCAGCGAGCCGAGCACGCCGATCAGGGCGGGCTGTTCGATCTGCTGTGCTCCGAGCACGCGGCGGCGCCGCAACCTCCCGAGCAGCCGCCGTGGGACCTGCGCAAGCGTCTGGCCGAGGAAAAGCTGGCCATCGGCTTCGTGCTCAGCGGGCATCTGTTCGACGCCCATGCCGGCGAGGTGCGGCGCTTCGCGTCGCGAAGCCTCGCCGAGCTCAGCGAGTCACGCGAAAGCGTGCTGGTGGCAGGCATCGTCGCCGCCGTGCGCGTGGTGCAGGGTCAGCGCGGGCGCGTGGCCATCGTCACGCTGGAGGATCGCTCCGGGACCCTCGAGACCGTGGTCAACGAGCGCCTGCTCGACACCGTGCGCACCCTGCTGCGCGAGGATGAGCTGCTGGTGTTCCAGGGGCGCGCGATGGCCGATCGCTTCAGCGGGGGCATCCGCTTCAACGTCGACGCTGTGTGGACCCTGGAGCAGGCCCGCGAGCGCCTCGGCAGGCGCATTCGCGTGCACATCAACGGCATGGGCGATGCGTCGCCGCTGATCGAGCTGGCGCGCAGCCATGCTCCGGAGCCCGACACCGACGGCCTGCCGCTGGAACTCGAGCTCGAGCGCGGCGGTGCGCGTGCCACGCTGCGAGTCGACCGGCTGCGCCTGCGCCCCGGGGACGACACGCTGGCCGCGCTGGGCCAGCTGGCGCTGCACGGGCACGTGCAGGTGGTGTACGACGGCGCCGAGTCGGCGCAGCGCTGAGCCGGCGAGGCCGACTCGGCGGCCCGCTTGGCCGCCGCTCAGCCCTGCTGGTCGCGCGGGCCCGCGACGACCTCCATCGGCGTCCACCAGCGTCCGTGGTCGCTGGGCAGCGTGCCCAGGCGCTTGACCGCGCGCACCACGGCGGCGTCCCAGCTGGGCACCCCGCTCGAGTGCTTGACGCTCACGCCCAGCACCTGGCCCGAGTTGGGGTCCAGCGTGACCGACAGCGTGACCTTCGGATTGCCGTCGACCTGATCGATCTGCGGGTAGATCACGTTCTGCCGGATCAGCGTGGCCAGGCGTGCCGCGTAACCGCCCGAGGGTCCGGCGCTGGCCGCTGCCGTGCCGGCGGGCGAAGCCCCCGTCCCGGCTTGCGACATCAGGCTCTTGAGATAGTCCTGGCGGCTTTGCTGCTGCAGTCGCGCCAGCTGCTGCTCGTGCCTGCGCTCGGCAGCCTGCTTCGCGGCCTCGAGCTTCTCGGCCTTGATCCTGGCGGCCTTCTCGGCGGCGGCCTTTTCAGCCGCGGCTTTTTCCTCGGCGGCCTTGCGCTGCGCGGCCTTTTGCGCGGCAGCCTTCTCGGCGGCAGCCTCTTCTTGCGCCGCCTTGCGCTCGGCAGCCTTTTCCTCGGCCTTGCGCTCGGCAGCCTTCTGCTGCGCCAGGCGCTGCGCCTGCAGCTGCTGCTCGTGTTCCTGCTCGGCGAGCTTTTGCGCCTGCTGTTGCGCCAGCATTTCGGCGCGACGTTTCTCGCGCTCCTGCTCGAGCTTGCGTTGCTCGCGCAGCGCGATCTGCGCCTGCTCGGGCTGCGGCCTGGTCTGGGCCTGCGGAGGCGGCGGAGGTGGGGGCGGGGCGGGGCGGGGCTGCGGCGCCGGTTCCGGCTGCGC
Organism: Pseudomonadota bacterium; assembly: GCA_021847345.1. Taxonomy (GTDB): domain Bacteria; phylum Pseudomonadota; class Gammaproteobacteria; order Burkholderiales; family Burkholderiaceae_C; genus Thiomonas_A. The sequence continues at coordinate 30,557 of JAJZTW010000038.1, forward strand.
CTTGGGAGCCGGCTGAGGTCGTACCTGCGGCGGCGGGGGCGGAGGCGCCGACAGGTGCGCGGTGGGCGCCCACAGCTCGGCCTGCACGGCTTGCGGGGTGTGGCTGTGCCAATGCACCCCGAAGGCGATCAGCACCACCAGCAGCAGGTGCATCAGCAGCGCCAGCAGCAGCGCGCGGCCGCTGCCGCGTTCAGCGGGCGGGCGCAGGGCGTCGGCGGCGGGCTGGTTCATCGGGCAAGGTACGAATTCGGGCTCACGGAATGATCAACGCCGGCATGGGGGTCCACGTTGACGCCGGGGCGGATCAATGTCCCCCGGAAGCAGCCACGGCCAGGCCGACACGCTGCACGCCGGCACGCTTGAGGCGGTCGAGCAGTTTCATCACGTCGTCGTACTTGACGTTCTTGTCGGCGGCGATCATCACCGGCATGTCCGCCAGCGTGCCGCCTGCGTTCGCCGCGAGCTGGCCCACGGTCTGCGTCAGGGCCTCGGGCGTGACGTCCTGCGGCTGCAGGGCCGGGTCGCCGGGCTTGGCCTTCGGGTCGAGCAGGCGCAGCTGCAGGGTCTTGTCGGCGCGCAGGTCGACTTCCACCACGGTGTCGGGGGCTCTCGACGCCGAGCCCACGGTCGGCAGCTTGACCAGGCTGGGGGTGATCAGCGGCGCCGTGACCATGAAAATGATCAACAGCACCAGCATGACGTCGATGTAGGGCACGACGTTGATCTCGGCCAGCGCGCGCCGGCGCGAGCCGCCCGAGCGATGCTGGATGGCGCCCACGTCAGCGGCTCCCGGCGTCGGCGGGGAAGCGCGACGCTCCCGGCGCCGGGCTGTTGCCCGTGGCCGGATGCGGCGCCACCTGGCGCTGCAGGATGTTGGAGAACTCCTCCATGAACGACTCGAAGCGAATCGAAAGGCGGTCGATGTCGCGGGCGAAGAAGTTGTAGGCGATGACCGCGGGAATCGCCGCGAACAGGCCGATCGCCGTGGCCACCAGCGCTTCGGCGATGCCCGGTGCCACGGTGGCCAGGGTCACCTGCTGCAGGTTCGACAGGCCGACGAAGGCATGCATGATGCCCCAGACGGTGCCGAACAGGCCGACGTACGGCGACACCGACGCCACCGACGCGAGAAACGACAGGTTGGACTCGATCACGTCCATCTCGCGTTGCTGCGCCGCGCGCATGGCGCGGCGGGCTCCGTCGACCAGCGTGGTGGGGTCGAGACGGCGCTCGCGCAGCTTGAGGAACTCGCGCATGCCCGATGCGAAGATGCGCTGCAGCGGGCTGCCCTGGCGCGCCGAGCCGATGGCCGCCTGGTACAGGTCGTTGAGGCTGGTGCCGGACCAGAACTCCTGTTCGAAGTCGTCGGTCTTCAGGCGTGCGCGCTTGATCGAGAAGTATTTGCGAAAAATCACCGTCCAGCTGGCCAGCGAGACCGACAGCAGCAGCGCCAGCACCAGCTGCACGACCGTGCTGGCGCCCAGCACGAGGGAGACGATGGAGAAGTTCTGGTCCATGCGGGGTCCGGGATCTCAAGAGGGGGCATGCCGCGCAAGGGCCGCGGGGAGGCACGCGAGGGCTCGATGCGGGATGTTGCGCAGACGCTATTGTGCCTCGCCGCAGCGGCGCGAAGTGCGCCTGCGCGAACCTTTGCGTCGATTTCAGTCGAGGGCCTGCAGCAGCGCGTCGGGCAGGCGCCGCGGGCGCATGCTTCCCGCCTGCACGCAGGCCACGACCACGCGCGCCTCGACCAGCAACGCGGCGGACTCGTCATCGCGACGAACCCGTTGCACGAACTCCAGGCTCGCGCCGCGGCGCTGGCCGATGTCCACCCCCACCAGCAGGGCGTCGTCCAGGCGCGCCGGTCGCAGGTACCGGACCTCGGCCGTGCTGACGACGAACAGCAGCCCCTCGGTGTCGGCCAGGCGCTGCTGGTCGATTCCCAGCCCGCGCAGCCACTCGGTGCGGGCGCGTTCGCAGAATTTGAGGTAGTTGGCGTAGTACACCACGCCGCCGGCGTCGGTGTCTTCCCAGTACACGCGTACCGGCAGCGCGAAGGGCTCGCGGGAAGGCGACTGTGGACGCGGCGTGTCGGACATGGCTGGGAAGTGTAACCAGCCGCGGCGTCCGGCCCCGCATCAGCGGGGGACGTTGAAAATCTGCTAGGGTTTGAGCTGTGCAACGGCAGGGCGCCCGGCACCGGCACCACACTGTGGTGGCGGCCCCGCCCGACCGAGACATCAGGCCCCGAGGGGCCCGGGATGCCGTTGCCGTCTCGAGCCTTGCAAGCTCCGGGGTCGGGCCGGGCACGATGTGCCCGCAGTCCGGTGGACGTCCGCTGGCGTCCGACCCGCAAGGCTTTTCGCACCTCCGGCAGCGCGCATCAGGCGCGCGGTCCGGACGGTCGTCCCGGTCCCGTTCGCGCATACACCGCGCGCCCATGACCGGGGCGGCGGACGCGTGCACAAGCACCGCGCCCGCGCTCAAGATCCGCGAGATCGTCGTCCACGAACGGCGTGACATCCGGCCGCCGCTGCCCCCGCGGCATTGCGGCGCGTCGCCACCATGCGGATCCGGCCTTGCCGGCGGATCCGCGACCGAGCGCATTCAGCGCGATCTGGAGGTCAAACATGGAGAGTGCCGAGCCGAATCCGAGGATCAGCATCCGCAATGTGAGCAAGATCTTCGGTCGACATCCCGGGCGCGCGCTGGAGCAGTTGCGCCAGGGGAGCGGCAAGCGCGAAGTGCAGGAGGACACCGGGGTCGTCGTCGGCGTGTACGACGTGTCCTTCGACATCATGCCCGGCGAGATCTTCGTCATCATGGGCCTGTCCGGCAGTGGCAAGTCGACGCTGTTGCGCCTGATCAACCGCCTGCACGACCCGACCAGCGGGAGCATCCTGATCGACGGCGAGGACGTCACCCGCATGGGCTCGCGGGCCCTGCGTTCGTTGCGCCGTCGCAAGTTCGGCATGGTGTTCCAGAGTTTCGCGCTGCTGCCGCACCGCACCGTGCTGGGCAACGTCGAGTTCGGCCTGGAGATCCAGGGCGTGCCGAAGGGGCAGCGTGTCGAGCGCGCGCGCCAGGTCATCGAGACCGTGGGCCTGGCCGGCTACGAGAACAAGTTCGCCTCCGAGCTCTCGGGGGGCATGCGCCAGCGCGTGGGCCTGGCGCGTGCGCTGGCCGCCGATCCCGAGATCCTGCTCATGGACGAGGCCTTCAGTGCGCTGGACCCGCTGATTCGCGGGCAGTTGCAGGACGACCTGCTGGAGATCCAGGAAAAACTCGGCAAGACCATCGTGTTCGTTTCTCACGACCTCGACGAGGCCATCAAGATCGGCACGCGAATCGCGATCGTGCGCGACGGCAGGCTGGTGCAGGTCGGCACCGCCCAGCAGATCCTCGCGCATCCGGCCGACGACTACGTCTCGGCCTTCGTCGAAGGCGCCGACCGCACCAAGGTGCTGAGCGCCGAGCAGATCATGCAGCCGCTGCGCGTGGCGGCCAACCCGAAGGATCCGCCGCGCATCCTGCTGCGCAAGATGGAGCGCAGCGGCTTCGGAGGCCTGGTGGTGGTGGACAACGCGCGCCGCCTGCTCGGGTACCTGGACCTGGGCGACGTCAGCGCGCAACGCGACCGCGACGTCGTCGATCGGTCCAGCTATCGCGCCTTGCCCAGCGCCACGGCCGACGCCAAGCTGGGTGACCTGATCCAGCGCATCCACGCCGAAGGTTCGCCGCTGGTGATCCTGGACGCGCGCGAACGCGTGGTCGGGGTGGTCGACAAGAGCACCGTGCTGGCGGCGCTGGCCCAGGCGGACAGCGCGGCGCCGCCGGATGCGCAGCTCGCGCCGGTTGCAGCGAGCCGTGCCGAGGCCGGTGCGCAGGCCGACGAGACGCACGCCGACGCATTGCTGAACGAGGAGAAGACGTCATGATGCTTGCCCGTCCGCTGCCGATCGGCCAGTGGGTCAGCGACGCGGTGAACCGCCTGACCGACCGCTATGCCTCCGCCTTCGATTCGATCACCACCGTCGTGCACCACCTGATCGCCGGGCTGGATGCCGCGTTGAGCTTCGTGCCGCCGTGGCTGTTCATCGCCATCGTGGCCGTGCTGTCGCTGGCGGCGCTCGGCTGGCGCCGGCCGGGCGGCTGGGGCCTGGCGGTGTTCAGCGTGCTCGGGCTCGGCCTGGTCTGGAACCTGGGCTACTGGCGAGACCTCGACAAGACCCTGGCGCTGGTGCTGGCCGCCGAGGTGCTGGTGCTGCTGATCGGCGTGCCGCTGGGAATCCTGACCGCCAAGAGCCGCACCCTGGAACGACTGCTGCGGCCGGTGCTCGACGTGATGCAGACCATGCCCGCCTTCGTCTACCTGGTGCCGGCGGTGATCCTGTTCGGACTGGGCCTGGTGCCCGGCGTGCTGTCGACCACGATTTTCGCGCTGCCGCCCCTGATCCGCCTGACGGCGCTGGGCATCCGGCAGGTGCCGCGCGAACTCGTCGAGGCCACGCAGTCCTTCGGCGCCACCTGGTGGCAACTGCTGCTCAAGGTGCAGATTCCCAGCGCGCTGCCGTCGATCATGGCGGGAATCAATCAATCCATCATGCTGGGCCTGTCGATGGTGGTCATCTCCGCGATGATCGGCGCCGGCGGGCTGGGCAATGTGGTGCTGGAGGGCATCACGCAACTCGACGTCGGCAAGGGTTTCGTCGGCGGCCTGTGCGTGGTGATCCTGGCGATCATCCTCGACCGCGTGACCCAGTCCCTGGGTCGCCTCAACAAGGAGAAACGATGATGCAACGACGAGATCTGCTGGCCTATGGCGCGGCGGCCGCGGCCAGCGCATGGTTGCCGGTGCGCGCCGACGCGGCCGGCGACACGCTGCGCCTGACCTACGTCGAGTCCTGGCCGAGCAGCGACCTGACCACGAACATCGCCATGCGCATCCTGGAGCGCGACATGCACCGCAAGGTCCGCCTGACCAGCACCGAGGCTGGCCCGATGTGGGCCGCGGTGGCCAGCGGGCGCGCCGACGCGACACTGACCGCCTGGCTGCCGACCACGCACCACGTGTACTGGGAGCGCTACAAGAACAAGGTGGTCGACCTGGGGCCGGTGACCAGCGGCACCTGGCTGGGCCTGGCCGTGCCCAGCTACGTGCCGGTCGAAAGCCTCGACGAGCTGGAGAAGTACCACGCGAAGTTCGGCAACCGCATCGTCGGCATCGAGGCCGGCGCCGGACTGATGATCAACACCCGCAAGGCGCTGGGCGCCTATGGCATGCACGACATGTCGCTGCTGACCAGTTCGACCGCCGCGATGCAGGCGCAGCTCAAGCGCGCGATCGAGCGCAAGCAGTGGATCGTGGTCACGGCCTGGAAGCCCCTGGGCATCTGGGCGCGCTTCGACCTCAAGCCGCTGAAGGACCCGAAGGACGTGTACGGCACGGCCGGTCACATCGACGCGGTGATCAACCCGAGGCTGCAAAGGCGCGACCCGCAGGCGGCGCGCCTGCTCGGCGAATTGCGCGTGCCCATCGGCGACATCCAGGCGATGATGGTCGAACTGGACAAGCACAAGACGCTGGAGCAGGTCACCAGCGAGTGGATTTCCGCGCATCGCTCGCAGATCGACTCCTGGGTCAAGACGGCGCAGGCGGCGCACGCCTGATCGCGCCGCCCACGGCGCGTGCGGGACACCCGCCGGCAGGCTGGCTCGCGCAGGAGCCGGCGCGGCGTCCGCCGCGGGCAGGCCGATGCACGCGGGGTCCGCATGGGAAGCCGGGCTGGCTAACATGCCGCCACGTGCCATACCCCCTGGAGAGCTCCGCCATGTTTACCGGAATCATCACCGCGCTCGGGCGCATTCAATCCGTGCAGCCGCTGCCTGGCGACGGTGCGGGCCTGCGCGTGACCGTGACCACCCCCGCGGGCTGGCTGGAAAGCACCGAGCCAGGCGACAGCATCTGCGTCAGCGGCGCGTGCATGACCGTGGTGCAGATGGGGGCGGAGCACTTCGTGTTCGACATTTCCGCGGAAAGCCTGCGGCTCACCAGCGGGCTCGACCAGGTCGGCGCGCTGGTCAACCTGGAACAGTCGCTGACCCTGGCGACCAAGCTCGGCGGACACCTGGTGACCGGACATGTCGACGCCGTGGGCCAGGTACAGACCTTCGAGCCGGTGGGCGAGTCCTACCACCTGGTGGTGGGCGCGCCCTCGCAACTGGCGCGCTTTTTCGCCTACAAGGGTTCGGCGACCATCAACGGCGTGAGCCTGACGGTCAACCGCGTGGACGACGCCGCCGACGGCAGCGCGCGCATCCATATCAACCTGATCCCCCACACCCTGCAGCACACCAACCTGCACACCCTGCGCCAGGGCTGTCGCGTGAACCTGGAAATCGACCTGATCGCGCGCTACGTGCAGCGCATGCTGTCGTCCCCGCAAGCGCAGGACTGACAACCGGCCAAGCCCGCGCAGCGTTGCGCGCATGCCGCGTCATGCCGCGTCATGCCGTGTCCCGCGGCGTCCGGCGCGCGCTTGCGTAGCGCCATCTTGCCGGGGGCGCAAAAAACGTTATATACTGCAAGGCTTGTTCCCCGATAGCTCAGTCGGTAGAGCGACGGACTGTTAATCCGCAGGTCGCTGGTTCGAGCCCAGCTCGGGGAGCCA
>JAJZTW010000088.1 GCA_021847345.1 Pseudomonadota bacterium
TGCGCGCCGATTTCGGCGCCAACGAGGACGCAGTGCGGCGCTGGTGCGAGCGCTGGATCGCCGACGGCTTCGACGCCATCGAGGCGCTGCTCGCGGCCGACGGCTCGCGCGGGGAGTTCTGCTTCGGGGGCCGTCCCACGATGGCAGACGTCTACCTGGTGCCCCAGGTCGAGAGCGCACGGCGCTTCCAGGTGGACGTTGCGCGGTGGTCACGCATCGCAGCGGTCGAGCAGGTTTGCATGCGCCTGGAGCCGTTCCATCTCGCTAGTCCCTTGCTACAACAGGATGGCGTGCTCTCCTAGCGATCGCGCAAGCCCTGTCTCTCCGATTTTTCTTGGCTCGACCTCTCACGATACGACCGTACTTCAGTGACCGACGGCCTCATCATTCCCGACGGGCGTGCGTGCAGCCGTCGGATTCGGAACGGGACTTGCCAAGCTCGATTCAACGTGCACTGCGCCCTTGAGGATTTGTGTGGGCGTACAACCGAATGCGGCTTTGAAGGATCGACTGAAGTGAGAATGGTTCCGGAAGCCAAATGCGAATGCTGCATCTGTGATGCGCTCGAAGCGGCCCTGTTGGAGCGCGGTTCGGCAGCCGCGTAGTCGCTCGTTCCACAGCCATCTCAGTGGCGTGGTGCCCTCGGCCGCGAACAACCGCATGAGTGTGCGACACGATGTGTTCATCCGCCTTGCGATGGTCTCTACGTCGAGGTCGGGATTTTCCAGATGTCGCGCCATGAAGGTCTTCGCCTCATGGAGTCGGCATGCGCGGCCGTCGCCATTGGGCCGCCTGGCCCTGAATGCCGCAACCAGCACACCAGCCCAAACGTCGAGAGTGGCCGTCCACAACTGATGGTTCGGGCCTGTATGGGAGGCCGAGCCGGCTTCCGCGCACTCCTCTGTGATCGACGCGGCGAGCCTCGCCCACGGCGCGTGGCTGGCGATGCGCTGGGCTGCGAATGCATCGACGCCAGAAATGCGTTGGTTCAGGAGATCGCGCGGCACTGTGATCATGGTCGCCGCCGCGGTATGGCTGAATGCCAGCTTGAAAGGGCGGGATTGATCGTGCAGCATCAGGTCACCCGGGCCGAGCGTGACGCTGCGACCATTTTGCTCGAACATGACTGCGCCTTCGCGCGCCACCCAAATGAAATAGTCGTCGCGCTGGTCGCGCCGAATCTCACGCTGCGCACGCGTTACGCAAAGCTGCGTCGATCCGGCCACCTTTGAGGAGATGCGGCTGATGGCGAGGGCGCCAAAGGGCCGTACCGTGACAGTCGCCTCGAATAAGGAATCGGGTATGACGCGGGACTCCGTCAGCGAGTAGTTGCGGCAGGTGACATAGTGCCAACGGTCGAACCCGTCGCCTCGTCTGACGCCCTCATATGAATTCATTTCCCCCCCTGCATCATGTCGCTCTGAGCACAACGATTGGCGCGTCGAGGCAAGCAGCGCATCTACTGCCTTTCTACGATTGTGCCAATCCTTTTTCCCTCATGCAGGAGCTTGCCATGCCCTATCGCTGCGATGTGATCGACCCTCCAAAAACCGCCGTGATCGTCGTGGATATGCAGAACGATTTTGTGGCACCAGGCGCAGCGCTTCAATCGCGTCAGGCGCATGCCATGGTGCCGCGTCTCGCTGCGACCTTGAAAGCATGCCGCGATCGCGGCATGCGTGTGGTCTACACCGCGCATGCGCATCGTCGGGACGGTTGCGACATGGGGCTGTACGACGATCTCTACCCCCCGATTGCTGCGCGTGCGTCGCTCGTCGATGGAACGCCGGGCGTGGACATCTACCCCGAGTTGGCGCCCCAACCCGGGGAGCACGTCATCAAGAAGCACCGCTACAGCGGCTTCTTCGCGACGGATCTTGATCTCATTCTTCGAGAATGGGGCGTCGATACGGTCGTTGTGTGCGGCACGACGACCGAGAATTGCTGCCATGCGACAGCACGCGATGCCATGTTCAGGAACTATCGGGTCGTGTTTTTGTCGGACGCCACGGGAACTTTCGACTATCCAGACATCGGTTGCGGTGCGATGACGGCCGAGGAGGTACATCGGGCAACGCTGTCGATTCTGGCCTTCTCCACGGCGCACGTCATGAGCTGCGAGGAGTTGTTAGCGCGGTCGAAGTAAATCGCCGTGGCCCCTGCGGCACTCTGGACGCATACCACCTCGGACGGAAGCGGAGACAGAGACTCGACAGACCAGGCGAGACGACGTACATTCGCGCCAAGTATGCAACAGCCGGCGCCTTGTCGGCTTGCGCGCAATCGGGAGAGTCCGCCGGGCGATCAGGCATCGCGCGGCGGCGCCGAAGGAGCAACCGCCCCGGAAACTCTCAGGCCCAAGGACCGACTGCGCGATGCAACTCTGAAGAGCGACCGGCGCATGCGTCCGCCGGCCGCACCGAAGGAGCAAGCGGTCCCGAGCCTCGGCAAAGGGCGGCGAATCTCTCAGGTTCCGAACAGAGGGGGTGACCGGCAGCACCTCGTGCGCCGGTCTCCAACCCCCGACGTCGGAGCCTTGCCATGCATACCCCGCATATCGCCGTCCTCGGGGGCGGCATCACCGGTGTTACCACCGCGTACGCGCTGTCCCGGCGCGGTTTTGCGGTCACGCTGTTCGAGCGTCACCGCTACGCGGCGATGGAAACCTCGTTCGCCAATGGCGGTCAGTTGTCCGCCTCCAACGCCGAGGTCTGGAATCTGCCGGCGACCGTGCTCAAGGGCCTGAAGTGGATGCTGCGGGCCGATGCCCCGCTGCTCGTGTCGCCCAGGCCCAGCTGGCACAAGCTGTCGTGGTTCGCCGAATTCCTCGCCGCCATTCCGAAGTACGAGCGCAACACTGTCGAGACGGCGCGGCTAGCGATCGCGGCGCGCCAGCACCTGTTCGGCTGGGCCGACGCCGAGGGCATCGACTTCGATCTCAAGCGCCAGGGCATCCTGCACATCTACCGCGACAAGGCAGGTTTCGAGCACGCCGCGCGCGTCAGCAGCCTGCTCGCGCAGGGCGGGCTCGAGCGCCGCGCGGTGACCCCGGAGGAGATGCGCTCCATCGAGCCGACCCTCGCCGGTTCCTACTACGGCGGCTTCTACACCCCCAGCGACAGCACCGGAGACATCCACCGCTTCACCCACGGCTTGGCGCAGGCGGTGCAGCGGCGTGGCGTCGAATGCCTGTACGAGCAGCGCGTCGAGCGCGCACGCAAGGACGCACAGGGCGGGGTCACGGTGTGGTCCACCGGACCCGAGCAGCTCACGCAGCAGCGTCGTTTCGACGCCGTGGTGGTATGCGCCGGCGTGGCCAGCCGGCGGCTGGCGGCTCAGCTGGGCGATCGGGTCAATATTTACCCGGTGAAGGGCTATTCGATCACCGTGCACCTGGACAGCGAGACCAGCCGGCAGGCGGCGCCCAACGTGAGTCTGCTCGACGACGAGACCAAACTCGTCACCAGCCGTCTCGGCGCGGACCGTTTCCGCGTCGCCGGCACGGCCGAGTTCGCCGGCGAGAATCGCAACATCCGCGCCGACCGCATCCAGCCTCTGGTGCAATGGGTGCGCGAATGCTTTCCCGGCGTCGACACGCGCCGCGTCGTGCCGTGGGCCGGGCTGCGCCCGATGATGCCCAACATGATGCCGCGCGTCGGCCGTGGGCGCGCGCCGGGGGTGTTCTACAACACCGGCCATGGTCACCTGGGCTGGACGCTGTCAGCGGTGACGGCCGACATGGTGGCCTGCGAGGTCGAACAGGCCTTGCGCCACGCCGTGCAGGTCCCTGCTGGCAGCCCGCTGGCGCAGCAGCCGCAGGGCAGCTAGCCGCCGCCATCCCCTCGGCGGGCGCGCTCGGCGCCCGCCGAGGGGTCTTCCCGCGCCGACAGCGATCTGGCGCGCGATCGCCAACTCGCGCAGCAGGTCGCGTGCGCAGACCCAGTCAGAGTCCGATGGCGTGCACACCGGAACGAAGATACGAACTGGACGGCTAGCGTAGTAGGCCTCCTCGGCTGACGCTCAGGAGTTTGACGGCGTCAAGCAACCGCTGGTGGCAACAGAGCGTTCGCGGCCACATGGCATGCCCAACGGCTGTTCTGGCCGACCTGCTGTCGCTGGGCGTACCCGCACCTAACAAACACCTCAGCACACAACTACGCCAGCCCATGGGCGGCCATCGGTGCGTCTACCGAAGTTGCCGAGTTTGATAGGCCGGGTCGGCAAGTTCAGGCCTGCCCCCGAGTTGCCGCGATGCGCAGACCTTCGTGCGCCCTCGATGGATTCGGCCATAGGCCCACGGCGTCAAAATGGAACCCCCAGGATCCAGCCCTCGACTTCCGCGACCGCTCGCTCGGACTCGCCGAGATCCGGCTGCAAGGCAACGTCCAGCGCCCCACTGGCGTCCGCGTCGCGCAGCCATGACGCCACTGCATGGGCATCCTGTTGGTCGCCGGTCGCGCCCTCCAGCGGGTAGGCCTGCTGCCACATCGACGGATAGACCTCGGCAATCAGCGAGCGTCCTGCCCGCAACTCCCAGCCGTCGAACGGCCAGAACTGCGCCCGCGCACCCAGCTGGGCGCGCAAGAAGCGCAGCCAGGGAATACCGGCATGGGTGGACTTGGCCACCGAACCCTGCACGTCGAAGTGAAACACCGACTTGGCCCGGCAGCGCTCCTCGCAAAGGCGGCGCCAACGTGAATTCCCTGAGCGCGCCGCGCCGTTGCCGCACACGCCGTCACGCACGAAGTCGACGTAGGTATGTGGCTCATCGGTAGGCCAATGGGCCTGGAAATCGTCGAGGAAGCCCGGCCAGTTCGGCTCCAGTTGGTGCACCTCGAAGTAGCGCAGCGGAAACGAGAAGCCATGGTCGATGCCCACCAGGGTCGGCGCGTCGTCGGCCAGGGTCTCGGCCAGCCAGTGCGCCAGGCCGCGACGCGTCCAGTACTTGCGCGGGCTCGGGGGCGGCGCGATCTCGACCGCCGGCTCTCCCGGCGTGGCCTGGTAGACCCGCAATCCCTTGAGGCTGGACTCGGCGGTCTCGGCGCCCGAGTAGTCGATGCCGAGGTAACGGGAGAAGGCGGGCATGGTCAGCTCACGATGCCGTCAGCATGCGCTCGAGGGCGGGGGTCCGCGCCGCCCCAAGTCCGATGAGAAAGCGCAGGAAGGACGCTCCGGGCATCGTGCAAAAGCCCCTCGAAGTCGACCCTGTGGAGCATCTCCAGGCGCAGCGCCACAACTCGATAGCACAACCGTAGATCAGGCTATCGCGTTGATTCAAAAAAATCCCCGAACCTCGCGGCCGGGGATCCTTTTGCATGTGTGAGACTTTTTGCAAGTTCGTTGAGACCCTACAACCTCACACGTCGATATTCGCCGCCCGCAGGGCATTCGTCTCGATGAAATCCCGGCGCGGCTCGACCTCGTCGCCCATCAGCATCGTGAACACGCGGTCGGCCTCGATGGCGTCGTCGATCTGCACCCGCAGCAGGCGGCGCACCTGCGGGTCCATGGTGGTTTCCCACAGCTGCTCGGGGTTCATCTCGCCCAGGCCCTTGTAGCGCTGGCGCGAGACGCTGGCCTCGGCCAGGCGCATCAGCCATTGCATGGCTTCGCGGAAATCCCCGACCTCGCCCTGCTTGGCGTTGTCGCCCTGGCCCTTGGTCACCGTGGCGCCCGCGCCGAGCAACCCGCCGAAGGTCTGGGCGGCCTGCGCCAGCACCGCGTAATCGGCGCCGTGGCAGAAGTCCTCGGTGATCACGCTGGAGCGCACGTTGCCGTGGTGGTGGCGGCTGATGCGCAGCAGCTGCTTGTCGCTGCGCGGGTCGGTCTCGGCGCTCACGCTGGGCACGACGCCGCTGCTGTGCTGGTCGAGCAGGGCCTGCTGCAGGCGCTGCGCCGAGCCCTGGGCCTGCTCGGGGGTGTCGAGTTCCAGCGCCACGCCGCCGGCGATGGCGCGTAGCGCCTCCTCGTCCATGAACGCGCTCAGGCGCTCGATCACGCCCTCGGTGAGCATGTACTGGCGCGCCAGTTGCTGCAACGACTCGCCGCTGAGCACCTGGGCTGCCGGCTCGGCGCCGGTGGTGATCTGCGCGTCGCGCAGCGCCACCTGCAGCACGTAGGCGTCGAGTTCGTGGCCGTCCTTCAGGTACTGCTCGTCCTTGCCGTGCTTGACCTTGTAGAGCGGCGGCTGGGCGATGTAGATGTGTCCGCGCTCGACCAGCTCGGGCATCTGCCGGTACAGGAAGGTCAGCAGCAGGGTGCGGATGTGCGCGCCGTCCACGTCAGCGTCGGTCATGATGATGATGCGGTGGTAGCGCAGCTTGGCGACGTCGAAGTCGTCCTTGCCGATGCCGGTGCCCAGCGCGGTAATCAGGGTGAGGATTTCGTTGCTGCTGAGCAGTTTCTCGTAGCGCGCCTTTTCCACGTTGAGGATCTTTCCGCGCAGCGGAAGAATCGCCTGGAACTTGCGGTCGCGGCCCTGCTTGGCGCTGCCTCCGGCCGAGTCACCCTCGACGATGTAGATCTCGCACAGCGCCGGGTCCTTTTCCTGGCAGTCGGCCAGCTTGCCCGGCAGGCCCATGCCGTCGAGCACGCCCTTGCGGCGCGTGAGCTCGCGCGCCTTGCGCGCGGCCTCGCGGGCACGCGCGGCGTCGACGATCTTGCCGCAGATGATCTTCGCGTCGTTGGGGTTCTCGAGCAGGTAGTCGGTCAGGCTCTTGGCCACGACGTCCTCCACCGGCGCACGCACCTCGCTGGACACCAGCTTGTCCTTGGTCTGGCTGGAGAACTTGGGGTCGGGAACTTTCACCGACAGCACACAGCTCAGGCCTTCGCGCATGTCGTCGCCGGTGATCTCGACCTTGGCCTTCTTGGCCAGCTCGTTGTCCTCGATGTACTTGTTGATCACGCGGGTCATCGCTGCGCGCAGCCCCGTCAGGTGCGTACCGCCATCACGCTGCGGGATGTTGTTGGTGTAGCACAGCACGTTCTCGGCGTAGCCCTCGTTCCACTGCATCGCCACTTCGGTGACGATGCCGGCGCCGGCCTCGGTGGCCTTCTCGCCGGTGGCGTGGAAGATGTTCGGGTGCAGCACGGTCTTGCCGCGATTGATGTATTCGACGAAACCCTTCACCCCGCCGGTGTAGGCGAAGTTGTCCTCCTTGCCCTGGCGCTCGTCGACCAGGCGGATCTTCACGCCGTTGTTCAGGAAGGACAGTTCGCGCAGGCGTCGCGCCAGCACGTCGTAGTGAAAGTCCACGCCCTCGAAGATCTCGTCGTCGGGCAGGAAGTGCACCTCGGTGCCGCGCTTGTCGGTCTTGCCCAGCACCCTCATGGGAGAAACCTCGACGCCGTCGACAGTCTCGACCCGTCGGTTCTGCACCACGCCTCGCGCGAATTCGAGCACGTGCACCTCGCCTTCGCGGCGCACCGTCAGGCGTAGCCAGCGAGACAGCGCGTTGACGCAGCTCACGCCCACGCCGTGCAGGCCACCCGACACCTTGTAGCTGTTCTGGTTGAACTTGCCGCCGGCGTGCAGTTCGGTCAGCGCGATCTCGGCGGCGCTGCGCCGAGGCTCGTGCTTGTCGTCGCGCTTGACCCCGGTGGGAATGCCGCGGCCGTTGTCGGCCACGCTGATCGAGTTGTCGCTGTGGATGGTCACCACGATATCGTCGCAATGCCCGGCCAGCGCCTCGTCGATCGAGTTGTCGACGACCTCGAACACCAGGTGATGCAGGCCGGTGCCGTCGGAGGTGTCGCCGATGTACATGCCGGGACGCTTGCGCACGGCTTCCAGCCCCTCCAGGATCTGGATGGATGCTTCGCTGTAGGAGGAGGAATTGCTCGTGGTTTCGCTCATGACAAGGCTGGAAAAGCTGCGAA
>JAJZTW010000039.1 GCA_021847345.1 Pseudomonadota bacterium
CCCCCACCTGCACCACATCCGCACCGCAGGCGGCAACCACATCCAGCTCAACGACCGCGACAACGCCCAATCCATCGTCCTCGCCTGCCCCTCCCACAACACACGCATCGCCCTCGGACAGACCGCCACGACCAGCGGCACCGAAGGGACCGGCGGCTTCCACGTGCAGACCAAGGGGAGCTCGTACGCGGTGATCACCGGCACGCAGATCATGGTCCTCGGCGGGGCCAGGGACTCGGCCGAGCTGGGCTATCACGGCAGGCTGGTCGGCGGAGTCGACAGCTCGCTGGCCATCGGCGGCGCCATCAAGTGGAGTGCGGGCTACATCGCCAACTGGGGGGGAGGCAGCGCACAGGAAGCCAGCGCCACCTCGTGGTACCTGCAAAGCCCCAGCATCGAACTCGACGCCGACGACGCCATCACGCTGCGCGCCGGGTTTTCGCCGCGGGCACTGAAATTCACCCGGCGCTGGAGGCGCTATGCCCAGGCAAGCGCCTTGGCCGGCTCCCTGATCAACACCACGCTCGCTGGCGACGTGCTGGACCTGATCCTGCGCGCCCCCCCAGGGCACCCGATGGACGGCGAGGACTGGGTCGAGACGGCGAGGCAGTGGGGCACGCCGCTGGGATGCGGCGCCTTCGCGCTGGGCACGCAGGAGCTGGTACGCCACTGCCTGGCCCGCTGCGAGCAGGCCGGCAAGGATGCCCACAACGCGGAGCTCGAACTGCGCCAGGACCAGGCCCAGCTGCGCCATCGCCCCGACAACGCAGTCCGGCAACGCGCGCTGAAACTGGACCCGCAGGGCGCCGAGCTGCAATCCACCCCCGATGCCGAGACCGAACCCAGGGGATGGACGTGGAGCCCCAGGCAGTGCAAGGCAACGGCGGGCGACGCCGAGTGGTTCATGCAGGGGCACCCTGCGCGCGTGCGCATGGCTGTCGGCAAGGAGGCCCAGCTGGGTGTGTGCGCGGACCGGCTGGCGCTGCGCTGCGACGAGCACTCCGGCCTGATGCTGGACAAGCGACGCAACGTGCAGGTCTGGTCGCACAGCAACAGCTGGGAATCCACCGACGTGGTGTGGATCGCCTGAGCCACGACGCGCGCCGGAGCCGACATGCGTATCGACAAGCCCGACGACATGGCCATCGTGCCGCAGCGCGGCTGCCCGCGCGCCGGAACCGTGCCGGGCCTCAGCGTGCTGCTGGGCATGCGCCTGCGACCCGACGACAGCGCCACCACGCTGCCCGAACCCGAGCTGTGGAGCCTTGCGCAACAGGCACTCGGCCCGACGGGCGCGCTGTTCGCCGGGTTGCCGCAGCGCCAAGCCCAGGTGCTGTTGCATGGCCGCGCATGGCCGGCGCCGGGACAGGCAACGGCGAGCCGGGTGCGCGTCGCGTTGCGCGTGTTCGCGCCCGATGCGACACACCCCGGCAGCAATGCCGCGCCGCTCATCGACAAGCTCCTCGACGTGCATGGCGACCGCGAACTCGACTCGCTGTTCGGGCCCGGGCCGACGCGCCCATTCGACAGCATGCCCCTGGACCTGTCCAGGGCCTTTGGCGGCCCTGGACACGCGACCAACCCGCAGGGGCGCGGAGCAGCGCCCTGCAAGGCCGAGGCAAGCTCGCGCTGGCCGATGCCGAATGTCGAATACCCCGATGACCCGCTGCGCCACCGCGGCCAGAAGGTGGAGCCGGCCACGCTCGGCCCGCTGGGCCCGCTGCAACGCGCCGTCGATCACGACCGCCTCGAGGCCTGCGCACGCGACTGGCTGCGTGCCTGGCCGCATGCGGCGATGCCCGCGCGCCAGCAGGCGCACGCGCCGGCTGACCAATGCCTGCCCGGCGACCTGCACGGCGACGAGACCATCGAACTGCAGCACCTGCACCCGCGGCACCAGCGACTTCGCTGCCGGCTGCCGGGCCTGCGCCCGCGCTGCCTGTGGATTCCCGCCGCTGCTCCAGGTGGCCGCGCCGACGACGTCGAGTGGCGGGAGTTCGCGCTGCGTGCGCACACCCTTTGGTTGTTCCCGCAGCAGGAGATGGGCGTGCTCGTGTACCACGCCGATGTCGACGCCGGCTTCGATCCCGCCGCGCGCGACAGCTGGCTGCTGGCCGCATGGGAGCCGCTCGGGCAGGCTGCGCGCGAGGCCGGGCAGATCGTCGCAAGCTGGCAATCCCGCGATCGCCCGCAGCCGCCCGCTGCCGCCGGGGCGACGCCGCCGGCATCCGGCGCGTCGCCGCCTCCCGCTGCCGCCGCTGCCGCCGCGCGTGACAAGCGCGACAAGCGCGACAAGCAGGCGGCCAGCCCGCCCCCCGACGCGCTGGCCCAGTCTCGTCAGGACGCGATCCGGATCCTGCGCCGCCGCGGCTGGAGCGAGTCGCGGATCGACGCGCTGACCAGCAAGGGCTGGCTGCCGCAGGCCGCGCCCGAGCCGCAATCGCTGGACGATCTGCTCAAGCAGCTGCAGCAGCAGACCGACGCACTGCGAAGCCAGCACGGTCTGAAGGATGCCGACATCCAGCGCTTTGTCGAGATCGCTCTGCGCGACATGCCTGAGCCAGGCGGCGCCGGTGATGCAGGAGCCGAGATGGCCGGCGCATTGCGTGAGCTCGAGCAGCAGACGGCCCAGGCCTTGCGTCAGGCGGGGCTGAGCGCCGAACAAGCCGCGCAGCTGCTCGAACAGCAGCAGCCGGAGCTGTCGCAGGCCCTGCGGCGCCTGCGCCCGCAGGAGTCCGGCGCCACAGGGGCCGGCGCCTCAGGGCCCGGCGGACACGAGCCGGCCCCGACCGACGCCTGCCCGCCGGAGGAACAGCCACCCGAGCCGGCTGCAGCGAGCCTGAGCCGAGCCGACGTCGAGCAGAAGCTTCGCGACGGCGCTTCGCTGCTCGAACAGCGACTCGACGGGCTGGACCTGCGCGGGCTCGATTTCACCGGTGCCGACCTGCGCGGCGTGCTGGCCCGGCAGACTCGCTTCGACAACTGTCAAATGCAGGGCGCGCGCCTGGACCACGCGCTGCTGCACGATGCCGACCTGAGCGACGCCGACCTGCGCGGCGCCAGCCTGCAACGCAGCAGCTGCGCTCGCTCGCGCATGCGACGGGCGAGCCTGGCGGCCGCCGACTGCAGCGGCGCGGACTTCACCCTCGCCGATCTGCGCGGCGCCGACCTCGGCGCTGCCAACCTGCGCCACGCCGTGTTCGAGCATGCCGACCTGCGGGAGCTGCGCGGCGCGCGATGCGATGCGCGCAATGCACAGTTCGCTCGCTGCGATCTTCGGCGCAGCGACTGGCGAGGCGCCAGGCTCGATGCCTCGGCGTGGCTCGAGTGCCAGCTGCAGCAGGCCTGCATGGCGCAGGCCGATGCCCGCGACATCAACCTCCAGGCAAGCGACGCCAGCGAGGGCGACTTCAGCGAGGCCGACCTGCGCGGCTCGCGGGCCACGTCACGCACGCGCCTGGAGCGCGCGCGCCTGCCGCGCGCCGATCTGCGCGAGGCCTGCTGGGAGGGGGCATGCTTGCTGCAGGCCGATCTGAGCGAATGCCTGCTCGACGGTGCCGACCTCGGCGGGGTCGAGGCGCGGCAGGCCTGTCTGCAAGCCATCCAGGGCACCGGCCTGCGACTCGACGATGCCGACCTGCGGGGCGCCGACCTCGACCATGCCAAGCTGCTGCAGGCCAGCCTGGCGGGGGCCGACCTGCGCGACGCCAGCCTGGTGTCGACGCTGTGCTTCGGGGCCGATCTCGCGGATGCGCGATTCCATCCGGGTGCGCTGCGCTGCGCCGATGTCCGGCGCACCATCGTCAGCGCGCTGGGCGATGACTCGCACGACGGGTCGCGCGGACCGACGCGATGAGCGGCGCCGGGCATCCTCTGCTGCGGCAGGCCGCGTCGACCCGGCAGCTGCGCCAGGCCGACCTGCGCGGCGCCGACCTGCGCCAGGCCGACCTGCGCGGATGGAGTCTCCAAGAGGTGCTGCTGGACAGCGCGGACCTGCGTGGCGCGCGGCTCGACGACGCGTCGCTGGACGGCTGCCGGCTCTGGCGTGCCAGGCTGGAGTCGATCTCCGTGCGCGCGGCCAGCCTGCACGCCTGCGACCTGCGGCAGGCCGTGCTCGACGAGGCCGACGCGGAGCACGCCATGCTCACCGAATGCTGCCTCGCCGACAGCCGCTGGCGGGCTGCCCGCCTGTACCACGCCCAACTGCAGGGCTGCGAGCACGCCGGCGCCGACTACGGTGGCGCCGATCTCACGCGCTGCAGCGCCGAGGCGGCCGACTGGCGCCGGGTCGGGCTTCGAGGCACGCGCCTGCACACCGCCTTCCTGCGCGATGCATGCCTGGACGGGCAGGACCTGCGCGTCTGCGAGCTCGTCGCCTGCGACTTCAGCGGCGCCAGCCTGCGTGGCTGCCAGCTGTCCGACATGGCGCTCGAGCGCACGCAATTCCATGGCGCCGATCTGTCGCAATGCGACCTGCGGCGCGCGACGCTGCGCATGGCCCGCCTGCAGGACACCCGGCTGGCCGAGGCCCAGTTGCAGGAAGTGCAGGCACAGCATGTGCTGGCCGAGCGGGCCTGGTTCACTGGCGCGCGTGCCGACGCATCGACGTGGAACGGGTGCGTGCTGCGTCGCAGCCGCTGGCGCGACGCGGTGCTCGCCGCGGCCCGCCTGACATCGTGCGACTGGTCCTTCGGCGAGCTGCATGGTGCCGACCTGCGCGACGCCGAGCTGAACCTGGTGAACCTGCACGCCTGCGAGCCGGCACAGGCCATCCACGAACTGGCGCGCTGCTCGAACTGCCTGGACACCGACCCCGAGCTGCTGCAGGCCCAGCGCTGGCAGCCGCCAACCCACAAGGAGTGCCGATCATGAGCGTTCACCCCTGGCCGCAAGCCCGGCCACCCGCCGCAGCGCAATGGCTGTGCGCCTGTGTCGAGCAGGTCGAAGCGCAGGGCTGCCTTCTGGACCGGAACGCACCGGTGCGCCACGCCCGCGTCGCGGTCGGCTGCCTGCTGCAACCCGAGGCCGGCGACAGCGTGCTGCTGCTGGTGCCTGCGCATGGCCCGTGTTTCGTGCTTTGCGTGCTCGAGCGCGCTGCCGGCCACGGCCGCCTGCGCCTGCCAGGCGGCGCCGAACTGCACGGCGAGCACGATGGCTTGAGCGTGCAGGCAGGCCGGCTCGACCTGCTCGCGGGCCGCACGCTGGGCATCCGCGGACCGCGCATCGAGCTGCAGGCGGCGGCCTGCCGCCTGAGCAGCTCGACGCTGGAACTGCGTGCCGGGCGCGTGCAGGCGCTGCTCGGAAGCCTGGTTGCGCGCGGCCGGGAGTGCCTGACCCGCCTCGGGCGCGGGGTCGCCGAATTCGGAGACAGCGTGCGACGCGTGCGCGGCATCGACGAAGTGCACGCCGCGCAGCAACGCGTGCAAGTCGAGCAGCGCCTGCATATCCGCTGCCGCGATGCCAGTGTCGTCGCGAACCACCATGTGCGAATCGACGCACGCCATATCGACCTCGGCTGACCCGGCGCGGTCCGAGCCAACCCGAGCCGATCTCCCTGCGCCTGAACCGTCATGTACGCCCTTACCGTGGAAGCCGGCCAATGCCTGAGCGCCGACGACGTGTGCAAGACTCCGTCTCCCAGCGGCCCGGTGCCGCTGGCCTACCCCAACATCGGACTGCCCCCGATGTCCGTCGGCGCCAGCACCAAGGTGTTCGTGCGCGGCGTGCCAGCGCTGAACAAGGCCTCGCGCATGCCGCTGTCCAGCGGCGACGAGCCCGGTGTCGCCGGTGGCGTGATCAGCTCCCGGCAGATGGGCGCGGTGAGCTTCACGCAGGGCAGTACGCTGGTGCGCATCCAGGGGCATCCGGCAGTTCGCCTGGGCGATGCCACGCGTCACAACGAGGGCAACGCGCCGGGGGCTGCCGTGCAACCCAGTCAATGCCAGTTGCGCATCATGCGCTGAGGCATCGCCACAGGCTGGCATTCCCGGAATGCCCGGAATAGTCCTGGCTGCGCGAAGGTTTGACAGGGGCCCGGATCATGTCGAGCATGCCCTCGTCCGCACACCGGTCCGCACAACCCTTCGCCGCGCCTGCCGACCCGCGCCCGCTGCGCCGTGCCTGCGCGCGCAGCGCAGTCGCCGCGCTGGCCCTGGCTTGCTGTTCGTGCAATCTTTTCAACACGTCGTCGGGCATGTCGCGCGAACAGGCACTGAACGCTCCTTCCACCGGCTTTGCGCGCGACGGCGTCGACATCCTGGTGCAGGCGGCGCCCGGTCTCAACCCGGCGGACGGCCATCCGCACACGGTGGTGGTCGGCGTGCTCCAGGCCGAACAGGCCGATGCGCTTCAGGGACTCGCAGCCCGGCCCGATCGCCTGCAGGCGGCTCTGGCCGAGGGAGCCACGCCCGCCGGGGTGCTGTTGCTCAGCCGCTTTGTCGTGCAGCCCGGTCAGACCTGCCGGCAGCGCCTGGACCGCGTGCAGGGGGCCAGGGCGGTGGCCCTGGCCGTGGGCTACGCGCAGCGCGAGCCCGCCCCGCCACTGCGGGTCTGGGACATTCCGCTGGAACTCGAGTCCAAGGGCTGGGTGTTGCGCAGCTACACGGCACGCACCGGGCCGCTGCACCTGCAACTCGTGCTCGGCGCCGACGATATCGTCCAGGCTGGTCCGCTGCCCGACTCCGCGCAGGGCGCGAAGTCGCCGGTCGCGCCGTGCCTGCCGCTGGCCCCGGTCTGAAGACCGGCCCCGCAGGAGTCCGCCGCGATGGAAATCAACGCCCCGATCTACTGGCACCAGGGCATGTTCCTGCAACCCCAGCACTTCCAGCTGGACGCGCTGGCACGGGAAACGGCGCTGAACGACCTGGTCAATGCCATGGCCCCCGACCTGTGGGGCCTCGGCGAGCTCGATATCGCGGCACCCGCGCTGCGCAACCAGTGCTTCGAGATTCGCCGCGCCAGGCTGCGTTTCGCGCGAGGCAGCATGCTGCAGTACCCGGGCAACGCGCTGATCGCCGCGCGCCGCTTCGACGCGACCTGGCTCGAGACCGGCAAGGCCCTGCCGGTCTACCTCGGCCTGCACGCGCTGAGCACCGAGCAGGCCAACGTCACGCTGTGCGAGACGCCGGCAGCCGCGACACAGGCCACCACCCGCCTGGTCGCGCAGCTGCAGCCGATGGAACTCGCCGACCTGTACTCCGACGGTCCGAGCGCACAGATCCGCACCCTGCAGTACGTGCTGCGAGTGTTCTTCGAGCCCGAGCTGGAACACCTGCAGGGCTACGAGCTGCTCCCGGTGGCACGCCTGGTGCAGGGCAGCGACGGGCCGCGCCTGGACGACTCCTTCATACCCCCCTGCTATGCGATCAGCGGCTCGCAACGCCTGCGCCATATGCTCGAGGACCTGCGAGAGGAGCTGACCGCGCGCATGCGCCAGCTCGAGGAGCTCAAGGGCGAGCGCGACTCGGCCGGCGCCGAGTCCGCGCCGACCTGGCAGTTCATGCTTGCGCTGCGCTCGCTGGCGCGCGCCACCAGCTGGCTGACGCGGGCCTGCGAAACCGGCCATGCGCGCCCGGCCGACCTGTACGCCGGGCTGCGCGACCTGGTCGCCGAGCTGAGCTGCTTCTCGACACGCTGCGACGCACTGGGCGCCACGGGCTCGCATTCCACAGGGCTTGCGCCCTTCGACCCGCTGCGTCTTCGCGAGTGCTTCACAAAGGCCCATCAGGTGCTGACCCTGCTGCTGCACGACATCGCCGTGGGGCCGTCCTACGTGCTGGGCATGAGCCCGATGCATGGCTGCCTGGGCACCGCGATCCCGCCACAGGCCTTCGACCGGCACAACGAATTCTTTCTCATGCTCGATGCCTCGCCGGCGACGCAGACCTGGGCCGCGCGCGTGGCGCGCGAGGCCCGGCTGGTCGCACCGAGCGATCTGCAGGCCGTGGTAACCCACGCACTGCCAGGGCTCGCGCTGCATCACCTGGGCGCCGTCCCGTCGGGGCTCCCGCGACGCGCACGCAGCGCGCATTGGCGGGTTCATCCCAGCCAGGCACTGTGGGAGGCCGTGCAGCGCGACGCAACGGTGGTCCTGCACTGGCCGCAGGCCCCCGCCGACCTGCATGCCAGCCTGATCGTTCTCGAGCGCCAGCGCTGAGCCGCGGAGCACGCGATGACCCGCCTGATCGACGCCTACATTCCCTGGTTCGCCAGGATCCAGGCCCTGGCAGGCCAGGCCGGCGGCGAAACGGCCGAGATCGCGGAACGTGTCGACGCCTGGTTCGCGGCCGCGCGCTCGGCCGCCGCTGGCGCGAGCTGCCCTGCGGAGCACGCTGAACTCGCCGCGTTCGCCGCCGCCGCGTGGGCCGATGAGCGCTTGCAGAGTGGCAACTGGGAACACGCGGGGCAATGGCAGGCCCACCTGCTGCAGCGGCGCCACTTCGGCGTCGTCGACGCCGGAGAGGGCTTTTTCCGCCGGCTTTCCGAACTCGGTCCGGAGCAACAGGAGGTCCGCGAGGTCTTTGCCATGGCGCTGTTGCTGGGAATGCGCGGACGCCACGCGCTGGACCGCGGCGATGCCGCCTGGCGCCTGGCGCGGCAAACGCAGCTGGTGCAGGTCCTCGGCGAGCAGGCCGAGCGGCCGACCGAACTGCTGATCGGAACGCACGAGCCCGAAGCGCGTCGCCGCGCGGGGCGACAGGGATGGCGCCACTGGATGCACGCTCCATCGGGGGTGGCGCTGGCCGCGGGCGTCGCGCTGCTGCTGCTGCTGTTCGGCGCCTACGCCTGGCTCCTGCACCAGGCCATTCGCGCGTGGTTCCCGGGCTCCTGAGCAATGATCGCCCTCGTCACCCTGCTGCGCGCCGTGTTCTATGTGCTGGGCCTGTTGCTGCTGCAGGGCGCAGCGGCGTTGGCCACGCTACGCTGGGGCATCTCGCCGTGGTGGAGCCTGCTGCTGGCGCCGCTGCTGCTGCTGGCCTGGGGCATCTGGCAGCTCGCGCTGCGCCTGTGGCGCCGGCTGCGGCAGCGTCCCCGGCGCAAGGCCGGCGCCGCGCCCCCCGGGCAGGTTCCACGCAATGCACCGTTGGCGCAGGCCTGGCACCGTGCGCTGCAGCGCAGCTCGACCGGCCTGCGCACAGGCGGCCTGCCCTGGTTCCTGCTGCTGGGCAGGCCCGGCGCAGGCAAGAGCACCGCACTGGCTCGAGCCCGCATCCCGAGCCCGCTGTCTCCCCTACGCAGCGGTAGCGACAGCGGCCCCGGCGTCGCCTGGTGGTACACCGACCGGCTGGTCGTCATGGATTGCGCGGACGCGCTGACCGGGCCGGATGCCGCAGGCGAAGCCAGCGCCGAGTGGGACTACCACCTGCGCATGCTGCGCCGGCATCGTCGCGCCCAGGGCATCGACGGTGTAGTGCTCGCGCTCAGCGCCCGACGCCTGCTGGAGGGGGATGCCGACGAGCTCGGGAACGAGGCGCGCGCCACGCGCACGCGCCTGGAGCAGCTGATCGCCGAACTCGGCGAGCGCTTCCCGGTGTATGTGCTGATCACGCATTGCGACTGCATCTACGGCTTCGAGTCCTGGGTGCGCCAGTTGCCGGAACAGCGCCTGCACGGCGCCCTCGGATACCTCAGCGCGCTCGACGCGCCCGACCAGGACTTCGTTCGCAGTGCCTTCGATGCCCTCGACGAACGGCTCCAGCGCCTGCGTTGGCAGATGCTCGCCGACGGGATGCTCGGGGAGCCCGAGCTTTTGCTGTTTCCGCAGGAGCTGCAGCAGCTGCGCGCACCGCTGCAGGGTTACGCCGACAACTGCCTGGCCGCGCACCCGTACCTGGAGCGCCTGCTGCTGCGCGGAATCTTTTTCAGCAGCGGCAAGCAGCAGGGCGGCGCGGTGTCGCGCCTGCTCGGCGCGGATGCGACGCCGAGCGCAGCGCACAGCGAAGGCCACCAGGGGATGTTCCTGCGAGGGCTGTTCGCCGAGGTACTGCCGGCCGAGCTTGGGCTGCGCCGACCCTCGTCCGCGGTACTGCGCCGACGTGCGCGGCGCACGCGCGCGCTGCTGGGAGCCTGGCTGGTGCTCGCGGCGCTGGGCGCATTCGCGCTGAGCCTTTCCTTCGTCCGCAACCTTCGATCGCTGGAAGCCCTGCATGCTGCGCAAGCGGGTTTCGACGCCCCACGGGCAGGTGGCGAGGACCCATTACGGGCGCTGCTCGGCCGGGAGGCCGCGATTCGCCGCTTCGAGCTGCGGTCGCGCGGCCTGCTCGCGCGCCTGACCCTGCCCGGAACGGGCTGGCAGGACCTGCTGGCTGGCGAAAAGCGCCGCTTCGTCGAGGCCTGCCGCGCCCGGCTCGGCAGCGCCGAATGGCCGCCATCCCGGACAAGCGGGAGCGACGCCGAGCCAGCCGCCGACCCAGCCGCCGACCAGGCGGTGGCGGTGCTGGAGCTGCTGCGTCTGGGCTCGGCGCTGCAGGCACGCGCCGGCGGCGCATCGTGGGAACAGTTGCACGGCCTCGCGTCGTCGCTGCCGGGGCAGCCACAGGGCTCCGACAACCTGCGCGATGCGCTGTGGAACCTCGAGCTGGCGCAGATCGCCTGGACCGGCTCGTCCGAAGCCGAGCAGCGTGCCCGTCTGCTGGGCGTGCGTGAGCGGCTCGACCGATTGGCCCTGCAGGACCCCGAGCTCGCCTGGCTGACCAGGATTCCCGCGCTGGAGGGCGTCGGCGGGCTGCGCGCGGCTGGCGCCTGGGACTCGAACGCCGCCGGCGCCGGCCTGCCGCGCCAGGCCGGCGCCGCGGAGCCCGCCGTGCTGGCCCCGGAGTTCACCGCGGCGGGCTACGCGGCGATGTCCGGGCTGGTTCGCCGATGGCGCGCATTGAGCGCCGCGCCGGCTCGCGTGGACGCCGCCTGGGCCAGGTTCACCGGCGCCTGGCGTGAGCAGCAGGAATTCGCGGCACGCACCGTGCTCGAGCAGTTCCTGAGCGCACCGCCGCCATTGCGCGGCGCGGCGCAATGGCGCGCCGCGCTCGACGAGCTGGCCGGCCCGGACAATCCGTACTGGAAGTTCAACGACGAACTGCTGCGCCAGCTCGCGCCGCCGCGCGGCGACAGCGACGCAGCGTTGCCAAGCGCAGCTACGCAGCCGGCGGGCGCAGCGAATGCGCAGGCCACCGTGCCGCCCTGGCTGGCTGCGGCTCGTGAGTTCGCGCTTTGGCGCTCTGCCGCCGGAGGCGACTCGCTGGGCAGCGGCACTTTCGATGCGCTGCGCTCGCTGGGGTCGCGCACGCTGCGAAGGGCCGCCAGCGCCGATGCCGCAGGAGCCGCGCGCTCGGTGGAGGGGCCGATCCGCGGGGCCGCCGAACTGCGCGACTACCTCAAGGCGCTGGCCGCGCTCGCCCAGCGCCTCGAGCAGGGAAACGCGCAGGCCACCGCCGCGGCGGCCGACTTCCTGAGCTTCGGCGTGGACCCCAAGGTCAACGCGTCGCTGGCCGTCGACGCCGACCACGCGTTGCAGCGCCTGCGCGAGCGCCTGCGCACCGACGGGCCGGGCGGCGAGGCAGCGGCCGGCGGCAAGCGAGGCGACGCAACGGGCGCGACGTCCTTCCCGGTCGATGCGCTGCTGCAGGCCCCCTGGCGCGCGCTGATGCACTACGCGAACATGACGGCGGCCTGCAGCCTGCAGCAACGTTGGCAATCCGACGTGCTGTGGCCGCTGCACACCGCGGCATCTCGGGACGACATGCTTCGGCAGGTCTACGGCCCGCAAGGCACGCTGTGGGCCTTCGTCGACGGGCCGGCCGCGCCCTTCCTGCGGCGTGATGCCGAACGCTACCAGCCCGCCAGCCGCGCAGCGCAACACCTGCCCTTCACCCCGGCGTTCCTCGGCGCGCTCAACACCGCGGCGCAGCGCCGCGCCGAGCAGGCACGCCAGCAAGCTCGTGCGCAGCGCGTGCAAGGCTCCCTGCAGGCCGTCGAGCAACAGCTCGACCAGGCGAGGCAGGCGCTGCAGGCGGCGCAGCAGGCGCACGCCGTGGTCGCGCTGACGGCTCTGCCCACCGACGTGCAGCCGGACAGTGCGCCCAAGGTGTTCTCGACCCAGCTGACCCTTCGCTGCGCATCGGCCGTGATGCACCTGGACAACCTGAACATGCCGCAGCAGCGCAGCGTCGACTGGAGCCCGCAGAACTGTTCGGGCGCGAGCCTGCGCATCGCGCTGGCGGGCCTGGTGCTCGAACGCCAGTACCCGGGCCCTCTCGGCTTCGCGGACTGGCTTGCCGATTTCCGCGACGGCTCGCATGCCTTCGAGCCGGGCGATTTCCCACTGCAGGCCCGGGCACTGCAGCGCCTCGGGGTGCGCCGGATCATCCTGCGCTACCGGCTCGACGGTGCCGATGCGGCGCTGCGCGCGGCCGATGCCATGCGCCGCAACCAGCAACGCGTGGCGCGCCTGGAGGCCTCGCTGCGCAGCCTGCAGGACGGCGCGCCGGCCGATCCCGGCGCATCGGCACCCGCGGGAGCGACGGCGCCGCCGGCAGCCGCAGGTATCGGAGCATCGACCCTGGCTGCGCTGGGCCTGCCGGCGCGCATCGCCACATGCTGGGACGATGCCCCGTGAGCGCGCGGCTCGGCCGCACGCGATGGCTCGCCGTCTGCCGCCCAGACTCTAGAATGCGTCCACCATCCTTCCTGCGCACATGCCACCGCCTCCGCGCCATGCCCGCTGCCCTGTCCCTTCGTAGCTTTCGAGTCGGCTGCTGCCTGCTCGCATGGGCCTTGGCCGGCGCGATTGCGCAGGCGCGGGCCGATGACCTGGCGCAGGTACGCAGTCTGCAGTCCGAAGGTCGCCTGGAGCAGGCGCTGCGCGAGGTGCGCCGCCTGATCGAGCACCGCCCCAACGACCCGCAGTACCGGCTTACCGAGGCGCTGATCCTGCAGCAGCAGCACCGGGACCGGCAGGCCATCGACGTGCTGCGAAAGCTGACCCTGCAGTACCCCGAGTTGCCCGAGCCCTACAACAACCTCGGCGTGATCTACGCCGAACGCGGCGACTACGCGCAGGCGCTGGAGCAGTTGCGCATGGCCCTGCATGCCAATCCGGCCTACGCCACGGCCAGCTCCAACCTCGGCGACCTCTACGTGCAGCTGGCTCGCCAGTCCTACGAGCAGGCATTGCGCGCAAGCGATGACCCGGGCGCGCAGCAGCATGCGCGCGCCGCGCTGAAGTGGTTGCGATCGGCCGCGGCCCCGCATCCCCCGGCTGCACCGGCTGCACCGGCTGCACCGGCGGCCGCGGCCTCGGCGACCAGCCGGGACACCGCAACCACGCCTGGCGCCAGGCACTGACACCGCGGTGGATGACCAGGCCCCGCGACGCACCGATCTTCCCGAACCCCGACCATGACCGACTCCTCCTTGCGTTCCCCCACGGCCTCGCGCGGCCGTCGCCTGCTCGTCTCGCTGACCCTCGGCATGTCGCTGCTCGCCGCGGGCGCCGTCGCTCGCGCGCAGGCGCCAGCGCCCGGCTCGAAGGCCGCCGCGCCCACCCGCGTGGAACTGGACACGAGCCTGGGCCCGATCGTGTTGCAGCTCGACCCGCAACGCGCCCCGCGCACCGTGGCGAATTTCCTGCATTACGTGCAGAGCGGCTTCTACGCGGGAACCGTGTTCCACCGGGTCATCCCCGGCTTCATGATCCAGGGCGGCGGCTACACCAGCGACCTGCAAGCCAAGCCCACCGGCGCTCCGATCCCGCTGGAAAGCCGCAACGGCCTGCGCAACCTGCGGGGCACGATTGCCATGGCCCGCACCAGCGTTCCGGATTCAGCCACGTCGCAGTTCTTCATCAATCTGGTGAACAATCCGTCCCTGGACTACCCGCAGCCCGACGGCTACGGCTATGCCGTGTTCGGACACGTGGTTTCCGGCATGAAGGTCGTCGACCGCATCGCGGCCGTACCCACGCATGACGCGGGGCCCATGCAGAATGTCCCGGTCCAGCCGGTGCTCATCCGTTCGGCGCGGCTGCTGCCCTGAGCTCGCGTCTCCTTCCGACTCTCCTTTCCGAGGCAAGTACCCATGGTTGAACTCCATACGAACAAGGGCGTCATCCGCCTGCAACTCGACGCCGCCAAGGCGCCGAAGTCCACCGAGAACTTCCTGGCCTATGTGCGCAGCGGGCATTTCGACGGCACGATCTTCCACCGTGTGATCGACGGATTCATGATCCAGGGCGGCGGCTTCGAGCCCGGCATGAAGCAAAAGCCCACGCAGGCGCCGATTGCCAATGAAGCCAACAACGGCCTGAAGAACAAGCGCTACACCATCGCCATGGCGCGCACCAACGACCCGCATTCGGCGACTGCGCAGTTCTTCATCAATGTCGCCGACAACGGCTTCCTGGACCACTCGTCGCCGACCCCGCAAGGCTGGGGCTACGCCGTGTTCGGCGAGGTCGTCGAGGGGCAGGACGTGGTCGATGCGATCAAGGGCGTGAAGACCGGCAGCAAGGGCTTCCACCAGGACGTGCCGGTCGAGGACGTGGTGATTGAAAAAGCCGTCGAGGTCTGAGCTGCTGCGCCAGCTCAGGGCGCCGGCGCACTGGCGTGCCCTGGCGCTCGCCTCGGACCTGCACCTCGGCCCGCAGGCGCCGCGCACCACGGCGGCCTTCCTGCGCTGGCTGAGCGAGCTCGCCGGACGGGCCGACGCGCTGCTGCTGCTGGGGGACCTGTTCGAGGCCTGGATCGGCGACGACCTGCTGGACCACGCACCGAGCGACGAGCACCACGAGGTCTGCCGGGCGCTGGCCGAACTCGCAGGTGCCGGCTGCTTCATCGGCGTGCAACGCGGCAACCGGGACTTCCTGCTGGGCGAGCATTTCGCAGCGATCTGCGGCGCGCAACTGCTCGACGACCCCTGCGTGCTGGAACTTTCCGGCCAACGCATCGTGCTCAGCCACGGCGATGCGCTGTGCACCTCCGACCAGGCCTACCTTCGCTGGCGCGAGGTCTGCCGGGACGCGCAATGGCAGGCGCGCTTTCTCGCCCAGCCCTTGCAGGCGCGCAGCGAGCAGGCCGCCGCGGCGCGGGCGCAAAGCCGCCAGGCCCAGGCCTCGATGGAGCAGCTCGCCGATGCCGACGCCGCCGAGGCGGCGCTGTGGCTGCAGCGGGATCGGGCGGCCTGGCTGATCCATGGCCATACGCATCGACCCCGGGAACACTGGGACGGCGCTCGATTGCGCCAGGTGCTGAGCGACTGGGACCTCGACACCGCGGGCGCCGCTCGTGCGCAAGTGCTGTGGCTGCGCCCCGCGACGGGGTGGATCCGCGTGGACCGGGAAAACCTCGGCGCGCGTTCAGCGCAGGCGCTGCCGGCGCGAGCTACTTGACCAGCTTCTCGAACTGATCCTTGTCGAAGTGCTCGGTGCGCATCGCGTCCTGCGGGCCGCTTTGCACCGCGCAGACACCGCGCTTTTCCAGCTCGCGCCACAGCAGCGCGACCTGGTGCTCGAGCTGCGCAGCATGATCGACCAGGCCGAGCACCGCCTTGCTCAGCGGATCGTCGCCGTTTTGCGTGACTGCGTAGGCCGAGAAGCCCATGCGCGAGGCCGCGGCTTCGCGCTGCTGGTCGGACTGCTTGTCGATGATGCGCGCCGGGTTGCCCACCGCCGTGGCACCGGCTGGCACGGGCTTGACCACCACGGCATTGGAGCCGATGCGAGCTCCCCGACCGACGGTGAACCCGCCGAGGACCTTGGCGCCCGCGCCGACCACCACGCCCTCCTCCAGCGTCGGGTGGCGCTTGGTGCCCTTGTGCAGCGTGGTTCCGCCGAGGGTCACGCCCTGGTAGATGGTGCAATCGTCGCCGATCTCAGCGGTTTCGCCGATGACCACGCCGAAACCGTGGTCGATGAACACCCTGCGGCCGATGGTCGCGCCCGGATGGATCTCGATCCCGGTGAGAAAGCGGCTCCAGTGCGAAACCCAGCGCGCCAGCCAGTGCAGGCGGCTGGCCCACAGCCGGTGCGCGGCACGATGCATCCACAGCGCGTGCAGCCCGGGGTAACAGGTCAGCACCTCCCAGCGCGACCGCGCCGCGGGGTCTCGCTCGAGGATGACCTGGATGTCTTCGCGCAGGGAAGCGAACATGGAAAGTCGAAGGCGTGGGGGCTCGCGGGAGGCATGCCCCCGGCAGGGACCCGGGAGGTCCTGCCGCCATCAGTGTATTGGACCGGCCACGCAGGCGCAGGGCGCGGCGCGGGCCGGATCGCGAATCAGTCGCCGGATTCGCGCGCCCCGGCAGCTCGCTGCAAGGCCGCATGGCAGATTCCTCGAAGAATCTGCACCTCCTGGCGGGTCAGCGCCGCGCGCGAGGCCAGTCGGCTCAGACGCGGCATCAGGCGCCTGGGCGCCTGCGGATCGAGATATCCGAGTACCAGCAGGGTCTGCCGGACATGTTCGAGCAGGCCCTCGACCTCGGTATGCGTGGCCGCCGGCTCGACGGCCGGCCCCGGCCCCGCGTGCGCGAACGCGCCGACCGCCTTGCGCCACTCCCAGGCCACGAGTTGCACGGCCTGGGCCAGGTTCAGCGAGCCGTAGTCGGGCGACGTGGGCAGGTTGAGCAGGGCGTCGCAGCGCCAGACCGTCTCGTTGTCCAGGCCATAGCGCTCGCTGCCGAACACGAAGGCCACGCGCCGCTGCTGCAGGCGCGACGTGCGGGCCAGTTCGGCGAGCCACTCGGGCCCGTGCAACGGCGGGCCGAAGTCGCGCACGCGCGCCGACAAGGCCACCAGCAGTCCGCAATCACCGGCGACCTCGGCCAGCGTGCCGCCCTGGCGCGCGCCGCGCAGCACGTCCTCGGCGCCGCTGGCCATGGCCACAGCCTCGGGGCGGCTGCGCACGTCGTCGAAACGCGGAGCCACGAGCCCGAGGCCGGAGAACCCCATGGTCTTGATGGCCCGCGCCGCGGCGCCGACATTGCCGGCATGGCTGGTGCCCACCATCACGAACAGGGCTTGCGACGGCAGCTCCGGTGTGCCCGGGGCCCCTTGGATAGAATCTTGCACGCTTTCTCGCTCTTTCACGACAACCCGCACATTCTCGTCGAGGCGCGCCTTGCGCGTGCCGCGCACCCCACCATGCATCCCATGATCAATGTCGCCGTCCGCGCTGCGCGCGAGGCCGGCAAAATCATCAACCGCGCCAGCCTCGACCTCGATCTGCTGCGGGTTTCGGAAAAATCGGCCAACGACTTCGTCACCGAGGTCGATCGCGCCAGCGAGCAGGCCATCATCGAGGTTCTGCTGAAGGCCTTTCCGCAGCATGGCATCCTCGGCGAGGAAACCGGCACGACCCACGGACGGGCCGACTCCGAGTTCCAGTGGATCATCGACCCGCTGGACGGAACCACCAATTTCATCCACGGGCTGCCGGTCTACGCGGTGTCCATCGCGCTGGCGCACAACGGCGTGGTGCAGCACGGTGTGGTGTACGACCCCTCGCGCGACGAATTGTTCACCGCCAGCCGCGGCGCAGGCGCCTTTCTCGACAATCGGCGCCTGCGTGTTTCCCGGCGCACCCGGCTGGAGGACAGCCTGATCGGAACCGGATTCCCGTTCCGGCGCGGTGACGATCTGGACGACTACCTGCAGATGTTCAAGAAGTTCGCCGAGCGCTGCGTCGGCCTGCGCCGCCCCGGCGCTGCTGCCCTCGACCTGGCCTACGTGGCCGCCGGGCGCTACGACGGGTTCTTCGAGAGCGGGCTCAAACCCTGGGACGTCGCCGCCGGCTCCCTGCTGATCACCGAGGCAGGGGGCATGGTGGGCAATTTCACCGGCGAATCGGACTTCCTGCACCGCGGCGAGGTCATCGCCGCCAACCCGCGCGTGTATGCGCAAATGGTGTCGCTGCTCAAGCCGCACGCGCGCGGGCAGGACCAGGAGCAGGCGCCACGCGCCTGAGCCAGGAACAGGCGCCACACGCCTGAGCGCGGCGCGGCCACCCGGCGCCGCGCCCCTCGACTCCCTCGGGATCGGCCGCAACACCGGCTTCCCCGCCGTTGTCGCGCCCTGCGCGGCCCATGGCTTTCGGTGCAAGCCGTGCGGCATTGCGCAAAAAACCCTTCAGAAGCGGCTATCGGTAGGCATTTGCGCCGAATGCACGCCTGTTTTTTGCATGGGCGCTTTTCCCACGCTCAGTGGATGCCCCGCTGGCCGCGCCTGGCCACGTCCAAAGTGCCCCATGCCGGCGCATGTTTCTCCTGGTTGCCCTTCATCGCATTTTGATAAAACCTCCGGACGCAACCTGGCCGCGCGAATCACGCGCATGGATTCCCGCAGCGTTCGAAAAGACCTTTCAAAAGCGGTTACGGTTCGACATTCGGGCTTCACGAGGTGAAACCTGCGCCATATTCATGGTGCGTTATTTACTCGTTAACATTTCTCGCGCTAGGGTTAAGCACCGCTTGTCAACACGGAATTGCCACCCTAGTATCGACGGGGCATCTTCCATGCCTTTCAGGCTGGTAACTTCAGCCTAACGCGAGGCGCGAAACCGGCGTGGCGACCACCACGACCAGGCCAGCTCGCCACACCCAGACGAGCCAGGTTCGATGCTCTGCCGGCCCCATTGCGAGGGCCAGGTTTCTTGACCTTTTCAGGCCCTATCGAAGGAACTAGCCATGATGACAACAAACAAGCGACCCAGGGTGGAAATTGAATTTCTCGGCCAGGTTCGGATTCGAACCGAAGCAGGTATGGTGGTGGTCAACGATAAAAAGGCAATCCTGTTGATGTTCGTGCTCGCCGTACGCGGCGCGACGAGTCGGCAGCAAATGGCCTCGCTACTCTGGCCCGGCACCGATTCGGAGCATTCGCAAGGCAGTCTTCGATTGCGCATACACAAGGTGAACCGGCTATTTCCTGGATTAATCAAAAGCCATTTGAGCTCGATATTTTTCTGCGCGGGAGTCGAGCACGACATCGCATTCCTTACCGCGGACGAGGAAATCCCGCTCGCCGTTGCGCTGGATGCGCACCGCGACCACCTGATCGGATCCCTGGAATTTCCCGAGAATCCGCAACTCAACGCCATGCTGAGCCACTACAAGGGGCAGATGGTGAGCAAGGCCGCCAGCCTGCTGTACAAGCATGCCCGCGCCGCCGCCGCCAGCAACAGCCTGGATCAGGCGGTCTACTTTCTCAACCGCATCCTCCTGCTGTCGCCGCACAACGAGACGGCCTGCCGCAACCTGATGCGCGTGCATGTGCTCAACGGCTGTCGCGCCAGCGCGATCGAGACCTACGAGGCCTTCCGACGCAATATGCGGGAGAGCCTGGGCATCGAGCCCGACACCAAGACCAAGCGCCTGCATATGGAGATCCTCTCGGCGCATGAGGAGCCGGCCTACCAGTCGCGCATCAGCGAAGCGCTGGACTCGATGATCCTGTAGAGTTCGTGCGCCCGGCATCCCGATATACTGGTCCGGATATCCCCGTACCACACCGGCCCATGCCCCGTCCACGTGAATTCAGCCAGAGCGCCGTCGTCGACGCCGCCATGCAGGCCTTCTGGGCCGGCGGGCTTGCGACGACCAGCGTGGATACGCTGCTGCAGGCCACGGGGCTGTCGCGCTCGTCGATGTACCAATGCATCGGCAACCGGGACACGCTGGTCGAGCTGGCGGTCGGGCGCTACGTCGAGGAGCAGCTGGCGGGCATCGACAAGACGTTCGCCGGCCGCCCCCTCGAAGAGGCCTTCCGGGCCCTGCTGGACGACGCCGCGCAGAGCAATTTCGATGGCCGCGGTTGCCTGCTGTCGAACGGCGTGCATGAATTGCACGCCGTCGAAGGGCCTGCTCTCGCGGCGGTTCGCGAAGGCCTGGGACGGGTGGCGGCGGCGCTGAGCGCGGCCATCGAGCGGGCGCAACCCGAGCGCACGGATGCCGCGCAACGCAGCGTCGAGCTGATGGTGGCGATCGCTGGGCTGCGTGCGATGCATCGAGCGGGCATGCCGCTGCCGATGCTGCTCGGCGCGGCAAAGCGCTTCGCAGCTTCGCTGGCAGCCGACTGAGTCTCGACGAGTGGGATCCGCGACGCCAGCCGCTGCCGCCGCGCTCCCAGGGCCTGACCGGCGCGCGCCGTCCCGATGACCCTTCAGATCAGCCGCGCGACCAGGCTGAAATACACCTCGGACCCGGGCTGGCCGTACAGCGTCGACTGGATCGGGAAGCCGATCGACAGGTTCGCGGCCACGCCCTTCGACACCCTCCACGACAAGCCAGCGCCGACCGAGCGCAGGTCCTGGTAGCTCGGGTAGTGGTTGAACACGCCCCCCTGGTCGAGGAACACGAAACCGTCGAGATGGGCTCCAGCGAAGTGCCCGTATGACGGAATGCGCAGCGGATGGTGCAGCTCGAAGTTCGCGTAGTAGCCGCTGGGGCCGGCCAGCGCGTTCGACGAGTACCCACGCACCGTGGTCGGGCCGCCGACCTGGAACAGCTGGGCTCCGGGGATGAAGTACTGCGTCGAGACCTGCCAGGCTCCCGAGACGACTCCGACAAAGCGCCTGGGGAGCTGGTCGCGCACGTAGAAGGTTCCACCGAATAGCGCAAAGTCAGTGTTCTGTTCCGACACTTGGCTGTGCGACTGCACGAAGCTGGTATCCAGCGTTGCCCCCGCACTGAGGCGCGGCGCGCTGTAGCCGAGCTTGAGCCCGACGGTCTCGACCTTCGCCGCGTCCGACACGACCATCGTTTCCAGCTCGAAGGATTTCGATACCTCGTAGGCCAGCGACCCGGTGCCCAGCCAGATCCAGTTCTGCCCGACGTACAGCGGCTGCGCGACGTTGGCGGAGACACTGTTCGACCAGCCCGACACGCCGAGCGCCTCGTAGATACCCGAGACGTCGCGGATGTTTCCCGAGGTCAGGCTGAACCCGGCGCGCCCGCCCGTCGTGTCGATCGGCAGGTTGTAGGCCAGGCTGCCCATCTCGTCTCCCTGGGACTTGAGCGCGTACAGCGTCAGCCGGTCGTCGATTCCAGCCGGTGCGTAGCGCTGGTACAGCACGCCGATCTCGTCGCGCCCGACCGCCGAGACCCCCTGGTTGTCGACGAACACCTGCAGCAGGTTGCGCGGCGGCTCGGTCACCGCGAGCCGGATGTCGGTGAGCCCGAAGCGCGAGCCGGGGCGCACCACGGCCTGGATACGCGCGAGTCCCGTGTCGTTGAAGCGCGCAAGGTCCGTCGCCACCTGCGGCAGGTTCACGATCTGGTGCGGCCGTGCGTGGACGTAGGACCGCACGAACGACGCCGACAGGGCCCGGTTCCCGCTCACGGCGAGCGTGCCCAGTCGCCCCTGCAGGATCGCCACATGCACGACGCCCTCGCGGATGGTCTGCGGCGGCAGGTAGGCCGACGCCGTGACCTCGCGCTTGCTCGCGAGCAACTGGTTGAGCTGGTCGACGATGCGCTGCAGGGTGCCGAAATTGGCCGTCCTGCCGACGTAGCGCGACGTGATCGCGTCGATCTCGCTGCGAGACAGGAACGGCGTCACGTCGACCCGAACGCCGCGCAGCAGGAACGACGGCCCCTTCGCCGCCGGCGCCTGCGCCGGTTTCGCGGGGCTCTTCACCACCGGCGCGGGCGTCGGCAGTCCGTTGCCCTGGTCGAGGCGGTTCAGGGTGCGCTGGCCCTGCCTGTTGATCAGCCCCGGGTTGAGAGCCGGCGAGACCGGCGCCGTGGCGGCCTGTGCCGCCACGGCCGAACAGGCCAGCGCGAAGGCGGTGGCGAGGCACTGCGGGCTTGTCGGGCGCATCGCGTCACAGCCTCGACACGTGGAGCTTGCCGTCGCGACGGCTCAGCCCCAGCTTGCCGTGGCCGGTGCCGACCACCGACCGCTGCGGCCATTCGATGCCGTAGCGCATGCCGTAGTCGACGGGCGCGCGCAGCGGCACGACCCACATGTCCAGGCCGGACCTGCGGTACGGCTCGAGGGGATCGGTGTCGCCGTTCAGCGCTGCTCGCACGAAGTCCTCCACGAAGTTCTGGTTCAGCACCGCACCGCTGCCCACCAGGTAGGCGATCTCGGAGCTGTGCGTGTCGTTGATGAAAAACGCGTTCGAGCTGGTGCGGTAGCCGATCTGCGTGAGCCTGAACACGTAGCCGGGATCGAACAGCCCGACGACCTTCGGGTCCACCGGCCGCGGCGATACCCCGCTGAGGTTGATGGTCTCGTCCGGAAGCACCAGCAGCATGTTGTGGAGGATGTAGCCGCTGTCGATCGCGAACACCGGCGACAGCGACGAGATGTACGCGTCGGTCTCGCGCAGGCTGCCGATCACCACCGGCATCGTCGTGTCGATGGCCACGCTGGCGTACAGCCCGACGCCGCCATTGGCCCCGCCCAGGTCGAGCTCGAAGGGCGCCGCCGTTCCCGGCGACGGCGTGATGCTGGCGATCCGGATCACCGGCGCGCCGAAGGCCGAACCCGAGCCGATGGCGATCGCCGGCAGATCGATGGCGGTCTGCGAGCTGATGCTCAGCGGGCCCTTGCTGGCCAGCGCGCCGAAACTGACTGCGCCGAAGGCATCGGCTCGGATGCTGCCGTTGGGCGAATCGGCGTTGCCCACGTCGATGCCGCCGGCGCTCGACAGCAGGTCGATGTTGCCGGGGTCGCCCGGCAACCCGGTGGTGACCAGGCTGCCCGCGTCCAGGTTACCCACCGACTGCAGGTTCTGCGTACCGCCGCTGGCGACGTCACCGAGGTCCAGCGCGCCGGCCGACTGCACGGTCACGCCGCCCAGCGGCGCGGTGATGCTCGAAAGACTCAGGTCCTGCAGCGCCGAGACGTCGACCGACCCGTCGGGCGCGGAGATCGTTCCCGACGCCACCGCGGCCGAAGTGGTCACGTCGATGTTGCCGGTGGTCGACGACAGCGCGATGTGCCCGGTCCGGATGATCAGCGGATTCGGCACGCCCGTGATCTGGTTCGCGCTTCCCGTGGGCTGGCCGGTCGTGTCGGTGGCCTCGGTGTCGGCCTCGGTCTCGTCGCCGATTCCCAGCCCCGCGTCGAGGCTGACCCCGGCGCCGGCGGTCGTCGCGCTGATGTCGGTGCGCCCGGGCGCGGTGCCGGCGAGGATGTGCCCTCCGGCGACCACCGACACCGCGTTGGCATCGGAGCTCTCGCTGCTGACCCCGGTGACCAGCGCGTCGCCGGTGGTGTCGATGGCGACGTCGCCGCTGGCGGCGTCGATGCGCGCGCCGTCGAGCATCTTCAGCGAATCGGCGCCGAGCAGCACGTTGCCGGCGGCCGCGCTGACGTCGCCGCCGCCGGTGATCACCTGCCGCCCGCCGGCGCTCAGCGAGACCTGCGACAGCGCGTCGACGCTGCCGGCGATGGTCGAGTCGCCGGCAGCCTGCAGCTCGACGGCCCCGCCCGAGTCGACGCCGTCGATGACGAAGTCGTAGCCCGACGGGCCGTACAGCCAGACCGACTGGCCCGGCGTCGCCGCGTCGGCGATGATGCCTCCGCTGGGGGTCGTGACCCCGACGTTGAGCAGGTAGGAGGGCGTGCCGATCGAGCCGCTCTGCGCGTCCAGCAGCACCTGGTCGGCCAGCAGGTTGAGGCTCTGGTTCTGGTTGACGTCGAGGATCGAGCCGCCGGCGAGCAGCGACACGGTCCCGGGGGAGTAGATGGTGTCGACCAGCGCGTCGGCTCCCGGAGTGGAGATGTACACGCCGTTCTCCGCACGCGCGGTGATGCTCGCGCCGGGCAGCAGCGACAGCGCCAGGTCGGTGACCGTGGCGTTGCCGGCGAGCGCGCCGATCGTTCCGTCGGCGGCCTCGAGGATGATGTTGCCGGTGCGGATGTCCGAGGTCGCGGCGTTGGTGAGGCTGCCGTCCACCTTGATGCGCGCCTCGCCCGGCACGCTGATCGAGCCGAGGGCCACGCTGCCCAGCGACGCGACATAGGCATCGCCGACGTCCAGCGTGGCGTCGGGCGCAGTGCTCACCGCCAGGTTCAGGCTGACCGACGGCGCCACGTTGAGCGGCCGCTTGGTGAGGATGGTCAGGTAGCTGCCCGCGGTGTAGGCCTGCCCGCTCGCGGCGGCATCCAGCGCGGCCTGCTGTGTCGCCGTCAACTTCGCGTATGGCGTGCCCAGCGGGACCTGCACGGTGCCGCCGGCATAGTGCACGGTCAGCAGCAGGTCGGAGGCCTCGGCCGACGCGAGCTGGAGCTGCTGGGATTGGGTCATCGCGCTCGGCCTGGTGCCGGCGGAGATCAGCGTGCCGAAACTGTTGTTCGTTCCGTCGCCGCTCTGGATGGTCTCGCCGACACCGGTGCCGGCGTCGAGCGTGACCGTGCGCCCTGACACGTTCGGCGCCTTGACGACGTCGTTGGTGTTGGTCACGGTCTTGAGCAGCGCGGCCGACAGCGCGAACGACAGCGTGTCGGTGCTCCACGTCGCGCCCTGCGTCAGGCTGGCGCGCTGCGCCGCGGTGGCCTGGTATTGGTAGCCCGCGACGTACGACGCGGTCAGTCCGCCGACTTCGCTGTTGAGCGTGTGGTACTGCTGGGTCTGCGAGGCCTGCAGCGCGGCGATCTCCTGCGGCGTCTGCTTCTGCGCGGCCAGCACCTCCAGCTGCTGCTCGCTCAACTTGACCTGGAAGTTGGGATCGTAGACGGCGCCGCCGTCGGGCTGGCTGTCGCGGATCGCCCAGTACTGGTCGTACTGCTGGGTCACCGACGCGTCGTAGGCGGCGATGGTCTGGTTCTGCCTGAGGGTGTTCTCGCTGCCCGCGGTCAGGCCCAGCGACTGCCAGAAACTCAGCAGGTTCTGCTGCGTGCGCTCGTCGACGGTCTGCACCGGGTTGTTGTCGAGCATCTGCCCCGGCGCCGACAGCGTGACGTCGCCTCCGGAGGACACGACCGTGTCGAGCAGCAGGTTGCCGGCGCTGTCGTCGGCCCACCGGCCGGCCGAGATGTCGATGTTGCCGGCGGCCTGCGCCCGCAGCCCGTAGTACGGCGTGGGAGTTTGCGTGGGACCGAAGGGGCGCAGCGCCTGGTCGGTGGTGAAGCCGCTGTCCACGGCCAGCGCGCCGCCACCGGCGCCGGTGATCTGGCCGTTCGGCGCGACCAGCGAGACGTAGTCGCCCTGCACCAGCGAGTTCGCGGCGGCGCCGACGATGTCCAGGTCGCTGCTCAGGCTGACTGAGCTCTGCGCGCCGGGCACGTCGGCCGACACGCTGCCGATGACCAGGTTGCCGCTGGAGGAGATCGAAAGGTTGCCGCTGCCGCCGTTGCCGCCGGCCACCGCGCTCAGCGCGCCGCCGCTGAGCTGCACGGCGACGGGCGCGTCGACCGGCGCGCCGGCCGCGGTGTCGGTGACCCCGCCGATCGACCCCGACGCGTCGAGCTGGATGCCCGCCGAGCGCACGAGCGCGGTCGACGCACCCTGCACGATCGAGCTGTTCGGGTTGCCCGAGCCCATTCCCGCGGAAATGCTGGTGCTGCCATTGGCGTTTCCGATGGCGCCGGTGAGCACGACGTTGCCGGCCGACTCCACCTGGATGCTGCCGGTGGACGAACCGGTGAAGCTGATGCCGATCGCGTAGTCGGCCTTCAGCGACGTGGTCACGATCTGCGTGTAGTCCTGCGACAGGGAGTACGTGTTGGTGGTGTCGGACGCGATGCACGCCGTCCACCACACACAGCTCGTGCTGCTGCCGATCTGCGACAACCTGCTCTGCGTCAGGTAGTCGGTGGTCGTCGACCGGCTGCCGTCGTTCTCCAGCTGGGAGTTCGGCAGGGTCGTCACCGTCGGGGTACTGGCGATGATGATGCCGTGGGTACCGTCGTAGACCAGACTGTCGCTGCTGGTCGCCGTGCTGTCGGAGGAAATGTAGGTGCCGTTCGGCAGCAGCGTGCTGGACCCCGTCGTGGTGTTCACGTCGTTGACGTTGGAGTAGCTCGCGACCTGCAGGCTCGACAGCCCCAGCAGGTCGGTCGACGTGGTCGTGAAGCTCGTGGTGATGTTGTTGTCCGACGCCGTCGCGAACACATAGCGCTGCCCCGCCATCGGGTTGTAGCTGTCGCTGCGACCGGCAAGCGCTGAATCGGTGTGCAGCGCGCCGTAGTTGCCGGTCCCGTCCGGGTTCAGCGTGCCGCTCTGGTAGGTCTCGATGACCCCGCCCTGGCCTGACAGCGCAGCCGGGTCGTAGGTGTAGACCGTGTGCGTGACGTCGACCTGCTGGCTGTTGGCGCTGTCGAGGTGCACGTCGGTGATGTCGATCACCCCGGCGGTGCCGCGCCCCGTCCCGGACGGGTCGGGGCCGGTGTTCAGGGTCGACAGCACGACCGGATCGGTGGTCTGGTTGTCGATGCTGATGCTGCCGAAGCCGTCGAGCACCTTCAGCTCGCCTGCGTTGGGCGAGGTGTCGAGGATCTGCCCGTACAGCTGGATGTAGCCGCCGTGCACCTCGGTCGCATCGACG
Organism: Pseudomonadota bacterium; assembly: GCA_021847345.1. GTDB lineage: Bacteria > Pseudomonadota > Gammaproteobacteria > Burkholderiales > Burkholderiaceae_C > Thiomonas_A. Next base: position 26,482 of record JAJZTW010000039.1, read on the forward strand.
GTGTAGCGCTGGTGGGCCGCGTCGTAGGTCGCGCTGATGTTGCTGTTCGGGCTGACCAGTTGGTAGGAGTCGTTCGACGCGCTGCCGCCGCTGCTGGCGTAATAGTCGCCGGCGTATGCGGTGCCGAACTCGATGGCGCCGTTGTTCGGATTCACGTACAGCGAATTGCCCCGCGCATCGGTGCTCAATGTGATGAGCGCGCCGGCGGTCGGGTTCTGCGCGTAGTGGTCCGACGTGCCCTGGTACTGGGTGGCGCCGATCGACGCCAGGTTGGTGGTCGTCAGCAGATCGGTGGGCGCGATGGTCAGCGTGTTGTCGACGATGCCGCTCTGGATCAGTCCGTTGATGTTGAGGTAGCGCGCCGCGATCGACACGTTGCCATTGGCGATGATGCCCTGCCCCAGTCCGGACTCGCTGGCGCACGGAAGCGCGATGCCGTGCGGACAGGTCGCGTCGCTGGTCGCCGGGTTCTGCGCGCTCGGGTCGCCGGCGACGCTGGAGATCGAGTTGACGTAGTTGGCCGAGTAGTCGCCGTCATGCGCGGTGATCGACACCGACTGCGCGTCGATCGTGCCGTCCTGGTAGATGTTGCCGGCGGAGCTGTCGATGACCACCGAACCGTTGTAATTGGTGATCGCGCCGTTGTTGGTGATGTCGGGAGCGACGAACTGCGTGCGCAGGTAGAAGAGCGGGTTCGGCGGAGTGCTCGGCGCGTAGAAGGTATTGTCGTTCGGGTTGTAGTTGCTCTGGATGGTGATCGCCGGCGTCGCGCTGTCGGCGCGCGTGACCACGCTGCCGAAATACGACTGCGCGCCACCGGCGTTGATCGCGCTGATGTCCTGCGCGCTGTTGACCTGCGCGCCGTTGAACAGCACGTAGCCGGCGATGTAGTCGGGAATGGTCAGACCGTTCAGCGACAACGGGTCGGCGGTGTTGTTGGTGATCGTGATCGACGCGTCCCCCGGCGCCTGCAGCTGGCCCTCGCCCTCGCCCTGGTTCGCGCCGAGGCTCAGTCCGGCGGGAATCAGCGCCTGCAGGGTCGGGTTCAGCGCCAGCGCGCTCGAGGTCAGCACCTGCGCGTTGGCGTCGATGTTGCCCAGCCGCGCGACTGTCGGATCGACGTTGATCTGCTGCACCGATGCGACGCCGCTGGCGCTGGCCAGGTCGGTTGCCACCGTCGTGGCGTCGTTGGTCAGCAGCGACACGAACTGGCCGATCGAGCCTTCCTGCGTGGCCGCCGCCGTGAGCGTCTTGTAACTCGCCTGTTCGGCGTTGTAGTTGGCGTTGACGCTGGTCACCTCGGTGCCCAGCGCCGGCAGCGCGGCCTGGCCCAGCAGCCCGAGCTTGCCGCCGGTCGCGACGCTGTTGCCGGTCGGCGCGGTGTACGAGATCAGGATCGCGTAGGCATGGCTGTCGGCGGAGGCGGCGCTGCCGATGGCCAGCCCCGACAGGTCCTGGTACAGCGCGTTCGCGGAGCCCGTCAGCGCGATGGCCTGGCTTTGCTCGTCGCCGACGTTGCCGTTGATGGTTGTCAGGTCGGCGTTGATCTGGGTCTGCGCGGTGCCCAGCGCCGACGCGAACGCCGCGTTGCTCGCATTCGCCGTGCCCCCGGTCGAGCCGTCGAGCGCCGTCTGCGCCGCAAAGATGTCGGCGACCTGCGTCGCGATGTCCTTCTGCGCCGTCGAGTCGCTGCCGGCGTCGGCCTGGAACGCCGACACCTCGTTCTTCAGGTTGCTCTCCTGCGTGTTGACTCCGGCGAGCTGCACCGACCCGGTGCTCGAAGTCTGGCCCTGCGGCACGCCCGTGTAGCTGGCGTAGTTGCCGAATTGCGAAATCGTCGTCAGGGCCGAATTGGCGAGCGCGATGATGCCGTGCTGGGGGTCGTTCACCGTGCTGGCGATCGCCGTCGCATACAGGCCGTCGGCACCGGACAGCGACGAGGTCGCGAGCTGCAGGTTGGCGATTCCCGCGCTCAGGCTGGCCTCGTCGACGGGGAGGTTCTGCTGCGCCACGCTCTGCGGCTCCTGCACGTCGCTGTTGAGCTGGAAGGTGCCGTTGACGAACTTTCCCATGCCCAACGAGGCCAGCTCGGTCTCCATGAAGCTGATCTCGTTGTCGTAGGCACCCTGCGCGATCGGGTCCGACGCATACTCGGCCTTCAGCTGCTGCAGCTTGGCCAGGCGCGCGACCATGTCGCCGCCGGGGGCGATCTGGGTGGTCGTGTAGCCGATCGCGCCGGGGGTCGGCGCGTCCAGGCACGCAGACTGCGTGGGGTCGCAGGTGCCGCCGGCCTGCTGGATGGTGCCGGCGTAACCGATGGTCAGGTACTTGTCGCGCTGGATCCCGGTGTCGACCAGGCCGGCGGCGAGAATCGCGCTGCTGCCCGATTGCGACGTCGAGCCGCCGGTGATCTTGAAGGTGACGGCGCCGCCGCCGAAGAACTCGCTGACCGCGCTCGCCGCCTTCGACAGGGTCTGCAGGTAGATGTTGGTGCCGGTGCCGTTGGCCGTCGTCGACATCGCGCCCTGGTCGGCCGACAGGTAGATGTTGCCGGCGGCGTTGATGCCGTAATGGGTGTCCAGCGACGGATCGGTGCTGCTGACGACCTGGTTCGGGTCGGCGGCGATCACCACCAGCGCGTTGCTGGTGATGTTCGACTGCGGATCCGGCGGGATCGGGATCGGAATCACCGTGTTGTTGTACAGGTCGATTTCCGAATACGCGCTCAGCGTCTGCTGCACGTCGGTGGGGCTGTCGCCCGCCGCGATGGTCACGGTACCGTTGCTGGGGGCCGATCCGTCCAGTGGGTCGATGCCGTCGGTGGCCTGCACTTCGGCGTTGGTGCCCACCGACACGAGGTCGGTTCCGGTGTAGTCGACATGGGCCGACCCGGTCGGCGCGCCGGCTGCGCCGTAGGTGGTCGCGACGCCGATGGCGTAGAGGTTGGCGTTGCCCCACGCTCCGATCTCCACGTCGCCGATGTCGACCAGCAGCGTGCTCTGGTTGCCGATGGACACGGTGGCGGTGTCGTTGACGTCGATGTTGTCGGAGACCGCAGCCAGTGCGACCGCGCCGCCGGAGTTCATCTGTACGCGCTGCTGCACCACCGCGTCGTTGTACGCCTCGATGAACAGCGTGGACACCTGGCCCGCGGAAAGCGGCGGCAGCAGGTGCACGCTCGATCCGTCGCCGACCGTCGCCGTGGTGGCCAGCGTGACGTCGGTGCTGCTCGACGCGGCCGGCGCGTTGATCAAGCCTCCCGAGCCGGAGTTGACGTCCCAGCCTCCCAGGTCGGGGTTGTAGGCGGGGTCGTAGCTGCCTTCGTTGCGGAACAGCCTGGTCGCGTAGTTCTTCGCGTCGAGCGTGAAGTCGGTCGCCAGCACCTGGATCGACGGGCCGAGCGCGGCCGAGACGACGCTGTCGACTGTGTTGTTCAGCTCGGCGCCGCTGGCGCCGACCACCGCCGCGTTGGTGCTGTCGACCCAGCCGCCGAAGTTCGCCGCGTGGGTCGCGGTGATGCTCACCGCGCCGTTCTGCACGTCGTAGTTGCCGGGAATCACCGGATGGGCCGTGTCGTTGCCGATGCTGGCGACGGTCTGACCCTGCGACGACGTGGTGGCGAGCGCCGCGGCGCCCGCGATGGCGCCGCCGCTGCCGGCGGTGGCATTGGCGAAGTTGCCGTCGGTGGCGTCGGCGTTCAGCGTGAGCTGGCCGGCGTGTACCGTGCCCATGTCGTTCAACGTGGCCCTGGTCGTCGTGTCGGAACCGGCGCTGGCCAGGTCGGCGCCCAGCGCCAGCAGGCCGCCGATGGCCACGCCGGTCGACGACGCGTTCTGCTCGGAGTTCAACAGGCCCTGGACGTCGATGGCGCCGCTGACGTCCAGGCCGCTGTTCTCGGCCGACGCGATCGCCTGCGCGTTGTTGTTCGCGCTCGCAGACGACGCGTTGGCGCCGACGAAGGCCGCGCCGGACATCCCCGACGCCGTCGCGGTGACGCCGCTGGGTACGCTGCCGCTCTGCCCGACCTCGGCGTGCAGGGCCAGCGACGCGGCCTGGATCGACGAGGCGCTGATGTCGGCGGTGACGTCCGGCGCCGCCGTCGCCGTGGCCACCGACGCGCCAGCCGAGCCGACGATGGCGATGCTGCCGCCGGTGGCGGTGGCCGTGGCCGCATCGTCGGCCTCGCTGTCGATGTTCACCGCGGACACGCCGACGATGTTGCCGCCGTCGAAATACGTGGCAACGCCCGGCGACACGGTGGACGTGGCCACCGATCCGTCGAGCGCGATGCCGATGCCGGCGGACAGGGCCGCCGACTGGGTCTGCGCGCTGTCGTAGGAGGTGGCGCCGATGTCGACCTCGCCGGCCGGCGACGCGAGCGTGCCGAATGTCGCTTTGTCGGCGTAGGCCTGCACGCTGCCGCCGACGTTGGCGATGGCCACCGACGCCCCGGCCGCCACGCTGCCGGCCAGCGCCGCCCCGGCACCGGTCGATTGCAGGTTGCGCGTCGCCTTCGCCTTCACGCCGATACCCCCGCCGGCCTGCAGGGTCGAGCCCTGCACGTAGGCACTGGTCTGCGACGTATCCGACGAGTAGGCGACCACCGCGTCGGCTCCCGCGAGCAGCCCGACCGAGCCGGCCACGCTGGTCTCGCCGATGCCGTGGGTGGTCGTGGCGTCGACGCTGATGCTGCTGCCGCTCAGCGTCGACGTGCCGGCGATGCTCGCGGTGTTGTCCGCGGTGTCGACGGCGACGCCGACGCCGGCGCCGATGCCGACCACGCCGAAGGCCGCCGCCCCTGAGTTGGCGGCCACCGACACGGTGTCCTGCGAGTCCACCGAAATACTGCCGCCGGCGTGCACCGAGGCGTTGCCGATGCTCGCCGAGGTACCCGACGCGCCGTTGCCGTCGAGCACCGCCGACGCGCTGGCGTTGTCCTGCGCGTTCTGCGCCGACGTGCTCGCCGAGGTCACGCTGGAGTTGCTCGAAGACGACAGGTACTGGCTGCCGATGCTGTTGTTGTGCATCGCCGAGTCGGCATTGCCGCCGGTCGACTGCCCGCCCGAGGTGCTCGTGAGCGCGCCGATGGTTTCGCTGTCCGAGCCCTTGGCCTTGCTGGCATCCGTGCCGTTGGCGATCGCCAGCACGTTGATCGACGCGCCGAGCCCGACGACGCCGCCTGCCACGCCCTCGACGTTGGAGCTGATCGCCTTGTTCGCATAGGCGGCCACCGACACGTCGCCGAGCGGATCCACGGTGGCGTTGTCGCCGATCGACGCCGCGGTGTCGCTGGTCAGGACGGCCACGTTGACCGCGCCGCCGACGCCCGCGAATCCGACGCCGGCCGCGCCCGCGCTGTCCGCCATTGCGGTGCTGTCGCGCGCGACCACGTCCACGTTCTGATTGCTGCTCGCGCCGACGCTGCCGGTGTCGATCTGCGCCCCGCCGTCGATCGACGCCAGCGTCGTGGTCAGTACCGCCTGCACACCGACCGCGCCGGCGACCCCTGCGAAGGCGCCGCCGGCGCCGGCCAGCGCGATCGAGTCGATGCTCTGGCCCGAGTCGGCCGACACCAGCAGGCCCTGCCCAGGGGTCGTCGCGGAAGAAGTTCCCGACGTGTACAACCCGAACGCGGCGTCGCTGCCGTTGCCGCCGGCGTTGACCACCGCCGATTGGCCGACCGTGGCCTCGGTGTCCTTGATCAGCACCGCGACGCCGATTCCCGCGCCGACTCCGGCGCCGGTGATGCCGACCGCCAGCGAGCCTGCGGTCAGCGCGACCCGGGTCTGGTCGTCGGCCGCGACGACCACGCTGCCGCCGGCGTCGACGCTGCCGTCGATGGTCGCGTAGGTGGTGTCGTCCAGTGCGAGCACGGTCGCGCCGCCTGCGACGCCCACGGTGCCGCCGAGCCCCGCACTGGCCGCGACGCCCCCGAAGTCCTCGCTCGCGTTCGCGGTGACGTCGACATTCGACGCCGCCGACACCGTGGCGCCGGAGTCGATGAAGGCCTTGGTCGTGTTGTCGATGACGTTGGTCAGCAGGCCTGCGCCGATGCCCACGGCGCCGCCGCCTCCGAGCGCGCCTGTGATGCCGCGCACGTACAGGTCGCTGGCGGCCGCGACCGCGACCGATTGCGCTGCGGCCGGCGAGCCCGAGCCGTTGACGGTCGCGCCGCTGCCGATGCTCGCCTCGGTGTCGCTGATGACCACCGGCACCGAACCGGAAATCGCCGCACCGACCGCGCCGCCGACCGCGCCGCTGACCGCGATCGCGTCGATCGCGCCGCTGGCCGTGGCGTTGACCAGCACGCCATGCACTCCGCGCGTGACCGGGCTCGCGGTGCGCGTGTACAGCGTCAGGTTGGAACCCTCGCTTCCCGCTTCGGAGGCGCTCGTCGCGTTGATGTCGCTCTGGTGGTTCGAGAACTCTGCGCTGAACCCGGACGTGAGGTTCTGCGCGTCTCCCTGGCCGAGCGCGCTGACCACCGCGTCGCTGCCGATCCCGGCCAGCGTGGTCTGCTGGACCACCGACACGCCGATCGACGCGCCGATTCCGGCCGCCCCGCCGAGCGCGCCACCGCCGACCAGCGCGTTCAGGTTGTCGGCATCCGACGCCAGCACGCCGACGTTGCCGTAGGCGCTGACGGTGTCGCCGGAGCCGATGCCGGCCTGGGTGTCGCCGGTGAGCACGTAGGTCTGCACCGCGCCGGCCGCGCCGGCGTCGCCGCCGATGGCGGCCCCGGCCACCGTCGACGTGACGCTCTCGGTGCTGCCGGCGGTGACGGTGACGTCGCCGCCGGTGGCGTCGACGGTCGTCGCCGCGCCGCTGCCGCCCGGCGACTCCTCGCCGATCCACGCGTGCGTGTGCTTGACCAGAACGACCACGTCGGCGCCGGCGCTGACTCCGGTCCCGCCGCCGGCGGCCGAGCCGGCGATGTCGTCGATGGTGGTCTGGTCGCTGGCGCCCACGTCGACCGAGTTCGCATCGACCGTGGCACCGTAGCCGATGTAGGCCTCGGTGGTGTCGACGATGTCGCTCGACGCCAGCGCCACGGCCACGCCGACTCCGCCCGCCGCGCCGCTGACCACCGCGGTGGACACGTTCTCGGTGTCGTCCGCCGCCACTTCCACCGCGCCGACGGCCTTGACCGACGAGCCGTCGCCGATGCTCGCGCGCGTGGTGTCGGTAAGCACCGTGGCCGCAGCCGAGCCGCCGACCCCGACGGCGCCGCCACCGACCGCGCCTCCGATGTTGAACACCTGCGTGCTGGCGTTGGCCAGCACGTCGACGAAGCCGGAGGCGGCGTCGCTGGTCGTGATCCGGCTGTCCGGACCGATCGACGCGGTGACGCTTTCCTGCTCGGTCACCGGGCTCAGCACGCCCGACGCGCCGACGTCGCCGCCGACCGCACCGGCCACGACGATGTTGTCGGCGAGCACCGAGCCGCCTGCCTGCACGTCGACCGACCCGGCGTCGACCGTCGAGTTCGAGCCGATTGCCGCGCCGATCGAGTTGGTGAAATCGCTGGCGGCGCCGGTGAGCCCGACGCCGACGCTGCCGGCGCCGCCGACCGCGCCGCCGACGTTGACCACCTGGGACTGGTCGGTGGCCTCGACCTGCACCGCGCCGCTTGTGTGCACGCTCGAGTAGGGTCCGATGCCGGCGCTGGTTGCGATCTGCTCGACCAGCGGCGTCGCCGCGCCGGAGATCGCGACGTCACCGGCCGCGGAGCCGGCGACGGCGACGTTGACCAGGTTCTCCGACGTTCCGGCGTTGACGTCCAGCGAAGCCGCGTCGATGGTGGTCGGCGTGCTCTGGCTGGAATCGACGGTGGCCGACGCGCCGCCGCCGATGATCGTGGAAATCAGGGTCGCGCCGATTCCCGCCGAGCCGCCCACGCCGATGCTGCCGCCGATGTTGAGGTCCGACACGTCATTGCCGGCCGACACGCCGACGCCGCCGCTGGACGTGATCGAACTGCCGTCACCGATCGTCGCCGTGGCGTTGCGCTGCGACGTGATCACGCCGATGACCCCGGCAACGCCAGCCTCGTCGGCGGCGCCCGCGCTGAGCTCGAACAGGTCGACCGACTGCGTCGACCCGGCGTCGACCTTCACCGACGTCGACGACGCGATGGTCACGCCGCTGTCCAGGCTGGCCTGGATCGAGCTGTCGTCGTAGAGGAAGGCGCCGTCGACGCCGACGCCGGCGCTGCCGCTCGACGCCGCCAGGCTGCCGACCAGGGTTTTGGACGCGGTGTCGTCCTGCGCCTGCACCGAGACGCCGCCGCCCGAATGGATGGTGGTGTCGCTGCCCACCGACGCGGTGACCTGGTTGTCGATCACCTCGACCGCGAAACCCCCGGAGATCGCCGCGCTGCCGCCCGACGCGGCGCCCGCGCCGACCTCGGCGAGGTAGTTGTTCTGGCCCAGCAGCGCGTCCTGCAGCGCCGTGCCGGCCAGGGTCTTGAGCTGGCTCTGCACCGCTGCCGCGTCGCTTTGCACGTTGCCGCCGAAGCTCGACGAATCGGAGCTGGCGTCGCTGGACACGTCCCCGGCCAGCGTGGAGACGGCGCTCAGCGGGTTGTCGACCTTCTCGTTGGTCGCGCTGACCGTGACGCCGTCGGCGTCGACGCTGTCGTGCTGGCCCAGCGTTGCGGAATAGGTGTCGGTGGAGATCACCGCGGCGATCGACGCGCCGATGCCCACGCCCTGGTTCGACTTGCTGCCGCTCCACGCGTTGACGCCCCAGCTGCTCGTGTTGTCGGCCTGCACCGACAGCGCGCCCGCGGCCCCGCCGGAGGCACCGGAGATGCTCACGTAGTCGCCGACTCCCGCCGTGGTCGACGAGGTCGACACGGCCACCGCGATGGCGCCGGCCACCGCGACCTTGCCGGCCGACGCACCCGACATCGCCACCGCGGCGACGCGCCCGTCCGTGAAACCCGCGTCCTGGTTCTCGGTCGACGTCGCGTGCACCGACACCGCTGCCGGCGCATGCAGCGTGGTGTAGCTGCCGATGTTCGCCGACGTGGCGTTGTCGACCACGCTCAGCGCGACGCCGACGTCGATGCCGACCTTCGAGCTGGTGTCGGTCGAGCCGTCGCCCTGGGTGAACACGTCACCCTGGTTGGTCGCGGTCACCTGCAGCGTGCCGCCGGTCGACACGCTGCGCTGCGCGGTCGACGTGCCGCCTCCGATGCCGGCGCTGACCTGGTCGCCGGCGATCACCGCGCCGACCGCCGCGGCGACCGAGACCTTGCCCTGGCTGCTCGAGCTGCCGCTGGCCTTGCTCTGCGTCTGGCTCGAGTCGCTGGAGCTCTTGCTCATCGCGCCCTGTGCCTGCGACGTATTCAGCGTGTCGCCACTGGCCACCGACCCTCCACCCGCGGTCGAGTCGTTGCCGTTCTGCATCGCGCTGCTGAACTGGTTGCCGCTGGCGGACGCCGTCGATTCGGCGTCGTAGGTCCGGTCCGACGACGCGGTGATCTGCAGGTTGCCGCCGATGACCGCGTCGCGGTTCATGCTCGCGGTGGTCTGCGACGTGATGGCGCTGCCGCCGCCGGTGGCGCCGAGGATTCCGGGCCCGGTGATCACCGCCACCGAGCCGCCGATGGCGACGCTGCTGCCGGAGCCGTCGACCGACGCGTCGGCACTCGCGGTGTTGGTGCCGCTGCTGGCGGCCTCGATCCCGACATCGCCGCTGGTCGTGAACGAATCGCCCGAGCCGACGCTGGCCTGCGTGGTCTCGTCGAGGATCGACATCGCCACCACGGCGTCGACCGCGACGCCACCGGCGGCGCCTGCCTGCGCGGTGCTCGCGGTGTCGGTCAGCGAATTCGCCGCGACGTTCAGCGAGCCCAGCGTGCCGTTCAGGGTCGCGCCGTCGTCGATCGACGCCTGGCTGTTTTCGGTGATCGTGTTCAGCGCAACCGACGCGCCGACCCCGAGCTTGCCGCCGCTGGCCCCCTTGCCCGTCGGCGACGCCGTCGCGTCGGCGCTCATCAGGTCGGCCGCGCCGAGGTTCACTGCGCCGCCACCGATGGTCACGTCGGCGGCGCCGGTGACCGTGGCGCTGCTGTCGCTGTGGATCACGTTCACCGCCAGCGACCCGGCGAGGCCCACCTTCGACGCGCCAGCGCCGGACGTGGCCTGCGCCGAGTACAGGTCCTCGCGCCCGCTTTGCGTGCCCAGCGTCGCGTCCACCGACGCAGGCCCCGGCGACGTCGACCCCGGCAC
>JAJZTW010000040.1:0-15709 GCA_021847345.1 Pseudomonadota bacterium
GGATGAGTTGCGCCTGCCGCTGCTCGATCAGCGCCCACTGCGCGGCGGCGGAAGCCGCATCGGCACGCGGGGGCTCGGCGCGCGACGACCCTGCGCGCGCCGGCGGCGGCTTCGCGCCGGCCGGCGTGCTGACCGCCGCCGCGGACGACGCGGCCGAGGCATGCGCCGGCTGCAGCGCGGCCGCAAGCCACTGCATGTGCAGCCGGCTGCCGGGCGCCGCGCGGGTGGCCTTGTGCACCGGCGCCGGTGCGACGTGCGCCGCGGCACGGTGACGCAGCAGCGGCGCGGTGCCGGCGTTCGCACGTTCGGCATGCCGCGCATCGGCGTGCCGCGGCTTCGACACGAGCCGCGACGATGCGCGCGTGCGCCGGGGCTCGGCGATCTGCGCCTCGTCGACATCCGCTGCGGCCGAGGACGGCGGCTCGGCCAGCAGCGTGTAGCGACGCGACAGCCCGAACTGGCATCGCATGCTCACCGCGAGTTGCACGAACGGCGCCCGCACCGGGTCGGCCGTGCGCACCTCGATGTACGAGGTCGCCGCGCGAGCGTCGCGCACGGTCACGCGCAACGCCTCGGGCGCCACCGGCGAATCGCCGTCGCGCATGCGCACCCGCACGCACTCGACCGCCAGCGGCAGGCCCGGGTCCATGTGCACGGGAATCCGCAGGTGCAGCACACGCCCGAGAAGCGGGGTGCCCTCGGGCTGCCCCAGCATCATCGCGTGGGCCGGAGCGGCGAAACCACCCAGCAGCAGCGCCGTGGCGCAGGCCAGCCGCGACGCGGCGGCGCGCGAGAGACATGCCGCGACAAGCGCCTGTTTCACGTGAGCTGTTCCAAGAAGTACCGGGTCGAGGCAATTTATCAGTGAAAATCACGTCCGCGCCGAGGGATGCGACGATTCCCGGCGATTGTGTGAATTCCTTTGCAGAAACCAGGGGCTATTGTTCCCGCCCCGTGTTAGCAAATCGTTGATCCCCTCACGCCCGCCGCCATGACCCAGTCCCTCGCATCGCCCGCCGCCTTCGACGAGCAGGACCCGGACCCCTCCGTCAGCGTGCTGCAACTCGCCGTCACGGTCGATGCCGCCGACATGCCGGCGGCCGCCGTGGCCGCCGGCACCGAAGCGCTGTCGACGGCGCTGCGCGACCCCGATATCCGGGTCATCGTGCTGGGCCTGCATCCGCGGCCGGCGGCAGCGTCGCCGGTGCCGCAGCCGCAACCTGACGACCTGCACGACTGGCTGCTGGCGCTGTGGGAAAGCGACAAGCCCACGGTGGCCGCGCTGCAGGCCCCGTTGGGCGGCACCGGGCTCGCGCTGGCGCTGGCCTGCGACCTGCTGGTGGCCGGCCAGGATGTGCGCATGCACCTGCCGCCGCGACTGCAGGCGGCCGGACGCAGCGCAGCGGGGACATGGCTGGCTTCGCGACGCCTTCCGGGCGCGGCGGCCAGCGCGCTGGCACTGGGCTGCGAACTCGACGCCGCCCGCGCGCACGCACTGGGGCTGGTGCTCGAACTCACGCCCGCGGGCATGGCCCTGGAACGCGCCGTGGAAATCGCGCGCGGCATCGCGGCCGAACCCGCCGACGTGCTGCGCGACGTCCGGCTGCGGCTGGCCGCCGACCCCGCGCAAAGCCTGTCGCAGGCACTGGCCGACGATCGCGCACGCTGGCTGCGGGCGCATGCGTGACGCCGCAGGCCTACGCGGCATAGGCACGCAACGCACGCGGCGCTGCGCATCGCGCAACAATAGCGGGTCGACAGCTGACTGCAACCGCGATTTGCGCGCCTGCCCGCTGCCGATCCAGGCAACGATCGGCGTGCTGATCGACATTCGGACACTCGCCCGCTCGCGTGCCGCGCGCGCGGCACCTCAAGGAGACTCGATGAAACTCGTGCGATATGGAAGCAATGGACGCGAGCGCCCCGGCCTGATCGACGCGCAGGGTCGCTTGCGCAGCCTGCAGGACGTGGTGGCCGACATCGGCCCGGACGTGTACGGCCCGGCCGGTCAGCGTGCGCTCGCCAGGCTGGACGTCGGGTCGCTGCCGCTTGTGCGCGGCAAGCCGCGCCTGGGCGTGCCGTTCGTGGGCATCGGCAAGTTCATCGGGATCGGGCTGAACTATCACGACCATGCGCGCGAGACCGGAGCCAAGGCGCCGTCCGAGCCGATCGTGTTCAACAAGTGGACCACCTGCCTGAGCGGGCCCTTCGAACCCATCGAGCAGCCGCCGCACTCGACGCGCCTGGACTGGGAGGTCGAGCTCGGCGTGGTCATCGGGCGCACCGCGCGCTATGTCGGCGTGGGCGAGGCGCTGAAGTACGTGGCCGGATACTGCACCGTCAACGACGTGTCCGAGCGCCAGTTCCAGATCTCCCGCGGCAGCCAGTGGGACAAGGGCAAGGGCTGCGACGGCTTCGGCCCGGTGGGGCCGTGGCTGGTCACCGCCGACGAGGTCGCCGACCCGCAGGACCTGGCGCTGACCCTGGACGTCAACGGCCAGCGCATGCAGCAGGGCAACACGCGGGACATGATCTTCGGCGTGGCGCAGATCGTCAGCTACCTGAGTCACTTCATGACCCTGCGCCCGGGCGACCTGATCGCCACCGGAACCCCCGCCGGCGTGGGGCTCGGCATGGACCCGCCGCGCTTCCTGCGCCCGGGCGACGTGGTCGAGCTGGAGGTCCAGGGCCTGGGCGCGCAACGCCAGGAAGTCGTGGCCTCGCGAGCGCGCGTGGCCGACGACGCGCGCGACCTGGTCGATCCGCCGCAGGGCGGCGCGATGGGCAAGCTGCAGTCTTGATTCACACCTCCTGACGCCGCCAGGCACCGACGGCCGAACCCTCGCCCACGCATGCCCGAAAGCCATCGCGCCAGCCCCGAGGCCCTGCTCCAGGAGGTGTGGGGCTACCCCAGCTTCCGCGGCATGCAGCAGCCCATCATCGAGCATGTGGTGGGCGGCGGCGACGCGCTGGTGCTGATGCCCACAGGCGGCGGCAAGTCGCTGTGCTTCCAGATCCCCGCGCTGCTGCGCCCCGGGCTCGGCGTGGTGGTCTCGCCGCTGATCGCGCTGATGCAGGACCAGGTGGCGGCGCTGCACGAGCTGGGGCTGCGCGCTGCCTTCCTGAACTCCTCGCTGGACGCGGCGGCCGCGCGCCAGGTGCAGGCGCAGGCGCGCGCCGGCGAGCTCGACCTGCTGTACATGGCGCCCGAGCGTCTGCTGAGCGAGTCCGGGCAGCGCCTTCTCGACAACTGCCGGCTGGCGTTGTTCGCGATCGACGAGGCGCACTGTGTGTCGCAATGGGGGCACGACTTCCGCCCCGAGTACGGCCAGCTCGAGATCCTGCGCGAACGCTGGCCCGACGTGCCCCGGGTGGCGCTGACCGCCACCGCCGACATTCCGACCCGGCGCGAGATCGCGCAGCGCCTGCTGCGCGAGGACGCACGCGCCTTCGTGTCGAGTTTCGACCGCCCGAACATCCGCTACCGGGTGGTCGAGAAGCGCGACGGCCGCGCGCAACTGCTGCAGTTCATCCGCGAGGAACACGAAGGGGACTGCGGGGTCGTCTACGCCTTGTCGCGCAGCAGCGTGGAGCAGGTGGCCGAATACCTCGCCGGCCACGGCATGCGGGCCCTGCCCTACCACGCCGGCCTGGGCAGCGAGACGCGGGCGCGTCACCTGCGGCGCTTTCTCGACGAGGACGGTGTGGTGATGGTCGCCACCATCGCTTTCGGCATGGGAATCGACAAGCCGGACGTGCGCTTCGTCGCCCACCTCGACATGCCACGCTCGATCGAAGGGTATTTCCAGGAGACCGGGCGCGCCGGGCGCGACGGGCTCGCGGCGCAGGCCTGGATGGCCTACGGCCTGGCCGACGTGGTGCAGCAACGTCGCCTGATCGAGCTCGGCGAGGCGGACGAAGCGCACAAGCGCCTGTCAAGCGCCAAGCTCGACGCCATGCTGGCGCTGGCCGAGGCCGCGGACTGCCGCCGCGTGCGCCTGCTGGCGTACTTCGGCGAGAGCTCGCAGCCCTGCGGCAATTGCGACAACTGCCTGCATCCGCCCGAACTCGTCGATGCCACCGAGGCCGCGCAGAAGCTGCTTTCGACCATCTACCGCTGCCGCCAGGCCAGCGGCATCAGCTTCGCCGCCACGCATGTCATCGACGTGCTGCGCGGCAAGAGCGGCGACAAGGTGCAGCGCTTCGGCCACGACCGGCTTTCCACTTTCGGCATCGGCGCCGACTGGTCGGAACAGGACTGGCGCGTGCTGCTGCGTCAGCTGGTGGCGCAGCACCTGGTCGAGGTCGACTCCATGCACTACAACGTGCTGCGCCTGACCGAGGCCAGCCGCGAAGTCCTGCGCGGCGCGCGCCAGGTGATGCTGCGCCGGCAGGCGCCCGGCGTGGCGCGTCGGCGCAGGGCGACATCGGCCTCCGGCACACGCGCGGCCGTGGCGCTGGACGCGGCCGACACGCAACTGTTCGAGGCACTTCGCGCATGGCGCTCGGAGGTGGCACGCGACCACGGCGTGCCCGCCTACGTGGTGTTTCCCGACGCGACCCTGCAGGCCATCGCGATGGCCCGCCCCGCCGACCTGGAGCAGCTGCGCAGCATCTCGGGCGTCGGCGACAAGAAGCGCGACACCTACGGCCCGGCGCTGGTGCGCCTGATCGCGGAACACGCCTGAACCCGCCTTCTCGCGCCGCGCGCGCGAGCCGTCAACGCGGCGAACTGGCGGCAGCGGCCGGCGGCTTCTCCTGCACCGCAGCGGCGACGTGCCGCAGCGCCTGCGCCAGCGCCTGGTCGAGCAGGTCCTGCGTGGCCTGCGCATAGGCCTGCGCATCCTGCACCGGCATGGCCCGCGCGGAGTCGAAGTCCCAGGCCGCGCGCAGCTTGTTGCCCGAGTCGCCGAACAACTCGCAGCGCATGTCGAGCGCCACTCGACGCGAGTACACATCGTGCTCCAGGCGCTCCAGGCGGCAGCTCAGCACCCACGGCGCGGCACCCGGCGAGCCGTCACCCTCCACCGCCGCCACCCAGGACTGTCGGGCCAGGGTCTGGCGCAAGGCCGAGCCGATCATCTCCGCCGGCGGCACCAGCCAGCGGCTGTCCCGGTACGGCATCAACTGCGTCGGCCGGGGGCTGTACAGCATGGGCACGCCATCGAAGCCCGGCGCCGCCTGCACGCCCAGCACGCGCAGGATCACCGGCTCGCCGGCCGGCCCCGGCTGGCGCAGCCCGGGCGCGCTCAGCCGGTACTCGACCTGCGCCGGACGCTGGGTCACGCGCGGCAAGGCACAGGCCGTCAGCGCCAGCGCGCAACTGACGGCAACGGCGACGCGAAGTGCGCGCCCGGCGTGGCGATTCCAGCTCATTTCAATGCTCTCCCGGCCCCGGCGGCGGCAACGGCGCGCCGAACAGGATCTGGTTGGGATTGTGCTGCAGGCTGCGCGTGAGCTCGGTGAGCTGGGTGCTCAGGTGCTGCAGCTGCCCGCCCAGGCGGTCGAAGCCCGGCAGCGTTCGCTGCTGCAATTGCCGAGCGGCCTGCGTGCCGGCCTGTCCCAGGCGCGCGGCATGCTGTCCGGCCTGCTGCCAGTCCTGCGCGGCCGCATCGAGCTGCTCCAGCGTGAGCTGGGCCGCCTTCGTGGTGCTCTGCAGCTGCTCCAGCAGCGCCGAGGCCTGCACGCCGAGCTGACGGCCCTGCTGCCCCATCGCCGCCAGTTCATGGCTGCTGCGCCGCAGATCATCGAGCGTGCCGGCGATGTCGTCGCGCCGCGCGGCGACCGCCGCGGTCGTGCGCTGGATGTTCTGCAGGGTCTGCGTGACCGCCCGCAGGTTGGCCGGACTGAGCAGCACATCGAGCCGATTGGCGATCTTCGACAGGGTCACCGCGGCCACGTTGAGCCCGCCTTCCAGCCGGGAGAACACCGAAGGCTCGTAATGAATCACGGCGTATTCATGCCCCGGCTTGGGCAGCAGCGGCTGGCTGGCATGGCCGCCGCTGAGATTGATCACCGACAGGCCGGTGACCCCGCGCGGAGACAACTGGGCGACCGCATCGGTGCGTACCGGCACGCCATGCTTGATCGCCACCTGGATGCGGATCAGCGCCGGGTTGGCAGGGTCGATCTCGATCGAGGTCACGCGCCCCACGTTGACCCCGCGATACTGCACCTCGCTGGCCGGGCTCAGCCCGGTGACGTTGTCGGTGGCGTAGATCAGGTAGGTCGTGGTGTCGGTATGGCGCGAACTGCTCAGCCACCACACGGCGCCGGCCAGCGCGATGGCCAGCGCGATCACGAAAGCGCCTACGGCGGTGTAGTTGACCTTGGATTCCATGCTGTGCGGGCGGGTCTGGCGGTGGTCGAAGAGCGCCTCAGGTCGGGCTGCCCGCGGCAGCCTGGGTCGAGCATACCGCGCCGCCGTCGCGCGCGCGCTCCCAGAAGGTTCTCGAGCGCCCGCCGCGGAAGTACTCGACGAGCTCGGGCTCGTCGCTCGCGGCCAGCTCGGCGGCGGTCCCGACGGCCAGCACGCGCTTGCGCGCCAGGAAGGCCACGACGTCGCTGCCGTGCCAGATCGAATCCAGGTCGTGCGTGACTTGCAGGATGGTCAGGCCGAGCAGGTCGCGCAATTGCGCGATCAACTCGTCGAAGGCTGCGGCGCCGACCGGGTCCAGCCCCGACGTGGGCTCGTCGAGCACGAGCAGCTCCGGGTCGAGCGCCAGCGCGCGAGCCAGCGCGGCACGCTTGACCATGCCCCCCGAGAGCTGCGACGGGTATTTGTGCGCGGCGTCGGCCGGCAGCCCGGCCAGCCCGATCTTGAGCATGGCCACCTGGGCGAGCAGGCCTGGCTCAAGGCCGGAATGCTCCCGCAACGCCAGCATCACGTTCTCCAGCACGCTCAGCCCGCTGAACAGCGCGCCGCCCTGGAACAACACGCCGATGCGCATTCGCAGACGCGTGCGCTGCGCCGCCGACGCCCGCAGTGCGTCCTCGCCGAACAGCTCGAGCGACCCGGCCTGCGGCTCGCGCAGCAGCGTGAGGGTGCGCAGCAACACCGACTTGCCGCTGCCCGAGCCCCCCACCAGCGCCATGATGCAGCCGCGCGGCACGTCGAGATCGAGCTGCTCGTGCACGCTGCCGCTGGCGAAGCGGTTGACCAGTCCGCGGGCCCGCACCAGGGGACCGCCGTCGAGCTGCGCGCCTGGGTTCATAGACCGAGCATCTTGAACAACACCGAGAACGCGGCATCGATCACGATCACCAGGAAGATCGCCTGCACCACGCTGCTGGTGGCGGCGCGTCCGACCGCCGCCGCGCTGCCGCGCACCCGCAGGCCCTGCATGCAACCGACCAGCGCGATGACCACCGCGAACACCGGCGCCTTGACCAGGCCGACCATCAGCGTGCCGACATCGACCACCTGCGGCACCCGCATCACGTACTCG
Organism: Pseudomonadota bacterium; assembly: GCA_021847345.1. Classification (GTDB taxonomy): domain Bacteria; phylum Pseudomonadota; class Gammaproteobacteria; order Burkholderiales; family Burkholderiaceae_C; genus Thiomonas_A. The sequence goes on from JAJZTW010000040.1 coordinate 7,449, forward strand.
CGCCACGGCACGCCGAAGCCCAGCGAAGCAACCATGCCGCCGCCCAGCAGGCCCATGCCATCGGCCAGCAGCGACAGCAGCGGCAGCGCAACGACCAGCGCGAGCACCTTGGGCAGCACCAGCATCTCGAAGGGCGACAGCGCCAGCGCGCGCAAGGCGTCGATCTCCTCCGTGATGCGCATGGTGCCGAGCTGCGCCGCGTAGGACGAGCCGGTGCGTCCGGCCACGATGATCGCCGCCAGCAACGGCCCCATTTCCCGCAGCGTGATGATGGCCACGAGGTTGACGATCAGCACGTTGGCGCCGTAGGTGGTGAGCGTGGCGCCCCCCTGGTAGGCCATGACCATGCCGATCAGGAAGGACAGCAGCCCGATGATCCCCACCGCGCGCAGCCCGCCCGCCTCGAGCTCGGCCGCCACTTCGCGCCAGCGCAGGCGCCAGGGGCGCAGCAGCACCAGCGGCGCGCCCAGCCAGACCAGTTCGCCCAGCGTGGCGACGAAGGCGCGGCCTTCGCGCAGCGCCACGAACAGCGCTCGCCCGACATCGCCGAGCAGGCCGGCGTGGGGCTGGCGCGGCGACTCGGGCGGCTCCAGCGCGCGCTGCTCGACCAGGCGCAGCAGGCGCAGGTGCGCGGGGTCGAGCGCGGACATGTCGACCGCGACTGCGCCCTCGCGCAGTCGCTCCAGTGCCAGCAGCAGCGCACGCGCCCCCGCGGTGTCGATGCGCAGCCCGGCTGCGTCGCCCAGCAGGCGCAGCTCGCGTGCCTCGGCCGGCACCGGCAGCGGCGGAGTCTCGCGCAAGGCGTGCACGGTCCAGTCTCCCACGATGCGCAACGCCGGCGTCTGCCCGGCGGCGTCGGCCGCCTCCCAGAGCGCTCGAGCCGGTTCGAGCGCGGACGCGCCGGCCGGTGTCGGGTTCACGCGCGTCTCGGACGGGTTCACGCGCGTCTCGCGCCGTCAGCCCTGCGGAGCCGGAGTGGCACGCAGGACTTCCTCCAGCGTGGTCACACCCTCGGCCACCTTCAGCGCGCCTGCCAGGCGCAGCGGGCGCATGCCGTCGCGCACCGCCTGCGCGCGAAGCGCGTCCAGCGTCGCCCCGTCCCCGATCAGGCCGCGCTGCGCCGGGCTCACGCCGAGCAGCTCGTACAGCCCGACACGCCCCAGGTAGCCGGTGTTGCGGCACTCCAGGCAACCCACGGCGCGACAGGGTCGCACCTGCGCGCTCGGCTTCCACGGCGCCACCGCCGACTCGAAGCTGCGCTGGTCGAAGGCCGGGTCGGGCTGGCGGCAATGCGGGCACAGCGTGCGCACCAGGCGCTGCGCCAGCACGCCCAGCAGCGTGGCCCCGAGCAGGTACGGCGCCACCCCCAGCTCGAGCAGGCGCGTGATCGCGCCGGCGGCGTCGTTGGTGTGCAGGGTCGACAGCACCAGGTGCCCGGTCAACGCGGCCTGCACCGCCATTTCCGCGGTCTCGCGGTCACGGATCTCGCCGACCATGATGATGTCGGGATCCTGGCGCATCAACGCGCGCAGGCCTTCGGCGAAACCGAGTTCGAGGCCGCTTTGCACCTGCATCTGGTTGAAGGCCGGCTCGACCATCTCGATCGGGTCCTCCACGGTGCAAACGTTGACCTCGTCGGTGGCCAGGCGCTTGAGGGTCGAGTACAGCGTGGTGGTCTTTCCGCTGCCGGTGGGACCGGTCACCAGCACGATGCCGTGCGGGTGCGACGTCAGCTCCTCCCAGCGCGATGCCTCGGCCGGCGGGAAGCCCAGCGCGGCGAATTCGCGCAGCACCACGTCGCGGTCGAAGATGCGCATGACCAGCTTCTCGCCGAACGCGGTGGGCAGGGTCGACAGGCGCAGCTCGACCTCGTCGCCGTCGGGACGCCGGGTCTTGATGCGCCCGTCCTGCGGGCGCCTGCGCTCGACCACGTCCATGCGCCCGAGCAGCTTGATGCGGCTGGTCATCGCGCTCATCACCGCCGGCGGCACCTGGTAGACCACGTGCAGCAGGCCGTCGATGCGAAAGCGCACCACGCCGAACTCGCGCCGCGGCTCGAGGTGGATGTCCGAGGCGCGCTGCTCGAAGGCGTATTGCCAGAGCCAGTCGACCACCTGCACGATGCCGGCGTCGTTGGCGTCGATGGCGCGCCCGCTGCGCCCCAGCTCGACGAGCTGCTCGAACTGGTTGACGCCGCTGCCCGGCGTTGCGCCATTGCGCTGCGCCTCGCGCACCGAACGCGCGAGATTGAAGAACTCGGCCGTGTAGCGCGCGATGTCGGCCGGGTTGGCGACCACCAGTTGCACCGGCCGGCGCAGCATGCGCTCCAGCTCGGGCACCCAGCCGATGTCGAAGGGCTCGGCCGTCGCGATGGTCGCGCCTTGCGCCTCGGCCGCCACCGGCAGGATGCGATGGCGCTCGGCATAGTTGCGCGACAGCAGGTCGCCGACCCGCCCGATGTCGACCTTCAGCGGGTCGATGTGCAGCAGCGGCAGCCCGGCGCGCTCGGCCAGCCACGCGGTGAGCACGTCGAGGTCGAGTCGCTTGGCGTCGGACTTGCGCGCCAGCGACGCGGCGGCCACGCGCTGCAGCGCGTGCTGGCGCGCGCCGCCATGGGCGCAGCGGTCGAGCCCGCGCTGCAACGTGGGCTCGTCGATCCACGAATCCTCGAACAGCGCGTGCAGCACCGACTGCCAGTGCAGCGGTCCGTGCAGGCGCGTGCGGGCGCCCGCCGGGGCGGCCCCGGCACGCAGCGGTTCGGAGGACGGTTGCGAAGCCATGGGCCAAGTGTAGAACGAGCCCGTGCGGCCCATGTCCCCCACGCGCGGCTCAGCGCGGGCCTGGGCGGCGCAGCGCGAGCCCGCTGGCCGCGAACACCTCATGCCAGGCGGCCAGCTTGCGCTGGAAGCTCCACGAGGCGTTGGCCGGGCTGCTCGACGGCAAGCGCCAGCACTGCGCCGCCAGCTCGCGGGTGATGCGCAGACTGCGCGCCGACTCGCCTCCGTTGTGCGCGATGCCCCGCAGGGCTGGCAGGCCGGCGACGAGCCCGGCCAGGTCGTTCGGATAGGCATCCCGGATGCTCGAATCGAGGCTGCCTTCGCGCTCGCAGGCGGCGTAGACGTCCCAGATGCCCAGGCCGCGCTCGCGGACCTCGCGCAGGCGCTCGGCATAGGGCATGGCGCGCAGGTCCACGCCGAACAGCTCCGACAGCAGGGGCCAGAACTGGTTGCGAGGGTGGGCGTAGTACTGCTGCTCGCGCAGCGACGCCTCGCTCGGAAAGCTGCCCAGCACGAGCAGGCGGGTGTTGGGCCCGGCCACCGGCGCCAGTCCGCGCAGGCGCACGCCGGCGCCGGCAGTCGCGGAGGGCGTCGTGGAAACGGCACTGCTGGACTTGCTGGAACTGCGCGGCACGGGCACTGCGGGGGTTGCGGGCGGGGCCGCGCGGCGCGAGCCGGCGGCTTGTAGTCCAATGGTAAGGGCCACGCTCCTGGGAGCGCGCACCGAACCCACGTCACGGAGACCCTGGATGAGCTCGAACACCGTCGCGACCGTCGCTGCGAAGCGCCCCACGCCACGCAGCCGCCTGCCGCAGGTGGGCACGACGATCTTCACGGTCATGTCGGCGCTGGCGCAGAGCTGCAAGGCCATCAACCTGGGGCAGGGTTTTCCGGATTTCGAGCCCGACCCCGCGCTGCTCGACGCGGTCGGCCGCGCGCTGCAAGGCGGGCACAACCAGTACCCGCCGATGGCCGGCGTTGCCGCGCTGCGCGAGGCGCTCGCCGACAAGATCGAGTCGCTGCACGCACGGCGCTACGACCCGGGCGAGGAGATCACCATCACCGCCGGCGCCACGCAGGCGCTGCTGACCGCGATCCTGGCGGTTGTCCACCCCGGCGACGAGGTCATCGTGCTCACGCCGGCCTACGACAGCTACCTGCCGGCCATCGAACTGGCCGGCGCGGTGGCGCGCTGCGTGCCGCTGAACGCCGAGTTCGGCCCCGACTTCGACGCCATTGCGGCGGCGCTGGGCCCGCGCACCCGCGCGATGCTCGTCAACTCCCCGCACAACCCGAGCGGGCGCGTGTGGAGTGCGGCCGACATGCGACGCCTGGGGGAACTGCTCGCGCCCACCGACGTGCTGCTGATCAGCGACGAGGTGTACGAGCACATGGTGTTCGACGCCAATCGCCACTGCAGCGCAGCGGCCGAGCCGCTGCTGGCCGAACGCAGTTTCGTGGTCTCGAGCTTCGGCAAGACCTACCACGCCACGGGCTGGAAGGTGGGCATGGTGGCGGCACCTCGCGAACTCAGCGCCGAGTTTCGCAAGGTGCACCAGTTCAACGTGTTCACCGTCAATACGCCGATGCAGTGGGCGTTGGCCGAGCATTTGCGCACCCACCCGGAAGCGCACCTGGACCTGCCGGCGTTCTACCAGGCCAAGCGCGATCGCTTCCGCGCCGGCCTGCGCGGCACGCGCCTGCGCCTGCTGCCGTGCGAGGGCACCTATTTCCAGTGCGTGGACTACTCCGCGGTCAGCGACCTGCCGGAACCCGAGTTCTGCACCTGGCTGACGCGCGAGGTCGGCGTGGCTGCGATCCCGGTCAGTGCCTTCGAGCCCTCTCCCCCACCGGCGCGGCGAGTGGCGCGCTTTTGTTTCGCCAAGCGCGACGAGACGCTGGACGCGGCACTGCAACGCCTGCGCGCGCTGTGAGCCGCGCCCGACGTCGCGCAACGCGCCGCGCCTGATGTAAACTGCGCGGCTTCGCGGGCGTAGTTCAATGGTAGAACGGCAGCTTCCCAAGCTTCATACGAGGGTTCGATTCCCTTCGCCCGCTCCAGAATCCCCAGCCATGTTTCCCGCGGCGGATGCCAGCATCCGCCGCCGCGCACCAGCAACCGGCCCGGCCGGTTTTTTTGCGCCCGCGAGCTACCCGAAGTGAACTCCGAGCCTTCTCGCGCCGAGCCCGCCGGGCCGGACCCCGACGCCTGCCTGCCGCGACGCGGCATCCGCTCCTTCGTGCTTCGCACGGGACGCCTGACCACCGGCCAGGCCCGCGCGCTGACCGAACTGGGACCGCGGCTGCTCGTCGCGCACGCGCCCGCCGCACCGGACTGGGACGCCATCTTCGGGCGCCATGCGCCGCGCGTGCTCGAGGTGGGCTTCGGCATGGGCGAGGCCACCGCGCAAATGGCCCAGGCCTGCCCGCAACGGGACTTCATCGGCGTGGAGGTGCATACCCCGGGCGTCGGCGCGCTGCTCATGCGCATCCGCGAGCTGGGCCTGGGCAACCTGCGCATCGTGCAGCATGACGCGGTGGAAGTGCTGCGCGACATGGTCGAGCCGGGCTCGCTGGACGCGGTGCACGTGTACTTCCCCGATCCCTGGCACAAGAAACGCCACCACAAGCGGCGCCTGGTCCAGCCAGGCTTCGTGGCCCTGGCCGCGTCGCGCCTGCGCGCGGGCGGAGTGCTGCATTGCGCCACCGACTGGCAGGAATACGCCGAGCACATGCTGCAGGTGCTGCGCCACGAACCCTTGCTGCGCAACACCGCGGCGGACTATGCCGAACGCCCGGCCTGGCGCGTGCCGAGCAAGTTCGAACGCCGCGGGCTGCGCCTGGGGCATGGCGTGTGGGACCTGGTGTTCGAACGCAGCGGGCCCTGAACAGGGCCGAACGCCGGGCCGAACGAGCTCAGCTCAACGCGCCGCTGATCCCGCCGTACACCCCGAGTGCCGACGTGGCGACGACGACGCCCAGCACCACCCACAGGTACCAGCCGCGCAGCCGGTGTTCGGGCGGCAGGGCCTTCAGCGCCAGCGCCACCAGGAAACCCAGCACCACAGGCAGCATCAGCGCATTCATGACCTCGACACCCACGGCCAGCGCGACGAGGTCGGGTGCCACCGCGACGACCACCGCGCCGCCGATCACTCCGGCCGAGAACACCAGGTAGAACCACGGCGCCTCCAGCGGGTGCAGCTCGAGCGAATGCTTGTAGCCGGTGACTTCCCCGAAACCCCAGGCGGCGGCCAGCGCGACGACGATCGCCGCGACCATGGCAGCCCCCAGCATGCCCAGCCCGAACACCGTGTGCCCGAGCGTCTGGCCGAGGAAGGGCGTCACCGCCTGCGCCAGCTGACCCACGGTGTTGAGCGGCGGGCTCAGGTGCCCGGCCCAAAGCGTGGCCGCGGCCACCACGAGCACGGCGGCCATCACCACCTGCGTGAGCAGGGCTCCCACCGCGGTGTCCCAGCGGGCCGCGGTGTATTCGGACGGGAGCAGACCCTTGTCGGCCACCGCCGACTGCTGGTAGAAGACCATCCACGGCATGATCACGGCACCGATGTTGGCTGCCACGAGGTAGCGCATGCCGGAGTGTTTCAAGGGGTTGGTGCCCAGCCCGGCGAGCAACTCGCCGCCGTGCACCGGCGCGCGCAGCGCGACCCAGATGAACACCAGCTCGAACAGGCCGAGCGCGATGGCCACGCGTTCGACGCGGCGATAGCTGCCCGTCCACACCACCAGCAGCAGGAAACCCGCGGCCAGCGCCAGGCTCCAGGCGCGCGGCACGCCGAACAGCTCGCCCACCCCGGCGACCCCGGAGAACTCGGTCAGCAGCGCGCCGATCGTGGCCACCGCCAGTCCGGCCACCGACACCCAGGCCCAGAAGGTGCCGAAGCTCTCGCGGATGAGCTCGCCATGGCCCTTGCCGGTGAAGATGCCCAGGCGCACCGTGAGTTCCTGCACGACGAACAGGATGGGTACCAGCGCCAGTTGCAGGCCGAGCAGTCCGTAGCCCCACTGCGCGCCGCTTTGCGCCGCGGTGAGAATGCTGCCAACATCAGTATCGGCCAGCATGACCACCAAGCCCGGGCCCAACACAGCGAAAAAAATACGCCATCTGGATCGGGAAGAAAGCATTTGCGCTGACTGGGAGTCGGCGGGAGCGAAACCGGACATGGATCGAGGTGCTGGAGACGGATGCGGCCTGCGCCGGCGTGCGCGTGCGCGCTGGAAGCCCCGCCCGCTCGCCTGATGCGCGAAAACGAGTAGCCGCGGCACGGCAAATGATAATCGTTCTGGATAGCAAGTGGCGGGCTGCGCCCCCTCTTGCCGGCGACCTGCCTTCCGGGCCGGGCGCGGGCTTGGATAAAATCAGTTCTTTCCCGAACCAGCCGAGTGCATCCGATGGATTTCGAACAAGCCCGTTTCAACATGATCGAACAGCAGATCCGCCCCTGGGATGTGCTGGATCAAGATGTGCTGAACCTGCTCGGCGCGGTCAAGCGCGAGGACTTCGTGCCGCAGGCCTACCGCTCGATGGCCTTCACCGACATGGAGATCCCGCTGCCTTGCGGCGAGAGCATGCTGGCGCCCAAGGTCGAGGCCCGGCTGCTGCAGGAGCTGGGCGTGCGCAAGCACGAGTGGGTGCTCGAGGTCGGCACCGGCAGCGGATTCATGGCCGCACTGCTGGGGCACTGCGCGGCCCACGTGCTGAGCCTGGAGCTGCACCCCGAGCTGGCCGAGACGGCCCAGCTGCATCTGCGCCAGGCCGGGGTGATGAACACCACGGTGCGCTGCATGGATGCATCGCAGGAACTGCCCCCGGGCGAATTCGACGTCATCGTGCTTTCGGGTTCGGTGGCGCAGATCCCGCCGGCACTGGTCGATCGCCTCAAGCCGGGCGGCCGGCTGTGCGCCGTGGTCGGTGATGCGCCGATGATGCGCGCCCAGTTGCTGACCAGCACCGGCGAGCGCCAGTCGCGCGTGGTCGACCTGTTCGATACCGTCGCGCCGCGCCTGCACGGCTTCGCCGAGACCCCGCGTTTCCGATTCTGAGGCGAAGCGGGCGCGGGCCCCCGGGGCCCGCGCCCGCCGCTGCCGAGCGCCTTTCCCAAGCCAGGACCTGCCATGACGATTGCGCAATTCACTGTCGGCGAACTCCGCGACATGCTCGACAACAACCCGCAGGAGCTCGACGCCTGGCAGGTGGTCGACGTGCGTGAGCCGTGGGAGCTCGAGCGCGCCAGCATCCGCCACGAGCGCTTTTGCTGCACCGCCATCCCGATGGCCACGATCCCGCTGCGCCAGTCCGAGCTGCAGCGCGACAAGAAGCTGCTGATCATGTGCCGTACCGGCGGGCGCAGCACGCAGGTGGCCAATTTCCTCGTGCAGAACGGCTTCCAGCAGGTCTACAACCTGCAAGGCGGGATCACCGCCTGGTCGCGCGAGGTCGACCCCTCGGTGCCGACTTACTGA
>JAJZTW010000040.1:15809-36031 GCA_021847345.1 Pseudomonadota bacterium
GATCGCGCGGCGCCGCTGCCGGGGCGGCGCGCAGGCGTTGCGCGATCCAGTGCGCCTGCGCCTGTGCCGCGCCGCGGTGGCTGGAGCTGAACGCACGCGCCGCGGCGCGCGCGCGAGCCAGCGCGGCGTCGTCGTCGAGCCAGTGCAGCAACGCGTTCCAGACCTCGCGCGCGTCAGCGGCGCGCCTGGCGGCGCCGGCCTGCTCCGCCTGCTCCACGGCCTGCGCGAAATTGAACACATGCGGCCCCATCACCACGGGGCAGCCTTCGGCGCAAGCCTCGATCAGGTTCTGCCCGCCCAGGGGCAGCAGGCTGCCGCCGACGAAAGCCGCGTCGGCCATCGCGTAATACGCGGGCATCTCGCCGAAGCTGTCGCCGATCCACACGTCCACGGATGTGTCGGGCGCGGCCTGGCTGCGCAGGCCGTGGCGCAGGCCACGCTGCTCGAGCATCTGGCGCAGCATGGGCACGCGATCCTGGTGCCGGGGCACGATCACCAGCAGCACCCGCGCGAGCAGCCCGTCGGGCAGCGCATCGAGCAGCAACTGCTCCTCGGACGCGCCGCGATCCCCACGTGTCGACGCCAGCACCAGCACGCGTCGGCCGGCCGCGTCGCGCCAGCCCCGGCCCAGCGCGCGCAAGGCGGCGTCGCCCCGGCGGTCGAACTTGAGATTGCCCGCCACCACCACGTCGCGCACGCCGAGCTCGCGCAGGCGCGAGGCATCGCCCCCGGTCTGCGCGGCGGCGCCGGCCAGCGCGCCGCAGGTCGCCTCGGCCAGCGCCGGCCAGCGTGCCCAGCGTGCCGCGCTGCGCGCGGACAGGCGCGCATTGGCCAGCAGCAGCGGCACGTCCTGCCCGGCGCAGGCGCGGGCCAGGTTGGGCCATAGTTCGGTTTCCATCAGCACGCCCAGGCGCGGCCGGAAGTGCCGCAGGAAGCGCTGCACCGCCCACGGCAGGTCGTAGGCAAGCCAGGCCTGCTCGTCGCCCTGCTGCAGCAGTTCGGCGCCGGCTGCCCGGCCCGAGGGCGTGGTGTGCGTGAGCAGCAGGCGCAGGTCCGGCACCAGCCGGCGCAAGGCCTCGATCAGCGGAGCCGCCGCGCGCGTCTCGCCCAGCGACACCGCGTGCAGCCACAGCAGCGGCCCCTCGCCCTGCGCCGCGGGCCGCGCGTACACGCCGAAACGCTCGCCGAGGAAAGCGCGGTACGCACGGTCTCGTCGCGAGCGCCACAGCAGTCGCAGCACGGCCAGCGGCGCCAGCAGCCACCATGCCACGGTGTAGGCACCCAGCGCCCGCGCACGTGCCGAGGGGGATGCGCGCAGCTTCATGCCGGGCCCCGCGCGGCATCGGCCGCCAGCATGTCCAGCGACGCCTGCAGCACCTGCTCGACACCCGGAGGCTGCCCGATCTCACCCAGGTTTCGATGCGGCGAGCGTGACTGGATCCCCACCTGGGCCGGCGAGGTCGCGGTGTAGATGCCCACCACCGGGCGATCCACGGCGGCGGCCAGGAAACTCAGCCCGGTGTCGACCCCGACCACCAGCGCGGCGGCGGCGAACACCTGCATCCACTCGCCCAGGCCCAGCAGGCGCGGCGCGACCCGCACCGCGGGCGCCTGCGGGGACTGCACGGCTGCCACGATGCCGGCAGCGATGCGCTCGGCCCGCGCCCGCTCAGGCTCGCTGCCCCATGCCAGCACCAGCGCCAGCCCGCGGGCGCGCAGCCGCCGCCCGAGCTCGATCCAGTGCGCCTCCGGCCACAGCTTCTCGTCACGTGCGGTCGCCGACAAGAGCACCGCGAAAGGCCCCTGCCCATCCAGCCACTCGGGGCGCCTGGCCTGCGGGCGCAGCCCGTACACCGGCTCGCCCTCGGGCTGGTACCCCAGCGCCCACGCGCACAGGTTGCGGTAGCGCCGCACCGCGGCCAGGGTGTCGAAGGCCGGCGCGCGCATGCGCCGGTCATACAGCCAGGCCGCCGCGGGCTCGCGGCACGCCCGCCCTTTCCAGCCGAAGCGGGTTCCGGTCGCCAGTCGCGCCAGCAGTGCGCTCTTGCACAGCCCCTGCAGGTCGATCACGGCGTCGAACGGCCGCGCCGCGAGTTCGGCGCGCAGCTGCCTCCACTGGCGCCGCGTCTGGGCCGCAAGGGGATGGCGCCACCATGCGCGCCAGGCCACCGGCAGCACACGGTTGACACCTGGATGCGCCCGCACCAGGTCCGCGTAGCCGGGCTCGAGCAGCCACTCGATGTCCGCGTCCGGATAGCGCTCGAGGATGTCGTGCACGACCGGCAAGGCCTGCACGATGTCGCCCATCGAGCTGGTCTTGACCAGCAGCACCCGCAGCGGACCGCCTTGCGGCATGGACCCGCCGCCTCAGAACGGCAGCTGCAGGCCGGGCTGCAACTGCAGCAGCGCCTGTCGGAACTCCTGCTGGATGCGCGCCAGCGCCTGCTCGTCGCGGGCCTCGAAGCGCAGCACCACGCAAGGCGTGGTGTTCGACGGGCGCGCCAGTCCGAATCCGTCGTCGTACTCGGCACGCACCCCGTCGATGGTGTGCAGGTGGCGGGCCGTCGGGAAACGCGCCTCGCGCTGCAGGCGCTCGCACAGCGCGAACTGCTCCTGCGGCTGCGTGGGGATCTTGAGCTCGGGGGTCGACACGGCATCGGGCAGGCCCAGCAGCTCGGCCTGCGGGTCGCCGGCGCGCGACAGCAGCTCCAGCAGGCGCGCCGCGCCGTACTGCGCGTCATCGAAGCCGAACCAACGGTCCTTGAAGAAGATGTGTCCGCTCATCTCGCCGGCCAGCGGCGCGCCGACCTGCTTCATGCGCGCCTTGATCAGCGAATGCCCGGTACGCCACATCATCGGCTCGCCACCGTGGCGCCGCACCCAGGGGTCGAGGTTGGCGGTGCACTTGACGTCGAAGATGATCGGCGCGCCGGGATGCCGCGTGAGCACGTCGGCCGCGTAGAGCATCAACTGGCGGTCGGGCCAGATCACCTGGCCGTTCTTGGTCACCACGCCGAGGCGATCGCCGTCGCCGTCGAAGGCCAGGCCGATCTCGGCATCGCCGTCGCGAAGCACGCGCTGAAGGTCTTCCAGGTTGTGCGGATCGGCCGGATCCGGGTGATGGTTGGGGAAGCTGCCGTCGACCTCGCAGAACAGCTCGGTGACCTGGCATCCCAGGCGCCGCAGCAACTCGGGGGCGAAGGCTCCGGCGACGCCGTTGCCGCAATCGACGGCCACGCGCATCGGACGCGCCAGTCGCACGTCGGAGACGATGCGCTCCAGGTACGGCTCGACGATGCTGGCCTGGCGCAGCCCACCGCTGCCGCTGGCGTAGGCCTCGGACACCGTGAGCTCGCGCAGCGCGAGGATGTCGTCGCCGTGCAGCGCGTCGCCGCCCAGCACCATCTTGAGCCCGTTGTACTCCGGAGGGTTGTGGCTTCCGGTGATCTGGATGCCGTTCGTCGCGTCGCCGGTGGCGCAGGCGAAATACAGCATCGGCGTGGCGTTCATGCCCAGGTCGATCACGTCCAGCCCGCCGGCGCGCAGGCCGGCGCTCAACGCGGCCGAAAGCCGAGGCCCCGAGTCGCGGCCGTCCCGGCTGATGTAGACGGCCCGCTGGCCGCGCGCACGCGCCAGGGTCGCGTATGCGCGCCCGATGTGCTCGCAGGCTTGCGGGGTGAGGGAGGCGTCGACGATACCGCGAATGTCGTAGGCCTTGAACAGCGAGGGGTCGAGTTGCGCCATGGGATGCGTGGGTTTAACGGACCGCTCGGCACGGCGCCGCCGCGGTCCAGGCAAAATGCCATTTTCTCACGTCGACCCGTCATGGCCACGTATCTGATCGGAGACCTGCAGGGCTGCGACCGTGCGTTCGAGCGCCTGCTCGATCGAATCGCCTTCGATGCCGCCAGCGACCGCCTGGTCGTGCTGGGCGACGCGGTCAACCGCGGCCCCGGCTCGGCCGCCTGCCTGCGGCTGCTCATGCGCCTGGGCCCGGCCGCGCAATGCCTGCTGGGCAACCACGACCTGCATCTGCTGGCCGTGTCCGAAGGCGTGCGCCGTGCGCACCGCAGCGACACCTTGCAGGACATTCTCGAAGCCCCCGACCGCGACGAGTTGCTCGACTGGGTGCGCCGACGCCCGCTGGCGCTGCTGGAACAGGGCTGGCTGCTGGTGCACGCCGGAGTGATGCCGTCGTGGAGCGTGGCGCAGGCCCTGGAGCTGGCGGCCGAGGTGCAGCAGCACCTGCGTGGCGACGCGCTGCGCGACTTCCTGTCGGACCTGTTCGGCAACGAGCCGGCGAGCTGGTCGCCGCAGCTGCGCGGGCCCGAGCGATGGCGGGTCACGGTCAATGCGCTGACCCGCCTGCGCTATGTCGACACCCGCGACATGAGCATCGACTTCCACTGCAAGCAGGCGCCCGCGAGCGCGCCGTCGGGGCTGATTCCCTGGTTCGCGGTGCCCGGGCGCGCCAGCCGCGACACGCCCATCGCGTTCGGCCACTGGTCGTCGCTGGGCCTGTCGTGGAGCCACGATGCGCTGTGCCTGGACAGCGGCTGCCTGTGGGGCGGCAGCCTGAGCTGCGTGCGCCTGCCCGGCGCCGCGAGGCCGTGGCTGGATGTCGTGCAGGTGTCTTGCCCGCGCGAACGCAAGCCTGCTGCCGAGCGCGCCTGAACAGCCCGCCCGAGGCCCGTGCGCTCGCGTTGCGGACGGGGTCTTGGGATGGCGCGCAAGGCTGTGTATAATTTCCCTTTTTCGCCAACGCTTATCAAGTGGAGTGCTGTATGGCACGCGTCTGTCAGGTTACCGGCAAAGCGCCGATGGTGGGCAACAACGTTTCCCACGCGAACAACAAGACCAAGCGTCGCTTCCTGCCCAACCTGCAATATCGCAGGATCTGGGTCGAGAGCGAGAATCGTTACGTGCGCCTGCGCATCTCGAATGCCGCTCTGCGCCTGATCGACAAGGTCGGCATCGACGCCGTCCTGTCCGATCTGCGTGCTCGCGGCGCAGTCTGAACAGCATCAGCAACAGGAGTGACGCGCCATGGCCAAGGGCGGACGTGAAAAGATCAAGCTGGAGTCGACCGCGGGTACCGGTCACTTCTACACCACGACCAAGAACAAGCGCACCCAACCGGAGAAGATGGAAATCGCCAAATTCGATCCGGTCGCGCGCAAGCATGTCGTGTACAAGGAAACCAAGCTGAAGTGAAGCATGCGCGACCGCGTCGTCGCGGTCGCGTGATTCAGCTGGCGCGCACCCGCGCGCCCTGCAGGCCCGTCAGTCGACGGGCCTGTTGTTTTGCGGCTGGCATTGCGCCTGCGTGCCGCAGTTCCCGGGACCGCCAGCCGGCATGGCGCGACGGCGCATCGCGCGGCCCGATGCGCGGGTACGGCACGAATCAAAGGTCATGAAGCGCGTGCCATTGTGGCGCGCAGGATGAAAAAAGCCAGCCTTGCGGCTGGCCGTTTTTTGCACCCATTCGCAATGAACGGCGAGCCGAAGCTCGCCGGTCCAGGGGCTTGGGCTTACTTGCTGGCGGCGGAAGCCGGAGCAGCCGGGGCAGCCGAAGCGGCCGACGCGGCGGGGGCAGCCTTCGAGGCAGCCGAAGCGGCCGGGGCGGCGCTCGAGGAAGCAGCCGGAGCCGAAGCCGGAGCCGCAGCGGAAGCCGGAGCCGAAGCGGGGGCAGCCTCTTCCTTCTTGCCGCAGGCCGCCAGAGCCAGAACAGCGATCATGGAAGCCAACAACACGGACTTTTTCATTTGATTCCTCAAGCGTCAGATCAACGAACAGGCAAAAAACCGGGATTTCCGGGGGATTTGGTTGTGAACCGGCTCCAGCATAGGAACGCGAAGTTCACATGAAAGTATAGCGCTGACCCGGGTTTGTCCGGATGCCCTGGTCGAGAATGCATCAAAACGTTGCGCAATTTGCACAGCGAGCGCTCACAGGCCCAGGGCCGTCGCCGCGAAGCCGGGTTCGGCCAGGTTCCAGGCCTGCTCGAACTCCTGCAGCGAGGCCTGCCACGACGCGTCGCGCGTGAACACCGCACGGCGCTGATTCTGCGCCGGCAAGGCCAGCACCCCCTGCTCGCGCAGCCACAGCCCCTCGGCGGGAGCCGGCAGTCCGGGAGCCAGTTCGCGGCATTCGATCAAGTGGCCGAAGTCGACTCTCCACCGAACAAAACGCGGGCATTCCTGTTGCACGCGCGAGTAATCCCGGGCGAGCATTCGTACGCAAGGCTGTCGTCTCGGAAGCGCCCAGGCCGTCAGCGCCTCGACCAGCGCCGGCTCTGCCAGCGGCCAGTCGGCGTAGTCGTCGCTGTACATGCACAGCGTCGGGCCCGGGTCGAGCAGGCGCTCGCGCAGCGCCTGCCGCCATGCGCCACGCCCCTCCAGGATACGGTCCGGCTGCGGCGCTTCGTTCGGGTTCTGGTTCATGGCAGTCCTCGTGCGTTTCAGTCCCCGGCCGGATGGGCCCAACCCAGCTCGCACCATTGCAGCAGCAGCGCCTGTTCCGCCTTCCCGGCTGAAGCGAAGCGCGACGCGTCGAGCGTGCGGGCATCCGCCAGTTGGCGCAGCAGCGCCGAGCGCGCCAGCGACTCGGGCACGCTCTCGCCGTTGATCATCACCGCCGACGCAGCCCAAAGCATGCGGCTGCGGCGATCCAGGCGCAAGCCCTGCCGCGCCACGAGGCGCGCCAGCCCGGCGGCGGACCTCGGCTCGAACACCACCTCCTGCTTGGGCTCGGTGAGCAACTCGCCCAGCGCCAGCGTGAACTCGCGCCGCCCCGGGCGCAGGCGCGCGAAGGCATCGGTGACGAAGCGCACCATGTCGTCGGGCAGGCGCGCCGGATGCGCGGCGGTGGACGCTGGCACCTTGCCGCGATCGCTGTAGCGCCGGCCTGGAGCCAGTTCATCGGCCATCTTCCACAACAACTGGCGCAGCAGTTCGTCGGCTGGCGGGGCCCGGAACCCCACCGAGTAGGTCATGCACTCGCCTTGCGCGATGCCGTCGTGCCCCCAACCGGGAGGCAGGTACAGCAGATCCCCCGGTTCGACCGTGAATTCCTGCTCGGCAACGAAGTCGCGCAGCAGCTTCAGCGGCTGCCCGGCCTGCATGCGGGGCTGCGGAACCGGCCCGATGCGCCACAGGCGCCGGCCCTGCGCCTGCAGCAGGAACACGTCGTAGTCGTCGACATGCGGGCCCACGCCGCCGCCATCGCTGGCCCACGAGATCATGATGTCGTCCAGGCGCGCGTCAGGCACGAAGCGAAAGCGCTGCAGCAGTGCGGCAACACCGTCGTGGTGCAGGTCCACGCCCTGCACCAGCAAGGTCCACTGCGGACTGCGCACGGCCGGCAGGTCGCGGCGCGCAAGCGGCGCATGCCGCACCTCCCATTGCCGGCCCTCGCGCAGCACCACGCGCGCCTCGACGCCTTCGCGAAGCGCCAGCTGGAACAGCTCCCCGCGCGGCAAAAGCGGCTCGAAGCCCGGGAAGGTCTGGCGCAGCAGCAGCGGCTTGCGCTGCCAGTATTCGCGCAGGAAGCGCTCGCGACTGATGCCGGGCAGGCGCACGAGGGACTGGGACACGGGCTATCTCCGCGATGCGAGGGGGGTGGGAACAGGCCCGGCAGTGTAGCCCCCCCGGGAAGTCGGGGCGCAGGCCATGGCCCGGCCTTCGGGCGCGTTTTGGGCGCACAATACCGGGCCCGGTGCAGCCCGCACACGAACCCGCGAACCCCTGAGCCGCAGAGCCCGCCCTGACTGCCCAGCCCGGCCGGCAGGCTGCACGAGGCATGCGCTCACGAGCAGGAATCCGATACATCATGCAAGTCGCTCCCGATACCGTGGTCACGCTGGCCTGGCGCCTGACCGATGCCCAGAACGAAGCCCTGGCCGAGGACGACTCCGGCACCGACTTCTACGTCGGCGGCGCCGACCTGCTGCCCGTGATCTCGCGCGACCTGCTCGGCAAGTCGGTCGGCGACAGCGGCGCACTGCACATCGAGCCGGCGGACGCCTTCGGCGACTACGAGCCCGAGCGCCTGCGCGTGGAGGACCGCGCGCTGTTCCCCGAGCTGCTGGAGCCCGGCATGCAGTTCGAGCAGCTTCCGCCCGGCTGCGCGCAGGCCGAGGCCGACAGCCTGTTCACGGTCACCGACATCGCCGAAGGCAAGGTGATCCTGGACGGCAACCACCCGCTGGCCGGCATGGCGCTGCGCGTGCACTACCGCATCCTCGAAGTGCGCGAACCGGACCCCGACGAACGCGAGGCGCAAAGCGCCCACCTCGACGACATCGACAGCGGCATGTTCCTCGTCGGACGCGCGGCGGACAGCTGACGCGTCGTCATGCCATGGCGCCGATGGCACGGCGCAGGCGCGCCAGTGCCAGGCCGAAGAATGCCGCGCCGATGGCGGCGATGGCCAGCAGCTGCGGCCACACCACGCGCAGCCCGGCGCCTCGGAACAGCGTGGCTTGCGACAGCGCGACGAAATGCGTGGTCGGCGCCGCCAGCATGACCCAGCGCACCAGCTCGGGCATGCTCTCGCGAGGCGTGCTGGCGCCCGAGAGCATCTCCAGCGGCAGCAGCACCATGATCAGCAGCAGCCCCATCTGCGGCATGGAACGCGCCAGCGTGCCCAGCAGGATACCCATCGACGTCACCGCGAACATCTGCAACGCCGCCCCCAGCACGAACACCCAGGTGACGGCCGGCAGCGGCACCCCGATCATCCCGTGCACCACCGCCGCGAGCGACGCGCAGGCACCGAGCAGCACGACCAGCCCCATGGACCAGACCTTCGCCGCCATGATCTCGAAGGGGCTCAACGGCATGGCCAGCAGGTGCTCGATCGTGCCGTGTTCGCGCTCGCGCAACAGCGCCGCGCTGGTCAGCACGATGCCCAGCATGGTCACGTTGTTGATCAGCTCGGCCACCGCGCCGAACCACGACGGGACCAGCGCCGGATTGAAGCGGTTGCGCAGCACCAGGCGCGCCGGCGGCGAATCGGCTTCGTCGCCCAGACGCCGGCGCAGCTCGAACTCGGCGATCTCGCCCTGGGCCACGGCCTGCACGTAGGCGCCGCCGGTGAATGCCTGCAGCATGCGCGTGGCGTCCACGCTGAGCTGCAGCCGAGGATGGCGCCCACCCAGCAGGTCGCGCTGGAAATGCGGAGGAACATCGAGCACGAAGGTGTAGAGCCCGGCATCCATCGCCGGGTCGACCTGCCGCGGCTCGAGCAGAGGCGGCGGCAGGAAATACGGCGGGCCGAACGCGGCATGCAGGCGCGCCGACAGCGGGGACTGGTCCTCGTCGACCATGGCCAGCGGCGCGCGCTGCAGGGTTTCCGGCGTTCCGGTTGCGGCGCTGTAGATGGCCAGCGTGAACGCGAAGGCCATCAGCACCAGCATCGCGCGGTCGTGCAGCAGGCAGCGCAGCTCCTTGATGCCCAGGTGCCAGATGTTCGACAGCGTGGCCATGGCGCGGCTGCTCAGCGCTCCTGCTTGCGCAGCAGCAGCGCGCTGGCTCCCAGCAGCACCGGCGCCGCCAGCGCCAGCGCCAGCAATTGCGGCGCCAGGTCGTGCAGGCCCAGCGCCTTGGAGAAGCTGCCGCGCGAGATGATCAGGAAATGGGTCGTCGGATAGACATGCCCCACCCAGGCGGCCAGCCCCTGCAGCGACGACGTCGGATTGAGCAGTCCCGAAAATTGCACGGCCGGCAACACCGTGCCGATGGTCGTGGCGAAGATCGCCGCGGTCTGGGTTCGCAGGAAGCTCGACATCAGCAGGCCCAGCGCCGTGGCGTCGAACACGTACAGCAGGCAGCCCAGCGCGAACACGCCCGGGCTGCCGGTGAAGGGAACCTTGAAGACCCAGGCGGCCCAGGCCCACAGCACGAAGGCATTGAGCAGGGCCAGCGCGACATAGGGCAGCTGCTTGCCCAGCAGGAACTCCAGGCGCGTGGCCGGACCGACGTAGAAATTCAGGATGGAACCGAGTTCCTTCTCGCGCACCACGCTCAGGCTCGCGAGCATGGCCGGGATCATGATCAGCAGCAGCGGAATGATCGCCGGCACCATCGCGACCAGGCTGCTCACGTCCGGGTTGTAGCGATAGCGGATATCGATGCCGGCGCTTGCCGGCGGGCCGCCCTGCGCGGCCCGCTCGGCCACCCGTCGCGCCAGCCACGACGCGTGCACCGCCTGCACGAAGCCGTCGATGGTCTCGGCGCGCGACGGCATCGACCCGTCGACCCACGCCCCGACCTGAGGCGACAGGCCGCGCTGCACATCGCGCGCGAACCCGGGCGGGATCTCCAGCGCCATGGCCAGCTCGCCACTGCGCAGGCGCCGGTCGAGCTCGGTGTCGCTGCGCAGCGGCGCGCGCTCGGAGAATTCGCGCGCGCTGGCGAAGTCCCGCACATAGTCGCGGCTCAGGCTGCTCGCATCGCGATCGAGCACGGCGAAGCGCAGATGGCTGACGTCGAGGTTGATCCCCAGGCCCATGATCACCAGCAACAGCACGCTGCCCACCAGGGCCAGCGTGGCACGCACCGGATCGCGCAGCAATTCCAGGGCCTCGCGCCAGCTGTGGCTGGACAGGCGGGTGGCCGAGCGCGCCAGCGCGCCGGCACGCCGGCGCACGCGCTGCTCGGCGGCGAACGCGGCGTCGTTCGTGGGTTCCGCCGGCGGCGCGGGCTGCACGCTGTCGATCCACTCCACGAAGGCCTGCTCGAGGTCGGCCGCGCCGCGCGCGCGCACGATCTCGCCCGCCGTTCCGGTGACCAGCACGCGTCCGGCGTGCATCAGCGCGATGCGGTCGCATCGTTGGGCTTCGTTCATACGGTGGGTGGACACGAAAATGGTCACGCCGTCGCGCCGCGCCAGGATCTGCAGTTGCTGCCAGAACCACTCGCGCGCCAGCGGATCGACCCCCGAGGTCGGCTCGTCGAGAATCAGCAGCTCGGGGCCGTGGATCAGCGCCACCGCCAGCGACAGGCGCTGGCGCATGCCCAGCGCAAGCTCGGCCGGATGGCGCTCCAGCACGTCGCCCAGCTCGAAGCGTTCGGCCGCCTGCGCCACCGCCGCCGCGCGCCGCCCCGGCGCCAGCCCGAACAGGCGCGCGTGCAGCTCCAGGTTCTGGCGCACCGTCAGTTCGCTCCACAGCGAAAAGCCCTGGGTCATGTAGCCCACCCGCTTGCGCAGTCCGAGGTCGCGCGCATCGGGCACATGGCCCAGCACGCGCACGCTGCCGCCGCTGGGCGCGAGCAGCCCGGTGAGCATTTTCATGGTCGTGGTCTTGCCGCAGCCGTTGGAGCCGATGAAGCCGAAAATCTCTCCACGACGAATGCTCAGCCCGATGCGGTCGACGGCGACGAAATCGCCGAAGCGGCAGCTCAGGTCGCGGGCCTGCACGACGACCGGGGCATCGGGCCCCGGCGCCGGCTCGGCCCGCGCGGCCGGCGCGGAAGCCCCGCGCCGGCCGCCGAGCATGGCCAGGAACGCGCGCTCCAGGTCCTCGCAGCCGCTGCGCTGCCGCAGCTCGAGCGGCGAGCCGCTGGCGATCACGCGCCCGGCATCCATGGCCACCAGCCAGTCGAAACCCTGGGCCTCGTCCATGTAGGACGTGGCCACCAGCACGCTCATGCCGGGACGCCGCCCGCGGATGCGGGCGATCAGCTGCCAGAACTGCACGCGCGACAAGGGATCCACCCCGGTCGTGGGTTCGTCGAGCACCAGCAGGTCGGGGTCGTGCAGCAGCGCGCAGCACAGCGCCAGCTTCTGCTTCATGCCCCCCGAGAGCTGGCCCGCCGGGCGTCCGGCGAACCCGGCCAGCCCGGTGGCGAGCAGCAACTCGTGCTCGCGCCGGCGCCGGCTCGCGGGCGTGAAGCCGCGCTGGCGTCCGAAGAAGTCGAGGTTCTCCGCCACCGACAGGCTGGGATACAGGTTGCGTCCGAGCCCCTGCGGCATGTAGGCCACCCGATGACGCAGATGCGACAGGTGGCGCGCGTCGCGCAGGCTGCCCCCGAGCACCCGCACCTCGCCTCGCTGCAGCGCGCGCGCTCCGGCCAGCAGCGCCAGCAGGCTCGACTTGCCGACGCCGTCCGGGCCGATCAGGCCGACCATGCGCGCGGCGGGCAGGCACAGATCGGGTACCTGCAACGCGACGCGCCGGGAGTAGCGCAGCTCGACATCGCGCAGTTGCGCAGCGCAGGTGCCGGTGTCGCTGGCGACGTCGACGTCGGACGGCATCGTCGGCTCCAGGATGTCAGCGCCGGGGTTGCAACGCGGCGGGCCAGGGCTGCTGCCGGCGCAGGCGCACGTAGGCCATGCCGGGCATGCCGCTCTTGAGCTCGGGCAGGTGCTGCGACACCCAGCGCGGGTCCACCCGCGCGCGCACGCGGAACATCAGTTTCTGGCGCTCGCTGGCGGTTTCCACGGTCTTGGGCGTGAATTGCGCCACGGCCGACACATACGACACCCGGGCCGGCACCGGGCGCCCGGGATGCGCGTCGAGTACCAGCCGGGCCTCGTCGCCGATGAGCACCTTGCCGGCATCGGCCTCGGGCAGGAAAAAGGACATGCCGAGATCCGACGTGTCGAGCAGGCTGACGACGCGCGCGCCGACACCCAGCATCTCGCCGGGTCGCGCCACCAGGTACTGCACCTGGCCGTCGACCGGCGCGCGAATGCTGCAGTCGCGCAGCTCCACGTCCATGCGCGCCAGCGCCGCATGCGCAGTGTTCACCGCCGCGTCGGCCTCGGCGGCACCCAGGCGCGCCGCCTCGATCCCTGCGTCGGCGGCGGCGACCTGCGCCCGCGACGCGGCCAGCGCTCCCTCGGCGCTTCCCAGGCGTGCGCGATCGTCGTCGAGCTGCTGGCGCGACACGCCGCCCACGCCGGCAAGCTGCTCGGAGCGCGCCAGGCGTGTGCTGGCGGCTTGCAGTTCGCTGGCACGCTGCGCGACCTGCGCCGCCGACGCGTCGCGCTCGCTGCGCCGCAAGCCCACCTGCGCCCGCGCTGTGGCGGCGGCGTCGAGCGCCTGTTGCCATTGCGCGCGCGCCTGCTCGCGCTGCGCCTGCAGCGGCGCGCAGTCGAGCTCGGCCACCACCTGGCCGGCATGCACCTGCTCGCCTTCCTGCACGCGCAGCTTGGCCAGGCGCGCGGCCAGGCGCGTGGCGAGCTCGAGATCCACGGCCTCCAGGCGCCCGTTGCCGGCCGCCAGTCCGACCAGCGGCTGCGGACGCTGCAGCCAGAACCAGGCTCCGGCCCCGACGGCGACAGCCGCCAGCGCCGCGGCTGCCCAGACCACACGATGCTGCGTCAGCGGCATGCTCGTCTCCCGCGGCCGCGGGGCCGCGATCACGAGTCCGATTGTGCCGCCGGCCGCCGCAGGCGGCCACGCTTCAGATCAAGGTCGACGCGCGCGCGCCGGCTCAGAAGGTGTGAATGAATCGGCCGTGGCCGAGGGGCCGACCAGGGGCGCTGCCATGAAGGCGCAAACCGCAGCCGTAGCACCTGCTACGGCGAGGATTTGCAACACACAGGGCGGCGTCCAGGGGCGGTCCAGCGGGCGCGGGGGATTCGTTCACACCTTCTCAGGACCCGGTGGAGCCGAAACCTGCCGCGCCGCGCTGGCTGTCGCGCGTGAACTGCTCGACCACCTGGAAGCTCGCGCGAACGATGGGAACGAACATCATCTGGGCGATGCGCTCGCCCGGTTCGATGCGCACCGGCGGCGTGTCCGGCGCATTGCGGTTCCAGACACTGACCATGACCTGGCCGGTGTAGTCGGCGTCGATCACGCCCACCGAGTTGCCCAGCACCAGCCCGCGCTTGTGGCCCACGCCCGAACGCGGCGCGATCACGGCCATCAGGCCGGGGTCGGCGATATGCATGGCAAAGCCGGCCGGAACCAGCGTGGCCGGGGTGCCGGGGGCGATTTCCAGCGCCTGCTCCAGGCAGGCATGCAGGTCGACGGCGGCGGCCATCGGCGACTGGTAGCTGGGCAGCCCCCACTGCTTCAGGCGGGGATCGAGGATGACCAGCTCGACGGGCGCGGACAAGGCTTTGCTCAAGGGGTTCTCCGTGAAAGGGTGGGCGTGCGCGCCGGAACCTCCGGCGCGCGACGATGGCTCAACGGCCGGCCAGGCGCGACGCGATCTCGTGCACCAGTTCGCGGGCCAGCTCGAGCTTGTCCATGCGCGGCAGCTCGCGCGCGCCGGACGCGTCGATCAGCACGCAGGCGTTGTCGTCGCGCCCGAAGGTCTGCGGGCCCAGGTTGCCCACCAGCAACGGCACGCCCTTGCGTTCGCGCTTGGCCTGCGCGTTGGCCAGCAGGTCCTGCGCCTCGGCGGCGAAACCGACGCAATACGGGGCGTCCGGGCGCGCGGCCACTTCGGCCAGGATGTCGGGATTGAGTTCGAGTTCCGGGCTCGGCGGCGCCGCACCCGGCTGCTTCTTGAGCTTGCCCTGCGCGGCCGGGCGCGGACGCCAGTCGGCCACCGCAGCTGCGGCGATGAACACATCGCAGCGCTGCGCGTCGAGTTCGGCGAACACGGCCTGCTGCATCTGCACCGCGGTCTCCACCGCCACGGTGCGCGCGCCATGGGGCGCCTGCAGCGCGGTCGGCCCGGCCACCAGCACCACCTCGGCACCGGCTTCCCAGGCGGCGCGGGCGAGGGCCCAGCCCATCTTGCCGCTGGAGCGGTTGCTCAGGCCGCGCACCGCGTCCCACGGCTCGAAGGTCGGGCCGGCGGTGATCAGCACGCGCCGCCCGCGCAGCACCGGCGCGCGCCACAGGGCCTCGATTTCCCACAGCAGCTGCGCGGGCTCGAGCATGCGGCCGTCGCCGACCTCGCCGCAGGCCTGTTCGCCGCTTCCGGGTCCCGCGAGGCGCACGCCGTCACGACGCAACTGCTCGGCGTTGCGCTGCACGGCAGGGTGTGCCCACATGGCACGGTTCATCGCGGGCGCCAGCAGCGTGGGAACCGCGTCGCGCGCGAGCAGCAGGGTGCTCAGCAGGTCATCGCCCATGCCGCAGGCCGCGCGGGCCATCAGGTCGGCGCTGGCCGGGGCGACGACGAAGGCGTCGGCCTCGCGCACCAGGTCGATGTGGTCCATGCCCGACGCGCGCAGCGCATGCCAGTTGTCGAGCGCGACCTCGCGCCCCGACAGGGCCTGCAGCGTGACGGGGCCGACGAAGCGGGTCGCCGCATCGGTCATCACCACCTGCACCTGGTGCCCGGCCTTGACCAGCAGGCGCGTGAGCTCGCAGGCCTTGTAGGCGGCGATACCTCCGCTGATGCCCAGCAGCACGCGCCGGGACGACTCGATGCGCGGCGGGTTCACGGTGCGCCGCGCCTCAGGCCCGCGCCGCCTGCAGGCGCTGTTCGCACCACTGCAGGCCGGCGCTCAACGCGGCGTCCACGCCCTGCGCACGGGTGCCTCCGGCCATCGCGAAATCGGGCCGCCCGCCGCCCTTGCCGCCGACTTCGGCGGCGGCCACGTTGACCAGCTCACCGGCCTTCAGGCGGGCCGTCAGGTCGGCCGTCACGCCGGCGGCCAGCTGCACCTTGTCGCCGTCGACGGCGGCCAGCAGCACGGCCGCGGATTTCAGGCGCGCCTTGATCTGGTCGACCACCGCGCGCAGCGTGGCGGCGTCGGCGCCGTCCAGGCGCGCCGCCAGCACGCGCACACCGCCAATGTCGCGCGCCTCGTCGGCCAGTTCCATGCCCCGGGCGGCCGCCATGCGCGACTTCAGCGTCGCCAGTTCCTTGTCCTGCGCGCGCAGCTGCTCGAGCAGCTGCGCGGCGCGACGCGCAAGTTCCTCCTGCGGCGCCTTGAGCAGCCCGGCCAGCTCGGCCAGCTCGCCGCCCTGGCGCTGCGCCAGCGCCAGCGCGCCCATGCCGGTGGTGGCCTCGATGCGCCGCACGCCGGCGGCCACGGCACCCTGCCCGATCACGCGCAGGCTGCCGATGTCGCCGGTGCGCGACACGTGGGTGCCGCCGCACAGTTCGCGGCTCTCGCCGATGTCCAGCACGCGCACCTCGTCGCCGTACTTCTCGCCGAACAGCATCATCGCACCGGTCTTGCGCGCCTCGTCGATCGGCAGCACCCGCGCCAGCGTCGGCGTGTTGTCCAGCACCTGGGCATTGACCCACTGCTCGATGCGCCGGATCTGTTCGTCGCTGATCGGCGCGTCGTGGGAGAAGTCGAAGCGGGTCTTGTCGGCATCCACCAGCGAGCCCTTCTGCTGCACGTGCTCGCCGAGCACCAGGCGCAGCGCCTTGTGCAGCAGGTGCGTGGCGCTGTGGTTGCGCATGGTCGCCAGCCGGCGCTGCGCATCGACCTCGGCGTCGAGCTCCTGGCCCAGCACCAGTTCGCCGGATGCGACACGCCCGTGATGCCCGTGCACGTCGGCCTGGAGGCGCTGCGTGTCGTGCACCGCGAACACCGTGCCGTCGCCCGCGCGCAGCGCGCCGCTGTCGCCCACCTGGCCGCCCGATTCGGCGTAGAACGGCGTGCGGTCGAGCACGACGACCCCCTCCTCCCCGGCTCGCAGGCGCTGCACCGCGCTGCCGCCGTGGAACAGCCCGGTCACGCGCACGCCGCGCAGGCGCAGGTGCTCGTAGCCTTCGAAACGCGTGGCCTCGCCGTTGTAGTCGAGGGCCTCGGCCATGCGGAAGCGCCCGCTGGCGCGGGCCTGCTCGCGCTGGCGCTGCATGGCCTGCTCGAAGCCCGCCTCGTCGACTCCCACGCTGCGCTCGCGACACACGTCGGCCGTCAGGTCGAGCGGGAAACCATAGGTGTCGTACAGCGTGAAGGCGATGTCGCCGGGCAGCACCTTGACGCCGCTGCCACGCATGGCGTCGAGTTCGGCGTCGAGAATGCGCATGCCGTTCTCCAGGGTCTCGCCGAAGCGCCGTTCCTCGGCCTCCAGCACCTCGGAAATGCGCGCAGCCGCCTCGGCCAGCTCGGGATAGGCCTTGCCCATCTCGGCCACCAGGTCGCCCACCAGGCGGTGGAAGAACGGCTCGCGGCGGCCCAGCTTGTAGCCATGGCGCAGCGCGCGACGGGCGATGCGGCGAAGCACGTAGCCGCGCCCCTCGTTGCCGGGGATCACGCCGTCGGTGATCAGGAAGGCACAGGCGCGGATGTGGTCGGCGATGACCCGCAGCGACACGTGGCCCGGATCGGTGCAGCCGGTCTCGCGCGCGGCAGCGGCGATCAGGCGCTGGAACAGGTCGATCTCGTAATTGCTGTGAACGTGCTGCAGCACCGCCGCGATGCGCTCCAGCCCCATTCCGGTGTCCACGCAGGGGCGCGGCAGGGGCTTTTGCGCGTACGACACGGTCTTCCAGGCATCGCCCTGGCGCTGCACCTGGGCGATGCCCCCGTCGCGCTCGATGGCCGCCTTGGCCGCCTGCGCCTCGACCTCGCTGGCGAAGGCCTGCTCCCCGGCGACGCTGCGCTCGAACTGCATGAACACCAGGTTCCAGATCTCGATGTAGCGATCTCCGTCCTCCTCGGGCGAGCCGGGGGGGCCGCCCCAGACGTCGGGGCCGTGGTCGTAGAACACCTCGCTGCAGGGGCCGCAGGGGCCGGTGTCGGCCATCTGCCAGAAGTTGTCGGAGGCGTAGCGCGCACCCTTGTTGTCGCCGATGCGGATGATGCGAGCGGGCGGCACGCCGATCTCGTCGGCCCAGATGGAATAGGCCTCGTCGTCCTCCTGGTACACAGTCACCCAGAGCTTGTCCTTGGGCAGGCCGTAGACCTCGGTGAGCAGTCCCCACGCGTAGCGGATGGCGTCTCGCTTGAAATAGTCGCCGAAGCTGAAATTGCCCAGCATCTCGAAGAACGTGTGGTGCCGCGCCGTGTAGCCGACGTTCTCCAGGTCGTTGTGCTTGCCGCCGGCGCGCACGCAGCGCTGCGCCGTCGTCGCTCGACTGTAGGCACGCCTGTCCTGGCCCAGGAACACGTCCTTGAACTGCACCATGCCGGAGTTCGTGAACAGCAGCGTCGGGTCGTTGCCGGGAACCAGCGGCGACGAGGCCACGCGGGTGTGCCCCTGGGAGGCGAAATAGGCGAGAAACTTCTCGCGGATGTCGGATACGTTCATGCGCTCACCTGTTGGGGCCGCCGTGCGCGGGGGCACTGCGGCGAAGTGGGGATTTTAAGGGCCCCGCCCGGGGTGGCGCCTGCACGCCGGCCCCGACGGGCAGTAAAGTACGGGGATCGCCCGCCCCGCGCCACCGTGGGGCGTGTCTTCCGCGTTTTCACGACACAGGCACCCCCGACATGCCCGCTACCGCAACCGCCTCCCTGCTTTCGCGTCTGCAGGACCCGTCGCTGCTCAGGACCCAGGCGCTGATCAACGGCCAATGGGTCGACTCCGCCGACCAGGTGGAAGTGCGCGACCCGGCCAGCGGCGAACTGCTGGCGAGCGTGCCGCGACTCGGTGCCGCGGACACCGAGCTGGCGATCGAGGCCGCCGCCGGCGCCTGGAATGCCTGGCGTAGCCAGACCGCGCGCCAGCGCTCGAACGTGCTGCGCCGCTGGTACGAACTGCTGCTGCAGCACGCCGACGACCTGGCCTGCATCATGACCGCCGAGCAAGGCAAGCCGCTGGCCGAGGCCAGGGGCGAGATCGCCTACGGCGCCAGTTTCGTCGAGTGGTTCGCCGAGGAGGCCAAGCGGGTGTACGGCGAGACCATCCCCAGTCCCGACCCGAGCAAGCGCCTGGTCGTGCTGCGCCAGCCGATCGGCGTGTGCGCGGCCATCACGCCATGGAACTTTCCGCTGGCCATGATCACGCGCAAGGTCGCGCCGGCGCTGGCCGCCGGCTGCCCGGTGGTCATCAAGCCGGCCGAGCAGACCCCGCTGACCGCGCTGGCGGCGGCCGAACTGGCGCAGCGCGCCGGCATGCCGCCGGGGGTGCTGAACATGCTGACCAGCGACAGCGCCGGGTCGGTGCAGATCGGCAAGGTGCTGTGCGCCAGCGACGTGGTGCGCCACCTGTCGTTCACCGGGTCGACCGAGGTCGGGCGCATCCTGATGGCGCAATCGGCGCCGACGGTCAAGAAGCTGTCGCTGGAGCTCGGCGGCAACGCGCCGTTCCTGGTGTTCGACGACGCCGACCTGGACGCCGCCGTGGAAGGCGCCATGCAGAGCAAGTACCGCAACGCCGGCCAGACCTGCGTGTGCGCCAACCGGCTGTACGTGCAGCGCGGCGTGTACGAAGCCTTCGTGACCCGGCTGGCCGAGCGCGTGGCCCAGCTCAAGGTCGGCCCGGGCAGCGAGCCCGGGGTGCAGATCGGCCCGCTGATCGACCGGCAGGGCATGGACAAGGTGCGCCGCCATGTCGACGACGCGGTGGCCAAGGGAGCCCGCGTGCTCACCGGCGGGCGCGTGCTCGAGCAGGGCGGCGGGCGCTTTTTCGCGCCCACGGTGCTGGCCGACGCCGACGCATCGATGCTGTGCGCGCGCGAGGAGACCTTCGGCCCGGTGGCTCCGGTGTTCGCCTTCGACACCGAGGAGCAGGCGGTGGCCGCGGCCAACTCCACCGAATTCGGGCTCGCCGCCTATTTCTACAGCCGCGATCTGGCGCGCGTGACGCGCGTGGGCGAGGCGCTGGAATACGGCATCGTCGGCGTCAACACCGGGCTGATCTCCAACGAGGTCGCGCCCTTCGGCGGGGTCAAGCAGTCGGGCCTGGGACGCGAGGGCTCGCACCACGGGATCGACGAGTACCTCGAGCTCAAGTACCTCTGCGTCGGCGGCATCACCGCCTGAGCCGGAGCCACGCCATCATGCAAGGTCAAGGTCGCGCCGCCCTGTTCCAGCCGCTGCGCCTGGGTGCCCTCGAGTTGCCCAATCGCGTGCTCATGGCCCCGCTCACGCGCTCGCGTGCCGCGCAGCCCGGGGACGTACCGTCGGCGATGAATGCGCGCTACTACGCGCAACGCGCCACCGCCGGCCTGATCATCAGCGAGGCCACCCAGATCAGCCGCCAGGGCCAGGGCTATGCCTTCACGCCCGGCATGTACAGCGACGCGCAGGAGCGCGGCTGGCGCCTGGTGACCGATGCCGTGCACGCCGCCGGCGGGCGCATCGCCGCGCAGTTGTGGCATGTCGGGCGCATTTCCCACCACCTGCTGCAGCAGGACGGGCAGGCGCCGGTGGCGCCGTCCGCGATTCGCGCCGAACATGGCGAG
>JAJZTW010000041.1 GCA_021847345.1 Pseudomonadota bacterium
GCGCGCACCTGACCCTGCACGTGGGCGCCGGCACCTTCCAGCCCGTGAAGGTCGACGACCCCGCGCTGCACCACATGCACAGCGAGCGCTTCGAGGTTCCCGGCGCCACGCTGCAGGCCATCGCCGACACCCGCGCCGCCGGCGGGCGCGTGGTGGCGGTGGGAACCACCACGGTGCGCGCGCTGGAGTCGGTGGCGCGCGACCTGGGCGCCGAAGGCCTGGCGTCAGGCGCCGCACAGGACTGGAGCGGCGAGACCGACATCTTCATCGCCCCCGGACACCGCTTCGCATGGATCGACATGCTGGTGACCAACTTCCACCTGCCCAGATCGACCCTGATGATGCTGGTCAGCGCCTTCGCGGGCATGGAGCCGATCCGCCAGGCGTATGCGCATGCGGTGCGGGAGAGGTATCGGTTTTTCAGTTATGGGGATTCGATGCTTTTGCAGCGCATGGCCACGCCCGCCAGGTAACCATCACAGGATCTGGGCCCGCACCCCTTTTCGGGGGTATTGCGAGCCAAATCACCCTCGATACCATATGAGGGGCTTCTGGCCCGGCACGACTTGCCCACCACAAGAATAGCCAAGCCCTGTTCCGGCTTGGACAAACCCGAAAAGCGCAGCACGATGCCCCAACCTTCGTCGGGATTGCAGGTCAGTGTCGCCACGGACACGGCCGGCTTCGATGCCCTCGCGGAAGAATGGGTGCAACTGGAATCCGCGAGCCCGGACAGCGGCATTTTCATGAGCTGGGACTGCCAGCGCCTATGGTGGAAGCATTACGGCGGGCAGCGTCGGTTGCAGATCCTGATCGTGCGCGACGAAGCATTGCTCGTGGGCTTGCTTCCGCTGTACATCGAGCAGCAGCGCTGCCTGCACTTCCTGCCCGGGGTACGCAAGCTTCGACAGGTGGGCATCGGTGGCGATACCGCGCCTGATGACATGGACGCAGTGCTGCGCGCTGGGTACGAGCAGCGCGCAGCAAATGCCCTGGTCGAATGGATCGCTCGAATGCTCGGCCACGCTGGATGGCCTGGCGAGAGACGGGAAGCGGCGTGCGATGTGCTTGAGCTCAGCGACCTGCCGGCCGGTTCTCCACTGGTCGCGGCACTGCTGGAAGGCCTGCCCCAGGCAGGATTGCGAGTCGACTTCCACGCGGCCGGCCCCATCGTGTCGGGGAAATTGCCGCGGGATCACGAAACCTACCTGCAAAGCCTGGGCAAGCATCGGCGTCGGATCATCGCGCAGAAGCGCCGGCGCTTCGAGAGCCAGGCGCAGGCGCGTTTCGGCATCGTCGAGTCAGCCCAGGAGCTGGACTCCGGCTTCGAGGATCTCGCTCGGCTGCACCGGATGCGCTGGAGCGGCCGCACTGAGCATCCTGCCTTCTCGACTCCTGAATTCTGCAATTTCCACCGCCAGTGGATGGAACTCCTGCAAGCTCAGGGGCGACTGATGCTACCGGCCCTCGAACTTGACGGCCGACGCATCGCCATGTTGTATTGCATGGTCTACAAGAATCGTCTGAGTTTTTTCCAGAGTGGCTTCGACCCCGCCTGCTCGCACCTCAGCCCGGGAGACGTGTTGATCAGCCATGCCGTCGAACTGGCCATTGCCCGAGGCTGCGAAGTCTTCGACATGCTGAAGGGCGACCATGACTACAAACGGCGCTTTTTCCAGGACGAGCGCAGGAACCTGGAGATCCGGGCTTTTCGCCCGGGAATCGTGGATCTGAGCTATCGGGTGCTGGATCGACTCCGCCTCCTGCGAAGAGCGTTGCGCGCGTACTTGAAACCCGGCGCGACCCGCGTCCACCATGGTGGGCACCCGAGCCAGGGGGGTTCCGAAAGGCGCGCGGCTGTTGATAATGGCACGGCAACGCCAGGTTCCAAGGGGCGCCTACCCTATCCACCATCGGCCACCGCTCATGAATATCACGTTCATCGGATGCCCGTTTCAGACATCCTATGGTGACTACATCCAGGACCTCGGACAGGC
Source organism: Pseudomonadota bacterium (assembly GCA_021847345.1). Lineage (GTDB taxonomy): Bacteria > Pseudomonadota > Gammaproteobacteria > Burkholderiales > Burkholderiaceae_C > Thiomonas_A. Next base: position 1,998 of record JAJZTW010000041.1, read on the forward strand.
GCTGAAAAAGCAAGGCGCCCGGAAGGTCCAATGGATCGGCAGCAAGTGCGGCTGCGGGGATCGCGAGGAACAGATCCGCAATTTCATCACGCGCGACTGTGACTATTTCGAGCTCCCCGTGATCTCGCATTACGTCTCCACGCGCCCGATGCGCCGCCGGGTCAAATTCGCCATCAAGCATGTATTCGACGACATGCGAGCCCGAAAATTCGAAGCCCTGACCGACGGCGAGGCGGACGCGGTCCATTTCCAGCAGACCCTCGGCGCATTTGGCTCGGATGCTGTGTTTCGCTGGCTCAAGATTCGAAGCCACGCTCGCAAAGTGGTGACCGTGCATGAACTGGACGCCCCGCAACTCGCGTTCACGCAAGGCAATCGCCTGTACAACCTGGCGCATGCGGTCCTCGTGCATGACCACAAGATGGGGGAGCGCCTGGTCGAACTGGGCGTGGAGCCGCAGCGCATCCACCCGATCTGCCACGGCGCGCGGATTTCCGACACCCCGCCCAAGCCGCGAGCCCAGCGCCGTGACATCATGATGTTCGCCGGTCATACGGCGATGCGATCCAAGGGCGTGGATACCGCCATAGCCGCCTATGCAGCGCTGAAGCGTGAACTGGGCGACGAGGCTCCCCGGCTGCTGATCCACGGCTATTTTCTCGACACCCCTCCGGAAGGCCTCGAGCTCGCAAGGATCCACGGCGTACAGGACTCGGTCATCTGGCTGAACTGCATCGACATCGGCGAGCTGTACAAGGTGTATGCGCAAGCCCTTTTGTGCATACTTCCGTACACCGGCAGCTTCGCAGGCTTGGCGTGCTCGGTCGCGGCGGCGCAGGGTGTTCCGGTGGTGGGAACGGACATCGCCGGAATTCCGGAACACCTGGGCGACGACTACACGCGTGTTGCGCAGCAAAACCCCGAGGAGCTTTGCGCGGGAATGCTTGGCCTTGTGCGCGACGAAGCCGCGTGGAACGCCATGAGCAGTCGCGCATACGCCAGGGCGAAGCGCGAACTCGACTGGAATGAGGTCGCGCGCCGCACCCTCGCGGTGTATGGCAGGGCCTCCGCCTGAACCCGGCTGGCGCTACGCCACCGCTGCGTGGTCGACGACAATGTCGTCATGCTCGACTTCACCCTGCACCACACAAGCGGCCGCGCCCGCCGCGGCACGCTGCGCCTGAACCACGGCACCGTCCAGACCCCGCAATTCATGCCCGTGGGCACCTACGGCTCGGTCAAGGGCATCACGCCCGACGGGCTGCGCCAGGCCGGAGCCCAGATCATCCTGGGCAACACCTTCCACCTGTGGCTGCGCCCCGGACTCGAGGTCGTGCGCCGCTTCGGCGGCTTACACCGGTTCATCGGCTGGGACGGCCCGATCCTCACCGACAGCGGCGGATTCCAGGTGTGGAGCCTCGGGGACTTGCGCAAGATCAGCGAGCAAGGCGTGCGCTTCGCATCGCCGGTCAACGGCGACAAGCTGATGCTCACCCCCGAGGTCAGCATGCAGATCCAGACCGTGCTGAACTCCGACATCGTCATGCAGTTCGACGAGTGCACGCCGTACGAAATCAGGCGCGGCGACCAACGGCATCGCACGACCGAGGCCGAGGCACGCGCGTCGATGGAGCTGTCCTTGCGCTGGGCCAGGCGTTGCCAGGACGAATTCGAGCGTCTGGAAAATCCCAATGCGCTGTTCGGCATCAACCAGGGCGGCATGTTCGAGAACCTGCGCGAAGCCTCGCTCGAGGGCCTGCTGAAGCTGGATTTCCCCGGCTATGCCATCGGCGGCCTGAGCGTGGGCGAGCCCAAGGAGGACATGTTGCGGGTGCTCGATCACGTCGCCCCATTGTTGCCGCAGCAGCGCCCCCGCTACCTGATGGGCGTGGGCACACCCGAGGACCTGGTGCAGGGCGTGACATCGGGCATCGACCTGTTCGATTGCGTGATGCCCACGCGCAACGCGCGCAACGGCCACCTGTTCACGCGCTGGGGCGACCTGCGCATCCGCAACGCGCGCTACCGCGACGATCCGCGCCCGCTCGACGAAAGCTGCAGCTGCCCGACATGCCAGGGCTTCTCGCGCGCCTACCTGCACCACCTCGACCGCTGCGGCGAGATGCTGTTCCCGATGCTGGCCACCGCGCACAACCTGCACTACTACCTGGACCTGATGCGCGGCATGCGCCAGGCCCTGGACGAGGATGCGTTCGAGACTTTCGTCGCGCGCTTTCGGGCCGAACGCGCGCGTGGCATCGAGTAACGCTCGCTCGCCTCACGATGGATGAGATGTCGACATCTCCGCCCGTCAGGCTATGCGATGGACGGGGACTGGTGCCGATCGCATCAGCTGGACTGGGTAGACCCTCGCGTTGTAGTGATATCGTCCGCCGTTCGACTCGACAACGGGCAACGACGTGCGACCAGACTCAGCCCAGGCGCGTCAACATCGCGCCGAATCGTAGGAAGCCAGTGTAGGCGAACCACTTCCAGGTCGGATACAGTACCAGCGCCTGCCTCGCCCACGACGCGGCCGATACCCTGTCCCCTGTGTGAACACGCGAAAGCGCCAAGGCGCGCAGTGCTTGGCCGCCCAACTCCTTCGCATAGGCTCGCGCCTCGGGCGTCGAGCAGTGAAACATCAAGTGCTCGGCGATCATGGCGAGGTCGAAGGCTTTGCCATCTGCCGAACGACGAGTCGAGACATTGTTTCGAAGCGCGGGGTTTGGAATGTCGTGGCGCGCGACCGTCGCGCATTGGAAATAGATCTCTCGTGCTCTGTCGGCCATACGGACAAACAGGTCCATGTCCTCAGCGTAGCGAACCCCCTCCCAATACCCGCCGATCTCATCGAGCAAGGACTTTCTGACCACACAGGTATTGCCATGCGGGAAGTCCCCGGCCCGGCTGAGACACTCCGCCCGGCGGACGGGAATGATGGAGCCGTCCAAGCCGCGCGCGGCGACGACCTTCGTCGTATACGCTGGCAGCCAGTACTCGAACAGTACGGCGTCATCGCGCATGGCCCGCTGGTTGGCGAAATAGAGATCAGCCTGGGGCGCGTTCGCCGCGTGCAGCGCCACGCGCGACAGATGCTTCGGATCGGTCCACGCGTCATCGTCATCGCAGAAGGTTACGAATGTGCCGGTCGCTCGGGCGATCCCGATGTTTCGCGCTCGCCCCGGACCGCTTCCTCCTGGTCCATGGGCCGCGACATGGACATACTGAAAGGGTCGTGCGCTGGCTTCGAGCAATGCGCGGTTGGCGCGTGCGGCGGCCTCTGACGAGCCATCGTCGACCAGCACGATCTCCAGATCATCGTGGACCTGCATCGCTACGCCGCGCAGGGTTGCAGCGAGAGACCCAGCACGCTCACGCGTCGGGATGACCACAGAAATCCGCATATCCGGCCCCGCAATTAACGATTGGCAAACGGGCTTTGTCCACACGCTTCAACTTGGCGGCGCCTGGGGGGCACCCCCGTGCGATGCGAAGATTTGCATCCAATCGGTGAGCTCACCACCGGCAATACCACTGCGCGAGCTGCGTGACGCCTCACGCAAGACGCCCCCCCGAAGCTCGCGGGCAGATCCAAGCCGAGGTGATCGGGATCGAGCCGTCTGCGAAGCCGCGCCACACGGCGGCTTCGGCACATAACAACCAGCGCACCGCTTTTTATTGAACAAAATCTTTCAAGAGGCGGCAATTCATGTTTATCTTTGTTACCAATCCTCTGCTTTGACGAAAGTGTGCAATTCAACCGATAAAGTCGAGGCGCCGAGCCCGAAGGAACCGATGCATCACGCCTTGTCCGGGGTGCAAGCCCCAGGTGCCGACGATAAAGAGCTGTTTGCGGCCCTGTGCGACACACGCGCTCTTGGGTGTCGCGCCGGGGACGGTGCCGAGCCTCGCGGGGCTTCAGACCTGGGATCGCGAGCACAAGGCACAACTCGCCGGACGTCCGACGCCAGCCCCAGGCCGGGCCTTGCGACAACGCAAGCGCCGCTGCAGCCTTCCCCCGAACAAGCCTCGGCCCGCCTTGCCTTCGCTGATGCGGGCCAGGAGAGTCGAACGCTTGCCGAGTCAGGCAGGTCTTGGCTGGCGCAGCATCCACGACACGAAGCGCCGCCCGTACACCGGCTGGCGCCACACCAGCACGCCGGCGGCCAGCAGGTTGAGCAGCGCCACGCTGAGCAGCAGGGCCGGCACCGATAGCCCGAAGCCCAGCAGCGCGGCGCAATAGCCTGCGCACACGATCATGTACAGGGCGTTGAGGATGTTGTTGGCGGCGATGACCCGCGCGCGGTGGCTGGCGGGGGTGTGCTTCTGGATCAGCGCGTACAGCGGCACGCTGTAGATGCCGGCGCTGGCCGACAACAGGAACAGGTCGGCCATCACCCGCCAGTGCGCGGGCAGCAGCAGGAAGCCGCCGACCCCCTGCAGCGACGGGCCCGCCGGCAGCGCATGCGAAGCCCAGTAGAGGTCCACGCCGAACACGGTCATGCCCAGCGCGCCCAGCGGCACCAGCCCCGGCTCGACCCGCCCACGAGCCAGCCATTCGCAGGCCAGCGAACCCAGGCCGACCCCGATGGAGAACACCACCAGCAGCAACGACGCGACCTGCTCGTCGCCATGCAGCACCTCCTTGGCGAACACCGGGAACTGGGTCAGGAAGGCCACGCCGTAGAACCACATCCAGGAAATCGCCAGCAGGGCCTGCAGCAGCACCGGGTCGCGTGCCGCGAGGCCCAGATTGCGCAGGGTCTCACGCCAGGGGTTCCAGCACACCCGCAGCCCGGGCTCCAGCGCCGGCGTGGTCGGAATGCCGCGCGACGCCAGCCACCCGGCCAGTGCCACCAGCAGACACGCCAGCCCGACCAGCAGCGGCCCGGGGCGCAGGCTCATCAGCAAGCCGCCGACCAGGTTGCCCAGCAGGATGGCGACAAAGGTGCCCATCTCGGTCATGCCGTTGCCGCCGGTGAGCTCGGCGTCGTTCAGGTGCTGCGGCAGGTAGGCGTACTTGGCAGGGCCGAACAGGGTGGAATGCAGCCCCATGCCGAAGGTGCACGCCAGCAAGGCGGGCAGGTTGCCGGCCAGGAAACCCCACAGCGCCAGCGCCATGATGGCGATTTCCAGCAGCTTCACCCGCCGCATCAAGCGTTCCTTGGGCCATTTGTCCGACAACTGCCCGCTGGTGGCAGAGAACAGCACGAAGGGAAGGATGTACAGCGCGGCGATCAGATTGACCATCAGGCCCGGCGACAACGCGTGCAGGGCCTGCGTGCGGTACGTGACCATCACCGTGAAGCCGAACTTGAACAGGTTGTCGTTCGCCGCCCCCCCGAACTGGGTCCAGAAAAACGGCGCGAAGCGGCGCTGGCGCAACAGCGCGAACTGGTTGGGGCGGGCGGCCGAGGAAGCGGTCATGGGGTGGGTGCGGAACGCTGCAGCCGGCATGATGGCACAAGCCGAGGCACCGTCCCTACACTGGCGCGGTGAACCCGGCCGCAGCCCCCGCCCCCGCGCACGCCCAGGCGCCCGAAGCCTGGCGCCTGTTCTTCGCGCTCGATCCGTCGCCGGCGCTGCGCCGCCGCCTGGCCGCGCATGCCGCGAGCTGGCGCTGGAACGAACACAGCCGCCCGGTGGCACAGCGCAAGCTGCACCTGACCCTGCTGTTCCTGCCCAAGGTCGATCCGGAACTCGTGCCGGCGCTGCTGCGCCTGGGAGCCGCCGCGGCATCGATCCACGCGGGTTGCCTGCTGTGCCTGGATCGCGCCGAAGTCTGGCCCGGAGGCATCGCTCATCTCGCGCCTTCGCAGGTGCCGGCGCCATTGCAGGCGCTGCACGACACGTTGCTGCGAGGTGCGCGCGAAGCCCGCATGAGCTGCGACACACGCCCCTGGCACCCCCACCTGACCCTCGCCCGGCGCGCCGAGCCCGGGCAGGCACCGCAGCATTTCGAGGCGCTGCGCTGGCAGGTGCGGGGCCTGTCGCTGCAGCGCTCGCAGCTGGGCAGCGGGCGCTACGAAGTGCTCGACCGGTGGCCCCTTGCTGGCCGTGCTTGACAGGCTGTTAGCGGGCGGTTCAGGCCCCGGACAGATCTTCGGTGTCCAACTCGAACAAACGCACGCTGCCCAGGCCGCCGAGCGCGGCCACCGCGGCGCGGTAGCCGCTGCGCGCCGGCAGCGCCTCGACCTCGAGCTCGCGCCCGCCCACCGTCAATCGCATGCGCGCGGTCTCGAAGCCCACGTGCAGGCTGCGGGGCTCCAGGTTCAGGCCCAGGCCAAGCGCCTTCAGGCAAGCTTCCTTGCGCGTCCAGCAGGCCACGAAAGGCTGAGCGCGCTCAGCCTCCGCGAAGGCCCCGAGTTGCTCGATCTCGAGCTCGCACAGCACGGCGGACGCCAGTTCCTCTCCCGGAAGGTCGTCGCGCACGGCCTCGATATCCACACCGAGTTCGCCGGCCACTCCGAGCGCCAGCAAGGCCATGTCCTTGCTGTGGCTGAGATTGAAATACCGACCCTGTGGCGCCTGCAGCAAGCGCGGCTTGCCGAGCTCCTGCTCGACGAAGTCGAGCTCGGCGGGGTCCCGCCCCAGGTAGGCGCCCAGAATCGCACGCAGCGCCACGTGCGCGTGCACGTACCGCCGTGCATCGTCCGCGTACACGAACCGTCGGGCCCGCTCGAGTTCACGCTCGTCGAGCCATCCGGATGGCCCGGCCGCGGGCGCGGCCAGGTCGATGCTCCAGACATGCACGTCGCGCCCTTCGGGCCATGCATGGGGCCCCGGCACGCGCAGCGCGCCCGCGGCGCCCGGCTCGGGCACCGGACGGACAGCCATGGGAGCACGGCTCACCGACATATGCAGCTCCTCCTGCGATTGCATCGCTTCTCTTTTTATCGCAACACCACGCTGCCCTGCTGATGAAAGGGCACCCGCAGCAGCGTGTCTTCGATCTCGGCGGCACCGTCGAGCACGTAGCTCACGGTGCCGTCCGGCGGCAGCGTGGCCAGCACCGACAGCAAGGCCTGGCCGTCGATGTCCACGCTCACCGGAACGTCGGCCTGCCCGTGCGCCGGCAGGTCGAGCTCAGCCGTGCTGTGCCCGACGGCCGTTGCCGTGCCGTTGAAGCTGCAGTGGAACCGGATGTCGTTCAAGGCCAGCTTCCAGGCACCGGGATTTTGCACCCGAAGCAGAAGATTCACCCGGGCTTCGTGACCCCGCCAGGACACCCCCCGCACCGCGACGATGCGCACCCGTGGAGCGGACGCGGGCGTCGGAGCCGAAGGCGTGGCCGCAGGTGCGGACTGTGCCCGAGCCAGCCGCGTCCCCCCCGGCAACACACAGCACAGCGCCAGCCCGAGCCATGCTGCCGACAAGCTGCCGCGGACGCGATGCCGCGAGAGCTCAATCCTCGGCATCGAAGCCCACCAGCGTGAACAGCTCGAGCCCCGCCGCGCGCAGTGCCGCGGAGCCGCCCAGCTGCGGCAGGTCCACGATCGCGGCGCCCTCGATGACCTGCGCCCCCAGCTTGCCCAGCAGGCGATGCGCGGCGAGCATGGTGCCCCCGGTGGCGATCAGGTCGTCGATCAGCAGCACGCGCTGCCCCGGGCGAAGCGCGTCCACGTGCACCTCGACGGTGGCGCTGCCGTACTCGAGTTCGTAGCTCTCGGCCACGGTCTGGAAGGGCAGCTTGCCCTTCTTGCGCACCGGCACGAAGCCCACGCCGAGTTCGAAGGCCACCACCGAGCCGATGATGAACCCGCGCGCGTCGATACCGGCGACGAGGTCGGGGCGCAGCGCCGGGTCCATGTAGCGCCAGACGAACTGGTCCACGAGCACGCGCATGGCGCGCGGATCGGCCAGCAGCGGGGTGATGTCGCGAAAGCGCACCCCCGGCTGGGGCCAGTCGGCAACCGTGCGAATATGAGAGCGAAGGTAGTCCGTCGGGTCCATCGGTCGGCCCGCCGCGGGCGCGGCGTCGGTACGCGTCAAGTCAACTCCGGCGCCGCCTCGGGCGAGGCGCCGAACACGTCATCGAACGAAGCATACGAGGCTCCCGACAACACCGGGAGCAAGACCAGCAGCCCCAGGCCCATCGGGATCATTGCCAGGATGCCGAAAGGCACGAGCAGCAGCGAAAACATCAGCAGGGCTCCTAGGTTGTGCAGCGCCGCGCGGGTCGACAGGCGGATGGCATCCCACGGCCCCACCCCTCCCAACGCCACCAGGGTTCCCACGAACCAGAACACTGCGCTGGCCAGGAACAGCAGCAGCAACACCAGCAGACCCAGGCCCATCACCATGCCGATGCGCATGCCCATTCCCGCCATCATCTCACCCGGCGAGCCCTGGAACAGCTGCTCGAAGGCGTGCGGGCTGAACATGCCGAAGCCGAACAATGCGCCGAACACCAGCACGAGCAGCACGCCGCCCAGCACGATGAGCAGCAAGACCAGCAACGAAGCCAGCATCAAGGGCCCCAGGCGCGAGCCCCACCTGCGCGACGACTCGCCGAAAGCCCCTTCGTTGTCCGGCTCGGCGAGCTGCCCAGGCGGAGTGATGCCGCGCTGATCGTTCCAGCGACGCTGCAGCACCGACGCGAACACGGCGCCCAACGCGAACAGCGGCAGGTTCAGCCACTGGGTCAGCACGCCGCCCAGCGGGAACAGGTGCAGCAGCATGCTGATCACGAACAAGCCCAGGCTCAGGCCCAGCCAGGCCCATGGGGCACGCAGGAAGCTGTGCCAGCCCTCGCCCCACCAGGCGACGCCTCGGGAAGCCGGGACGTGGCGAAACACTGGATGGCCCATGACATATCCTCGCAAAATTGGAAACCCGGTTCACGGACAGCCGGGGCAATACCCGGGAAGCTGTCCACGCGAAGCCAGCAAATTATCACCATCCCCCCGAACAAAGGGTGATGCGCATGATTGTTGGTCTTGCTCTAATGTCTGCGACCACCAAGCTGCCGGTTTGCGCAGCAGTAAATGCCGCGTTCAAGGCGGCCGCAACGCCGCGTTCGCAAACTTGTCACACCTGGAACTCCCGCAAGCCCGTCCATCAAAGATGCCATCCGCAGCCATACCGACCGGGCCGAGTGGGGCAGCAGCAAGCTACCGCGGCGCGAAAGTCCTCGTGCTCGACGCGGATGTTCCCGCAGGGCTCGCATGCGTGCAATCCCTGGGCCGTGCCGGCGTGTCCGTGCATGCCGCGCTTCGCCAGCCGGGGTCGCCAGCCGAGTTCACGCGCTGGGCCGCGGTACGCCACCGCCAACCGCAGTTCGAGCCCGTCGAGCCAGCGCTCGAATGGCTCCTGGCCCTGGATGGGGAGCACGCGTTCACGCTGGTCATCCCGAGCTCGGAGGGCTCGCTGCGCTGGCTCCGTGCCTTGCCGGAGAACCACTCTCTGCGCCTGCGCGCCCAGCTGGCGAGCGACGTCGCGATCGACCAGGCTCTCGACAAGGCACGGACCACCCAGCTTGCTGCCCAGCTTGGCATTCCGGTTCCCGCCTCGCAGGCGATTCGCCAGAACGAAGTCCTGCCGCCCGCGTTGGGTTTTCCCGCCGTACTCAAGCCCGCTCGCAGCAAGGTCGTGATCGGCCAGCGTCTTGCATCGCTGTCGGTGGCGATTGCTCGCAGCCCTCGGGACCGACAACGCATCCTGGAATCCTGGCTTCCCTTCACGGACGTGCAGGAACAGGCCTGGGTGCCTGGGCACGGCATCGGCGTGGAAATGCTGTTCGAGCGGGGTCGCATGATCTGGAGCTTCATGCATGAACGCGTGCATGAATACCCACTGCATGGTGGAGGCAGCACGCTGCGCATGTCCATTCCTCCACGCGAGCAGCTCGTGGAATGGTCGAGCCTGCTCATGCGGAAGCTGAACTGGCATGGTGTCGCCATGGTCGAATGGCGTGTCGCGGAGGACGGTAGTGCGCACTTGATGGAGATCAATCCCAGGTTCTGGGGCTCGCTGCCGCTGACCATCGCTGCCGGGCGGAATGCGCCGCTGGACCTCTTGCGCATGTCGCTCGGACAAGGCGTCCCGGCTCCCGGCCCCTACCGGATCGGTGTCATCGCGCGCAACCCCGCGGCAGACCTCCGCTGGTTCGTGGCCAACCTGCGCGCCGATCATCGCGACCCCATGCTGCTCGTGGAACCTGTCTGGCGCGCAGCGCTGGGGTGGCTGCGGGTGCTGGCAGGCCGTGAAACCTGGGATGCGTGGGCCTGGGATGACCCTCGGGTCCTGTTGCACCAGGCCACGAAGCTGGGCGGCACCATTCCACGGGGACTTGCCAAGCGCGCGACAAGCCTGGTCGCATCCATGCGCCAGCAGCGCCACCACAGGTCGGTGTTGCGTCGCTTGCGTGCACGACATGGGCAGCCACCCCGGGTCCTGATCCTTTGCCGCGGGAATATTTGCCGAAGCCCATTCGCGGAGCTCGAACTGCGCCGTCGCCTGCCTCGGCTGGTGGTGGACAGCGCGGGCTTTCACCCCGAGGCAAACCGATCCACACCGGAGCATGTCGTACATGCCGCGCGGCGCTTCGGCATCGACATGGGTGCGTGCCGCTCACGCGCGCTGGACCAGGCTTGCATCGCCGCGGCAGACCTGATCCTGGTGATGGATGAATCCAATATGACGGAGTTGAAGCGCCGCTTTCCCGAAGGGGTAATGAAGGCCACGCAATTGGGCATGTTCATCGCCGACAGCCCCGAGATCGCCGACCCCTACGACATGGACCCCATGGACACGAGTCACGTGCTCGCAACCATCGAACAGGCCATTTCCGGTCTCCTTCCTTACCTGGCATGACACTGCAGCTGCGTCATCGAGCAGAGACCCGCCTGGACAGCTCCGAGCCTGACACCATGCCCCACATCCGTATCGGGGTCATTCTCGATGGACTGGTGGTTCCATCCTGGGTCGCCGAGATGCTGCGCGAAATTCAGGACAGTGCAGGCATTCAGGCCGCGCTGTTCGCGTCTCGGCCAGACCTTGCAGCCGCGACCCAGGCTGGCGGGCCAGCGCCACGCGAAAGCCTCGCTGCTCGGACCTCTCGGAATTGGCTGGACGGCTATCGCAAGCGCCTGTTCGAACGCCACCCACGACTTCGGCCTTCCCGACAGCCTACCCACGTCGAAGACATGCTGGCGGGCATCGAACAACGCCAATTCTCCTGGCGCCTGGACGATGCTGGACTGGAGGCCGGAGCCGAGGACCTGGCCTGGTTGGCAGCACAAGAACTGGACGTGCTGATCGACCTTGGGGCAAGCCCCTCTCCGGCGGGCTTGTCCCGGCTCGCTCGCTGTGGCCTGTGGCAACTGCTCCACGGCGAAGCCGGGTGCACGCGCGCCCAGCAAGCCGGCCTCGTGGAAGTCATGCAGTGGCGACCGACCACCTCGGCCTCGCTGCAGATGATCGACCCGCAAACCTTGCGCCCGTTGCTTCTTGCAAGCACCCACGCCTGCACGGTGCCGTTCTCGGTTGTCGACAATGCTGCGTCGATCCACTGGAACGCCCTGCACCTGCCTGCACGCCAGATCGCGCGGCTGCGCCTGATCGGCAACGAACGCTTCCTCGCCCAGGCTCGCGACTCCAACCGCGAGCCTCGTATCGACAGCGCGCCATGCCATGGCGAGCCTGACGCCGTTTCCCAGGCCTGGCAGCTGCTGGCACTGACCGTCAGGAAGGCCCGCCACATGGCGCGAGGCCGCCTGTTCCTGGACCAGTGGAGCCTGCTCTATCGCTTCAGCTCGACGAACGACCTGGATCTGCGAAGCTTCAGGCGACTGGTACCGCCACCGGATCGCATCTGGGCCGATCCGTTCCCATACGCTCGCGATGGCCGGTACTACATCTTCTTCGAGGAAATGCCGCTGGACACCTCGCGCGGCCATATCGCAGTCGTTGAAATCTCTCGCGACGGACGGGTCAGCCCCAGTCGCATCGCGCTCCAGAGGCCCTACCACCTTTCCTACCCCTTCCTGTTCGAGTTCGAAGGAAGCCTTTACATGGTTCCCGAGTCCGCGGAAAGCGGCAAGATCGAGCTCTACCGGTGCACGGGGTTTCCCGATCAATGGGAGTTCGTGCACGCATTGATGGAGGGCGTTCGCGCCTACGACTCGACCTTGCTGCAGCGCGGCGAGCGCTGGTGGATGTTCGCAACCATGGTGAGCGTGGATGGCGCTTCGTCCTGGAACGAATTATTCGCATTCTCCGCCGAATCTCCACTGAGCCAGGACTGGGTACCTCACCCCGACAACCCCGTCGTTTCAGACTGCCGCAGCGCGCGCCCGGGCGGCGCGTTCTTCGAACACGAAGGCGCGCTGTATCGTCCCTCTCAGAACAGTTCGCATCGCTACGGCTACGGGTTCAACATCGCCCGCGTCGATGCTCTCGACGAGACCTGCTTCGAAGAGCACATCGTGGCGCGTGCCACGCCCCATTGGTGTGACGACGTCGTGGCCACCCACACCTTCAATCGTCATGGTGAGTTGCAGGTGATCGATGCCCAGATCCGGCGCCGCCGCTGAGGCCAGGAATTCATCGGTGCTCAGCCCATGACTCTGGTCGACTGGATCTTCTGGTCCACTGCTTCGCTGGTGGCCTACACCTACGTGGGCTACCCACTGCTCGTGGGCGCCCTGGCCCTCTTGCGCGCGCCCATTCTTCCACCGGCACTTGGCGACGACGAGCTGCCGGAGGTCACGGTGCTGATGGCTGCGCACAACGAAGCTCACCGACTTCCCTCCAAGCTGGACAACCTTCTGTCGCAGGACTTCCCGGCCGGACGCGTGCAGATCCTCATCGTCTCCGATGGGTCCACCGATGACACCGAAGGACTCGCCGCAGCCCGGCCGGACGTTCGCGTCCTCGTCAGTCCGGAACGCAGGGGCAAGGCGAGCGCCCTGAATCTCGGCATGGCGGCGGTGACGACCGATGTCGTGGTGTTGTGCGACGTGCGACAGGAGTTGGCGCCCTCGGCGCTGCGACATCTCGTCTCCGACCTCATGGACCCGCGGGTGGGAGCGGTCAGCGGCGAGCTCATGCATCGCAGCGCGGCAACGGCAGCTGCCGGCAATATCGGGCTGTACTGGCGCTACGAGAAGTTCATCCGCAAGGCGGAGAGCCGCCTGCACTCGACTCCCGGCGCCACCGGGGCCTTGTTCGCCATGCATCGCCGCGACTGGCAGCCTCTGCCGGCAGGGACGATCCTCGACGATTTCGAGACCCCCATGCATGTGGTTCGCAAGGGCGGGCGGGTGTTGCTCGACCCGCGGGCCGTCGCCTGGGACGACCTGCAGGAGCACGCGCAGGGCGAGCGCCGGCGCAAGATCCGCACCCTCGGCGGGAACTACCAGAGTTTCGCGCGCAATCCCTGGCTGTTCGTTCCCTGGCGGAACCCCTTGTGGTGGCAATTCCTGTCGCACAAGGTGCTGCGCCTGGTTGCGCCCTATGCCTTGCTCGGCTGCTTCCTGTCGAGCCTGCTGGGCGGCGGGCCTTATCTGACGGTCGCGGCCTGGCTGCAAGGCGCCTTTTATGCCGCGGCCTTGTTCGGCTACCTGTTCCCCGGCGCTCGTCGCTATCGCGTGGTGAGCTTTGCGCATGTGTTCTGCGACATGAACTTCGCCGCGGTCGTGGCCCTGCTGCGCTTCGCCAGCGGGGGGCTCGATGCCCGCTGGGAGAAGACCTGAGCCCGCAGGCATACCTGCACCATGCTCGCTGCCGATCGCACGGCACACGCGCCGCTTCACGACTTGTCCCGCCGTTTCCTTCGACCACCGATCCTGCCTCATGGCTTCCACTCGCTTGCCGATCTCCCGGCTGCTGTACCACCATCGCACCCAGGGCAAGGCCGTCGAAGGCGTGCATATCCGGGGCCTGGTCGACGCCTTGCGCGAGCTCGGCGTGGCGGTCGACATCGTTTCGCTACCCGGAGCGGACCCTTATGCCTCGCCCAAGGCGATGTCGCCGACCGCCCAGGCGACGGGACTGATGCGTACCGTCTCACGCCTTCCCGAGCCCTTGTTCGAACTGGCCGAGCTGGCCTACAACCTGGTTGCCGGGCTTCGCCTGCTCGTGCATCTGCGCCGCCGTCCCGCGCAGGCCATCTACGAACGCTATTCGCTGTTCCTGTTCGTCGGCGTGTGGATCGCGCGCATGGCCGCCATTCCGCTGGTGCTCGAGATCAACGACGCGGCATTCGTCGAGCGCGTGCGCCCGCTGTACTTCCGGCGGCTTGCGCTCGCCATCGAGCGCTGGAACTTTCGCAACTGCTCGGGGCTGGTGTTCGTCTCCGGCGCGTTCCGAGCCCGTGCCGAGGCCACGCACGGGCGCATCGCGCCGGCCATCGTCGCGCCCAATGCGGCCGATCTGCGCAAGTTCAGCTTCACGCCGGAACAACGGGAACAGACACGCGCCCGTCTGGGTCTCCAGCACAGCGTGGTCTGCGGTTACCTCGGCGCCTTCGTGCCATGGCACCGCATCGACCTGTTCATCGAAACGATCGCACCGCACCTGGAGCAGCGCCCGGACCTCAAGTTCCTGCTGGTCGGGGATGGAAGCACTTTTCCCAGGGTGCGCGAATTCGTGGAATCGCGAGGGCTCGGGCATCGCATCGTGCTGGCCGGGCGTGTCAGTCACGACGAGGTCCCGGGTCTGCTGGCGGCGATGGACATGGCCATCCTGCCCAGCGCCGGGGACTACACCTCGCCCGTGAAGCTGTTCGAATTCATGGCTTGCGCAATTGCGCCTGTCGCTCCCGATTTCGAGCCCATCCAGGAAGTCCTGCGCGAAGGCGAGACGGGTTGGATGTTCAAGGCGGGAGACATGGACGCCGCGGTGCAGGCGACCCTGCTGCACGCGACGAACCTGGAGCAGTTGCGCGAGGTGGGAGCGCGGGCCCGCGCGTATGTGGCTCGCGAACGCCAATGGCGCAACAATGCGCAGCAGCTGCTCGATTTCTACGCCGAGGTGCGATAGGACGGGCGCGCCACGACGTAGTCGCGGTAGGCATGGGGGTCGCCGCTCATCCCGGCCTCGGCGGCCTTGGCGATGTTGTACATCTCGCGCGCGCTCACGTAGTGCAGCTTCCAGCGCTTGCCGTCGTTGTAGCGCGTTTCCAGTTCGGTGAAGGCGCGCTGCATCGGGTCGCCGAGCAGGGTTTCGGCGTCGCCATCCTGCGCGCCATGGGTGTGGATTTTCACGAACACCCATTCCGGGCGGCCGCGCACGTGCACTCCGGTGCGCACCCAGGAGGCGATACGCTCGACGCCGGGCGGGCTGCTGGCACGGATATCTCCGTTCTCGATGCGGGGCATGATCCCGAACTTGCGGTTATGCCACTGCAGCCCGAGCGGCCCCTGGATGAGCATCAGGTCGCCGCTGGCGGAGCCGCCCACGCGCACCTGCTCCCCCTGGTCGTGCGACTTGCAGCGCCCGGGAGCGCTGGCCGCGTAATAGATGCTGTTGATGGTACGGGTCTGGCAAGGGCTGGGCGCCGACGGCAGCGTGAAGTCCGCGTAGCAACCCTGCTCCCGAAGTATGGCGAGCTCGCCGTTGACCCCGCAGCCTCTGCCGCTGGGATGGGAGTTGTCGAGCGCCCAATTGCCGTGGATGAACGCCCAGAGCGGCTGCCCGCTCGTCGGGTCGCGCGGCAGTGCGTCATGACGCTCGGCCAGCGTGCGCGTGAAACCGGCAAGCTTGTCGCGCAAGCCCTCGGCGGTGTCATTGTCGTGGTGCAGATGGATCTCGATCTCGCCCAGTCCCATGCGACACAGTTCGACCAACGCATCCAGGTGCTCGGGGCGATATTCCTCTTCCGGGTAGAAGAAGCTGTGCACGGGCGGACGTCCGTCGGCATCCCTGTGGCCTTCACACAATTTGGGATATCCCTGGCGCCAGCGCGCGACTCGCGCGCACTCGGTCTCGTACGACGGCGAGCGCCAGCGCGGCTCGAAATGGTCCACGAAGCAGAACAGCAGGTGGCGGGTCACCCCTGCCGGTGCCGCCTCGCGCCAGGAGCCGCGCAGGAAGGCTGGCAGCCAGATGTCCATGTGCTTGCCGCGCAGCTCGCGAATCAGCACCATGGCACCGACGGCAAGCGCCAGCACGAGCAGGGAAAGGACGATCGGCAGGATCATGGGCGGGTCAGGGATGTCAGGCGGCCGCGGACCTCGCGCTGCTCGCGCGCTGCCCGGTACAACCGGTCGTGGGAACGGAACATGGCCTCGAGCGACGCATGGTCGGCCACCCAGGCGCGCGCAGCGCGCCCGAGTTGCTCGCCGAGTGCGGGCTGAACCAGCAGGCTGCGCAGGGCACCGGCCAGGGCGTCGGGGTCACCCGACGCCACCAGCAGCCCGCTGCGCCCATGCTCGATGATTTCGGGGTTGCCACCGACTGCGGTGGCGACGATGGCCAGGCCGCTTGCCGCGGCCTCCAGCAAGGCGAGCGACAGCCCTTCGGTGGTCGACGGCAGCGCGAACACGTCGAATGCCGGCAGCAGCCGGGCGACGTCGGACTGCTCCCCGGCGAAGACCACCTGTCGAGCAACGCCCGACTCGCGGGCTTGCTGCTCGAGGAGTTGGCGCAAGGGCCCGTCGCCGACCAGAACCAGGCGAAGGTCGGGAAACTCGCGTAGCAGTTGGGGCAGGAGTTCGATCAGGACCCGGTGGTTTTTCAGCTCCACCAGGCGCCCCACGCAGCCGATGATCCTCTCATGCGACGCCAGCCCCAGGCGGCGTCGCGCCTGAGCACGCGCCCCGGCGTCCTGCGAGAAACGCTCCAGCGCCACCCCGTTGAGAATGCGCAGGGTCTTCGCCGTATCGACCACGCCGGCCTCGAGATAGCGCGCATGCACCTGCGCGCCGACCATGACGACGCGGGTCATGCGGGCCAGTGCCCAGCGCATGATCCAGCGCAGCTTGCGCTGCGCCAGCCGCGTACCCATGTCGTGACAGGTGGCCACGCCTGCCGGGCGCGATCCCCACCCCAGGGTGGCCGCCGCCACGTAGTAGGTGGGCATGAAGTTGTGGGCATGCACCACGTCCACCTGCCGGTCCCGCACGGCTCGCCGCAGGGCGCGCAGGGTGCGCAAGTCCGCCGAACTTCGCTTGTCGCCCAGCAGCACGGGAACTCCCGCGCGCTCCAGCTCCTGCGCCAGGGCACCAGGAGCCTTGATGCTGAATACCGCCACGTCGTAGCCCTGCCGACGCTGCATCACCGCGAGGTCGGTGACCACGCGCTCCAGCCCGCCTCGCTCAAGGGAGTCCACCACGTGCAGGACACGCGGGGTCGACTCGTCGGGATAGGCTGGAACAGGCATGCTCGATCGGGGTTGCTGGCGCATCCTACATTCCGCGCTCGCGGCCATCCGTGACAAATTCGAGGAGGTCTTGAAACAACCGTTGCTTCGACAGCTCACTGCCGAAGGTGTGGTCGGCGCCGGGCTGGACGAATACGCGGATGCAGGCGGTCTCCTGGCCGATGCGCGTCTCCTCGGGGGCCGCCTGGCGCAACATCCACCAACCAGGCTCCGCGTCGCCGACGAACAGGCCCACGCGTACATGCCGCATGCGCAAGCGACGCAGGCCCTGCTCCACGGCGTTGGCCCGAACGGCACCGAGCCTGTGGCCCAGGCCCCGCAGCGCGGCGCCGACCCTGCCAAGCCCATGATGCAGCATGGTCCGAAGCGCACTGCGCAGGTGCACCCGAAGGGTGAGCAGTTTTTTCCAGGTGGCCCATTGCAGAACCGCCTTGCGATAGCGCAGGCTTTCGCTGGCCGAGCGCCCCAGGGCGCGCTGCGACTCGTCGCCCCAATCCAGTATGCGAAGGTTGATCACCGCCACGGCCTCGATGCCCGTGGCGCGCGGGTCCATGGCCGCGCGCAATGCCCAGTGGGCTCCCGAGCACAGCCCCGCGAGCTGTACGCGATCGAACTCCAGGCGATTGCGGATGTCCTCGACAACGCCCAGCAGATCGTCCACTCCCGAGTCGGGATAACAGTCGTTCTCGCCGGGCATGCCTGGCGAGACACTGTCGCCGATCGCGGGCGCGTCGATACGCAAGCTGGAAACCCCGCGGCGCGCGAGTTCGCGTGCCAGGCGTACATGCAGTCTGCCGGGTCCGATGTGGTGCACGGCACCGGCATTGAGCAACACCAGCAACGGGCGCTGTGCGACGGGCGAGGCGGGCGCGGCGGGCGTGCACAACACTCCGAACACGTTGCGCGACTCGCCCAGGGCTACCGGCCGCTCCCGGTAATGCGGCGTGGACAGCGTGCCCTGGAGGGCCGGCCCGTCCACCGGGAGCGTGCCCGCGGGTATTCGTGGCTCGCAGCCCGACTGAGCCGCGCTGCTGGCGAACCATCCACATATGCGTTGAATGGCGCCATCCGGAACCAGGGCCCGGTGCGGCTCGTCGAACATCGCGGCCGCCCCGGTGAACGTCATCGCATCCAAGGGCATCCCGGCCGCCTCGAGACATTGGCGCAACGCTGCGTCGGGGACCGTGTCGTCGCGCTCCAGCCAAAGCGCGCGTCGCAACCCGGCCAGTTGCCAATCCTGGCATTGCAGACGGGCCAGGTCGTCCACGAAGTCGCGTGCCAGCGCGTGCCCGGCCACCTCGAGCAGGGCACCGGCAGGCTGCGCGCCGGCCCCCAGCGCCGCGACGGCGCGCAGTTCCCGCGCATGACGCCGTCCGCTGCTCACCGGCGCCCACAACGTCAGCCACTGCGCTTGCGCGCGCGCGCAAGCCAGGCCTGCGATCATGGCTCCGAGGCGCAGGCCCACGAAGCCCACGTGGCTGCAGCCCGCCTCCTGGCGCAGGAAGTCGGCGGCGTCGATCGCCGCGGCGACCCAGTCCTCGAGCCGCAGGCCCGAGGAGGTGTCGCCCTCGGAGTCGCCACAACCCGGGTAGTCGAAGCGCAGCGCACGCATGCCCTGAGCCGCCAGGCCCTCGGCCAGGTACAAGAGGCTGCGATGGGCGCTTTCCTCCTCGGCGCCGAATGGCGCGCAAAGCACCACCCCCGCCTGCGCGGGCCCTCCATGCAGCCAGCCCGCGCACTGCCTGGGGGCATGTCCGAACAGCACCGGTGAACGCCGGCGCGGCCACATCGGCGAGGCGTGGGCAGGCTGCTCAGACATCGCGCAGCGTCACGCCATCGCGCAGGTTCGCCGCGCTGCAACGCACCCGCCCTTGCGGTGGGATGGAGGTCGGGAGCAGGCGCACCGTACGTTCCCGGCCGGGCACCAGATGAAAGTAGTTGTCGTCGGGCGCCCACCCGGGCGCATCGATCTCCACGCCCAGCAGCAGCTCGTCGCACTGCAGGTGCAACAGGCGATCCCCGCCGTCGTCGGTCACACGAAGACGGGGTGCCTGCCCGACCGGCCCGACGCTCATCCCCGAGGGGAAATGCAGCGCCTGGGACAACAGCCTGCCGGAGGCATCGACCAGCGTGGCCGCCACCAGGTCGTGCGCGGGCGGCCCGAAGCGATAGGCCTGGTTGATGTCGACAAAATGCCCGAACATGCCGGCGGTGCCGATACGGGTCGAGGCGCGCGGGCCCAGACGAATCTCCCGGCTTGCGCGCAGGGTCAGGATACGTCCGTCTTGCCAGAGCTCGACCGTCAGTTCGGCTCGCAATTCCTGCGATGCATCGTTGCACACGACAAAATCGCAACCCTCGAGTCCACGGTCCTCGATCAGCACCGCGCACGGCGCCAGGCAACGCCGCAACGCCCAATACACCGGCTTGGGGCACCCGCGCCAGTCGAGCACGCCCCATCCCGCACCGGGCGCGAGATCCTGCAGCCACCAGACCAGGGCGCCCTGGCATGACGAGCCCGGAGCGCGCCAGGAAGCGAACGCGGTCGACATGACCTCGCCGCTGACCAGCGCGGACCAGCGCAGATAGCCGCCGGGGTCGACAAGACGCATGTGCCGCGGGTCGGCACGCACGACCGTCGCGAAGTAATGGTCGCGCACGTCCTCGAAGTCCCAGCCGGCGCCCGCGTCACGCGGCACGCCGGCTTTCCAGCGAGGATCATGCGCTGCCACCCCGGCCAGCTCATCGCGCTCGAGCGACGCCGGCGCGGGTACGTTGGAGAACCCCAGGCTCTCGGCGGCGAAGCGCACTCCAGCCAGGCGCGCGTCATCCAGGGGGCGGCGATACGCGCCCACGCCGTAGTAGTGACAGACCCCCGAGGAGGGATGAAAAGGCAGCGCCCCGCCCGATGGGGACGCTCGCACGTAGGCACTTCCCGGGTGAATCGCGGCGTGGGCCCGGGGCAGCCACTGATCGAACAAGGCATGGCTCCAGGCCTCGGGCGGCAAGCCCAGCATCGCCGCCTGCTGCTCGACCTCGCTGTTGCCGCAATACACCGCCACGCAGGCGTGACCGCTCAGACGTTGCAGGACCTGCTCGGCCTCGGCCTGTGCCTCGGCCGCGAAATCGGGGTCGTCCAGCGGATAGTCCATGCTGGCGAACAGGAAATCCTGCCACACGAGGATGCCCAGGCGATCACATTCGGACAGCAACAGGTCGCTGGCGTACACCGCGGCACCCACGATGCGCAGCATGTTCATGCCGGCGTCGACCACGCGCTCCAGCACGGCGCGCAGGGTGTCGGCGTCTGCGTCGAGCCGTCGCAGGTCTGCCGTCGTCCAGCAGGCACCGCGCAGGAACAGCGCTTCCTGGTTGCACAGCATGCGCAACGCGCCGTACGGCTCCAGCACCTCGAAGGACTTGAAGCCGAGCTGCCCGCCGTGCACGGTGGCGCCGGCCCCGGCCCCGCGCAGATGCAGCTCGCAACGGTAGGTCACCGGGCGCCCGTGCGTGTGCGGCCACCAGGGCTCCAGACCGTCGAACTCCAGGTCGTGGCCCTCGATTCCGGTGGCGTTCAGGTAACGCGCATCGATCTCCCGGCAAACGTCTCCGACCTGCAAGGTGGCCGCGTTCCACGGACCCGCGCCGAGATCCCTCCAGGTGGCGGCGATGCGCACCACGGCCTTGCCGTCGCGCAGCCTGGGGCACAGCTGCAGGCGCTCCAACTCCAGCGCACGCACCCGCTCCAGATACACCGGACGCCATGCTCCCACGGCGTCCACCTGCGGGAGCCAGCTGCTCGCCCGCCCAAGCAGCGTGGTGCGCCACCAGCGCAGATTCTGGGACGGAACCAGCGCGGTCTTCCAGCGCGGCCGCGGGCGGCGTTGCCGCAGGCGCGGCGACAAGGCCGAGAAGCGCAGCACCAGGCTGCGAGCCCCCGCGGGCAAGGGCAGCACGAAGCAGCGGTGCATGTTGCATGCGCTCATCACGTGCCGACCGTCGACCCAGATGTCGACCCAGGTGGCGAGGCCTTCGAAGCGCAGCCTCGGCTCGCCGTCCGCGGCAGTCGAAGCCGGCAACTCGCGACGAAGCCACCAGTCGAACGCATCCAGCCCCTGCCGTTGCCAGGTATCGCTGCCCAGCCAGTGCGCCACGGTGCCGGGCAGCGACACCGTACGCCACCCCTGTTCGGGCAGGTCGGCGGGTTCGGCCCAGGCATCCACGGGGGACTGCAGCAGGCCCCAACCTTCGGCCAGTTCCTGGCTGTGGTGAAGGTCGATGCGGCGACTCGGTACGGGCACCGTCATGGGCGGTCAGGCGTAGCGGGAACGCAAGGTGCCCATCGCCCGCTCCCATCCCGCAGCCATCTGTTCGATCACGTCGAGCTCGGGACGCCGCCTGCGTGCCATGGCCCGGGCCAGCTGGAATTGATAAGCCTTGCTGGATTCGGAAATCGCGCGCAGCTCGCGTGCCGCGTCGTCCAGCCCCGGCACCCCCTGTCCGCACAGCCAATCCAGGTAGGTGTGGGCCAGCTCATAACAGGCTCCGAACTGGCGCCAGGTCACGAACGAATAGGTGTGGAAGGTGTCGATGTCGCCCTGCAGCAGCCAGTCGAGGTCGCCTGCGAAACGCTGCCCGAAGACGACGAAGGGATTGCGTTCCGGCAGGCTGTGCAGTTGGGCGCGCAGCAGATCCAGCGAAGCATCGCGCAGCGCGCTTCCGGACAGGGGCTCACCGCGTCGCTTGACGAACTCGATGTAGGGCGGAAGCATGCGCTCGTGCACCTGCTGCGGCGGCTGGAACAAGGCGCGGAAGTCCTCGCCGCCGAGTTCGTGGTAGCCCTGGTTGTGAAAATACCCCATGCGCAGCTGGTCGCGGTCCAGCAGGTTCACCGCCACGGTCGACTTGACATGGGCCAGGCGATAGGCGGTGCCCTGCGTGTCCGGCAGGAAGTAGGAATCCAGCTCCACCAGCACGGGCCGCCCCTGGCGCAGTTGCTCTTCGACATGTTCCACCAGGGGCCGCCAAGGCGCCAGTTCCTCGACCACCCAACCGTACAGGCGTTGCAGGTCGGCATCGCGAAACTTGAAAAACGTCCACTCGTCGCCCTCGAAATCGATGCCCAGCGTGAACGCCAGGGCGGCACGGGGCTCGCAACCGAGTCCGTGCAGCAACTCGATGAGCACGTCGCTGTAGCAGTTGGTCTCGGCCCAGATGCGGTCGCCGCCGTGGATGGCATGCCGCCGGTAGGCGGCGGGGTCCAGGGCCGTGACCTGAAACGTCGGCATGCGCACCCTCCTGCTGCGTGGGGTCGGGTCAGCGCAGACCCAGGCGCTCGCGCACGGGCGCCGGCCAGGCCCATGGGTCCAGTCCATGGGTCTTGAGCAGCGCCAGTGTGATGCGCTCGACACCGAAGCCCACGCAGGAGGTATGCGCGGGCTCACCTCCGACGCCGTGGATGTCGAACAACTGCCCGAAATGGTCCAGGTGGCAATTGCAGGAAGTCACGGCGGTCGGGTGCTGCTCGGAGCAGATGGGCACCACGAGTTCGTACTTCAGCTCCTGCTCCCGCTGCGTGGCTTTCATGACCTTGCCGCCGCGCCCGAAGAACGGATCGTTGGCCAGCACGCGCGCGACCGGCAGGTGCAAGGATTCCAGCAACGCCTGCCCGAGGTCCAGCCAGCGGTCGCGGTGCTCCAGGGCCTGTTCGGCGCTGCCCAGGCGCACGTACTCACGCTGCCGGAACATCTGCATGCGCGCCGGATCGTCCGACGGCTCATGCCGGAACACGAAGGTCTCGAGATCGACGATGCGCCCCTGCGCCGGCAGGGTCGAACCCGCCGCCGTGGGATACAGGGGATAGCAGGCCGCGGGCACGAGCATGCAATCACAGGCATGCAGGTGCGCCGTCCAGTCCTGGCCGCCCTCGAAGTCGGCGAGCATCGCACGGTGCGCGCGTTCGTCGCCGGCGAACGCATGCACCGAGCCGAGCAGGTCCGGGAAGTTCGCGATGTGGTCGAGGCGCTCGTAGTGCGTACGGGCGAACAGCGGAGGGAAACGCATCACCTCGGCCTGCTGCCAGTCTCCCGCTCGATCCACCAGAGCCTCGATGCCCTGCACGATGCGCTCGAACGTTCCGCTGCGCGCGTACAGGCCGCGCACCTGCAGCGGAATCAACAGCCCGGCCCGGAACAGCTGCTCCTGGAACGCCCGCTGGGCCTCCTGCGGATTTTCGGGGGATGCGGAATGGTCAGGCATCGCGTTGCACGATTTGCATGGCTGCGTTGAGCCCCAGCAGGCGGTCGTTGTTGACCATCAACATGGTGCCGTAGGCGTCCCGCAGGTTGCGGCAAAGGCTGACCTCGGAATCGTTCCGGTAGGCGTTGATGCCGCCGATGATCATGGCCCGCCCCACGAGATCGACCAGCAGGGTCGACGTATTGAGCTTGAGGTTGTTGACCCGGATGTTGAAGCCGAAATTGCCGAAGTCCCCGCCCGGGCCGTGCGCCAGCAGGTCCCGGTACTCGGCCAGCACCTGCGCCAGCCCGGCGCGCATGGTCTGCAGCACCATGTCGGCCTCGCCAAGGCGAGTCGCGGCAATGGGCATCGCGTCCGGGGTCTTGCGCGCCTGAGCGCGCACCACGCTGCGGGCCCGGTTCATGGAATCGATGCCGATGCCGATCCACAAGGCCGCCCACACCAGATGCGCCACGGGGTGCATGGTGCGGGCGTGGATGTCCGCGTACGGCACGGGCAGGATCTGTTCGCGCACGCCACGCCCGTGCACGGTGAACCCGGAACTGCAGGTGCCGCGAAACCCCATGGTGTCCCAACCACACATGGGCTCCAGGGTCAGGTGCTCCTTGAGCAGCAGCACCTGCACCTGGTCCCCGGCGGCGCTTTCCGGGGCGCGCCGGGCCGTCAGCAACAAGGCGTCGGCGGCATCCATGTAGGAAATCACCGGCGCCTTCTTGGTCACGCTGAATCCGTCGCCTTCGAGCTGCACGGCGCAGATACTCGAGCGCAGGTCGCCTCCGATGCCCACCTCGGTGGTGGCCGAGGCCAGCAGCAGTTGCTGCTCGCACAGCCTGCGCACGAAAGCCTGGAAATACCTCGACTCCAGTGCATGATGCACCAGGCAGGCGACCTGGATCTGATGCATCGCGTACACCATCGCCGTCGCCGAGCAGTACTGCCCGAAGATCTCGCACAAGCGGACGACGTCTTCCAGGCTGCGCCCCATCCCCCCGTACTCACGGGGCACGTACGCACCGAGCAACCCGGCGCGCTTCAATTCGGCGAAGGCCTCCGCGGGAAATCGCGCGTCGCGGTCGACGGCAGCGGAATGGGGCGCCAGAGCGTGGCGGCCGATGTCGTGGGCGAGCTCGAACAATCCGGCGCGCTCGGCCGCGTCGGCGGCCTCCGGGGTGACGTGCGTATCCATGGGGTCTTCAGTCGCCAGGCCGCAGTTCCGCGATCGATTCGGCGAGCGAACGAATGCTCTCGAAAGTCTTGCGACTCAGCATGTGCTGCGGGAACTCGACGTCGAAATGTTCCTCGAGCGCGAGCATCAGGTTGACCGTGGTCAGCGAAGTCAACCCGAGCTCGTACAGATTCGCATCGCTGGTGACCTTGGCGGGTTCGCAGGACAGGCGCGCGTGCTGGAGAACAAGGTCACGGATCGGGTCGACGTACATGGCAGTGGGATTTTTTCGAAGCAGCGCCTGAGTTTATGAATAGAAGGTCTCGACGGCTGCCAAATTTCTCACGGATCCGCGCTGCATTCACAGCCGATTCGAGTTGGTATGCTTGATCGACCATCCAGCGCACGATCTCGCATGACACGCATCGCCATCGTCACTCCCATCCTGCCGGTCCCCTTCGATATCGCGCGGGGTCGGTTCATTCACGAACAGGCGAAAGCCCTGGCAAGGATTGCGACGATTCGAATCTTCCTGCAGACCGCGCGCTACCCCGCGATCGGGTGGTTGAAGCCGCAGAGCTATGTCGACGGCAGGGTCGAGGCCGGGCATGATCTGTGGCAGGGCCTGGATGTCGACGCCTACTCCTACCCTGCGCTGCCCTGGGTCTCCAGACCCTTCAACGGGGCGAGCGGCGCGCGGCGCCTGCTGCCGCGCCTGCGCCTGTTCAAGCCGGATGTGGTGGTCGCCTACTGGGCCTATCCGGAGGGGCTGTCCGGGGTGCGCGCGGCGCACGCATTGGGCAAGCCCTGCGTCGTCGGCGTGCTGGGCAGCGACGTGCTGACGCGCAGCGGCTGGCTGGCGCGCATGACACGCTCCGCGCTGCAAGAGGCGGACGCGGTCGCCGTGGTCAGCGAACACCTCGCGCGAACCGTGACCACGCGCTACGGCATCGATTCGAAGCATGTGTACACCATCATCAACGGCTACAACACCTCGGTGTTCCACCCCCGCGCCCAGCCGGCCTGCCGGGCTGAACTGGGCCTGCCCGCCGATGCACGGCTGATCGTGTTCGTCGGCCGCTTGATCGAGGCCAAGGGCCTGCGCGAGTTGCTGCGCGCTTTCGACGCCCTGGCGGCAAACGACCCGCTCATCCATCTGGCGCTGGTGGGCGACGGGGTCATGCGCCACGAACTGGAGGCATTGGTGGGCGCCAGTCCGATGGCGGCGCGTATCCACATGCCGGGGGCCCTGGCGCCCGAGCAGGTCGCGACGTGGATCAATGCAGCCGATGTGTTCACGCTGCCGTCTTGGTCGGAGGGCTATCCGAACGTCGTCGTCGAATCACTGGCCTGCGGCCGACCGGTGGTGGCCAGCAACGTCGGGGGGCTGCCCGAGATCGTGAACGCGCAAAACGGCATCCTGGTGCCGGCGCGCGACCCCGGCGCACTGGCTGGGGCATTGCGCGACGCGCTGGACCGGGCTTGGGACCACGAGCGTATCGCGGCCGGCATGCAGCGCAGCTGGGACGATGTAGCGCGGGAAACCCTCGCGCTGTGCGAAGCTGTGCGCAAGACGGTCGCACTCGCGTAGCCAGGCCACGAGCCCGGCGCGGACTGCGAGTCAGCGGCGAAGCACGCCGGCGAACTTCAGCCGGTAATACGGGATCCCCAGGTATTCATGCAGCGCGCGCGACATCATCGCGAAGGCACCACTACTCGGGAACCATTGCTCGAGGTCATTCGAGCGTGATGCCTCGAAGTCCACCGGAAACGCGCACACAGGCAGGCCGCTGTCACGAAACGCCAGGTAGGCGCGGGGCATGTGGTACGCGGAGGTCACCAGGTACAGCGGCGGATGGCTGGCCGCGCCGAGGCGCCGCGCGAGGTTGCGGGCGCTTTCATACGTGGTCCGCGAAACGTCGTCGGTCTGGATACGCGCCGCGGGAAAGCCCAGACGCAAGGCAAGCGCACGCATCAGGTCCGCCTCGGTGACGGCCCCGCCATGTCCGCCCGAGAACAACAGCCGACTGTCGGGTACGCTGCGGGCCAGTTGCTCGGCGGCCAGGGTCCTGCGCAGGCTGGCGGCACTCAGGGAGATCACGGGATCCGCGGACGCGTCGGTTTCACGAATTCCGCCGGCGAGCACGATGAACAGGCTGCCGGGCGGCGGCGGCGTGCATCGCTTTGCCTCACGCCGGGCCATCGATTCCAGGTGCCCAAGCACCCGGTCCGCCACGACCGGGGCGGAAACGCCCCACCAAAGCACCAGCGCGAAGACCAGCCCCGCGCGCAGCCACCAACGGCGCTGCGACAGCAGGCTGAGCAGCAGCAGGAACAAAAAGATCCAGCCAAATCCCCATAGGGGGGACAGCAGCGTATCGCGCATCGGCAGGATAGGGGCCCCGCTGTGACTCAGTACGCGTAATAGCCGTACGGTGACGAAGCAACCGGAGTGCGCGACTGGTTGAGCAAGGTCATCACCAGCGGACATTCCTGCAGCAACGACAGCGCGTGCTGCACGGAGCCCCGCGGCGTCGACCCCGCTTGCACGACCAGCACCACCTGCCCCATCTGCGGAGCCAGGGCACGCGCCTCCGCCGCGTGCAGCATCGGCGGCGCGTCGAACACCACGATTCGCTGCTCCGGGTACGCTGCCAGCCGGTCCAGCAAGGCATGCATTTCGCGGCTGCCCAGGACCTCGGTGGCCAGGTCGTTCGGCGCTCCCGCCGGCAGAAAGGACAGTTTGTCGATGTTGGTGGAAAGCTCGACCTCCTCCAGCGGCAACGCGGGCTGGGTCAACAGGTCGAGCAGCCCCGCGCGCTGGGCGACGCCAAGACGCTGCGACGAGACGCGGCGCGTGGGGTCGGCATCGACCAGCAACACGCGGTAATTCATTTCCATCGCCAGGCTGATCGCCAGGTTCAGCGCCACGAAGGACTTGCCCTCGCCCGGCAAGCTGCTGGTGACCATGATCAGGTTTCCCCGCTCGACGCGCTCTCGCCCCTGGGTGCCCACGGCGTTGCCCAGCAGCGGACGCTTGACCGCGCGGAATTCATCCACCAGCCTGGTGCGGGCCGTTCCGGGGATCATGAAGCCTTCGCTGCCCAGTTGCTGCAACGGCAACTCGACAGCATGCCGAGGCTCCGCCAGCGGGGTCGGGCGCGCGCCCACGTCGCGCAGCGCCCCGGCCAGCGCCGCGGGCTGCTCGGATGCCGCGCCGACAGCGGGTGCCGCCGCGGTCCACGGAAGCTCCACGCCGGCCTGCTTGAGTTGCTGCAGGCGCTGGCTGGCTTGTTCGATCGTGCCCATGGAGGTTCCTTCAGTGAAACAGGTGGAGCACGCTCAACACAGCCCCGCCGGCGAACAGCAGGACCAAGGCGCCGGAACCGAACCAGAACAAGCCCTGGTCACGCCGCTCCCGCGCGACCCGGGCCGGGGTCATGACCAGCGAGATCGACCCCAGAACGGGGCGATCGCTGGTTTCCCGCAACTGGCGCGCTGTGTGGTAGGTCGGCAGCAACAGCACATAGGCATAGGCCGTCCCCACACCGGCAGCGAGGGACAACAGCAGAACCGCAGCAACCAGCAGGGATCTGTGCGGCGGCAGCGGCGAGGGTGCGAGGCGAGGCGGATCCACCACATGGAAATAGTCCTTGCGCCGGCTGTCTTCCTGGTTCAGCGACAACATCGCCGCCTCGCGGCGTTGCATCAGCTTCTGGTAGGTGTCGTTGAGCACCCCGAAGTTGCGCGTCAGCTGCACGTAGCGCTCGTCCAGCCCGGGCATCTGTCGCTCCCGCTGCTCGAGCTGCTGCAGCCGCGCATGCAGCTCCGAGAGCTGGGTCTGCAACGAGGCCACGTTGGCATTGGCCTGGGCCAGGCTGACCCGCAGCTGCTGGTACACGGGGTTGGTGGCGTCGGAATAATCGTGGCTGGCGGCCGGATGGGTGGCCGCCTGGCGTTGCTCGCGCGCGCGCTCGGCTTCCAGCTGCGCCAGACTCTGCCGCGTGGCGATCACGTCCGGATACGCGTCGGTGTAGCGCTGCAACAGATCCGACAGGCGGTTGCGCAGCACGACGATGCGTTGGTCGATCGCGCTGGGCTGCGCCGCCTGTCCACCCATCATGCCGGGAACCAGGTCGGGAGAGAGCGTGGGACGCACACTGGCCAGCTGCCCCTGCAACGCGTCGCGCGAACTCGTTGCCGCGGCGAGCTGGGCTTGCAAGGTGATCACCTGATCCTGCAACTGGCCTTGTTGCGCGGCCAGGTTGTTCGCACCGGGTACCGAATACCCGGGGTGCTCGGAACGAAACTCGCGCAGCCGGGTTTCCATGTCCTGCAGCTTGCCCGCGTACAGCGCGATCTGGCTGTCGATGAACTTCAAGGCCTGCTTGGAATCCTGCTGGTTGGTGGACAGGCCATGCTTGACGAACAGGGCCATCAGCACCTTGACCACGCCCAGCGTGCGCTCAGGATCATGGCCGATGTAGCTGACCTCGTAGATGTTGTTGCTCGACGCGCCGCCACTGATCTTGACCTTGACGGTCTTGGCGAGTTGCTGGCGAAGCTGCTCGCGCCGGGCCTGCGAAGCGCCCGCGGGCAGCAAATGGTTGGCGTCGATCACTGCGTCCAGGTTGGTTCGCGACAACAGGGTACGCGCCAGCATGCTGACCTGATCGCCGACGTTCGGCTCCACGGCGAGCCCCTGCAACAACGGGCGCAGCGTGGATTGCGCATCGACATAGACCGTCGCGCTGGCCTCGTAGCGGGCCTTGTAGAGGGAAACCCCGGCCAGGCCGACGACGGCCACGGCCCAGGCCGCGGCCAGACCCCACCAGCGCTTGTGCCACATCGCGGGCAGCAGATTGAACAAGGGGCTCAGCAGGTCGTTCATCGTCCGTGCGCCCTCAGGCGCGGTCCAGGAATTGTTGGTACCGGCTGTCGTGCCGCCCGAGCAGCCAGTCGGACAGGTTCGTCGCGACGCGCTCGGCGGCGCGGCCGTCAAACCCCTCGGGAAGCACCACGCGCCGCCCTCCGCCGGAAATGATATCCGCCAGCTCGCGCGCGAGGCGCTTCACACTGAGAGCGTCGGGCGCGAGCGTGGGCAGGCCCAGGCCCGCGGCCTCGTCCCAGAGCCAGGCATCGTCGGTCACCACGCACCGCGCATGGCGCATCAGGCCGAGCAATTCCGCGTGCGAAAATGCTCCGACGACCCGCACCTCGGCGGCCATATGCTGAGACAGATGCTCGGCAAGCGACTGGCGCCGACCCCTGTCCACCGGGCACAGCAGCCAGACCCTCCACCCCAGCCTGCGCAGCTCGGTGTCGAGTTGCACCAGCAACTCCGCCGCGGCGGCCTGCTCGGGGTGCCGCAGACACACGAGCACATAGCCCGCCGGATCGGCAAGCAGGGAGACGGGAAGATTCTCCCGCCGCAGGGTCTGCTCCGGGTTCACGCTGTGCGGCAGCAGCAGGCGCATCGCGTCCAGTGCCAGACTGCCCACCGGCACGACGTCCGGACGGGCGGCGTCGGGGCCACTTGCCTGCTCGGCAGCCATGAACAACAAGTCCGTGACTTGCCCGAGCAGCGCACGGTACCGCCTTGCGGCGATATCGGCCGGCGCATCGGAGCCACCGCACCGCACCGAGATCAAGGGCACGCCGGCGACCGAAGCCACCATGGCGCAGGCAGCCTCCACCCAACCGTCGCCGACCAGAAGCATGGCCGACGGCGGTTGGGCCTGCAACTGCGCCGCGAGCGCGGCGCAGACCTCGGCAACCCCCTGCGCGCCTGTCTCCGTGTGCGCCAGCACGCATACGCCAGGGTCGCGAATCCCCAGGGAACGCAAATCGTCGGTTGCCGCGGCGTCGTCTTCGATGGCGCCGGGCGCCACCACGCGTAACAAGGTGACCTGCGGCAGGTCCTCGCGCGACTCGAACGCGCGCAGCAAGACGCCGATGCCCAGTAATGCGTGCGCCGAGCCTGCCACGCACAGCAGGGGCGCGAGCACTGGACCGCCACTGCGTTCGGCCGCCGGGTCCGTTGCAGGCAGGCCGCTGACCTCGGCGCGCAGCTCCAGGTCCACTCGGCGCACACGCGCGGCGTCGATGTGCTGAGCCTCATCCAGAAAGGCAGACAACAGCACGCGGTTGCACAGCGTATTGACACGTCTCGGCAAGCCGCCCGCGGCCAGGTGAATGGCGTCGAACGCAGCGCTGTCGAAATGCGGGCGCTGCTGCCACCCCACATGACGCAGCCGGTGCTCGACATAGCCGCGCGTCTCGGCCGGCTCCATCGGCCCCAGGTGGCAGCTCGCCAGCACTCGCTGCCGCAACTGCTCCAGTCGCGGCTGCAGCAGCAGGTCGCGCAGGTTCGGCTGGCCCACCAGGAAACTCTGCAGCAGCGCCTTGTTGCCGAACTGGAAATTCGACAGCATGCGCAGCTCCTCGATCGCGTCCAGCGACAGGTTCTGCGCCTCGTCGATGATCAGCAGCGCGCGCCGGTTGGAAGTCGCCAGCGTCGCGAGGAAGGCTTCCAGGGTCACCAGCAACTTGGCCTTGCTCTGTCCGTCGACGCGAATTCCGAAGGCCAGCGCGACCGCGGACAACAAGTCATCGGAGGCCAGCTGCGTGCTCACGAGTTGTGCCGCGACGACCTTGTCCGGGTCCAGCTCGGCCAGCAAGGCTCGCAGCAGGGTGGTCTTGCCGGCCCCGATCTCACCGGTGACGACGATGAACCCCTCGCCCTGGAACGCCCCGAAACGCAGGTATTGGTAGGCGCGCCCGTGCCCCTTGGTCTCGAAATAGAACCCGGGGTCGGGATGGATCTGAAACGGCGGCGCGCTCAGGCCGTAGTACTGCTCGTACATGACTGCGCAAACGCCCTCAGAAACGGTGCACCAGTCCGACGAACACCGCGGTTTCTTTACCCCCGGCAACCTGCGTGGAGTTCAGCAGTCGCCGACGCAGGCCCACCAGGCCACTGGTACGCGGCGACAACCTGCGGTCGACCTGAACGATCAACGCGCGGTTCACCGCGCTCAGACCCTGGCTGGAGGCGAATCCGGTGTCGACCTCGCGCTGCAAGGTGATGTTCAGGTTGGCCAGAGGCGTCAAGCGGTGTCCGTAGTTCAGCGCCCATCCGGTCTGCACGGTGTTGATCAGTTGGGCCTGCAGCACCTGGAGGATCTGCTGGCCCGGCAGGATCAGGCTCTCGACCCTGTCGTGATAGACCGAGAGCGCCAGGCTATCGCGCTCGCGCAACACCAGTCCGGTCAGCACCAGATTGTTCTGGAGAACCGTGGTGCCGATGTAGAAGCTGCCCGACGTGGCAAGCCCGGCCGGCAGCCCGGCGCTGCCGAGCAGGCTTTGCACGGCACGTGCACGCTCCAGCGGGTTGGGATACTGGGTGACCAGCAGGCTGTTGAGCAACTCGCCGATATTGGCTGTCGGGTTGATGCCTCCGGTGCCGCTGCCGGTCAACGGCGCCAGCGAACTGGTGGCGTCGCGTTGCCAGTTCACGCTCAGGCGCGACTGCGCGGTACCAGCAGCCGCGGAAGCCCTCCACCCCGTTCCGAAAAACCGGTGCTCGACCGTCGCGCCCACGTTGGCGTACGCCCCCGGGTTCCACGCCACACGCGCGCCGTAGATCGCGGAATCGACGTTGCTGCTGGCGGCCTGCATTTTCTCCCGCCCGCCGATCAGACCGAATACGGTGTGGGTCCCGACTGCCACGTCCCCGATGACGCGCAGGCTTGTGTTGCGCGTCCACCCGTACGGGTTTCCATCGTAGGTGGCGTAGCTCTGCCGAGCCTCGAGACCATAACCGAAACGCTGGGGGCGTTGCTCCAGCAGCAGCGATTGCTGGAGGTAGCGCCCCCCGCCCACCGCGCTCTGGCTGGAGGCATTGCTGGTCTGGCTCCAGGTGTCGTCGCTGCGCGCCAGGAGGTGCAAGCCGGACTGCAGGCGCCGATCGATGTAGGGGCTGATGCGCCACTGCGAGTTGGTGTAACTGGTCCCCTGCAAGGCCCCGCCCTGGCCGGCATAGGGACTGACCGAGTATTGGCTTGCGGTGTAGTTGGCGTCCAGGAACAGGAAATTCTTCACCCACTCCGAGTGCAGTCCCGCAGTTCCCACGGGCGCCACCACGTCCGGGTTGGTCCCCCGCACAAAATAGGTGCCGTGCACGCTGAGATCGCCCTGGAACTGCCAGCGCGCGTGATGGGACTGCAGGAACACCCGAGGCGTCACATCCAGCAAGGTGTCGGAGCGCGAATTCGTTCCCCCCGCACCCAACCCGGCGTTGCTGCTTTGGGTAGCGAGCACTGCCACCGAAGGCATCACGTAGGTCGTCGGCACCGGGGCAGAGGCCGATGCCACGTCAGGAACCTGGGGCAGCGTCTGCCCCAGGGCGGGCGACGCAGCCGGCAGCAGCAACGCCGCGGTCGTTGCCGTTGCCATTGCACACGCGACCCGTCCAGCGCTCATGCGCGCCCCCCCGCTTTCCATGGTCATGGCATGCTCATCAGAACCAGCCCTGGGGAATCACGATCGTGTCCCCGGGAAGCAGCGGCACGTTGTCTTTCATTGCGCCGCGATGCAAGAGATCGTCGAGATGCAGGCTGTAGGACTTGCCGCCGCGCACGAGCACCGCGGCGTTGCCGTCCGCGTAAGGAGTGAGCCCACCGACCGCGATCATCGCATCCAGCACGGTCATCTTGTCCTGGTACGGAAGGCCCTGGGGCTTGGCGGCGGCACCCACGATGGACACCTGCTGATTCAGCGCACCGTGGAAATTGCTGACCACGACGGTGACCACC
>JAJZTW010000042.1 GCA_021847345.1 Pseudomonadota bacterium
ACGCGCAGTACCCCCCCAGCACGATGAACTGCCCGTGCGCCAGGTTGATGATGCGCATCACCCCGAACATCAGGTTCAGCCCCAACCCCACCAGGGTGAAAAAAATGCCGTACAGAATTCCGCCGACCACGGCGTAGAGCAAGAGTTCCACAGTCGCCCCTTCGCGAACAGGCAACGGCCCGCCGCAGCCCCGTGGCTGCGGCGGGTCGTGTCATCGAACCATCGCGCACCCACGGCGCCCGCAACGCGGGCCCGCGGGATCGGCGCTCAGCGCTTGGGCGCCGGGTACACCGGCTTGCCGGTGGCGTGTTCCTGCGGGTAGACCACGACGAACTTCAGGTCCTTGCCCTGGGGCACCATCTGGGCCACCGGGAAAGGCTGGCCGAGCTGGGCGCCGTTGGCGTTGATCTGGAACGGCCCGAGCAGCGTGGTGACCTTGCCCGACATGTCGTTGAGCAGCGCGCCGTGGAAGTCCTGCTGCGTGAACTTGGGCGACTTCTCGAACATGTATTGCATCACCAGCCCGGTGTTGTAGCCGGCCGAGTCGAGGAAGGTCGGCGCCTTGTGCTCGGCGCCCTGGAAGGCCTTGACGAAGTCGGCGGTGTTCATGCCGTAGTTGACCTTTTCGTACTTGACCAGCGGCGGCGTCGGGTAGGTGTAGGTGTAGGCCAGGCCGTCGACCCCGACGTTCTTCTTCATCAGCGCCAGCAGCTGGCCCGGGAAGATCGTGAAGGTCATGTCGAAGTGCAGGCCGCTCTGGTGCAGTCCGCGCAGGAACGCGATGTCGTTCGGCGCGTAGCCGAACTCCAGCACGGCCTGCGGGTTGGCCGCCTTGATGGTGTGCAGCAGGATGGTGTAGTTGGACTCGGTGGTCGGCACCGCGTGGTAGTACACCGGGGTCACTCCGCCCTTGGCCAGCACCGCCTTCAGGGTCTCGGCCTGCGAGGCGTCGAAGTCGTTGGCGTCGTAGACGATGGCCACGCGCTTGATGCCCTGCTTGAGCACGAAGTTGGCCAGCGGGATCGGCCACACGGTCGACGACGGGATGCTCACGTCGGCCAGGTAGTCGGTCTTCTTGGTGAAGAAGTTGGCTCCCGAGCCGGTCGGGTCGATCAGCAGCATGTGGTGCTCGGCCGCCAGCGGCACCGCCACCGAGGTCAGCACCGAACCGAAGTCGGCCACCAGCACGTCGACCTTGTCCTGCGTGATCAGCTGGTTGTACAGCGTGGTGGCGGTCGAGGTCGAGCTCTGGTCGTCGTAGGCGACGATCTTCACCGGGATCTTCTTGCCGTAGGCCTTGACGAACACCCCGCCGTCCTTGTTCACGCCCTCGGCCCAGAACTTCAGGCCCTCGTACTGGCCCTGCGAGGCCACCGCGAAGGGACCGGTGCTGGCGTACAGGGTGCCGATCTTGATCTCGGCCGGCGCGCCGGCAGCGTGGGCGCCGAAGCTGGCGGCGGCCAGCGCCACAGCGGCGGCGGCGGTCTTGAGTTTGCGGGCAAGAACTTGCATGCGAGGTCTCCGTGTGTAGTGTGTCGTGACAACGACGCCTGGGCGGACGGCGATGCGGGCAGCGCCCGCGCTCGGACCATCCTGAAACCGCACCTGCCAAGCAACCGGCGTGCCAGGTGACTGGCGCGAGCTCCCGCTGCGTGCCCGCGATCGCCAGTGGCGGAAATCGTGACAATCGGGCCGCGCACGCGGCGGTTTCCCGCACATGCAGGGAGCGCGACGAGCGCCGCGCTCCCTGCTAACCTGCGCGGAATGCAAACCACAACCCTTCCCAACCCGGAGCCCGAGGCTCTGCGCATCGAAGGCCTGACCAAGACCTATGCCTCCGGCTTCCAGGCCCTGAAAGGAATCGACCTGTCGATCCGGCGCGGCGAGATCTTCGCGCTGCTCGGACCCAACGGAGCCGGCAAGACCACGCTGATCAGCATCGTGTGCGGGCTGGTCAACCCCAGCACGGGCCAGGTGCGGGTCGACGGCCACGACATTTCCCGCGACTATCGCGTCACGCGCTCGCTGATCGGACTGGTGCCGCAGGAGCTGACCACCGACGCCTTCGAAACGGTGTGGGACACCGTTTCGTTCAGCCGCGGCCTGTTCGGCAAGAGTCCCGATCCTGCGCACATCGAGAAAGTCTTGCGCGATCTTTCGCTGTGGGACAAGCGGCGCAACCGGCTGCGCACCCTGTCGGGTGGAATGAAGCGCAGGGTGCTGATCGCGAAGGCGCTGGCGCACGAGCCGCGCATCCTGTTCCTCGACGAGCCCACCGCCGGAGTCGACGTCGAGTTGCGGCGCGACATGTGGAACCTGGTGCGTGGTCTTCGCGATGCCGGCGTGACCATCATCCTGACCACCCACTACATCGAGGAAGCCGAGGAAATGGCCGATCGCATCGGCATCATCCTGCACGGCAACCTGATCCTGGTGCGCGAGAAGAACGCGTTGCTGCGCGAACTCGGGCGCAAGCGCCTGAGCCTGCAATTGCAGCAGGCACTGCCGGAACTGCCGAGCCAGTTGCAGGGGCTGGGCCTGGAGCTGGCAGCCGACGGCACCGAGCTGCACTACACCTACGATACCCACGACCAGGGCGCCGGCATGGGCGAACTGCTCGAGCGCCTGCGCAGCGCGGGCGTGGCGTTCCGCGACCTGCACACCACCGAAAGCTCGCTGGAGGACATTTTCGTGAACCTGGTCCAGGAGCGGCAGCCATGAACCTGCACGCAGTTCGTGCCATCTACCGCTTCGAAATGGCCCGTGCGCTGCGCACGGTCATGCAAAGCATCATCTCGCCGGTGATTTCCACGTCGCTGTACTTCATCGTGTTCGGCGCCGCGATCGGCTCGCGCATGAAGGGGGTTGGCGGAGTCAGTTACGGGGCGTTCATCGTGCCGGGGCTGATCATGCTTTCGCTGCTCACGCAAAGCGTGTCGAACGCATCTTTCGGCATCTACTTCCCCAAGTTCAGCGGAACCATCTACGAGTTGCTGTCGGCTCCCGTGTCGTACCTGGAGATCGTGCTGAGCTACGTCGGAGCCGCGGCCACCAAGGCGGTGATCGTCGGCCTGATCATCCTGCTCACCGCGACGCTGTTCGTGCCACTGCGAATCGATCACCCGCTGTGGATGCTGGCCTTCCTGCTGCTCACCGCGGTGACTTTCAGCCTGGTCGGGTTCATCATCGGCATCTGGGCCGACGGATTCGAGAAACTCCAGGTGGTGCCGCTGCTGATCATCACGCCGCTGACTTTCCTCGGCGGAAGCTTCTACTCCATCGACATGCTGCCGGGCATCTGGCGCACGGTCGCGCTGTTCAACCCGGTGGTCTACCTGATCAGCGGTTTTCGCTGGAGTTTCTACAGCCAGGCCGATGTGGGCGTCGGGCTCAGCCTGGGCATGACCGCGGTGTTCCTGGCCCTGGCGCTGGGCGTGGTGGC
Organism: Pseudomonadota bacterium; assembly: GCA_021847345.1. Taxonomy (GTDB): domain Bacteria; phylum Pseudomonadota; class Gammaproteobacteria; order Burkholderiales; family Burkholderiaceae_C; genus Thiomonas_A. The sequence goes on from JAJZTW010000042.1 coordinate 3,443, forward strand.
CTGGATCTTCAAGACCGGATACCGCCTGCGCACCTGAGACGGTGTGCTTCTGACCCCGGAGGCGCCCGCGATGCCCGAAACAGCCATCGACGCCAGCGACCCTGTCGCGCAAGCCGCCTACGACGCGGCCGCCGCCGGGTTGCTGCGGCCCATGGAGTCCCACCTGGAGCGCCTTGGCGACGAGTTCGTCAGCGCGTTCTACACGCGACTGGCACGCGACGAACAGGCCGGGCGCATCCTGCGGGCGCTGAGCGACGCGGCCATGGATCGGCTCAAGCAGCGCCAGGCCGAGCACCTGCGCCGCCTGACCGCGCCGAGCACCTCGCGCGAGGAGCTGCTGCGCCGTGCCGACGGCGTCGGGCGCGCGCACGCGCTGGTCGGCGTGCGCGGCTCGTTGCTGGTGCGGGCCCAGTCGCTGTACCGCGCGCTGCTCGACAAGGTGATCGACTCAAGCGAGCTGGACGCCACGCAGCGACTGCATCTGTCGCGCATCGTCGAACAACGCCTGCACGACGACGTGCAGGCGCAAACCGAGGCCGCCGAGCGCGTGATGGGGGCGTACTGGCGGGTGCTGGCGAGGTCCTTCGCCGCGCTCCGCACCCGATGGCCGGACGTTGCCGAGGCCGAACTGCAGGCATTGGGCGAACTGCCGGGTATTCGCGCCGTGCTGCTGCTGCGCCTGGGTCACGACGGCATGCTCACCGTCGAGCGCAGTGCCGGCCCGGACGCGCAGGTCATTTCCCAGGTCATGCAGCACCCTTCGACCAGCGTGCTGATCGATGCGCGCTCGCCGCGCGGCCAGGGCCTGGCGGCGCTGGCGTGGCGCAGCGGACTGGTCCACAGCACGCCGAGCTACCTGGACGATCCGCGCCTGGGCTTCTGGCACGAACAGGCGCAGCGCCTGGGCCTGCAGTCGACCTTCGCCGTGCCGGTGCTCGGCAGCGACGCCCAGGCGGTGGCCTGCCTGTACCTGTACGGGGCGTTCCCGCACCAGTTCGAATGCGACTGGATGCGCGAATTCGGGCGCGGCCTCCAGCACCGCTGGGAGCAGGCGTGGCAGCGCTGCGGAGGCGCCAGCGCGCGCGCGCTGCCGCAGGGGCTCGCGGATGAATATCGCCGTCGCCTGTTCGACGGTGGCCTCACCATGTACGCACAGCCTGTGCTCGATCTGCGAAGCGGCCATGTGCATTCGCTGGAAGCCCTGGCGCGACTGCGCATGCCCGACGGCACCGTGCTCGGCCCGGGTCAGTTCCTGCCGCTTCTCGGGCACGCCGAGCTCGACGCGCTGTTTCGCCTCGGACTGCACCAGGTGCTCGACTGGGCCGCCGCGCAGCCGACCGAACTCGCGCGCCTGGGCCTGTCGATCAACCTGGCGCCGTCGACCCTGCTCAACCCGGACTGCGTGCGCTGGATCTCCGACGCGCTGGAGCGCCACGGCGTGGCGCCACGGCGCCTGCACATCGAGTTGCTGGAGACCCAGGAACTCAACTCCGCGCTGCAGCGCCAGCAGCTCGAGCAGCTGGCGGAGTTGGGAGTGCGTCTGTCGATGGATGACCTGGGCTCGGGCTACAGCAGCCTGGAGCGCCTGTCGCGCCTGCCCTTCGACGTGATCAAGATCGACCAGGCGCTGCTGGCGAGCATCCGCACCCAGCCGATGCGCGTGCTCAGCCTCGTCGGCTCGCTGATCCAGATGGCCCACGACCTGCAGCGCGAAGCCGTGGTCGAGGGCCTGGAGGACGACGACGCGGTGGAAGCGGTGAGCCTGCTCGGCGCAACGCTGGGCCAGGGCTTCGGCATCTGCCGGCCGATGCCGCTGGAGCAGGCGAGCGCCTGGCTGCTGGGCTTCCGGGCGCATCCGATGCAGCCGGCGGTCCGCACCCGGCTGGGCGCGCTGGCCTACCACTGGCGCTACCTGCGCGATCGCAGGACGCCGAGCTGGCACAGCGACCTGTCGAGCTGCCCGATGACGGGGTTCCTGCGCTCGGCCGCCGGCGAGAACAGCGACGTCGCCCGCTGGCATGCCCTGCTGCACGCGGGTGGTGCCGACGCCGACGAGGCCGGCCGGCGCATCGGCGAATGGCTGGTGCGCTCGATCACCGGCGCCTGACAAGCGTCGCCCGCAAGCGGGCGTTGAAGCCGCCGCGCCGGGCTTGCGGCTAGGCCTGCGCGGTGGCCTCGGGCACCTGCGGCGCGCCGAAGGTCTCGGCCAGGAAGGCTTCTCCGTGCTCCAGGATGAAATAGCGGAAGGTCTCGGCGGCCGGCGACAGCAGCTTGGCCAGGCTGTTGACGGCGTGCCAGCGCCGCAGCACCGGCATGCCCTCGACGCGAGGCACCACCAGCAAGCCGTCGCGCAGCTCCAGCCCGACCGTGTGCAGCGACAGGAAGCTGATGCCCATGCCGGCCATCACCGCCTGCTTGATGCTCTCGTTGCTTTGCATCTCGGTGAAGCTCTGCAGGTCGACGCGGTGCTGGCGAAGATATTCCTCGAACGTGGCGCGGGTGCCTGAGCCCGGCTCGCGCACGATGAAATTGAACTGGGCAAGCGCGTCGGCGCGATGCGGACCGCCTCGCGCCAGCGGGTGATCGGGTGGCGCCACGACCCCCAGCGGGTGCGCGGCGAAGGGCTCGGCACGTGTGTCCATCTCCTTGGGAGGGCGCCCCATGATGGCGAGATCGAGCTCGCTGTTCTGCAGGTGGTCGATGAGCTGGGCACGGTTGCCCACGAACAGCCTCACGTCCAGGTGGGGGTATTGCTCGTGAAAACGCGCCAGCAGGCGCGGCACGAAGTACTGCGCGGTGCTGACCATGCCGATGGTCAGGCGCCCGGCCTTGATGCCGCGAAGGCGTGCCATCGCGTCCTCGGCGTCCTTCAGCGTGCCCAGCACCTTGCGCGCGTAGACCAGGAAATACTCGCCACTGAGGGTCAGGCTGACCGACTTGCCCTGGCGCTCGAACAACGGCAAGCCCACCTGCGCCTCGAGTTCGCGGATCTGGATCGACACCGCCGGAGGCGTCAGGTGCATTTCCTGCGCCGCCTTGCCGAAGTGCAGGTGCCTCGCCGCCGCGCTGAACACGCGGAGTTGTCGCAAGGTGATGTTTTTCAAGCAGATCCCCCGATGGATACCCCGGGGATCTTAAGGCTTTCCCGGCGCGTTCGAGCGCGCCGGGCGCTTCACGACCACAGGCTGGGACCGTATCCCTCGGTCACGTCGAAGGCGCACTGGCTACCGTCCGGCAGCTGCTCGATGAGCTGGTACGGGGCTTGCGTGTCGCTTCGCTCCTTGAACGTGAAGACCACCATGACGTCGTCCCAGTTGCGGTAGAGGTTGCAGGTATGGTGGAACGTATCCTTGCGCAGGCCGAACTGTCTGCCGTCCGCGGTGCGCAGGTTGAAAGCCACCCCATCGGCCTGCTTCCAGCCCCCGATCTGGTAGGTGTTCTCGGGGCTGATCTGGCTGGGCGCGATGATCGGCTCCAGCGTGAGATCGTCGCTGCGGTACTTGCCCAGCCACGACGCGGTGCCCATGTACACGACGCTGCCTTCGACCTGCGCCAGTTGCAGGCTGTAGTCGAACGACATCTTGCTTTCGTTGTGGAACTCGTACCTCGCGGTGCCGGCATGCGCAAGGCTGGCGAGGCTGGAAAGACCGACCACGGCGGCCATCGTTTTCAGACGTTTCATGAACTTCTCCAGGTCATGGGCGTACCGCCCCAAGCCGAGGGGCGATGGCGACAGGATGCCAACGGCACGCACGAGAGCGTTCTCGCCAGGCGCACGAAACGCGGATCCGCGCCGCCGGCGAACGGATTGACGACGCATCGAACAGCGATGCGCCAGCAACGCTTAGTGCCCTGCCGCGCGCTTTGGTTCCTCGCCACTGCCATCAGCGTGCCCCCGCCAGAGCAGGAAACCTTGCGGCGCCGACCGTGTCCAAGGAACTCCATGCCACTTGGAGAACGCCATGAACGGCAGGAAATCAGCGATGGCGATCCTCCTGGTCTCGTGGCTGGGAAGCGCCGCCGCGGGAACCGGGTACTACGTGACCCTGAACAACGCCACGGACCAGCCCCTGCGACTTCGCTTCGGCGGAGCCGACCAGTGGCACCCCTACGATTTCGCCGAGGACCATTCGCTCGCGCCGCACGAGGCGATGGTCCTGTACACGGAAAACGTCGGCATCGGGCCCGGCATCGTGGACCTCGACGTGCAGGGCGGAAAATTCGGCCATGCGCATATCGAGGCCTGGCAGAACGGTCATGTCCATTCGGTGACCCAGAACCTGTCGACCGCGGCCTACCTGCCGATCTGGGACCTGATTTGGTACGACTGCAGGGGCCGAGCACGGGACTGTGATCATTTTTTCGGCATCGGCAGCGATGACCCCGATATCACCACCAGCATCCAGGCTGCGGACGAGGGCTTCTACAAGACGGTCTACGCCTCGGTGACCTTCCGCTGAGCAGGCTGCATGCGCGAGGCGCCGCGCTTCAGGCTCGCCAGCGAGCCAGGTAGGCCTGCACGAGTTCGAGAACCAGATCCGACTTGAGCACCAGGCCGAGGTCGATCATCTCGGTGTCGAGCTCCGGCGCGCGCAGGCTCGCCGGGATCGGTGCCGGTACCACGCGCCGAGCCTCCTCGCGGAAGAACACCGCGCTGACCACGCCGGCGAACCACAGCTCGCGCCGAGCCAGGCGCGACTGTCCACGCTCGATGAACACCGGGCTGCCGCTGGAGCCCGGATACACGGCGGCGTCGATCAGGAACTGGCGCCGGCCCTCGAAGTCGAGCATGGCCGGCGTGGCGGTGCTGCCGCGGCGCAGGATGGGCATCAGGTTGACCTGGTCCCACACGCCGCTGGGGTAGCCGACGAACAGCACCTCCTCCAGCGCGTCCAGCCCGTCCCAGGCCGGCGCATCGGGAATCAGCCGGCTGTCGATCGCCTCGACGTACAGTTCCACGCCTTCGCTCGCCGCCGCCGCGCGCAGCGGAGCCAGCGGCACCACGGCGAGGTCGACGTCGGGGTCGGGGTGGACGAACCACGCCGATGGAAACTGCTCGATGCGCAGCTCGAAACGGCAGCCCAGCAGCGGCACCGCGCGCCGAGCCTGCGTGAACACCAGCGCGCCATCGCGCACGCCATCGACCAGGTGCCGGTTGGTGACCACGAAATCGGCCACGCCGCCGGGCCCATGGTGGCGCAGCACGAAGGCGGTGCCCGAGCCCTGGCTGCCGTCGTCGAGCACGGTGTCCACGCGCACGGTGCTGAACAGCAGGCGCTTGGCGGTGGAGTCGACTCGCATGCCGCGCCCCCTCAGGCGCCTGCCGCGCTGCGGTTCAGGCGCTGCAGCGCGGCCACGGCCGCCGCCTGCGCCTGCGCCGCCTCGGCCTCGGTGCCCATCATGGTCAGGCGCCCGAAGGTGCCGAAGGGCTTGACGTCGACCAGCGTGACATGCGCGGCCTTCTCGGCCTCGTTGGCCGCGTAGACGATGTAGCCGGCCGGCTCGACCTCGAGGATGAACATGCTCTTGCCCGGCAGCAGCATGGAACCCTTGCGCAACTGGCGGTTGATCAGCGTCGCATGGTCGGGCGTGACCGCGCGGATGATCTCGTTCCACGCCACGTTGCAGGCCAGGCGCGACTCCAGCGTGGTGCCGAGCTGATCGAGGATCACCTGCCCGGCCGCCTGCACCTCGCTCTGGTTGCGGTAGTGCAGTTCCACGGAACCGAAGGAACGCTCGACCACCTGCTCGCCCATGTGCACGTTGGTGCGCTTGAGCGCCGTGTCCGACAGGCTGTGCACGGCCATTCCAGGCGCCACCTCGACCCACAGGCAGGCGTCGCCGGGCACCGGCAGGAAGCCCTGGGACGACGTTCCCAGGTACGACGCGAGCTGCTCCTGCAGCGCGTCGATGAACACGAAGGTACGCAGGCTGACGTTCACGCCCGGGCCCTCAACGCGTCAGGCTCATGTAGAGCATGGGCAGTTTCTCGGGCAGGCGTTCGACCTTGTCGATGACGGTGAAATTGCGCGGGCCGAAGATGCGCGAGACGTACAGATCGGCGTGCGGGTCGAGCGACAGCGCATACACGGTCACGCCTTCGCGCCCCAGTGCCTCCACCGCGTTGCGCGTGTCGTGGCGCAGGTACTGCGGATCGCGCACGTCGTTGTCGGCCGGCTCGCCGTCGGTGACCACGAAGCAGATCTTCTTGCGCTGTGGCTGGCGCGCCAGCGCGCGCCCGGCATGACGCAGCGCGGCGCCCATGCGCGTGGAGTAGCGCCCCTGCATGCCGGCCAGTCGCGCCTTGGCCAGGTCGCCATAGGGCTGGTCGAAATCCTTGAAGCGGTAGTAGTGCACGTCGTGCCGACCGTCGGAGCAGAAGCCGTGGATGGCGAAGGGGTCGCCGATGCGGGCAAGCGCCTCGGCCAGCAGCACGGTGGCCGAGCGCGTCAGGTCGAGCACGCTGTAGTCCATGCCCCGCACCTTGTCGTTGGACGACTCCGACAGATCCAGCAGCACCATCACCGCGAGATCACGCTGCGAGCGCTTCAGTCGCACCATGCAGCGACCGTCGGGCTGCACGCCCATGCGCAGGTCGGTCATCAGGTGCACGGCTGCATCGAGGTCGATGTCGTCGCCCTCGCGCTGTCGGCGCTGGCGCTGCAGGCCCTGCGGGATCATCGACTCGATGAGGAATTTCAGGCGCGACGCCACCGGCTTGTGGCGTGCCAGGATGGACTCGATCAGCCCCAGGTCGCCGGGCTGGGCATGACGCTCCAGCAGGGTCACCCAGCTCGGGCGCTCGAGCTGGATCTGGTAGTCCCACTCCGGATAGTGATAGGGCTCGGACACCGGAGGCCGACCTTCCAGGGAGTTGATCGTGACGCCTTCCTGGTCGAGGTGGAACTCGGTGGGAAGCACCCACACTTCCTGCGCGTCGTCGCCGGCGAACTCGTTGTCGAGGTCGTTGACCATTTCCATGACGCTGACCTTGCGCCGCACCTGCTGGCGCGTCTCCCAGGTGGCCTGCAGTGCCTGCGCCTCGTCGTATTCCTCGAGCTGCCAGACCGCGCGGTTGTCGTCGCGATACACGGCGCGCTGGGCGTCCAGGCGCCGGTTGTACTCGGGAAGCCCCAGCGCCAGCAGCGAGTGCGCGAGTTCGACGCCCACGTTCCAGCTGATCTGGTTGTCCTCCAGCCCGGCCTGCGCGCGAAACAGCTCGACGCCCTGGCGCACCCATGGGTGGGCATCGGCCGGCTCGCTTTCCAGCAGCGCGCGCGCCAGGCGGTCGAGCAGGTCCCCGATGCGTTGCGGCTGTCCGGCATCGACGGGCGGATGCAGCGCCAGCCAGGACTCGCGCATGTTGGGAAAGCGCCGGATCGCCAGCGCTTCCACGCGCGCGTCCTCGATCAGTTCGACCAGCGCGATGTGCAGCGGCGACAGCGCCTGCATGGACAGCGGACGCTGCGTGAACACCAGGTGCGCCGTGCAGTGGTTGGCGATGGCGCGATACAGGTCCAGCGCGCCCACCACCTGTTCGGGCGGGGTGTCGGGACCGAACGGGCGCCAGTCGTCGTAGGCATCGGCCACGTGCACCACGTAGCGCTCGATGTACGGACGCAGGCCCTCGCGGCTTTCGTAGTCGCCGGCGGTCGGGCGCAGGAAGACGTCGCGGCCCCACATGGCGCGCAGGTAGATGTTGAGCCGGCGCTGCACGTTCACGAACAGCGTGCCCTTGCGCTCCTGCTGCAGCACCGAAAGCGCGTCGGGGCTTTGCAGCGAGAAATAGGCCTGCTGGCCCTCGAAGTCGGTCTTGTAGGCCTGCGCACCCCACTGCACCCAGCGCCGCAGCCCGCCCAGCGTGAGCTGCGACAGCAGGCGGTCGAGCTGCTCGAGCATCGGGCGCATGCCGCGCGGCGCCTGCGCCAGCATCAGCTGCAGCACGTTGAGGTACTGCCGGAACAGCTGGTCGTCGCCCAGGCGCTGCGCCGCCTGCGGCGCGGTACCGGCGATCAGCGCGAGCACCGCGCCCGAGGTCTTCGACGCCATCGCCAGCAGGAAGTTCACCAGCTCGGGCAGCACGTCCTCGCCGATGCCGCGCGCCAGTTGCGGCATGGATTGCAGGTAGCTGACCACCAGTTCCTCGCCGCGCCCGAGCTGGTGCAGGGCCACCGCGCCCTTGAGGTAGTTGTCCAGTCCGCGCGGCGAGAAGGCACGCGCCGCCTCGCTCCACGACGCGCGCAGCAGCTCGCGCGCGTTGCCCGGCAGCTCGTCGTACAGCTCCTGGAATTCCTCCAGATGGATGGTCATCGCGGCGGTGGCGGTGGGGCCGGTCAGAAATAGGTGGTGACGGTGGCGTCGAGGGCGTCGCGCATGTCGGGGTCGTCGGTGATCGGGCGCACCAGCGCCATGCGGCAGGCCTCGGGCGCGCCCACGCCCTGGCGGATCAGCGAGCCGGCGTAGATCAGCATGCGCGTGGACAGCCCCTCGTCCAGCCCGTGCCCCTTGAGATTGCGCGAACGCTCGGCGATGTGCACCAGGTTGCGCGCCACCTCGGGCGCCACGCCCGACTCGTGGGCCACGATCTCGGCCTCGATGTCGGCCTGCGGATAGTGGAAATCCAGCGCCGCGAATCGCTGCTTGGTCGACTGCTTCAGGTCCTTCATCAGGCTCTGGTAGCCGGGGTTGTAGGAGATCACCAGCTGGAAATCGGGATGGGCGTGGATGATCTCGCCCTTCTTTTCCAGCGGAAGCATGCGTCGGGCATCGGTCAGCGGGTGGATGGCCACCGTGGTGTCCTGGCGGGCCTCCACCACCTCGTCGAGATAGCAGATGGCGCCCAGGCGGGCGGCCAGCGCCAGCGGCCCGTCCTGCCAGCGCGTGCCCTCGGCGTCGAGCAGGAAACGACCGACCAGGTCGCTGGCGGTCATGTCCTCGTTGCACGACACGGTCACCAGGGGCTTGCCCAGGCGCCAGGCCATGTATTCGACGAAACGCGTCTTGCCGCAGCCGGTGGGCCCCTTGAGCATCACCGGCAGGCGCACCGAGTAGGCGGCCTCGTACAGCGCGACTTCGTCGGCGACACCACGGTAATAGGGCTCGGTGTCGATCCGGTAGGCCTCGAGCAGGTCGGTGGCCGCCGGCTCGGCCGCGGAGCGCGCCGAGGCGGGCATTACCGAGCCGCCACGGGGTCCGCGGGTGTCCTGGCGTGGCGCATAGGTTCGGGTGTTGTCGTCGTGTCGCATGGCGAATCGGTACTCGGGAGATGCTCGGGGTGGTCGCGGGTCGAGCCGCGCGTCAAGTGTAGAAGCGGGCCTTCGGCGGCGCACCCGCTCAGTCGGGCCAGACCCGCCGCGGGAACAAATTCGCCGACGATTCCCGGGGATCGGCCCCGCCGCGCGCGCTGCTCGCGACCACGGCGCTTGCGGGCCGCGTCGCGGCGGGCGCCTGTGTGGGCGCCGCGGGCGCCGCGGGCGCCGGCTTGGCGCCGGCGCGGGCCGGGCGCGGGGTGGCCGGTGCGCAACGTGCCTGTCGCACGCTTTGCGCGAGCTTGTCCTTGATTCGGGTCATGATGCTGGCAACTCCTCGATGATGGCTTGGATCTCTTCGGCGGCGGCCTGACCCCGCGCGCCCATCTGGAACACCGACACGCCGTCCAGCGCGGCGGCGCGATACACCGCGCGCCTGCGCACCACGGAGCGCAGCAGCGGCATGCCGAACTCGGCCAGCGCATGCTGCATCGCCGCCGACAGCGCGCTGCGCTGCTCGATCTGGTTGAGCACCAGGCAGGCGCGCAGCCCGGGGTTGACCTGCCGCGCCGCCTCGACCTCCTGCGGCAGGCGCAGGCTGGCCCACAGGTCCACCGGCGACGGCAGCACCGGCACCAGCGCGACATCGCAGGCACGCAGCGCCTGCATCGACGCGGCGCCGTCCAGCGACGGCGGACAATCGAGCACGATGTGCGCGTAGGCCTTGAAGGCGCGGCGCAGCGCGCTCGCATCCCAGCGTCCGGACAGCTGCTTGACCGTGGCGGCGAAGGGCTGGGTGCCCGCGCCGGCCCATTGCAGGGCCGACGCCTGCGGGTCGAGATCGACCAGCACCGTCGGCGCGGCGCGTGCCAGTCCGGCGGCGAGATTCATCGCCAGCGTGGTCTTGCCGGCGCCGCCCTTCTGGTTGATCACGGCGAGCACGCGCGGCGCGGCCATGGTCTTCAGTCCGCTTGTCGCGCCAGCGCGTCGAGCTGGCGTGCGAAATCGCGTTCGCGCTCGCCCAGCGGCTCGCCGTCGGCGTCCAGCGTGACGTTCACGTGGCCACTGGCGAAGCTGACATTGCGCGGGTAGAAGCCGGTGCGCTCGGACAGCTCGCCCAGCGCGTCCAGGAAGGCCCGCGTGTGGGAGTAGTCGGCGAACTCGAAGCGCCTGAACAGCAGCGGCGGCTTGGCCTGCTCCTGCCAGGCGCCGCTGGCTTGGCTGGCGTCGGGCATGCGATGCTCCTTCGTGTCGGTGGGCGCCGCAGCGCGGATCAGCTGCGGGTGGACGTGATTTCGGCGTCGCGCCCGCCGGCATCGGCCTGCGGGCGCGCCGGCAGCACGCCCTCCACCTCGTCGTGCACGCGGGCGATGATGTGCGCGGCCACCAGGCCGTCGCCCACGCGCTCGCAGGCATCGGCGCCGGCACGCACCGCCGCGTTGACCGCGCCGGTCTCGCCACGCACCAGCGTGGTCACGTAGCCGCCGCCGACGAACTGGCGCCCGACCAGGCGCACCTCGGCGGCCTTGCACATCGCGTCGGCGGCCTCGATGGCCGGCACCAGGCCGCGCGTCTCGATCATTCCCAGGGCAATGCCCGTCACGTTTGCCATTGCAGTCGTCTCGTTGGGTCTCGAGGGCCCCGGCGCGTCATCGCCGGGGGCCCTCGAGGAGTGGATGTCGCCGGGTCAGTTCACGCCTTCTCAGGCCTCGGCGGCGACCGGCAGGATGCCTTCGACCTCGCCGTGCACGCGGGCGATGATGTGCGCGGCCACCAGGCCGTCACCCACGCGCTCGCAGGCATCGGCGCCGGCACGCACCGCCGCGTTGACCGCGCCGGTCTCGCCACGCACCAGCGTGGTCACGTAGCCGCCGCCGACGAACTGGCGTCCGATCAGGCGCACCTCGGCGGCCTTGCACATCGCGTCGGCGGCCTCGATGGCCGGCACCAGGCCGCGCGTCTCGATCATTCCCAGGGCGATTCCATTGGAAGTAGGCATGTTGATCTCCTCGATGAGTGGGGTTCGTGAATACGGTTGGGGATTGCGGTTCACGCGTTCGGCGCGCTCGGCAGCACGCTTTCGACCTCGCCGTGCACGCGGGCGATGATGTGCGCGGCCACCAGGCCGTCGCCCACGCGCTCGCAGGCATCGGCGCCGGCACGCACCGCCGCGTTGACCGCGCCGGTCTCGCCACGCACCAGCGTGGTCACGTAGCCGCCGCCGACGAACTGGCGTCCGATCAGGCGCACCTCGGCGGCCTTGCACATCGCGTCGGCGGCCTCGATGGCCGGCACCAGGCCGCGCGTCTCGATCATTCCCAGGGCAATGCCCATTCGTTCAGCCATTTGTCACTCCTCAGGTGAAGTCCAAAAATCCCGTGCCTCGGTGGTGGTGCATCGCGCCTCGGACGCCAGCATCACGCCTCCCACGAGTCGATGATTCCGCAGATGGTCAGATCGGTCGTCACACTGCGCTGCGGCATCGCCAGACGTGCGGCGCTTCCCAGCGTGGTGAACACCCACTTGCCGACCGGCGCGCCCACCGGATCGGTCGCCACCTCGATGTTTCCCCGCTGCCCCTGCAGCACGCGCAGCGAGGCCGACTGCAATCCCGGCGCACGCCGCGTGCAGACCAGTTCGTCCTTGACCTGCCAGATTTCCATCAGGCCTCCGCGCTCCAGTGGTCGATGATCCCGACGATGGTCAGGTCGGACGGAAAGTCCTTGGCTCCGGCGGCATCACGCGCCGCCGACGAGCCCACGCACAGCACCCAGTCGCCGGGCACGCAGCCGACGGCGTCCACCGCCACCGATCGCGTCCCGCCGGGCTTGTCCTGCACCACCAGCAGCGGGCGATGCCCGAAACTGTCGATGCGATTCGTCGACACCAGGGTCTTTTCCACTCGCATGATGCGCATGGCCGGGCTCCTCAGTGCCCCGACCCGGAATCCGGGTCGTCGAGGAACTCGCAGCGCTCGCCGTCGCCGTGCGCGCTGAGGGCCATGCGACAGTGCAGCATGCCGTCGGCGGCCAACGGCGCGTAGCGCTCCACGATGGCGTCACGCACGCGCCGTGCCCTCGCGGCGGCGCGCTCGCGCGCACTGGGCACGCGGGCGTCGTAGCAGAAATGCACCAGGATCGGCACCGCCAGTCCCTGGCGCAGGTTCAGGCCGCGGAAAATGCGCATGCCCACGTCCAGGTCGGCCACACCTTCCTCGACGGTGTCCAGGTGCGCCAGGTAGAACAGGTTGCGCAACTGCAGGTCCGGCAGCGGGTCGCCGGCGCAGATGAACTCCTCGTCGTGCCCGATCACCGCGTAGCGCCCGGCATGGTGCCGGATCACGTATTCGATCTGCGACAGGTTGGCCTCGGCCAGCGCCAGCGCCAGGCGTCGCATGCCGTCGCGCATGCTGCCGTACCCCTGGCCCCATCCCTGCATGCGCTGGGCTTCGTCGACCCGCGCCGCGATGTGCTCGCGCGCCTGCGCGGCCGTCATGCCCAGGCTCTCGCGGTACAGCTCGGCGGTATCGACATAGCGATAGGGATTGACGTCGCCGTCGCCATCGGGAAGGTGGATGCGCAACGCGTCCAGGTCGGTGTCGAGTCCGATCAGCAGCACCTCGGGCGCCGCGCCGACGCCGTAGGTCCGCTCGACGGCCACGCGCAGCTCGTCCAGGCGCGCCGCCGCCGACTCCACCGCCTGGCGGTCGTTGCTGGCGTGGAAGGCGCAGCCCTGCTCGGCCGAATGCGCGCTGCTGAAGTGATACACCGCCACCTTCAGGTAGCGCAGCGCGCCGTCGCCGCGAGGCAGGTGATCGAAGGCGCCGTTGAGGCGCTCGAGCTCGCGCCGCGCCCAGTCGGCCATGTCGGCCTCGACATCGAACATGGCGCCGGCGTAGGCCTTGACCAGCACATGGCCGTCCTGCGCCATGCGCATCACGTAGGGCACGACGCCCTGCAGGCGCCCGTCGGCGCAGGGCGAGATGTCGACGGTGTGGAAGCCGCACTCGGCCAGTTCGCGTACCTGCAGCGCAAGGCCGGCGCGCCACGGTGCCTGTTCGGCCTCGGCCAGTCGCACGCAGCGGCGCGCGGCATGGAACTGGCAATGGGCGTGCAGCGCGCGCATGTCCAGGCCGCGCACCCAGGCGTTGCGCAGCAACTCCTCGGGCAGCGGCCACTCCATGCGCTGCATGGCGATGCGCTGGGCGCGCTCGACGAAGTCCGGTTCGTGCTGCAGTGCCGAGATGCCGCGCAGCATGTCGACCACGCCGGTGAAGCGTGCCCGCACGTCGCGCTCATAGTCGAACAGGCGCTGGTTGGTCACGGCGTCGACCAGCGGGTGCCGGCACTCCTGCCCGGGGCCGATCACACAGGCCGGGTTGGGCGCGACATCGACGGGCGCGTCGGCAGGGGCCGACGTGGCCATCACCGGACGGCCGCGACCCTGCATGGCCGCGCGACGCTTGAGGGTATTCATGTCCCGAGCTCCCAGCGTCAGCCGCGCGCGCCGCCCGAGACGGTGACCACCGCCCCGCGCTCGCTATTGCCGGACGAGCCGGTCACGCGCGACGGCGGCACCTGCGGGCGCTCGACGTCGCCGCGTGGGGCGGCGGCGCCGCCGGCCGTGCCACGCGGCTGCCCGCGCAGCGAGGGGTTGCGGGCGTGCGCCGACGAACCCTCGGTGCCGGTGACCCGCGAGCGATCCATCCACACATCGCCGGAAATGCGCACCCCCTGCTGGCTGCCCTCGCCGCTGAGCCGGTTCGCGCCACGCGGCGCGGCCTGCACCTCGGCGGGCTCCTGGCGCGGCTCCGGGCGACGGAACTCGGGCGTGCCGGTGATCAGGCCCTGCGCCTTGTTCACCGGACCGGTGATGCGCTCGGTGCCCATCGCGTTGCCGGTGATGCCACGGCCACGCTCGCGCCCCAGCGCGGCGTGTCCGGGGGTGAGAATGCTGAAACCGCCGGGCTCGGACGCCGGCGCGGGATCCGCCGGCGCCACGCAATGGGCGGCCCGGTTGTCGTCTCCCACGTAAGGCGTGCCGGTCACCGGCTCGCAGGCGCCGCGTTCGTCGCCCGTGGTGGGCGCGCCCCCGCCGCCGGGGCGATCCCCGGTGACGGCACGCGCCGGAATGCTCATGCCCTGGCTCCCGACGGACGCCGCGGCGCGCGCCGGCATGGCCAGGCGCGACTGGATGCTGCCTCGATTCGAAGCGGTGACGCGCGTGCAGCCCTGGCGCTCGTCACCGCGGGCTTTTGGGCGGTCGCCGGCCTCCGCGAGCGAGGCCCCGGCACGCGCCGCCGCGATCAGCGACGAGGTGAAGTCCTTGGCGTTGAAATACTGGTTGCCCGTCACCGCGCGCTCGGAGCCTGCCTCGTTGCCGGTCACGCGGGAGCTGCGCTCGACACTGCTGCCGGTGACGCATTCGCCATCGCGACTCGACATCACGCTGACCTTGCGCGGCTGCGCCGGCGGCTGGGTGGCACAGACGGCGCGGAAGTGTTCGGACGACAGGTATTCGGTGCCGGTGACCGGGCGGCAGCCGCCGGCCTCGGTGCCGGTGGCACGGCGGGCGCTGTCGACGTTGGTGCCGGTGACGGCTCGACCATTGGCGGTGTGCGTGAGCTCGACCTTGGCGGGCGCATTGTCGACGCCCGGCGCCAGGTAGCGCGTGCCGGTGACGGCGCGGTCGGCCCCCTGCTCCGAGCCGGTGACGCGAGCGGGACGGTCCAGCAGCGTGCCGGTGAAAGCCTGGCCACGATCGGTACGCCCGGCGAGCACCTTCGGCGCCGCGGGTGCCGGGCGCGTCGCGCACAGGGACTCGAACTGCTCGCTTCCGATGTATTCGGTGCCGGTGACGGCACGGCAGCTGCCGGGCTCGTTGCCGGTCACGCGCACGGTGCGTTCCACCTGGGTTCCAGTGACCAGCTGCCCGGACAGCGTATGTCCCTGCTCGACCTTGGCCGCAGCCGCGGCCTGTTCCCGCGGCCGCACGCGCCCGCTGGGCCGAGCCGCCGGCGGCGCCTTGCCGGCGCCGGCGGTGGCCTGCGCCTGGCGGCGCTGCATCGCGGCACGCCGTCCCTGCCCGAGTTGAACCGGCGGCAGCGCAGTGGCAGCCGGCTTGGCGGCGCCACCACCACAACTGCAGGCGCTGCCGCCAGCGCAGGCAGCGCTGGGCGCGGCCTGCACGGCTTCCCGCACGGGCGGCGGCGAAGACTCGGCCACGGGCCGGGTGGCCGCGGCACCGACGGCGGCCTTGCCGCGCAGCGACAAGGCCTGGCGACGCGCACGCGCCGGATTCATCGCCACGGCAAGCGTGTCCATGGCGACCACGCCGGCCTGCGCGGTGCGCGCGTCGCCGCCGGAGGCGGTGGATGCGGCAACAGGTTCGGCGCGCTGCGCACGGTAGGCGGCGGGAGCCGCTTTCGCGGCGCTCTTGCCGCGCAGCGCCATGGCCTGGCGCCGCTGGAGAGCCAGCTCACGACCCGACAGGGTCGCCTGGGCGTGGCCGGCAGCAGGATTCGTCATGGAAGACCTCGGTGCGTGGAGTGCTCGGGCGGTGCGATGGGGCGCGGCCTGCGCCGCGCCCGGGCTTCAGCGGTAGACGACGAACGCGGCGCCCTGGCTCTGAGAGTAGTTGTCGTAGGCCACGAAGCGCACCATGTGGTCGGGAAACTCGCGGTGGCAGGCCTCGATCTCGGCCAGCACGGCGTCGACCGACTGTTCGCCGAACATGGGCAGTTTCCACATGTACCAGAAGCTCACCTTCGCCAGCGTGCCCTTCTCGGTGTGCTCGATCGCCGGGTTCCAGCCCTGCGCGATGGCGTGGGCGATCTGCCGACGCACCTGGTCGGGGCTCATCTGGGGAAGGTAGGAGAAGGTCTCGTACTTGTTCGTCGCCTTGTAGGCTTGCACGGCAGCCATGATGGATTCCTTGTCAGAAAGATGGATGGGGTGAGGGTTCGGATCAGCGGTGCGCCACGTCGAGCTTGTCGACGGTGTCGAACTCGAACTTGATCTCCTTCCAGGTCTCCATCGCGATCTTCAGTTCGGGGGAATGCTGGGCCGCGGCGGTCAGGATGTCCTTGCCTTCCTTCTCCAGCTGGCGTCCTTCGTTGCGGGCCTGCACGCAGGCTTCCAGCGCCACGCGGTTGGCGGCGGCGCCGGCGGCGTTGCCCCAGGGGTGGCCCAGCGTGCCGCCGCCGAACTGCAGCACCGAGTCGTCACCGAAGATGGTCACCAGCGCGGGCATGTGCCAGACGTGGATGCCGCCGGAGGCGACCGCGAAGGCGCCCGGCATGGAACCCCAGTCCTGGTCGAAGAACAGGCCGCGCGAGCGGTCTTCGGCGACGAAGGACTCACGCAGCAGGTCGATCCAGCCCAGGGTCGACGCGCGGTCGCCCTCGAGCTTGCCCACCACGGTGCCGGTGTGCAGGTGATCGCCGCCCGACAGGCGCAGGATCTTGGTCAGCACGCGGAAGTGGATGCCGTGGTGCGGGTTGCGGTCGAGCACGGCATGCATGGCACGGTGGATGTGCAGCAGCATGCCGTTGTCGCGGCACCACTGCGCCAGCCCGGTGTTGGCGCAGAAGCCCCCGGTGATGTAGTCGTGCATGATGATCGGCGCGCCGATGGACTTGGCGTACTCGGCACGCTTGAACATCTCGTCCGGCGTCGGCGCCGTCACGTTCAGGTAGTGGCCCTTGCGCTCGCCGGTCTCGGCCTCGGCCTTCTCGGTGGCTTCCTGCACGAAGTCGAAACGCTGCTTCCAGCGCATGAACGGCTGCGAATTGACGTTCTCGTCGTCCTTGGTGAAGTCCAGGCCACCGCGCAGGCACTCATAGACCGCGCGGCCGTAGTTCTTCGCCGACAGGCCCAGCTTGGGCTTGATGGTGCAGCCCAGCAGCGGACGCCCGTACTTGTTCATGACGTCGCGTTCGACCTGGATGCCGTGGGGCGGGCCGTTGCAGGTCTTCACGTAGGCCAGCGGAAAACGAACGTCCTCCAGGCGCAGCGCGCGAATGGCCTTGAAGCCGAACACATTGCCCACCAGCGAAGTGAACACGTTGACCACCGAGCCTTCCTCGAACAGGTCGATCGGGTAGGCGATGAAGGCGTAGAAGCAGGTGTCGTCGCCCGGCACGTCCTCGATGCGGTACGCGCGGCCCTTGTAGTAGTCCAGGTCCGTCAGCAGGTCGGTCCACACCGTGGTCCAGGTGCCGGTGGACGACTCGGCGGCGACGGCGGCAGCGGCCTCCTCGCGATCCACGCCGGGTTGCGGCGTGATCTTGAAGCAGGCCAGGAGGTCGCTGTCGAGCGGGGTGTACTCGGGCATCCAGTAGGTCTGCCGGTACTCCTTGACGCCGGCCTGGTAGGTCTTCACTGCCATGTCATTGACTCCTTGGGAATGACGGGTCGAAAGCGGGCCTGAAGGGCCGGCATGCTGTTCGACGCGCCCCGGCCCTGTCCGGTAAACAGAAAGGTGGTGTAACCATAACCGTCGACTGAAATAAGGGCAATTTACATCTACAACACATCGATTAAGTTATTTTTACCTATGACCCGGCCGACTCAGCCGCGGAACTTGACCAGGCGGCCGACCTGGATGTCCGACACGAACACCACGCCGGAGTGGGCGTCGAAAAAAGACTGGAAACCCTCCAGCAGCGCATCGACCAGCTCCTCGGGAACGGCGGCGATGATCATGATCAGCACGTCGTCCTCGTTGAACATCAGATGCCCCTCGTACAGGCCGTGACTGCCCTTGCCCGACAGGTTGCCGACGATGGTGTAGCCCTTGACCCCCGCCCGGTCGAGCAGGTCGGTGGCGAATTCGCGGTGCACTCCCTCGAGGATGATCTCGAGCTTTTTCAGCGGATACAGCTTCACGGCGTTCATGCGACCAGCTCCTGCTCGGTTGCGACGGCCAGTGCCGGGCGTTCCTGCCAGCGGCCGTCCTCGTAGACATGGGGCTTGTAGCCCTGCGTGGGGTCGAGCACGATGGCGCGAACCCATCCTCCGTAGACCAGGTTCTTGACCTTCACCACGCTGCCCAGCGCGCGCGCGGCCATCTCCAGCGGGGCCTCGATCAGCGCGATCAGGCGCATCGGCTCGTGGTAGGGCCGGCCGCCACGCATCACGGTCTGCATCGGCAGCCCGGTGCGCAGGTCGCTGAGATTGCCGGTCATCACGCCGAAACGGCCGGCCACGTTGTGATAGGCCTTGCTGCCGCTGCCGAATCGCTGGTTGTCGACGGTGGAGAAAAAGTGCTCCAGGTTGATCCACTGACCCACCACCACCGGCGCGGCCAGCAGGTTCTCCAGCAGGCGGCCCTTGGGGTCGCAGCGCCAGTCGTAGGACAGCAGGAAGGAGCGCCCCTCGAGATCGCTGGACTGGGTCAGCTCGCGCCGGCCGACCACCGCGTACACGTTGTTGGCCAGGCCCCACTCGGGGCGCGTCTGCGCCCAGTCGACGGCCATGCGGCGGGCGATGCGCTGGGCCTGCCCCGGCCGCGCGTCGCCGCGGTGCTCGAGCAGGCGTGGAATGCGCTCGGCGGCGGCCAGGCGCGACGCCGCCCGCAGCCCGTTGCGCAGTCGCTCCAGGTACACCAGGTGGCGCGGCGGCAGCAGGTCGACGTCGTGCAGCTCGACCTCGTCGGTGGTCGTGGTGTGCAGCGCCGGCACGAACCAGGTGTCGTCGGGAATGTCGATGCCGCGCTCGCGCAGGCGCTGGCGCACCTGCGGCTTGTTGGCCATCTGCGCCAGCACGCGAGCGTTGATCAGGCCCGGCCCGCCACCGCAGGCCCCGCAGTCCAGCGCGGACTCGTAGGGGTTGTTGGTGGTGCTTTGCGCGTGGCCGACCACCAGCACGAAGCGCGAGAACACCCGGGTCAGCCCGATCATGGTCAGCGCGGTGTACACGTACTGGACCTGTTCCTCCAGCGCGTAGCCGATGCGCGCCAGGCGCACCATCTGGTAATTGGCGTAGTCGGGATCGACGCGATAGCCCTCGCGCAGGGTGTCGATGAACGCCGCCTCGCGCGCCGCGCCGATTCCGAATTCGGCGCGCAGGCGCGTGGCTCCGTCGCGCCGCCGCAGCGCGGTCTCGCGCAACTCGCGGATCAGCTCGTCGTCCACCCGCTCGCGCTCGATGCCCAGTTCGCTGCGCAGGGCCTTCACGATCAGGCTGCGCTGCAGGGTGCGAATGATCGAGTCGGCATGCTCTCGGCTGAGCTTGTCGATGAGCAGGCGCGTGGGCGCGCGCCCGGGCTCCAGGCGCTTGCGCCAGCGGGCATAGGCCAGCGGCGCCATGGTCTTGCCGAAGAGATCGAGGCCGAACAGCACGCCCAGCGCCTCCACGGTCACGTAGGGTGACAGCAGCGAGCTCTTGAGCTCGTGCAGCACGTGCTCCAGCGTACCCAGGAAATCCTCGTTGTCGGGATGCAGTGCCGAGGGCAGTTCCAGCACCAGGTTGCGCGGCGTCACCACCGCCGGGCACAGGTGGGTCTCGCTGCCCTTGCCATACCCCAGGAAGCCGACCGGCACGCCGAAGAAGCCGGCGATGCCGAAGGTCTGGTAGTCGCCGATTCGCTCCAGGTTGCGTCGGTACGGCTCGGATCGCACATCGATGCAGAACAGGGCCTGCGCGAACGGGCGCTTGCCGGCCACCGCGTCGCGTGGAACCTGCACGCCGTCGAGCAGCCGGGCGATGGCGCTCGACTCCATGGCCTCGGTCCACAGCAGGCCCTCGCGCAGCGAGAACTCGTGCAGGCCCCGAAGCAGCCGCTCGATGCCTTCGGCATCCAGCGCCGCCAGCGCCTGCACCGCCTGCGCGCCGCCGGCGGCCTCGGCCAGCTCGCGCAGAGCCTCGGCCTGCGCCAGCGCGCGCTCGGCCCGCCAGTGGGGCCAGTACGCGCGCAGCAATTCCCGGTCGCGGGCATCGTCGTCCCGCGCCACGGCCTGCTCGAAGCGCAGCGCCCACTGGGGCAGCACCTGGCCGCTGTGCAGGGCCTCGCGCAGCAGGGCCGATGCGCCTCGGCTCTCCAGCATGTCGTGCAACTGGGCGCGATCGGCCGGGGTGCCGCGATCGCGCCGGCTTTCCTGCAGCAGGGCCAGGCCGATGAGCAGGCGAATGGCCAGCAGGTCGACCACGTCGGCCGGATGCTGGCGCGCCCAGTGGTAGTGCTTGGCCGACGAGCGCCAGCGCACGAACCCGGTCCAGCCATGCAGTCGCGTGAGCTCGTGGGTGAAATACTCGGGCCAGTCGTCGGGCTCGATGCCCAGGGTCTGCATCACCAGCACCACCGCGGACTCGGCGTCGGCCACCTGGTCGAGCAGGCGGCGCATCTGCAGTCCGCGCACGAACAGGCGCACATTGCGCCGGGCGATGTCGCTCCAGGCGGCGAACAGCCCGCGCTCGCGCCCCGGCATGCGCCACGACGACTGGTCCTCGTCGAAAAAGTCCAGGCAGCTCTTGACCACGAGTTCGTCGAGCTCGTCGGCCAGGCGGGTGCCCCACAGCGCATCCACGCATTCCGGCAGCGGACGCGACGGGGCGAAGCGCTGGGAGAGCATGTCGCGCAGCTGCTGCGGCGAGGGCTCGGCGGACTCGATGGCGCGCCCCTGCAGCACGGCCGCCACGTCGGGCGCCAGCGCGCCGGGCTCGACACCGCTGCGCTCGTGCGGCGCCGCGGTCAAGGCGCGCAGCCAGTCCTCCCAGTCGACCCCTGGCACGGCCGCGAAACCGGCAGCCGCCTGCCGCAGGCCGCGCTCCAGCGCGGCCTCGTCGACCTTGCCCTCGCGCCGCCAGGCCTGGTACTGGCCGCGAGGCAGGAACACACGCGCGTGGAACAGGCCGGCACCGCGGCGCACCGCCTGCTCGAAAGGCAGGTGCTCGAGCCCGAACAGCGGATTGTGATGAATGAAGGTGCGCATGGGCCAGAAGAACGGCACCGGCTCGGCGGCCACATAGGCCGTGGCGCGCACGCGCAGACGCTTGCCCAGGCTCAGAACGTCGACCATGTTCCACTCCACAGCAGCCCGCCCAGCACGAACACACCCGCCGCCAGGCTCAGGCCGAACAACTGCGCGCGGGCCAGGTCGGGCGCAGGGGCCGCCGGCCAGGCCGGGCCGAACTGCGTGCCCTGCCACAGCATGGCACCGGCCCAGCTCCACAGCAGCCACACCAGCAGCACGACGGCGGCGGCACCGCCGCCGAGCTGGCGCAACAGATCCAGCAGGGCGAGAAATCCCGGGAAGGGCGGCAGCGCCAGCACCGCCAGCAGGCACACCGCGAGCGCCGCGCCCAGCCTGGGATAGGCGCCGCCGATGCTGCCGCGCAGCCCGGCGTAGGCGGCTCCGACGCGGCGCTGCATGGAGCCCGCCAGCAGGCTGAGCAGCACCGCCGGCGCGAGCAGCGCGGCCGCCAGCGCGAACAGCCGCGCGCCGTGCGCGCCGTGCAGCCAGGCCAGCCATACCAGCGCGCCGGCCGAGGCCGCCTGCAGTCGCGCCCACACGAACAGCTCGCGCACGCCCAGCAGGCGCCAGGCGTACAGCACCGCGGAGCCCAGCATCAGCGCCTGCAGCGCGGCAAGCCCATGGCGCGGCGGGTCCGCCAGGCTCAGCAGCAGCACCCCGGCCGCCGGCAACAAGGCCAGCGCCAGCGTGCGCGCGGCGTTGCCCGGCAGCCGGCCCAGCAGCGCGCCGAACACCATGCTCAACGGGAACACGCCGGGCAACAGCAACGCGGCGAGCAGACTCAGCAACATGCCAGGCTCCTCATGTCCAGCGCAGGGCCACGTTCAGGCGTGTGGCGCCGCGCACGATGAAGCGGGCGACTCGCGCGTACACGTCGACCACGTAGAGCTCGCGCGAGAACAGCGCGTACAGATTCAGGTAGATGGCGTTCCACAGCGAACCGCGCCTGCCCTGAAGATCCAGCGACTGGGCGTAGAAGGTGACCAGCCAGGCGCCCACCAGCACCAGCACCAGCAGCACGCTGATGAGGTCGAAGGCGACGAGGTCGATGCCGGCGGCGGAGTAAAGCGCCTCGCGCATGCCGGCGCCGGGGTAGAGGAAGGCCTCGAAGGCATGACCGACCACGGTGTAGCCGGCGACCACCACCAGCATCGACGCCACCAGCAGGATCATCAGGCGCCACGGGTTCTCGCTGGGCAGCTTGTAGATGGAGAAGAACACCTGCGCGCCGGTGACCCAGCCGAAGAACAGCAGGACCACCGCCCCCTGCTCGTGGAAGAAATCGGAAGCCACCAGCCAGTGCGACAGGCCCAGCAGCAAGGCCGGCACGAGCACGGTGATCAGCGCCGCCAGCAGCCACGGCAGGCGCACGGTCTTCACGGGCCGATGCTCGACCACGAAGGTGTAGATGTCGTCCGGCGGCACGCCGTCGTCGTGCCGGGCCTGCCCGATCACCCCGCCGGAATTCAGGAACATCGTGGCCTTGAACAGGCCGTGCGCGATCAGGTGGTACACGGCCAGCGAGAACGCGCCCACGCCGCACTCCATGATCATGAAGCCCATCTGACCCATGGTCGAGTAACCCAGGGACTTCTTGATGTCGTTCTGGGTCAGCATCAGCGCCGAGCCGAGCAGCGCGGTGACCAGCCCCACGGCGAAGCACAGGTGCAGCACCATCGGAACCTGCACGAACAGCGGCGCGAAGCGATTGAGCAGGAAGCCGCCGGCGTTGACGATGCCGGCATGCATCAGCGCCGACACCGGGGTGGGGCCGTCCATGGTGTACGGCAGCCACACATGCAGCGGGAACTGCGCCGAGCGCACGAAGCCGGCCGACGCCACGAGCAGGCCGGCCAGCGGCAGCACCGGCAGGCCGTCCATGCTCAAGCCCGGCTGCGCGCCGATGCGCGCGAACAGCTCGGGCAGCTGGGTGCTGCCGTAGGCATGGCCCAGCAGCAGCGCACCGGCCAGCAACGACACGTCGCCGATGCGATTGGCGATGAAGGTCCAGAAGGCGTAGCGCCCGGCGGCCTCGCGCGAACGGTCCTCGCCCAGCAGGAAGAACAGCAACTGGCCGACGAGCAGCCAGGCCGCCACCAGCGTGAGCAGGTCGCCGGCCGCGACCAGCAGCAGCAGCGCCGCGGTCATGAGATCGAGCAAGGCGAAAAAGCGTCCGTAGCCCGGCTCGTCGGCCATGTAGTTCAGCGCGTACACGTGCACCACCAGGCTGATGCCGGAAATCACCACGCCGAGCGCCAGGCTCAGCGGGTCGAGCAGCAGCAGCAGCGAGCGCCCCGGCAGCGACAGTGCCGGCAACGCACCGACCGCCAGGTGGCGCGCCAGCAGAGCCAACCAGAGCAACAGGCTCAGCGCCACCGCCGCGATGCTCACCCGCGCCGCGATGCGTCCCCTGGCGCGGTCGTGCATCAGCAGCAGCGAGACGGTGGCCGACACCAGCGGTGCGGCCAGGGCGATCACGGAGCTTGCGGGAATCCAGGACATCGGAAGTCGGGCCAGGAAGCGTGTCGGTGAGCAAGGCCCGCTGGAACCCCCAGGGGCATCGAGGACACATCCTAGATTTGTGTTTTGATAAAGAAAATTAACAATTTCTGTTCTTGTCTTTCGATTTCTTTACTCACCTGCCGCTCCATGGCCCCGCGAGGCGCTCGGCGCTGTCGCAGGGCTGTCGCGCGACAGGCGCGCCACACCGCGCCTGCGGCAGCTTGCGACAGTCGCGCGCGGCGCGCGACCCTTGCTCCAGGGAGCGTGCCTGCCGAGCGCCTCGCGAGCCGGCGCTGGCACGGGTGTTGCAAAGACGAAGCCGCAGGCCCGGCACCGCGTCGCGCCGCATCCCACATTCAGGAGACTGGCATGGATATGCTCGAGCCCGGCAAATTCGGGACCGCTGTGGCCTTCAAGAAGCGCTATGGCAACTACATCGGCGGCGAGTGGGTGGCGCCCGCCGGCGGTGCGTATTTCGACAACATCACCCCGATCACCGGCCGCGCGTTCTGCGAGATCCCGCGCTCCACCGCCGAGGACGTCGAGCGTGCACTCGACGCCGCGCACAAGGCCAAGCATGCATGGGGCAAGACGTCGCCGGCCGAGCGCGCCGTGGTGCTCAACCGCATCGCCGACCGCATCGAGGCCAACCTGCCCATGCTGGCCGCCGCCGAAACCTGGGACAACGGCAAGCCGATCCGCGAGACGACCTTCGCCGACCTGCCGCTGGCCGTCGACCACTTCCGCTATTTCGCCGGCTGCG
The DNA here is from genome assembly GCA_021847345.1 of Pseudomonadota bacterium. Classification (GTDB taxonomy): domain Bacteria; phylum Pseudomonadota; class Gammaproteobacteria; order Burkholderiales; family Burkholderiaceae_C; genus Thiomonas_A. The sequence goes on from JAJZTW010000042.1 coordinate 27,930, forward strand.
TGCGCTCGCAGGAAGGCGGCATCAGCGAAATCGACCACGAGACCTACGCCTACCATTTCCACGAGCCGCTGGGCGTGGTCGGCCAGATCATTCCGTGGAACTTCCCTCTGCTCATGGCCGTGTGGAAGCTGGCCCCCGCGCTGGCGGCCGGCAATTGCGTGGTGATCAAGCCCGCCGAACAGACCCCCGTGTCCATCCTGGTGCTGATGGAAGTCATCGGCGACCTGCTGCCGCCGGGCGTGGTCAACGTGGTCAACGGCTTCGGGCTGGAGGCCGGCAAGCCGCTGGCGTCGAGCAACCGCATCGCCAAGATCGCCTTCACCGGCGAGACCACCACCGGGCGCCTGATCTCGCAGTACGCCAGCCAGAACCTGATCCCGGTGACCCTGGAGCTGGGCGGCAAGTCGCCCAACATCTTCTTCGCCGACGTGCTGTCGAAGGACGACGGCTTCCTGGACAAGGCGCTGGAAGGCTTCGCGCTGTTCGCGCTCAACCAGGGCGAGGTCTGCACCTGCCCGAGCCGCGTGCTGGTGCAGGAGTCGATCTACGAGCAGTTCATGGACAAGGCGCTCAAGCGCGTGGCCGCGATCAAGCAGGGCAACCCGCTGGACATGAACACCATGATCGGCGCGCAGGCCTCCAACGAGCAGCTCGAGAAGATCCTGTCCTACATCGACATCGGCCGCCAGGAAGGCGCGCAGGTGCTCGCCGGCGGCGCCCGCAACGTGCTCGAGGGCGACCTGGCCGGCGGCTACTACGTCAAGCCGACGGTGTTCAAGGGCCACAACAAGATGCGCATCTTCCAGGAGGAGATCTTCGGCCCGGTGGTGTCGGTGACCACCTTCCGCGATGAAGCCGAGGCGCTGGACATCGCCAACGACACCCTGTACGGCCTGGGCGCCGGGGTGTGGAGCCGCGACGTCAACACGGCCTTCCGCATGGGCCGCGGCATCCAGGCCGGACGCGTGTGGACCAACTGCTACCACCACTATCCGGCGCACGCGGCCTTCGGCGGCTACAAGCAATCGGGCATCGGACGCGAGAATCACAAGATGATGCTCGACCACTACCAGCAGACCAAGAACCTGCTGGTGAGCTACTCCGAGAAGCCCCTGGGCTTTTTCTGAACCCCGCCGATCGACGGCGGCCGGGCACGCCGGCAACGACGTGCCCGGCCGCCGCGAACCCTCATGCAGGACACTTCCGCTTCCACCGCGCCCACGGCGCCCATCACGCAGGTGGCGCGCGTGAGCGCCACGCCCGCGGCACTGCAACTGGTCGAGCGCCTGGTGGCGCAGCACGGACCCGTGCTGTTCCACCAATCCGGCGGCTGCTGCGACGGCAGTTCGCCCATGTGCTATCCCCAGGGCGAATTCGTGGTCGGCGACCGCGATCGGCGCCTGGGCAGCGTCGGCCCGGCGCCCTTCTACATCAGCGGGCCGCAGTTCGAGTACTGGCAGCACACCCACCTGATCATCGACGTGATTCAAGGGCGCGGCGGCATGTTTTCGCTCGAAGGCCCCCACGGCCTGCGATTTCTCACCCGTTCACGACTGTTCAGCGACGCCGAATCGCGCTGGCTGGAACAACACCAGCCTTCGGGACCTCCCTGCGGCCCGGCCTGAAGGCGCCACGCAAGCAGGCGTTGCATCGGTAAGCCGGTGTGTTCGGACATTGACCGCTCCAGCGCCTCGCCCTAGCTTGTGAACCCGGGGCGGCATGGGCTGCCCGACGGAGTGGCGTCATGAGCGATTCGAGGTCCCGCCGCATCGCGGCAATCGGCACGTCGGTGGCCGTGGCCTGGCTGGCCCTCGCGGGCGCTGCGTGGAGCAAGCCCGCGCCGCCGCCGGTCTACGTGCACATGAACGGCGCCAACGAGTTCCTGGAGAACGTGGTCGCGGTGCGCCCCGGGCAGCCGGTGGTGTTCGTCGACCAGGACACCGGCCCGCACACCATCGTCGGCTACGACCCCGCCACCGGCGCCACCAGCAAGCGCTTCGACGGCGCCGTCGAAGGAACCCCCGGGCCCGGGCATGCGGTGCACACCTACACCATCCGCTTCCGGCACGCCGGGCTGAAGTTCTACTTCTGCTCGATTCACGCCGAACTGGCGCACGAGCCGGGAGGCGTGACGGCGCCGAAAAAGCGCCCCACGGTGCACGGCTTCGGCGATCCGATGGACGGGCTGATCATCGTCACCACCGACCGGCACCTGCTGGCGGCCAATCCGGCCACGTCCCGCCAGCGCATCCTGCCGCACTACTTCGGAGGCTGATCCATCGCCGGCGCCGCGTCGGCGGCGCTGATCAGGAAGGGCAGCCAGGCCCACAGGAGTTCGAGCATGTGCGGTGCTTGCGGCGCATGCACGGCGCCGCACTGTTGCCGTCAGAGTATCGGCAGCCAGGGCGAGCGGGAAACCGATTCCGATCAAGCTTGCGGCGAATCCCGCCGGATGGCACCAGGGCGCGGCTATGATCGCCGGCAAACCATCCGGCATGACCCACCTGCTCGACCGCCTGCGAAACCCCGCGCGCCGCCACGCCCTGCTGATCGGGGTGCTGCTGGCGCTGGCCTGCGCGCCATTCGCCCAGGCCCTGCCGACCCCGGGGCTCACGGTGCTCGTGCCGTTCTGCTCGGCCGACGGCCAGACCCCTGGGGCCGCGCCGGGGCGGCAGCATTCGCCACGGCGCATCGCGCTGCATTTCACGGCCGCGCTGCCGGGCGCCGCATCGGTGCCGGCCATGGCCCCGCCGCCGCCCCATGCGGGCCCGCGTGCCGCGGCGACGGCGTGCTGCGCGCCGAGCCTGGCGCGCCATGCTCCGACGCGGCCGGTGAGCGTCTCGCGGCGCCCTCCACCGCGGGCCCCACCCTGGCAGCCGGAGCGGGCCTGAGGCCGCATGCGTGAAGGCGCACGCGGCGGACCCGCGCGCGACAACACCCGATCAGCACACCCCTCACGAGAAAACGCAGGGCCGCCCCAAGTTTTCTCGACCCCCACGGGGGATGAGGCCGGACCAGCTGCTGTGCCTGCGCACAGCAGCGCGCCGGCCGAATCCGAGCAGCCTGCAAGCTGCGAGGTGGAACGGGTCGGGCCCCAGGCCCGGCCCTGGGGGCACTCTCTCACTAGGCGGACCGGTGCCATGGCGCGCCGGCCGTCGCTTTGCCATGGATTGAATGATGAACCAAGCACGATTTCCCCAGACCCTGACCCGCCGTGCCTGCGTGGCACTGCTGCTGGGCGCCGCTCTCGCGGCTTCCCCGGCGGCCTTCGCCGCTGCCCACGATGCCCAGGTGCGCGTCAGCGACGCGTGGATCCGCTGGCTGCCGGCGGGTCTGCCGGCAGGCGGCTACATGCGCCTGCACAACGACGGCGCGCACATGGTGGCATTGATCGGCGCGTCCAGCGCCGACTATGGCCAGGTCATGCTGCATCGCAGTGAAATGCAGGATGGAACCATGCGCATGCTGCCGGTGAGCAAGGCCGAGATTCCGGCCCACGGCGACCTGGTGTTCGCGCCGGGCGGCTACCACATCATGCTGATGCAACCCCGCAAGCCCGTGAGTCCGGGCCAGCAGGTTCCGATCACGCTGAAATTCTCCGACGGCACCCGGCTCGAGGTGCCCTTCGCGGTGCGCAAGCCGGGAGCCAGCGGCGCTCCGCATGGCGACATGAAGGGCATGGACATGCCGTCCAGGCCCTGATCGGGCGACGAAGCGTCAGCGCGAGTACCAGCCGTGCTCGCGCTGGCGCGCATGCGCGCCCATCCTGGCGTGCACCGGTGCCGGCGCGAGGCCTTCACGCGGCCGGCGGCGGCGCTCCAGGCCGAGTTCGGCGATGACCTGCTGCGGGCGCGGGGCCAGGCGCGTGGTCATTCGGGCGGCGGTCATGCGCACCACCAGGGCGTCGGCGTGCGCCAGCAACCAGCGCAGTTGCGACACGTCGCGCGCGCTTTGCACGCGCACACCGAAACTCAGAAGGTCTTCGGTCGAGGCATCGTCACTCATCGTGTTTCCCCTGCGGCAACCACTCGAGTGCACAGGGTAACCCGAGCCGGCGACGTCGTCCTTGATCGAGATCGTGCCGGGGCCGCGAAGTGCGACGCGACTCAGCGCGCCAGCGGCAGGAAGAATGATTCCTTGATCTCCTCCATGACGATGCTGCTGCGCGACTCGGCGGTCACCGGCAGGCGCTTGAGGATGTTGCCGAGCAGGCCGCGGTACTCGCGCATGTCGCGCAGGCGGAATTTCAGCAGGTAGTCGAACTCCCCCGAGATCAGGTGGCACTCCAGCACCTCGGGCATGTGCAGCAACTCGTCGCGCACGGCGTCGAACACGTCGGCCCCCTTGGCCGCCAGCTTGATCTCCACGAACACCAGCAGGCCCTTGTCGACGGCGGCCGGCGACACGATGGCGCAATAGCCGGTGATCACGCCTTCTCGCTCCATGCGCTTGACCCGCTCGGCGCACGGCGACGTGCTCAGGCCGACTCGCGACGCAAGTTCCGTGATCGGCAGGCGACCCTCGCGCTGCAGGATGTCGAGCATCTTGCGATCGATGCGATCCAGGGGGTGTCTTTCACGTTCCATGGCGGGTCCGGCGGGGTTGCGGCAGCGATCATAGCGGCGAATTCGGCATAAATCAGGCAAATTTGCTGAGATGGCGAGTCTACAGTTGCCAGAACACCTTCCTCTCCTGGGTTCGCACCATGAAAGTCCTCGTTCTCGGCGCCGGAGTCATCGGCGTGACCACCGCCTACTACCTGGCACGCGCCGGAGCCGAGGTCACGGTGCTGGAGCGCCAGCCCGGCCCGGCCCTCGAGACCAGCCATGCCAATGCCGGCCAGGTCTCTCCCGGCTATTCGACACCGTGGGCGGCGCCGGGCATCCCGCTGAAGGCCCTGAAATGGATGTTCCAGCGCCATGCTCCGCTGGCCATCCGCCCCGACGGCACGCTGTGGCAACTGCGCTGGATGCACGCCATGCTGCGCAACTGCTCGGCCTCGCGCTACGCCACCAACAAGGAGCGCATGATGCGCCTGGCCGAGTACAGCCGGGACTGCCTGCGCAAGCTGCGCGACGACACCGGGCTGCAATACGAGCAGCGCACCGGCGGCACCCTGCAGGTGTTTCGCGACGCCGCCCAGTTCCGTGCCGCGCAGCGCGACATCGCCGTGCTGCGCGAGTGCGGCGTGGAACACGAATTGCTGCAGGCCGACCAGTTGGCGGGCGTCGAGCCGGCGCTGGCACGCTCGCGCGATCTGCTGGTCGGCGGGCTGCGCCTGCCCAACGACGAGACCGGCGACTGCAACCTGTTCACGCAGGGCCTGGCGCGCCTGGCCGCCGACCTCGGCGTGCGCTTCGAGTACCAGCGCGTCGTGCGCGGCCTGCGCCACGACGGGCTTCGCATCACCGGCATCGACATGGGCGATGAAGTGCTGCAGGCCGATGCCTACGTGCTGGCCCTGGGCAGCTATTCGCGGGCGCTGCTCGAACCGCTGGCCATCGACCTGCCGGTGTATCCGATCAAGGGTTACTCGCTGACGGTTCCGCTGCTCGACGAGGCGCTGGCGCCGCGCTCGACGGTGCTCGACGAGACCTACAAGATCGCCATCACGCGCTTCGACCGTCGCATCCGGGTCGGCGGCATGGCCGAGATCGGCGGCTTCGACCTGCGCCTGAATCCGCGCCGACGCGAAACCCTGGAAATGGTCACCGGCCAGCTGTTCCCCGGCGGCGACCTGGGCGCGGCCGAGTTCTGGACCGGACTGCGTCCGATGACCCCGGACGGCACGCCGGTGGTCGGGCCCAGCCGCTACGCCAACCTGTGGCTGAACACCGGCCACGGCACGCTGGGCTGGACCATGGCCTGCGGCTCGGCACGCGTGGTCGCCGACCAGATCAGCGGGCGGCGCTGCGACATCGAGGCGCGCGACCTCGCGCTCGACCGCGGAGCCCCCGGCAACGCCCCGCGTCCCTCCGCCACCCCGCTGCCGGCCTGAACTCCGGCCCTGCCCTCGCGCTGCACGCGCATGGGCGCTGCCATGCGTGCCGCCACCCGCCCGATGCAGAGCGAGCCGACGGCCCGGCGCCGGTCTCTGCTGCTCAGCGACGGAGGCCCGCACGACCCCGATGCCTACCAGGAGCGCGACGGCATCGAGGACACGCGCAACGCCCTCAGGCAGGCACGGCGCCAGGGCCTGCGCCCGTTTTGCATGACCATCGACCGGCAGGCCCACGCCTGCCGCATGGGTTCGGCAGGCATCATTTCGCCATCGTCCGTCAGTCGTCGCAGCGGCCCCGGCGCCTGACCATGCTGTACGCTCGGATGTCCAGACGATGAGACACCCATGCGCCTGACCACGATGACCGACTACGCGCTGCGCCTGCTGATGTACGTGGCGCAGCACTCCGACCGCCTGTGCACCATCGCCGAGGTGGCCGGCGCCTATCGCATTTCCGAGACCCATCTGATGAAGATCACGCAGCGCCTGGGCCAGGCCGGATGGCTGGAGACGGTGCGCGGCAAGGGCGGAGGCATCCGGCTGGCTCGGCCGCCCGAGCAGATCAACATCGGCGCCGTGGTGCGCGATGTCGAACCCGACTTCTACCTGGTCGAATGCATGGGCGCCAACGACCAGTGCATGCTCACCGGGCGCTGCCGCCTGACCGGGGTGATCAACGGCGCGCTGCGCAGCTTCCTGGAAAGCCTCGACGCCAGCACCCTGGCCGACCTGCTGCCGGCCGCGCAGCCGAGCGAGCTGCCGGTGCGAGCGCCGCGACCGCGCAGTCGGCGCGGCGCCCCCGGCAACGCCTGAAACCCGACCCCGCGCCAGCCACGCCGCGGCCGCACGAGGCCGGGAATGACTCCAGGGCACGTAGGCGTTAGCTCAACGTGGAAACCGCACGCAGCGCGCACGGCCTACGCTGC
>JAJZTW010000043.1 GCA_021847345.1 Pseudomonadota bacterium
AATGCCGCACCGATCCGTCGTCCATCTCGATGGGCACGTCCACGATCAGCGCGCGCTTGGGACGCCGCAGGGTCTCGGCCCAACGCGCCAGCGGCCCCAGATAGGGAACCACGCGGTCGACCTGCGCCAGGTAGGTCTGCCAGGGACTGTCGGGCTGCGGATGCAGATACGACAGGTGCTCCGGGTGGAGGGCGGCGGGAACTTGCTGCAGCATGGGTGCGGACTCCTCGGACGTTGTGCGTCATGGCGGGCCATGCCCCGGGCAACGATGGGGCACGGTGCGCGCACGCCTTCCGGGGTGTCCGGAGTCTGCCGGGTCGCCGGGTGGCGCGGCGCGGAGGGGTCCCGGCGCACGGTTGCACGCCGGGATCACTTCTGCACTCTACGCCGGCCCCGGGCGGGCTGCAAATCCCGGGACATCCCGAAACACTTGTACTTCCTGCACCGGCCTCAAGCAATCGCTGGGCCGCCCCAAGATGGCTTGACCCCCTTGGGGGGGCAGGCTGGGCGCAGCCCGGCTCTGGGGGCGCTCAGCGGTTCACCGCCTGCATCGCCGCCTGCGGATAGCGCGTGCCCTGCGCCGCTCCGCGGGGCAGCTCGCGGTCCAGGCGAGCCAGGTCGTCCGCGCTCAGTCGCAGGTCCAGCGCGCCCAGGTTGTCCTGCAGGCGCTCCACGCTGCGCGTGCCGGGGATGGGAACGATGTCCGGCCCCTGCGCCAGCAGCCACGCCAGCGCCAGTTGCGCCGCCGTGCACCCGCGCTCGGCGGCCATGGCCTGCACCGTGTCGGCCAGGCGCACGTTGGCGGCGAAGGCCTCGCCCTGGAAGCGCGGGTTCTGGCGCCGCCAGTCGTTGGCCGCCAGGTCCTCGACCTTGCGGATGCTTCCGGTCAGGAACCCGCGGCCCAGCGGGCTGTAGGGAACGAAGGCGATGCCGAGCTCGCGGACGGTGTCCAGCAGTTCGCCTTCGGGGTCGCGGCTCCACAGCGAATATTCGGTCTGCAGCGCGCTGATCGGGTGGACCTTGTGCGCGCGGCGAATGGTCTCGGGGGCGGCCTCGGACAAGCCGAGCCAGCGTACCTTGCCGGCGCGCACCAGTTCGGCCATCGCGCCGACGGTGTCCTCGATCGGCACCTCGGGATCGACGCGGTGCTGGTAGTACAGGTCGATGTGGTCCACGCCGAGGCGCTTGAGGCTGGCGTCGCAGGCCTCGCGCACGTATTCGGGCTTGCCGTTGACCCCGAGGAACTCGCGGTTGGGCCCGCGCATGTTGCCGAACTTGGTGGCCAGCACCACCTGCGAGCGGCGCTCGCGGATCGCGCGCCCGACCAGCCGCTCGTTGTGCCCGGCGCCATACATGTCGGCGGTGTCGAGGAAATTCACCCCCAGTTCGAGGGCGCGGTGGATGGTGGCGATGGATGCGGCCTCGTCGGAAGGGCCGTAGAACTCGCTCATGCCCATGCAGCCGAGGCCGAGGGCGGAGACTTGGGGGCCGTTGCGGCCGAGTTGGCGGTGTTGCATGGTCTGGGTCTCCCGATGAGAACTGCAGGCGGTGGGGCACCTCCTGTCCAGGAGAAAATCCTAGGAGCAAACCGCGCGGGCTGCAGGGATCAGCCGCGCCTTGCGTGGACGAAGTCCCCCATTGCGAGCCGTGCAAGGCAGCGTGGTACTCTGCGGCCACCCTCCGCCCTGTGCGCCAGGACCGTGCGCATGCCCATGCCAAGACCCCAACGACAAAGTTATTGGTTTCGCAAGGTGCGCGTGCTTACGCAATGGGCCATCGGCCTGCGCGCGCCCGATTTCGGCAGTGTGTATCTCGCCTACCACCCGGACTCTTACACGATGGTGCGGGCACAGCCCGAGTTCCGGCAGCTACTGCGACGTTTCACCCGCTTCAACCGCCGCAACAACGGCGGCGACATCAATCGCCTCTGGACCTTCATCCTCAATCTGCAGCAGATCCTCGCGGATAACATCCCCGGCGATTTTGCCGAACTCGGGGTGTGGCGTGGCAATACCGCCAGTATCTTGGCCCACTATGCCCAGCTTTCGGGGCGCAGAGCGGTGCTGTTCGACACCTTCGAAGGCTTTGATCAGCGCGACATCCAGGGTGTCGACAGTTTAAAACGCACCGAATTCGCCAACACTTCGGTGCGCCTGGCGACGGACGTGATCGGTGACGCGGTGCAGTCCTGCGACTTCGTTCCGGGCCGTTTCCCGGAAAGCTTGCGGCCCGAACACACGCGTGGCTACGCAGCGGTCAGCCTGGATTGCGATCTGTACGAGCCGATGCGCGCGGCACTGGAATTCTTCTATCCCCTGTTACCGCATGGAGGGCTGTTGCTGATTCATGACTACAACAATCCGGCCTGGGAGGGCGTAAAGCTAGCCGTCGACGAGTTTTGCGCAAGAAGCGGAGAGCTCGTCATCGCCGTTGGCGACAAATCGGGGACTGCGCTGATCCGCAAGGCGTCTGCCGACGCTGCCCGCCCGGTGCAGTTTGCCGCCTGAGCCCGAACCCCCGGTCCCAGTCACCGCGCAGTATGCCACGTCGACTCGCCGATTGGCGCCCTGGCGGCTATCTGCGAAACAGTGGCCGGCTCATGATCTGGCTCATGGTGCGCGCGGGCGCGCAAGCAGGCACGGTCGTCCTGCTTGCCCGCTCGCTTGGAGCTCAGGTCTACGGGGAGTTCATTACCGCGCTCGCCGTTGCATCGTTTTTCGTTCCCCTTGCGAGCATGGGCTTGCAAGCGATCGTACTGCGCGAGGGGGCTGCCGACCCGGGCCGGCTACCTGTGCTCCTCATGCGTGCGCTTCGAATCTGGCGCATCGGCTGGGCAGTCGCCACGCTGCTTGCGGCGCTCGCTGGATGGGCCTTTCTTCCGCGGCCCACGAACGCCGCACTGTTCGTCTTGCTCTGCGCCGGCGAGATTGGCGCGGGCTCGTTGGTCGAACTACTGGGCCGTGTCCAACAGGCAAGGCAGCACCCACAGCGCTTCGGCCAATTGCTCGCGGGGCTCTCGCTGGCTCGTCTCGCGGCCCTCGGCGCGTTGCTTGCACTCCATGAACTCACCCTTGAAAGCTGGATCCTTGCCTACGTCTCATCGAGTATGGCCTACGCAACTCTTGTCCTGCGCCAGGCGCCCCGCCGCGCGGTGGATACGACAAGTCTCGAGCACACGGACCGGCAACTCGTGCACCTCGGACTGCCTTTCGTAAGCGGCGCGATTGCATTCCGCATTCAGGCGGAATTCAACAAGCCAGTCCTTGCACGGCTCGGCTACTCACTGGCTGGTAACTTCAGTGTTGCCCAGCGTGCTGTCGACGTGGCAAACCTGCCTCTCGTGGCGCTGCAGGAGGCGTTGTGGCCGCGCGTGTTCGCCAGCGAAGACCCACGTGGACGAATTTTCCGCAGCGGTAGCGCCATCATGGCTCTCGCGCTGATCGGTGGAGCTCTGCTGGCCATCTGCGCGCCGCTGCTGCCTCGTCTGCTTGGGGCGGGTTACGCCGAAGCAGCGTCGCTGCTCGCGCTGCTGGCCTGGCTGCCCGCGGTTCAGGTCTTGCGCGGCTTGTCCAATGCGCTTCTGATGGCCGAACGGCGTTTCGACGTGCTTCTGCGCGTGTATGTCTTCGGCACGGCCTCGGCGATACTGACAAACCTGGCGTTGATCCTCGCCTACCATCTATCCGGCGCGGTAATCGCCGCCTACGCGAATGAAGCTCTGGTGATCGGCTTTCAGCTGCTGCTTGCACGCAGACCGAGTCGATTGAGCCACTCCTGAGAGCGTTCCCTGCGCCCGCGGTGCATAAGAAACATCTCCTCCCGGCAAGCACGGACCACCCTCCTTCGACGTCCATGAAGCCACCCAACCACAGCGGCCTGGAGGAGCCGGGCACTGGAAACAAAGTGCCTGGAGGCACGGAGAACGCCGCCTATGAAAACTATGCGGCGCATTACGACTCAGCCGTCGGGAAGCGAGTGCGTCGCGAATGGGAGGAAGTCCAGTCGCTACAGCTCGATCGCCTCCCGAGATGGATCGACCGCGTGCACAAAGACGCGCGCATCCTCGACGCCGGATGCGCCACGGGCTACCTTCTGGGCCTGCTGTCGGCCGATGGTTACACACGGCTCACCGGCGTCGACCTGTCCGCAAGCCTCGCCTCATCAGCTCGTGATCGCCTTGGAAATTCGGCACTCGTCGTGCAATCGGACCTGTGGAGCTTCCTACGCCAGCAAGCGGACGGATCCTTCGACGCAGTGATCATGCATCATGTGCTCGAACACATCCCACGCGAGGAAACGATTCCCACGCTGAAGGAGATTCATCGCTGCCTGGTCCCCGGCGGATTCCTGGGAGTCAAAGTTCCGAATGCTTCCTTCATGCTGGGCGGGGCGATGATGTTCGGAGACTTCACCCACGTCACCCATTTCAATGAGCATTCGCTTGCACAGGTCCTGGCGGCGAGTGGCTACCCCACCGATCGCCTCGAAATCATCCTGCATCCGCCCAAACTGTTGTCACCGTGGCGCCATCCGTGGCACGCTTTGCTCAGACTCCTGAACCGCCTGCGTTGGCATGCCCATCGCGTGACCCATCGCGCGATTGCCATCCTCGCCGATCAACGACCCGCCTCCCGTGCCTTCGAGGCGGAGCTGGAAATGCTGGCGCGACGCTGAACACGCACGCATTCCCGGCGCCCGATGACGTAAATCACGCGTTCAGATAGGACATCATGCACCACACAGACGGTTCGGCCCTCGCAGCATCTCACGACAACTGGCGCCAGATCGTCGACTTGCGCTGGCGAAAATTCAAGCGCCTCGCCGAATTCCTCGCTTTTTCCGTCTTAGACCTGCTGACCCTCGCGAATGTTGCTGTTCGAACTGAGACAGGTTGTGCCATAGTCCACGTCGAACTTCTAGGCGACTATGTTCTTTGGCGACCTTACGGCATCGCGCTTGCTGCCCACCTCGGAACGACCGGGCGACGCGTCCACCTCGTGCTGGACGAACTGGTAGCCGAACTTGCTCGCACCGACTTCCCGGACTGCGAACTGCTTCTCGTTTCGCGCCCTCGTTTGACGCACGATCCCGCCTACCGAGCGCGCACCCTGCGCTCTCTGCGCCGACTGCACGTTCAAGAGACCTACCTCGCCAGTTGCCCACGTGACGGCATTGTCCACGATGCCATCGTCGCGGCACTGGGCGCACCGGCCTGGGGCTTCGAGAGCACCTTTCGCGACCGCCCATGGCTGGACGTAGCATGGAATCGACGCCTTTATTCCCTCGGAGTGGTCGCACATCAGGGCTGGACCCACAAGAACGTGCCTCACCGCCTGCTGCTCCATCGACTAGGCATATCGGCGGTCTCCCACCAAACTGCCGGCTTCCCATCGAGGCCCCCGCAACCGCGAAGCACCCAATCGACCTACTGGATCTTGGCAGTTGGGTCGAGTAACGCAGGTCGTCGCTGGCCAGTTCATCGCTTCGTGGAGGTGGCGAATTGGCTCTTGGCGGAGCGCCCGCACTGGTCGTGCCTGCTGGTGGGGAGCGCGGTGGAACAAGAGTTGGCCGAAGTGGCCGCACGGCAACTGCGTGGCAAGGTCACCAACCTTGTGGGCAAGACCTCTCTCACGGAACTGCAAGAACTGGTTGGAGGCGCGGTAGTGCTGCTTGGCAACGACTCGGCACTCGGACATATCGCAGCCTCCCTCGGCATTCCGTCGGTTGTTGTCGTGGGAGGCGGGCACCACGGACGTTGCTACCCCTACCCGTCGGATGGATCGGTAGCAACTTGCGCACCCACCGTCGTTGCCAAGCCCATGGACTGCTTCCACTGCGACTGGATCTGCCGCTATCGGGTGGCCCCTGGGGCGCCATTTCCGTGCGTAGAGCACGTGGATGTGGCAAGCGTTTGTACGGCTCTGGCGGCAGTAGTCGGTCAGATCGAAGACAAGCGCCGATAGCGCACCCAATCCAAGCGCGAAGGCACAAACGCACAGCGCGCCCGCGCCCAGCCCGCGCTTGTCGCCATCGCAGCTATATGGCAGCGGGGTGCCTCGATCAAGGCTACGAGCGTCTAGGGCAGGCACGCTCACGACTTGCAAGGTCCCGCAGAGGATCCTGTCCATGCGCCAGCCGCCATCCCAACGCCAAGGCCTGAATCGGCACGACGCTGCGAAAGCGCAAGCTGCGCAACACAGCGCGCGTGCCCAGGAAAGCGAAACGCGCGGCGTACATCGCCCGTCGCTGAGCGACGCCGCTGGCGAGTCGCCTCGCGAGCAACCAATGCGCGGCCACCATACGAGACTCGTAAAACTCCGAGCCCAGGCCGCTACTGGCGGAGCCTTCATGGTCAACCAGCGCATGCTCGACGCGAACCATTTGGCGCTTTCGGCGACGTAATCGGAAACCGAGTTCTGCATCCTCTCCGTACATGAAGAAGGCCTCGTCATACAAGGCTTCGGCCCAGCGCTGCGGCGCAAACAGCACGGCGCAGCCACTCGCATGCGGCACTGCCCCGGGGAACGGGCGACGCGTGACCAGTCCGAGCCAGGGCTGGTAGTAAGCCTCGGCGCGCACGTCTCCTCCATGGTCGATCCATGGATAGGCCAGCACCGCCTCGGGATGGTCCTGCAACGCCGCGCTCAACGCCGCCAGAGTCCCGGTGCGCACGGTGGCGTCATTGTTCAGAAGAAGAATCCAGGCCTCGGAAGCGTGCCGGCGAATTCGCTCGATTCCCGAATTGACGCCAGCCGCGAATCCCAGATTGACCCGGCTCTCGACAACGCTGACTCTGGAGTCCCCGTGCAGCGCCAGGACAAGCTGCGACGCGCTCTTGCCATCATCGGCCGAGTTGTCCAACACGACCACCGCGACCGCTCCGTCAGCAAGCAAACTCGACACGCAGCGCAAAGTGCGGGGCGCATCACGATAGTTCAAGGTCAGGCCGATGATTTCCGACATGCGCTCAATCCAGAGTCCGTGCGTTGGGGTGGCGCAGAGCGTCCATCACGCCTGCCAGCATCTCCCGCACATGAATGAGCCGTTGCCTGGAAAACAGACCATACGACGCCAGCGTCACCAGAATCTTGACGGCACACCAGAATTTCCACACCAGCGGTACGTAGCCTCGCCGCATGAGCCACAGTGAGTTCCTGAAGAGGTAGCGGTGACGCGCCGGCGAACGGGCCGGCCAGACACGCCAGCCCAACAGCCAAATGCGCAAGCCGCGCTCGCCCATGGCATGGCGGAACACTGCGCTCGGAACTCCCCACAGGGTATGGCCGGTAGCCAGCAGTCGAAACGACCATTCCGTATCCACATGGTCGATGAACAGGCTGGTATCAAGACCGCCTTGCTCGAGGTACGTCTGGATACGCATCAGGGTACCGCTTCCGTTGAGGTTCGCGATGGGAAGAGGGGCCTCCGAAGGTGGAGGAAAGCTCCGACGCCAACGCCAGCGCGTCATACGGTGGAAACCGTGCATCAATCCCGTATCGGGGTCGAGCAACTGCGGCCCCACGGCACCAGGCCGTGTCCCCTGACGTTCGAGTTGATCCAGGGCGTCAAGAAGCGTCGGAATGGCTCGATCAAGCGGCTCGCTGTCCTGATCCAGCAGAAGCACATGGGTTGGCCTCGACGCGAGACTTGCGAGTTCACGCACGCCCTGGTCAAGTGCTGCAGCCAATCCCCGATTGGTCTCGTTGTACAGCACTCGCAGCCCCGGAATGACCTGGCACATGGTCAGAAGTCCTCTGCCGACCTCTGGATCAGACGAGTTGTCGACGATGACCTTTATGGCATCGACTGGGAGCGCCTGCAACTGCCGCTGCAACAAGGTGAAATTTGGCCTGTAGGTCACCGTCACGGTACCCAGGCGCTGGCCAGAAACCTGCGGGTCGGCAACTTGCACGCCCACCGGTTCAGATTGCATCGTAGTGTCCCAGAGCTCGCAAGACCTGGGCGCCGAAATTCCCCCAGGAAAAACCTTCCGCAAAGCCACGCGTCGCAGCCTGGGACAAGGGCCGCTCAAGACCTGCAAGCACCGCGCTTGCGAACCCTCGACTATCTCCCGCCTGGATCAACACTCCGCTGATCCCATGTGCTATCGCGTCGACCACCCCCCCGCACGCATAGGCCACGGTCGCAAGCCCGTGCGCCGCCGCCTCGACCGCCACCATGCCGAAGCCCTCGATGTCGTGAGGCAACTCGCGGATGGGGAACACGTGCAGGTCGGCGGCAAAGTACGCGTCGTGCAGCTCGGCCTCGTCGACCTTGCCGAGCAGGCGCAGATGCCCCTCGACGCCTGCCTCACGCGCGGCCTGTCGGATGCTCTCGGGGCTTTGCACCTGTGCGTGCAGGGCGTTGGTCGGCGCATCGCCGATCACCACGAACATCACGCCAGGGTGCTCGTGCACGATGCTCGGCAGCACCTCGGCGACGAACTGGCGCAGGCCCTTGCGCTCGGTCAGACGCCCGACCGCAAGCAGCACAGGCGCGCGTGGATCGATGCCGCGGGCCTGCCGGAAACGTTCGCGAGCCCGTGGGTCGAAATCCGGCAGCTCGGTGCCCGGATGCACGATCGAAATGCGCTGCGCCGCGATGCCCAGCCCATCGGCAAGGCGCGCCGTCGCCGTGCTGTTGGCGATGATGCGGTCCATGCGGCGCAGCGCCGGGCGCCAGAGCGCACGGTACACGGGATGCGCCACGCTGAGGTCCAGGCCATGCACGTAGGCGGCGGCTCGCGCGCCGCTGGCTCGCGCAGCGCCCCAGGCCAGCGTCGCGGTCAGCCCGCTTCCGGCCAGCACCCAGTCGGGCCGCCAGGCGCGGGCCTCGCGCCGCGCGCGCAACGCGGCCTGCACGAGGAATCGGTGCAACGGCCGCAAGCAAACCTCGCGCACCTCGACCCCGGGCGGCGCGAGCCGCGCCGCGCCTTCGGGCGCCACCACGCGCAGCTCGCAATGCTGGCGCAGCTCGTCGGCCAGGTGCCAGTTCAGGCGCTCCATCCCTCCCAGCAGCGGCGGAAAGTTGCGGGTCACGAACAGCACCCGGGGGCTGGCGCTGCCGTCAGCCATCGCGCCGGTACATGAGATTGGTGATCTGCTCGGAGATCAGCCCGATCAGGAACACGATCACCCCGGCCGACAGCAACAGCGCGCTCATGTTGGTGAACCGGTGCGCCGTGGTGAAGGTGTAGGCGTAGTTGCCCAGGCCCAGCAGCGCGAAGCCCGTCGCCACCGGAGCGAACAGCTTGAGGGGCGAATACAGCGTGGCGATCTTGAAAATGATCAGCAGGAAACGAACGCCGTCTCGCATCGGCCGGATATGGCTGGTGCCGATGCGGCGCGCCGCCCGGATCGGCACGTAGGCCACCGGATAGGCGCTGCGGAAAAACGCCATCGTGCTGGTGGTCGGATAGGAGAATCCGTTGGGCAGCAGATGCACGAACTCGCGGAAGCGCGCGGCACGCACCGCGCGGAATCCGCTGGTCAGGTCGAGCACGCGGTGCCCGGTCATCCAGCTGGCCAGGCGGTTGTACAGCCCGTTGGCCAGTCCGCGCCCGACGCTGGCCTGCGAGCCGCCGTCGCGCGCGCCGACCACCATGTCGTAGCCCTCATCCAGCTTGCCCAGCAGGCGCACGATGTCGGCCGGATCGTGCTGGCCGTCGGCATCCATGAACACCAGCAGGTCGCCGGTGGCGGCGCGCGCGCCGGCCTTGATGGCGGCGCCGTTGCCCATGCCGTAGGGACGGCGCAGCACAGCGGCGCCGGCCTGCTCGGCACGCTGGGCGGTCGCGTCGGTGGAGCCGTCGTCGACCACCAGCACCTCGGCCTGCGGCAGCAGTTCACGAATGCGCCGCACCGTCGCTCCCACCGCATCCTGCTCGTTGCGCGCGGGCAGCACCACCGAGATGCTCTGCTCGAGGGCCGGCACAGCGGCCGGTAGGGATGCAGCAGGAGATGCGCGTTGCATGCCTGCCTGCTCGGCCTGGGCGCTCATGGTCTGTCCTCCGGGGCGGGCTTCGCCGGACGCGTCGCTCCCGCAGGGGCAAGGGTACCGCCTGCCGCGCGCGGGGACGACGCGGCCGCGGCGCGCGCCGCGACCTGCCGTTGCAGCACCGCGCGCATATGCGCCTCGCTCTGGCGAACAAAGCCGACATGGCGTATCCAGCGCTGGTTCAAGGCCGCCATGCTCCAGCCGTGGATGTGATCCAGCGGTGGCGGTACGGCGTCGAGCAGGCGCAGCGCCATCGCGGGGTGGCCGGAGCCTCCCAGCTCGGCGGCCAGGCGCAAGCGGGCGCCCGGCGGCAGCCCGGGCAGGCGCAATGCCTGCAGGTCCAGCGCATAGGCCGTGCGCGCGTCGCCGTGGGCCAGCGCCAGGCGCGCCTGCGCTCCCAGCAGGTCGCGTCGCACCGACGGCAGGCTGGCCTGCGGGCTGCCCAGCGCCGCGCGCAGCAGGTCCGCGGTGAAGCCCGGGCCGAACGCCTGGCAGCCCTGCAGTCCGTTGACCAGGCGATCCACCTGGTACTGCACCACATGGTTGCCCAGCGGCGCGGCTCCGGCGGCTCGCAGCAATGCCGCGCGCAGGCCCGGCGGAGCATCGCCCTCGCGGCAGGCCACTCCGGCGCGGTTGATCAGCAGCACCAGGTTGTGCGGGTGCAGGCGCAATTCGCCGTCGAGCAGCCGGGCGGCCTCGGCATCGTTGCCGGTGCGGCTCCAGAAGTTCGACAGGTAGCTTTGCGCGCGCGGCGAATCCGGGTGTTCCCGCGCCCACGTCAGTGCCTGCTGGAACGGCTCGCCCCACTCGGCCGAGCGGCGCGCCGTCTGCGCCGCGAACAACGCGAGCCATGCCGCGGCGGCGATGGTCAGCCAGCGCCGCGACGGCAGGCACAAGGGCCGCATCGGGTCGCGCCCGCGCTCGGGAACCGCCAACCAGGCCAGCGGCCAGAACATGAGCGCGGCAGGCAGGTAGTTGCGATGCTCGAACACCAGCTCCAACTGGATCCACGTGGACTCGACCAGGTGCCCGGCGAAAAAGAACAACACCGCCGCGCCCGCCGCGATCAGCGCCGGCTCGCGTGCGCGGCATGCCCGCCACGCCGCGAAGCCCAGCGCCAGCAGGCCGAACACGGCCGGCAGCGTGGTCCACGGGTGCAGCAGGCCGGTGGAGATGAGCTCGTCGTCATGGAACAGGCCGCCGTCGTGCGCGCGCGGCAGCCAGATGTCGCGCAGGTACTCCCACACCACGCGAGCCTCGGTCAGCAGGCGCTGACCGGGTGTGAACGCGCGGCCCGCGCTGGCCCCGGTCCACACCCCCGGCAGATAACTCAGCAGGTACGCCAGCAGCACCAGCGCCGGCAACGCGAGGAACAGGCTGCGCCACAGCGCGAAGCCGCGAATTCCGCGGGAGCTGTGCTCGCGGTCCAGCACCAGCAGCTCGAGCACCCACGCCAGCAGCGGCAGCAGCGCGCCGTTCTCCTTGCTCAGCGTGGCCGCCAGCGTGCCCAGGCCGATCGATGCGCTGGCCAGCAGGTAGCCGCGGCGAAGCTGGCCGCGGAGCAGCCACTCGCGTGCCCGCACGTAGCCCCACAGCCCGGCGAACACGAACAGCGCCGCCAGCATGGCCATGCGTTGCACCACGTACAACGTGGTGCTGACCCAGAAGGGATCGAGCAGCCACAGCCCGGCCGCCAGCACGCCGATCCACGCCGCGCGCCGGGCCTGCGCGCCGAGGGCGCGACTGAGCGCTGCGAGCAGGCCGGCAAGCACCGCGCCGCAGAGCATGTGCAACGCGACGTTGGTGAGCTTGAAGGCGAGCGGCGCAGCCGGCCAGTCACGCGCATCGAGCAGGAAGCTTGCCAGCGCCAGCGGGCGCCCGGTGGGCCCGGCGAAGCCGGAGGTGATGAAGGCGACGGCCTTCCACCATTGGTGGATCGGGCCGTAATTGCCCAACGCAGCCAGGTTGGAGTAGTCGTCGAACAGGAACCCACCGGTGCGCCCGGGCCAGTACGCCAGCCAGGTCAGCGCGAGCAGGCCTGCCAGGCACAGCCCGGGTGCGTGCCGGCGCAGTCGAGCGATCACGGCAGCCCCCCTGCCGGTTCGGCGGCGAGCTTCGCACGCGCCGTGCGCAGGCGCAGCGACAGCGCGCGGATCTGCGCTTCGTGCACGCCGAGCGAATCCAGTTCGCGCAGGCGCTCCAGGCCGGCCGCCGCCTCGCTCCATTGCCCGCCGGCGACCTGCAGGCTCACCAGGTTGTGCCAGTAGGAAAAGCTGCCGGGATCGAGCACCACCGCGCGAAGCATCTCGCGGTAGGCCGCCGGGTCGTCATGGCTCACCCCCAGGTCGTAGTTCGCGAGCAGCGTGTGCATCTGCGCATCTCCAGGGTGCGAGCGCGCGCCGGCACGCAGCAGCTCGCGCAGCTGCGCCCGGTCGGCGTCGGAGTAGCGGCAACTGCCGTCGGCTGCGCAATGCACCAGGCTGTACAGCGCCGTGACGTTCTCGGCGCCCAGCGGCTGCGCGACGACCTCGGCGTGCAGCGTCGTCCACCACGCCGCGGGAATCGGCAGCCCCAGCTTCGCGTGGGTATAGACCAGGGCCTGCATGGGCTCCATGTCGGCTCCGGGCAGGGTCGAGGCAAACAGCATCTGGCGCGTGGCGAACTGGAACGACGGGCTGTCGGGTCCTGGCGCCAGCAGGTACAACAGGCGCCCGAGGTCGTAGTTCGCGCGCGGCGAGCGCGGATGCGTGGTGGCCTCGAAATAGGCCAGGCGGTACGGGTTGCCCCAGACCTGCGCGCGCATCGCGGTGAAGCCCGCGTACAGCGCGACCAACCCGGTACACAGGGTGCCAGCCAGCATCGGCCAGCTGCCCCGGCGGCGCGGGCTCCAGGCGGCGAGCGCGCCGAAGGCGGCCACGAACACCCCCCAGCTGGGCAGGTAGTTGCGGTGCTCGTACACGAGTTCCAGCGGGACGATGGTCGACACCAGCGACTGCCCGACGAAAAACCACAGGATGCCCAGCGCGACCAGGGGCCTGCGCCGGCGCAGCGCCAGCCCTGCCAGCAGCAGCACGCCGAGCAGCGCCCAGCTCGCCGCGGTCGTCCACGGATGCAGCCAGCCCGACGATGCCGCGATGTCGTCGTGATACAGGCTGAGCTCGTCGGGCCTGGGCAGCAGGGTCCAGTGCAGGTAGTCCACCATCACCCGCCCCTCGGTCCACAGGCGCTGCACCAGCGTGAAGGAGCGCCCCGCGTAGCCGCCGTGCAGCACCTGCGGCAGCAGCCACGCCAGACCCAGCACAGCCGGCAGCGCCAGCACCAGCACGAACAGGCCCAGCAGGCTGCAACGCACCTGGCGCTGCGCGGGGCTGCCCGGCGCCGCGCCGGCCTCGCCGCGCAGCACCACCCACTCCAGCACCGCCGCGTAGGCGACGAGCATGACGCCGGTTTCCTTGGCCAGCGAAGCCATCACCGTGCCGCCCAGCAGGCTGGCCCAGATCCAGCCCCAGGCGCGGCGCTGCGAGGCGCCATGCCGCACGGCACGCAGCAGTTGCATGCGCCCGTGCCAGTAGCCCAGCAGTCCCAGCAGCACGAAGGTCGCGGCCAGCGACTCCTCACGCTGCACCACATACAGCACCGCGGTGAGCTGGATAGGCGCCAGCAGCCAGGCCGCTGCCACGAGCAGGGCCAGCACCGGCGGCGGCAGCACCCATGGCACGGCGGGCGCGTTGCCATCCGGCGCATGCACCCACTGCACGACCCGCAACGACAACGCGGCCACCAGCGCGCCGTTGAACAGGTGCAGCAGCACGTTGAATAGCTTCATCGGCCCCGCGTACAGACCCCACAGACGGATCTGCGCGGCGAAGCTCAGGGTCGACAGCTCGCGTCCCAGCGGGCCGGCGCGCCCGGCCCACACGGCGCTCCAGAAATGCGAGCGCAAGGCCTGCGGCGCGAAGGCGGGCTGGTTGACGATGTTGCTGAAGTCGTCGAACACGAATCCGCCATGCAGGCCCGGCAGGTAGACCAGCAGGCCAAGCACCAGCGCGAGCCCGACGCCCGCAAGCACCAGCCAGGAGCGCGGTGGCGTCGCCCGCTCCCGTCGGGAGCGCGCGGCGGCAGGGCTTGGGGTCGAAGTGCTGGGCGAGTCCATCTGCGCCAGCATTGTGCCTTGTTGATCGCCCTCGGCGAAGAGCTGATGTGGCGTGCTGAGAAGGTGTGAACGGATCCCCCATGCCGACTGGACCGCCCCTGGACGCCGCCCTGTGGGTTGCAAATCCTCGCCGCAGCAGGTGCTACGACTGCGGTTCGCGCCTTCACAGGCTGTTGAAATACCCCAGGGGGCCCCTCGGCCACGGCCGATTCATTCACACCTTCTGAGTACACTCGGAGCAAGCATGCGGCGGCGCCGCCGGCAGCCGCGCCGCCAGACCCGACAAGGAGCCAACACCATGCATCTACCCGGCCTGGATTTCCAGTTGGGCGCCGAGCTCGACGCCCTGCGCGACGCCGTGCGCGAGTTCGCGCAGGCCGAGATCGCCCCGCGCGCGGCGGAGATCGACCGCAGCGACACCTTCCCAGCCGACCTGTGGCGCAAGTTCGGCGAACTCGGCCTGCTCGGCGTCACGGTGCCCGAGGCAGATGGAGGCACCGGCATGGGCTACCTGGCGCACATGGTGGCGATGGAGGAGATCTCGCGCGCCAGCGCGTCGGTGGGCCTGAGCTACGGCGCGCACTCCAACCTGTGCGTGAACCAGATCCGGCGCCACGCCACGCCGGAGCAGAAGCGGCGCTACCTGCCTGGGCTGGTCTCGGGGGAGCATGTGGGCGCGCTGGCCATGAGCGAGCCGCAGGCCGGCTCCGACGTGGTCAGCATGAAACTGCGTGCCGAGCGCAAGGGCGACACCTGGGTGCTCAACGGCTCGAAGATGTGGATCACCAACGGACCCGACGCCGACGTGCTGGTCGTGTACGCGAAGACCGACCCGGCGGCTGGCCCGCGCGGCATCACCGCGTTCCTGGTCGAGCGCGGCATGGCGGGCTTCTCGGTGGCGCAGAAACTCGACAAGCTGGGCATGCGCGGCAGCCACACCGGCGAGCTGGTGTTCCAGGACTGCGCGGTTCCCGCGGCCAACGTGCTGGGCCAGGTCGGCGGCGGCGTGCAGGTGCTGATGAGCGGGCTGGACTACGAGCGTGCCGTGCTGGCCGGCGGCCCGGTGGGCATCATGCAGTCGGTGCTCGACAACGTCGTGCCCTATGTGCATGAACGCCGCCAGTTCGACCAGGCGATCGGCGAGTTCCAGCTCATCCAGGCCAAGCTGGCCGATATGTACACCACGCTGCAGGCCGCGCGAAGCTTCCTGTACACGGTGGGAAAGAACCTGGACGCGCGTCCAGAGGGCGCTTCGCGCGACCTGCGCAAGGACTGCGCGTCGGTGATCCTGTGGTGCGCCGAGAAGGCCACCTGGATGGCCGGCGAGGGCATCCAGGTGTTCGGCGGCAACGGCTACATCAACGAGTATCCGCTGGGCCGCCTGTGGCGCGACGCCAAGCTCTACGAGATCGGCGCCGGCACCAGCGAGATCCGGCGCATGCTCATCGGCCGGGAGTTGTTCACGCAAACAGCCTGAAGCACGGCCCGCGCCCGGCCCTCCCGGCCCCGTCGCTCCCGCCGGCGCATCAACGCGTGATCGCGATGTTCTGCGCCCCGCCCAGGCTGCTGGGCGTGGATGCTGCCGGCATCGGCGACAACGTTCCGGAGGCACCGATCGTGAAGCCGCTCAGCGCCGGCGCGTTGGCGCTGATACTGGCCGCGTACAGGTAATGCCCCGTCGGCTCCGCGGCCAGGCCATAGGCACGGGCGCCGGCGGCCAGCGTGTAGGTGGCCAGGTAGGTCAGCGCGCCCGAGCTCGGGTCGATCGCATAGGCATACACCGCGTTGACCTGGGAATCCGCCACGTACAGCGCGTTGCCGGAAACGTCGACGGCGAGCCCGCGCAGTGCGGCGGCTCCGGGCGGCGCCACCGTGGCCGGGCTTGCCGGGCTCAGCGCGCCGGACGCGGGATCGAAGCCCATGGCGTAGATGTTGGTCGTGCCGGAGGCATACACATGGCGCGCGTCGGGCGTGATGCCCAGGTACAGCGGCTCCTGCAGCGAAAGGCTCGACACCTGGCCGAGCTGCCCGGAGACGATATCGACCGCGAATGCCCCGACACCCCCGGCGCTGACGTAGTTGGCCTCCAGCAACCAGTTTCCGACGGGGCTGAACACCATGTTGCGCGGGCCGAGTTGCGGGGTGGCGTGGCTGGCCACCAGGCTGAGCGACGTGCCGTTGATCGCGAATTGGTCAACCTGCGAGTTGTTGTTGTCCGTCACGTACAGGAAGCGACCGTCGGCGCTGGTGATCAGCTGCTCGGGAAAGGCGTTGCCGGCGCCTCCCTGCGGCAAAGGCACATCGGCGCCGGTCTTGGTCAGCGCGCCGTCGGCCCCGACCTGGTACACGCTGATGCTGGCACCGTACAGGTTGCTGACAAAGAGCAGGCTGTCGTCCGGCGACAGGGCGAGATGCACCGGATAGGCGCCCGTGGGCACCGTCTCGGGGCTCATCGGCACCAGCGAACCGTCGAGTCGCATCGAATACTGGCCGACGGTGTCGCCCTGCGGACTCACCGCGTAGACCCGCAGGCTCGAGCAGGTCACCGAGACGTTGTCGACGTCGGTGCTCGAACTGGCGCTGCCGTGGGCGACCACGCACTTCTGCGCCTTGGGCGCCTTGCCTACACGCACGTCGTACGACGCGCCGGAGTTCAGTGCGGTGGGGAAGCGGAAGGGGCCGTCGGACTGGAGGATCAGCGCGTCGCCGCCGTTGTTGAGCAGTTGCAGCGACGTGCCCGCGGCCAGGCCGCTGACGCTGCCGCCCACCGTGTAGCTGGCCTGGGGCTTCGGGCCGGGCGCCGGGGTGCTGCCGTCGGATCCGCAACCGGCCAGGCACAGCGCCGGCAACAGACACGACAGGCGGCGCAACAGGCTGCCGAGAGGGCTGGAAGGCGCGAGGGAAGGCTCGCGGTGATCAAAAACTGGCATGGATCGTGGCTCCCGGGTTCGTTGCAGACCGGCAGGCTTGCGCGGGGCCCAGGAGAGCCCCATCTGTTCGCGCGCACGAGTGCGATGCACGCGCAAGCCGCGCATGCGGCGCAGCGGTGGCACGAATCAAGCGCTTCCAGCCTGCCCGACGCAGTTCGACACTGGCACGGGAGGAAAGTTCCACCGCTCGCTCGCCATGCGCAGGCCGGCCATGCACGCGTCGAGCGCGGCGACCGGCCCCGGGCACGGCAGGGTTCGGGCTGAAGACCCGCGACGCGCCGACGCGCGCCGGCGATTCAGGCGGCCTGGCGCAAGCCGACCTGGTCGAAAGCTGCTTCCAGGCGCTGCAGAGCGCCCGCCACGTCCAGCAGCTTGTCCAGCCCGAACAGGCCGATGCGGAAGGTCATGAAATCCTTCGGCTCGTCGCAGGCCAGCGGTACGCCGGCGGCGATCTGCACGCCGGCGTCGATGAAGGCCTGGGTGTTGTGGATGCGCGCGTCGCGCGTGTGGCACACCACCACTCCGGGGGCCTCGAAACCCGGTGCGGCCACGCTGGCCACGCCACGCCGACGCAGGCTGTCGCGCACGCGCGCGCCCAGCTCGGCCTGGGCCTGCTTGAGACGCGGCAGCCCGATGTCGAAGGCCTCGCGCATCACGTCGCGCACGCGCACCAGCGAATCGGTGGGCATCGTGGCGTGATACGCGTGGCCGCCTGCTTCGTAGGCCCGCATGACCTTCAACCAGGCCGCGAGATCACAGGAAAAACTGTCGCTGCGCGTGGCTTCGATGCGCTGCAGCGCACGCTCGGAAAGCATCGCGAAGCCTGCGCAGGGGGTGGCGCTCCAGCCCTTCTGCGGCGCGCTGACCAGCACGTCGACGCCGAGCGCGCGCATGTCCACCCACATGGCGCCCGACGCGATGCAATCGAGCACGAACAGCGCACCCACCTCGTGCGCCGCGTCGGCGACGCTGCGCAGGTAGTCGTCGGGCAGCATCATGCCGGCGGAGGTCTCGACATGCGGCGCGAACACCACCGCGGGGCGCTGGCTGCGGATGGCCTGCGCCACTTCCTGCGCCGGCACCGGAGCGAACGCGGCCTGCGGCGCGGCCGAGACGGCGCGCGCCTTGAGCACCGCGATGCTGGCACGCGGCCTCGCGGCCTCGAGGATCTGCGACCAGCGGTAACTGAACCAGCCGTTGCGCACCACCAGCACCGCGGTGCCGTCGGCGCTGTCGACGAACTGGCGCGCCACCGCCTCCATCGCGAAGGTGCCGCTGCCCGGCACGACCACCGCCGCGTCGGCGCCGTAGGCCTGGCGCAGCATCGCGGAGATGTCGCACAGCGCCTCGCGGAAGCGCCTCGACATGTGGTTGAGCGCGCGGTCGGTGTAGACCACCGAATATTCCAGCAGGCCGTCGGGGTCGACGTCGTGGCGCAGTCCGGACATGGGTGTTTCTCCTGATGGTTCTGCGGGGCGCGGCAGGCGCCGGCGCTCCCGCAAAGGCGCGGCCGGCTGCTCATGGCGCGGCGCGGCGGACAGGCCCACCAGCCTAGCATGACCTAGGAGCCTGGGCGGACCCGCACTTGTCCGGGCTGCTTGCGCGCAGTTACATTGCAAGAGATCCGGCCAGGCCCCCGGTGGTGCCGTGCCCGCAACATCCCTCAGGCAGCGCATGAATCAATTTCCCACCCGTCTGGATTCGCAAGTCGCCTTCGCCATCGCGCGGGCCATGCTCGACGGCTTCAACAAGCACTACCGGCTGTTCCGCCAGGTCAGCCGCGAGGCCAAGGCGCGCTTCGAGGCCGGCGACTGGGCGGGCCAGCAGCGTGCGCAAAGCGAGCGCATCGCCTTCTACGACACCCGCGTCGACGAGGCCACCGAGCGCCTGCAGGCCGAATTCGACGCCACCCGCCTGCACACCGACGTGTGGCACCAGGCCAAGCTGCACTACATCGGGCTGCTCACCAACCACCTGCAGCCGGAACTGGCCGAAACCTTCTTCAACTCGGTGACGACCAAGATCCTGCATCGCAGGCATTTCCACAACGACATCCTGTTCGTGCGTCCGGCGATTTCCACCGAATACATCGAATACGACGAGCCGGCCGCGCAGCCGACCTTTCGCGCGTACTACCCGACGCGCGAGAACCTGCGGGAAACCCTGATCCGCATCATTGACAACCACCAGCTGCACCGGCCTTTCGCCGACCTCGCGGGCGACGTCGACCTGGTGGTGCGCGAGCTGGAGCGGCGCCTGGGCGACACCCGCTTGCGCAGCAATTTCCAGATCCAGGTGCTGTCGTCGCTGTTCTACCGCAACAAGGGCGCCTACCTGGTCGGGCGGGTGATCAACGGCTACTGGGAAGCCCCGCTGGTGCTGCCCATCCTGCACGACGACAATGGCCGCCTGATGCTCGACACCGTGCTGCTCGACGAGGACGACGTGCTGCTGCTGTTCTCGTTCGCGCGGGCGTATTTCATGGTCGACATGGCGGTGCCGTCGGCCTACGTGCAGTTCCTGCGCAGCCTGATGCCTCGCAAGCCTCGCTCCGAGCTGTACAGCGCACTGGGCCTGGCCAAGCAGGGCAAGACCCTGTTCTATCGCGACTTCCTCTACCACCTGCGGCACTCCAGCGACCAGTTCACGACCGCCCCCGGAATCCGCGGCATGGTCATGCTGGTGTTCACGCTGCCGTCCTTCCCCTTCGTGTTCAAGGTGATCCGCGATTTCTATCCGCCGCCGAAGGACACGACCCGCGAGCAGATCAAGGACAAGTACCTGCTGGTCAAGCGCCACGACCGCGTCGGACGCATGGCCGACACGCTGGAATACTCGAACGTGGCGTTTCCGCGCGAACGCTTCGACCCGGCGCTGATCGACGAACTCAAGGCCACCTGCGCGTCGCAGCTCGAGGAGGACGGCGAACTGCTGGTGATCCGGCACTGCTACATCGAGCGCCGCATGATCCCTCTGAACATCTACCTGCAGGAGGCGACCCCGCAGCAGCTCGAGGCCGCGGTGATCGACTACGGCAACGCCATCAAGGACCTGGTGGCGGCGAACATCTTTCCCGGCGACATGCTGTGGAAGAACTTCGGCATCACCCGGCACGGCAAGGTGGTGTTCTACGACTACGACGAGATCGAATACATCACCGACTGCCAGTTCCGGCGAATTCCCGAGGCTCGCAACGACGACGACGAGATGGCCGCCGAGCCCTGGTACTCGGTCGGCCCGCACGACGTGTTCCCGGAGACCTTCGGCCGCTTCCTGCTGGGCAATCCGCAGGTGCGCGAGGTATTCCTGCGCCACCATGCCGACCTGCTCGACGCCGCCTTCTGGCAGGCGCAGCAGCGGCGCATCCGGGCCGGCCAGGTGATCGACGTGTTTCCCTACGACACGGCCAAGCGCTTCGCGCGCGCGGCCGCCGCGCCGGCTGCCGCCGGCACCACCCCTGAACCGATGGAGCAGATGTCATGAGTTCCGATCCCGTAGTCATCGTGTCCGCCGCGCGCACCCCGATCGGCGGCCTGCTGGGCGACCTCGCGTCCGTGCCGGCGTGGGAACTGGGCGCCACCGCGATCGCCGCCGCGGTCGATCGCGCCGGGCTGTCGAAGGAAGCCGTCGACGAAGTGCTGATGGGCAACTGCCTGATGGCCGGGCAGGGCCAGGCCCCGGCGCGCCAGGCCGCGCTGAAGGCGGGCCTGCCGCAGTCGGCCGGCGCAGTGACCCTGTCGAAGATGTGCGGCTCGGGAATGCGCGCGATGATGTTCGGCCACGACATGCTGGCCGCCGGCAGTGCCGAGGTGGTGGTCGCCGGGGGCATGGAGAGCATGACCAACGCTCCGCACCTGGCCTTCGTGCGCAAGGGCGTCAAGTACGGGCTGACCGAGTTCTACGACCACATGGCGCTGGACGGCCTGGAGGACGCCTACGACCGCGGCAAGGCCATGGGGGTGTTCGCCGAGAGCTGCGTGGCGCGCTACGGATTCAGCCGCGAGGCGATGGACGACTTCGCCATCGAGTCCACCGCGCGCAGCAAGCGCGCCAACGAGGACGGCAGTTTCGACTGGGAGATCGCGCCGGTGGTGGTGGCCGGACGCGGCGGCGAACAGCGCATCGCGCGCGACGAACAGCCGTTCAAGGCCCGCCCCGACAAGGTCCCCACGCTCAAGCCGGCCTTCCGCAAGGACGGCACCATCACCGCGGCGACCTCGTCGAGCATCTCCGATGGCGCAGCGGCGCTGGTGCTGATGCGCGAATCCACCGCGCAGCGCCTGGGCTGCAAGGTGCTGGCGCGCATTCGCGCGCACGCCGTGCACGCGCAGGCACCCGAGTGGTTCACCACGGCGCCCGCCGGGGCCATCGACAAGGCGCTCAAGCGCGCCGGCTGGAGCGCCGACCAGGTACAGCTGTGGGAGATCAACGAGGCCTTCGCCACCGTGACCATGGCGGCGATGCACGAGTTCGGACTGTCGCACGACGTGGTCAACGTGCATGGCGGCGCGGTGGCGCTGGGCCATCCCATCGGCGCCAGCGGCGCGCGCATCGTGGTCACGCTGCTGGGAGCGATGCGCAAGCGCGGATTGACGCGTGGCGTCGCGGCGCTTTGCATCGGCGGCGGCGAAGCCACCGCGATGGCCGTCGAAATGGCCTGAAGCGCGTGGCGAACCGGCGGGCCTGGGGACTCCGGGCCCGCGGGTCCGCCCGCGCCCGCGCCCGCGCTTCAGCCCAGGAACCGGAGAGGAATCATGCCCGTATCGCCGATCACGCTGTTCTTCGACTTCTCGTCGCCCTACTCGTACCTCGCCAGCACCCAGATCGAGGCGCTGGCGGCGCGCCACGACCGCGGCATCGAGTGGGTTCCCGTGCTGCTCGGCCCGGTGTTCGCGGCCACCGGTTCGCGCCCGCTGACCCAGCAGCCGCTGAAGGCCGAGTACTCGCTGCTCGACCTGGCCCGCACGGCTCGTTTCCTGGGCGTGCCCTACCGGCACCCGCAACCTTTTCCGGTAGCCACGCAACAGGCGGCGCGCGTGACCATCGCGCTGCAGCAGGCGCGCTCGCCGCTGGCCGTCGACTGGATCCACCGCGTGTTCGAGGCGTATTTCGTGCACGGGCACGACATCTCGGCGATGCCGGCGCTGCACGCGGTCGGCGCCGGGCTGCACCTGCCGCCGGCGCAGATCGACGCCTGGTGCGCCGATGCGCAGGTCAAGGACCGCCTGCGCGCGAATGTCGAGCGCGCGCTGCACGCCGGCATGTGCGGCGCGCCTTTTTTCGTGGTCGACGACGAGCCGTTCTGGGGCGTCGACCGCCTGCCGCAACTCGAGCGCTGGCTGCAGGCCAGGTTCTGACGCCCCGGGACACCCGACCACCCGCGTGCGACCACAACCATTCCACGGCACGCGTTCCAGGAGACGAGCATGGCCCTGAACACCAGCTACGACTGCGGCAGCCGCGAGCAGCCGCTGATCACTCAGACCCTGGGGGACTTCTTCGACGCGATGGCGACGCGCCAGGGCACGCGCGAGGCGCTGGTCTCCTGCCACCAGCGGCGGCGCCTGAGCTGGGCCGAGCTGTCCCGCGAGGTCGACATGCTGGCCAGCGCGATGCTGCGCAGCGGCCTGGCGCGCGGCGACCGCGTCGGCATCTGGGCCCACAACTGCGTCGAGTGGGTGCTGATGCAGCTGGCCACCGCCAAGGTCGGCGTGATCCTGGTCAACATCAACCCGGCGTATCGGGTGGCCGAGGTCGAGTACGCGTTGAACAAGGTCGGTTGCAAGGCGCTCGTGCTGATGCCCGAGTTCCGCACCAGCGACTATCTGGCGATGATGCGCGAACTGGCGCCGGAACTCAGGACTTGCGCGCCCGGCGCGCTGCACGCGGCGCGCCTGCCCGAGCTGCGCCTGCTGGTGCAACTGGGCGACAGCGACGAGCCCGGCATGCTGCGCTTCCAGCAATGGATGTCGCGCGGCGCGGCCGCCGACCCCGACGTGGCACGGGCGGCCGCCGCGCTGGATTGCCACGACCCGATCAACATCCAGTTCACCAGCGGCACCACGGGGTTTCCAAAAGGCGCCACGTTGACCCACAGCAACATCCTGAACAATGGATATTTCATCGGCGAGGCCATGAAGCTCGGACCGGACGACCGGCTGTGCATCCCGGTGCCGCTGTACCACTGCTTCGGCATGGTGCTGGGCAACCTGGCCTGCATCACCCACGGCTCGACCATCGTCTACCCGCAATCGGCCTTCGACCCTCTGGCCACGCTGCAGGCGGTGCAGGACGAGCGCTGCACCGGGCTGCACGGCGTGCCGACCATGTTCATCGCCATGCTCGACCACCCGCGCTTTCGCGAATTCGACATGTCCACGCTGCGCACCGGGATCATGGCCGGCAGCCCCTGCCCGGTGGAGGTGATGAAACGCGTGGTCAGCGACATGCACCTGGAGCAGATCACCATCGCCTACGGCATGACCGAAACCTCGCCGGTGAGTTGCCAGAGTTCCACCGACACGCCGCTGGAGCGCCGGGTCAGCACCGTGGGCCGCGTGCAGCCGCACCTGGAGGTGAAGATCGTCGACCCGGCCAGCGGCGACACCATGGCGCCGGGCGAGCCGGGCGAACTGTGCACGCGCGGCTACTCGGTGATGCACGGCTACTGGGGCGACGAGCAGCGCACCCGCGAGGCTGTCGACGCCGAAGGCTGGATGCACACCGGGGACCTGGCGACGATGGACGCCGAGGGCTACGTGAACATCGTCGGGCGCATCAAGGACATGGTGATCCGCGGCGGCGAGAACATCTATCCTCGGGAGATCGAGGAATTCCTGTACCGCCACCCGATGGTGCAGGACGTGCAGGTGGTGGGCGTCCCCGACCCCAAATACGGCGAGGAACTGTGCGCCTGGATCGTTCCGCGGCCGGGCACCCAGCCCACCGAGCAGGACATCCGCGACTTCTGCCAGGGACAGATCGCGCACTACAAGATCCCCCGCTACATCCGTTTCGTGCAGGGCTTCCCGCTGACCATCACCGGCAAGGTGCAGAAATTCAAGATTCGCGACACCATGAAGGCCGAACTCGGTGTGCAGGAGCCCAAGTCGGCCTGACCAGGTAGGAACCCATCCGCCATGCCCCGTATCGAATCCCGCGTCGACCTGCGCAGCGCCGAACTGCAGGCCGCCGACCAGAACATGCTCGAACTGCTGGGCGACCTGCGCAAGCGCCTGCAGTGGGCCGCGCAAGGCGGCGGAGCGGCCGCGCGCGCACGCCACGAGGGGCGCGGCAAGCTGCTGCCGCGCGAGCGCGTGGCGCGCCTGCTCGACCCCGGAACGCCGTTTCTCGAACTGTCGCCGCTGGCCGCGCTGGGCATGTACGACGACGCCGCGCCGGGCGCCGGGCTGATCACCGGAATCGGCCGGGTTGCCGCGCGCGAATGCGTGATCGTGTGCAACGACGCCACGGTCAAGGGCGGCACCTACTTCCCGATGACCGTGAAAAAGCACCTGCGAGCGCAGGAGATCGCACGCGAGAACCACCTGCCCTGCATCTACCTGGTCGATTCGGGCGGGGCCAACCTTCCCAACCAGGACGAGGTGTTTCCCGACCGCGAGCACTTCGGGCGCATCTTCTACAACCAGGCGCAAATGAGCGCGGCGGGAATCGCGCAGATCGCCGTGGTCATGGGCTCGTGCACCGCCGGCGGCGCCTACGTGCCGGCGATGAGCGACGAGGTGGTCATCGTCAAGGGCCAGGGCACGATCTTCCTGGCCGGGCCGCCGCTGGTCAAGGCCGCCATCGGCGAGCAGGTCAGCGCCGAGGACCTGGGCGGCGCCGACGTGCACACGCGTCTGTCCGGCGTGGCCGACCACCTCGCGCACGACGACGCCGAGGCGCTGCTGATGGCGCGGCGCATCGTTTCCCACCTGCGCGCGCCCAGGCACCATGGCGCGGCGCCGGCGCAGCCCCGCCAGCCGCTGTACGACCCCGCCGAACTGCGCGCGCTGGCGCCGCTGGACCTGCGCAAGCCGCTGGACGCGCGCGAACTGATCGCGCGCCTGGTCGACGGCTCCGAGTTCGACGAGTTCAAGGCGCGCTACGGCACCAGCCTGGTGTGCGGCTTCGCCGCCATCGAGGGAATGCAGGTGGGCATCGTCGCCAACAACGGAATCCTGTTCTCCGAATCGGCGCTCAAGGGGGCGCACTTCGTGGAACTGTGCAGCCAGCGCGGCATCCCGCTGGTGTTCCTGCAGAACATCACCGGCTTCATGGTCGGGCGCAAGGCCGAGAACGAGGGCATCGCGCGCAACGGCGCCAAGATGGTGATGGCCGTGGCCTGCGCCGCCGTACCCAAGTTCACGGTGATCGTCGGCGGCAGTTTCGGCGCCGGCAACTACGGCATGTGCGGGCGAGCCTACGGCCCGCGCCAGCTGTGGATGTGGCCCAACGCGCGCATCAGCGTGATGGGTGGCGAGCAGGCCGCCAGCGTGCTGGCCACGGTGCGCCGCGACGCCATGGAGGCCGCCGGCAAGGCCTGGAGCGTCGACGAGGAACAGGCGTTCATGGCACCGATCCGCGAACAATACGAAACCCAGGGCCACCCCTACCATTCGACGGCGCGCCTGTGGGACGACGGGGTCATCGACCCCGCCGACACGCGGCGGGTGCTGGCGCTGGGACTGGCCGCCTCCCGCAATGCGCCCCCCGCCGAGACCCGCTACGGGATCTTCCGCATGTAATGTCCAACCGCGCGCACGCGCCGCCGCGCGTGCCGCACACTCGCCAGGAATCATCAATGCAAGTCACCACCATCCAGGCCCCGCGCTCGCGCCGCGACGAAGCGCCTGGCGCCACGCCATCCGGCTCCTCGGCATGGGACACCCAGCGCATCGAGGAACTGCTGGCGCTGCCGCTGCCCGAGTTGCTGTGGCGGGCGCAGCAGGTGCACCGCGAGCACTTCGACCCGACCGAGGTGCAGTTGTCGTCGCTGCTGTCGATCAAGACCGGCGGCTGCCCCGAGGACTGCGGCTACTGTCCGCAGTCGGCGCACTACCAGGTCGGCGTCGAGGCCGACAAGCTGATGGACGCCGAGCAGGTGCTGGCGCACGCGCGCGCCGCGCGCGACGCCGGCGCGAGCCGCTTCTGCATGGGCGCCGCGTGGCGCGAGCCCAAGGAACGCGACCTCGACAAGCTCAGCGGCATCATCGAGGGCGTCAAGCAGCTGGGCCTGCAGACCTGCATGACCCTGGGCATGCTGCAGCCGGCGCAGGCGCGGCGCCTGGCCGACGCCGGGCTCGACTACTACAACCACAACCTCGACACCTCGCCGCAGTTCTACGGCAGCATCATCAGCACCCGCACCTACCAGGACCGCCTGGACACCCTGCAGGCGGTGCGCGACGCCGGCATGCGCGTGTGCTGCGGCGGCATCGTCGGCATGGGGGAGAGCCGGCGCGACCGCGCCGCGCTGCTGGCGCAGCTGGCCGGGCTCGACCCGTACCCGGAGTCGGTGCCGATCAACTCGCTGGTGCGAGTGGCCGGCACGCCGCTGGAGCATGCGCCCGACCTCGACCCCTTCGAGTTCGTGCGCAGCGTGGCCGCGGCGCGCATCTGCATGCCGCGCGCGTGGGTACGCCTGTCGGCCGGACGCAAGGAGCTGGGCGACGGCATCCAGGCGCTGTGCTTCCTGGCCGGCGCCAACTCGATCTTCTACGGCGACACGCTGCTGGTCACCGGCAACGCCGACGTCGACGCAGACCGCCGGCTGTTCGAGCGCCTGGGCCTGCGCGCAAGCGCGGGCGACCCGCACGCCTGAACCCGCCCACCACAGCCGCCAAGCCCCCGAGCCCATGTTCACCAGCGTCCTGATCGCCAATCGCGGCGAAATCGCCTGTCGCATCGCGGCCACCTGCGCCCGGCTGGGAATCCGCAGCATCGCCGTGTACTCCGAGGCCGACGCCGGCGCCGCGCATGTCGCCGCGTGCGACGATGCGGTGCCCATCGGACCGGCGGCGGCCGCGCACAGCTACCTCGACGCCCGGCGCATCGTGCAGGCCGCGCTGGACAGCGGCGCGCAGGCGGTGCACCCGGGCTACGGCTTTCTCAGCGAGAACCCGGAGTTCGCGCGCGCCTGCGCCGAGGCCGGGCTGGTGTTCATCGGACCTCCGCCCGAAGCCATCGAGTCGATGGGCCTGAAGGCCGAGTCCAAGCGCCTGATGCAGGCCGCCGGAGTGCCGGTGGTGCCGGGCTACCACGGCGCGCAGCAGGACGACGAACTGCTGGCCGAGCAGGCCGCGCGAATCGGCTGGCCGGTGCTGATCAAGGCCAGCGCGGGCGGCGGCGGCAAGGGCATGCGCGAGGTGCACGCGCAGGCCGATTTCGCGCAGGCGCTGGCCGGCTGCAGGCGCGAGGCGCGCGCGGCCTTCGGCGACGACGCCGTGCTGATCGAGAAACTCGTCGCGCGCCCCCGGCATATCGAGATCCAGGTGTTCGCCGATCGCCACGGCCAGGCGGTGGCGCTGTTCGAGCGCGACTGCTCGCTGCAGCGCAGGCACCAGAAGGTGGTCGAGGAGGCGCCCGCGCCCGGGCTCACGCCCGAGCAGCGCGGGCTTCTGGCCGACGCCGCGGTGGCCGCCGCGCGCGCCGTGGGCTACCAGGGCGCCGGGACCGTCGAGTTCATCGCCGAGGGCGACGGCGCCGGCGGCATTCGCGACTTCTACTTCATGGAGATGAACACCCGGCTGCAGGTCGAGCACCCGGTGACCGAGATGGTCACCGGGCTCGACCTGGTCGAGTGGCAATTGCGCGTGGCCGCCGGCGAGCCTCTGCCGGCGGCGCCGCAGCGCCCCCGCGGACACGCCGTCGAGGTTCGCCTGTACGCGGAAAGCCCGCGCAACGGCTTCCTGCCGTCCAGCGGGCGCGTGCAGCGCCTGCAGCTGCCGGCCGCCGCGGCGCGCTTCCAGGTGGCTCCCGATCAGGCCGGACTGCCCGCGGCGCTGCGCGTGGACAGCGGAGTGCGCGAGGGCGACAGCGTCAGCACCTTCTACGATCCGATGGTGGCCAAGCTCATCGCCTGGGGCGAGACCCGCGACCAGGCCATCGGGCGCCTGGCCGAGGCGCTTCGCGGCACTCGCCTGGCGGGACCCGACGCCAACACCGCGTTCCTGCGACGCCTGCTGGGCTGCCACGACTTCGTCGCCGGCATCATGGACACCGGGCTGATCGGGCGCGAACTCGAGCGGCTGCTGGGGAGCGACATCGACCCCGCGCACGCGGCGCTGGCGGTGAGTTGCGCGCTGCTGCAGGAGCAGCTCGCGCAGGCCGCCGACGACCCCGACCCATGGGCGCGGCGCGACGCCTGGAGCAACGGCGTGCTGCCGCCGCGCACGCTGCGTCTGGCGCGCGGCGCGCAGCAGGTGCTCGCGCGCGTCGGGCGCGATGCGGCCGGCTGGAACTTCGCCTGCGACGAACAGCCCGCTCGGGGCTTGCGCTGGCAGGCCTCGCGCAGCGGGACCGACGAATGGGAACTGCGCGTGCAATGCGGCGAGCTCACGCTGCACGCCCACGTGGTCGGCGCGGCGGCGGCGCTGCATCCCGGCGCAGACGACGACGTGCGCCTGCACGTGTTCATCGACGGCGAGCACGCGCCGTGGGTCTGGCAACGCCAGGCCGCTCGCGCCGCGGGAGCTGCCGGCTCGCAGGACAGCGTGCGCGCTCCGATGCCCGGGCGCATCGTCGCGCTGCCGGTGGCGGCCGGCCAGGCGGTGCGCGCCGGGCAGACCCTGGTGGTGCTGGAGGCCATGAAAATGGAACACACGCTGCAGGCCGGGGACGACGGCGTGGTCGACGCCGTGCTGGTGACCCAGGGCGCGCAGGTCGACGACGGTGCCCTGCTGCTGCGCATGCGCAGCGCACAGGCGGAGCCCGACGCATGAGACTCGCCGTCTGGGATCCCGACGAACCGTTTCGCCGCTGGCGCGATGCGCTGGTGCAGCATGCCGGGGAGCTGCACCTGTCGGTGGACGTGATCGACGCCGGCGCCGAGCCCGACGAGCAGGCTGATTTCGCGCTGGTGTGGAAGCCGCCGCAGGCCTGGCTGGCCGGCCAGCAGCAGTTGCGCGCGGTGTTCAACCTCGGCGCCGGCGTCGACGCCGTGCTGCCTCTGATGCGCAGTCATGCGCCAGGGGTGCCGCTGATCCGTCTCGAGGACGCCGGCATGGGGCGACAGATGGCCGACTACGTTTGCGAAGCCGTGCTGCACGCGTGGCGGCGCATGGACGACTACGCGGCACTGCAGGCGCACGCCACCTGGGAGCCGCTGGTGCTGCCGGCGCGCACCGGGTTCCACATCGGGCTGCTCGGGCTGGGGCACATGGGAATGGCCGCTGCGCGACGCCTGCGCGACCTGGAATTCCCGCTGCTGGCATGCACGCGCAGCGGCGCGCCGCGCGCGCCGGGAGAGTTCGACGGACCGCTGTACGACATCCAGCGCCTGCCCGAGTTCCTGGCGCGCTGCCGCGTGCTGGTGGTGCTGCTGCCGCTGACCGACGAGACGCGGCGCCTGCTCGACTACGCCACGCTGCGCCAGCTTCCGCGCGGCGCCTACCTGATCAACGCCGGGCGTGGCTCGGTGCTCGACCAGGACGACCTCGCCGACCTGGTCGAAGAGGGTCACCTGTCGGGAGCCACGCTCGACGTGTTCGACCCCGAACCCCTGCCCGCGGGGCATCGGCTGTGGCGCATGCCGCGGGTGCGCATCACGCCGCACGTGGCGGCGCAGACCCTGGTCGGCCCGTCGGCGGCGCAGGTCATGCACAAGATCGCCGCCATCGAGCGCGGCGAGACTCCCGGCGGCGTGGTCGACCCACGCCTCGGATACTGAACAGGAGACACGACGCGATGGCCTGGTCCCAGCTCCCCTCCAGCGTCGAGGTGGTCGAGGTCGGCCCCCGCGACGGTCTGCAGAACGAATCCACGCCGCTCGACGCGGCCACCAAGATCGAGCTCGTCGAGCGCCTCGGCGCCGCCGGTCTGCGATTCATCGAAGCCGCCGCCTTCGTGTCGCCGCGCTGGGTGCCGCAGATGGCCGACGGCGCCCAGGTGCTGGCCGGCATCCGGCGCCTGCCCGGCGTGGTCTATTCGGCGCTGGTGCCCAACGCCCGGGGCATGGAAGGCGCGCTGGCGGCTGGTGTGCAGGAGGTGGTGGTGTTCTCGGCCGCCAGCGAGTCCTTCGCGCGCCGCAACATCAACTGCTCCATCGCCGAGTCGATCGAGCGCTTCCGCCCGGTTGCGGCAATGGCGCGCGATGCCGGGGTGCGCCTGCGCGGCAGCATCTCCTGCGCGCTGGGCTGCCCCTACGAGGGCGCCATCGCGCCGGCCGCGGTGGTCGACGTGGTGCGCCGCATGGCCGACCTCGGCTGCGACAGCGTCGACATCGCCGACACCATCGGCGTGGGCACGCCGGGAGCGGTACAGGCGGTGTTCGAGGCCGCGGCCGGGGTGCTGCCGCTGCATCGCCTGGCGGGGCATTTCCACGACACCTACGGCCAGGCGCTGGCCAACGTGCTGGCAGCGCTCGAGCTGGGCGTGCGCAGTTTCCACGCGTCGGTGGCGGGACTGGGCGGCTGCCCCTTCGCGCGCGGCGCCACCGGCAACCTGGCCACCGAGGACCTGCTGTACATGCTGCACGGCATGGGCATCTCCACCGGCGTCGACCTGCAGGCGGTGGTCGACTGCGGCGAGTTCATCGGCCGCGCCATCGGGCGCCCCGGCACCAGCCGCGCAGCGCGCGCGCTGCTGGCCGCCCGCGGCGCCGCGCCGCAGCCCGGCTAGAATTCGCCCCTTCCCCCCCGCTCTGCGCGACCTTGCCCGCGGCCCCGCTTCCTGGGCCGCAGCGCGGCCTTCGCCACCGGCCGGGAGGGCCCCGCCGCCATCATGCCGAACCCTGCCGCCGTTTTTCGCCCCGCCGACACGCCGCCGGACCCCCCGCTCAGCATCGGGCCGTACCGGCTGCCCAACCGCGTGTTCTCGGCGCCGATGGCCGGGGTCACCGACCTGCCGTGGCGGCGCCTGGCGCGGCGCCTGGGCGCCGGGCACTGCGTCAGCGAGATGGTCGCGTCGCGAGCCGAGCTGCGCGCCTCGCGCAAGACCTCGCTGCGCATGAGCCATGACGGCGAACCCGGCCCGATCGCCGCGCAACTGGTGGGCGTCGACCCCGACGAGATGGCGGCCGCCGCGCACGCCAACGTCGACGCCGGGGCGCAGATCATCGACATCAACATGGGCTGCCCGGCCAAGAAGGTCTGCAACCGCTGGGCCGGCTCGGCCCTCATGCAGGACGAGGCGCTGGCCGTGCGCATCGTCGACGCCGTGGTGCGCGCCATGCAGCCGCGCGGCGTGCCGGTGACCCTGAAGATGCGCACCGGCTGGTGCAACGAGCAGCGCAATGCGCCCAGCCTGGCGCACGCCGCGCAGGAAGCCGGCGTGGCGCTGGTCGTCGTGCACGGGCGCAGCCGCGAGCAGGGCTACGGCGGGCAGGCCGAATACGACACCATCGCCGAGATCAAGCGCCGCCTGCGCATCCCGGTGGTGGCCAACGGCGACATCGACAGCGCGGCCAAGGCGCGCGAGGTGCTGCGCGCCACCGGCGCCGACGCGGTGATGATCGGGCGCGCCGCGCTCGGGCGTCCGTGGCTGCCGGGACACATCGCGCGCGCGCTGAGCGACGGCGTCGAGCCGCCGCTGCCCGGCGTCGCCGAACAGGGGCGCTGGCTGCTCGAGCACCTGCGCGCGCACCACGACCACTACGGCGCCGCGGGCATCGGCAGCGCGCGCAAGCACGTCGGCTGGGCGGTGGCCCGGCTGCCGGGCGGCGCGACGTTTCGCGCGCAGTTCAACACCCTTGCCGAGCCACAGGCGCAACTCGATGCCGTGGCCGGCTTCTTCGACACCTTGCCGGCCGACGATCCGGCCCCGACGCCATGGGCACACGCAGCCTGACCCCGCCGCATCGATGCGGCGCATACCCCAGATCGACGCCGCGGGAAGCGCGAAATGACTAGCCGCGTGCCGCTCGAGCAGTGCGTGATCGACAGCCTGGAAGCCTATTTCCGCGATCTCAACGGAACCGAACCGCACGGCATCCACGGCATGGTCATGCAGACCGTGGAAAAGCCCCTGCTGCAGACCGTGATGCGCCGCGCCGGCGACAACCAGTCGGTGGCGGCGCAATGGCTGGGAATCAATCGCAACACCTTGCGCAAGAAGCTCAAGGACCACAAGCTGATCAAGTAACCCACCAGGCAACCCACCAGGCAACCCATCCGGCAACCCGCCAGGCCCACCCCGACCATGTACGCACTGCTTTCCGTTTCCGACAAGACCGGCGTGCTCGAACTCGCCCGTCGCCTGCACCAGCGCGGCGTCAAGCTGCTGTCCACCGGCGGCACCGCACGCCTGCTGGCCGACGCCGGCCTGCCGGTGACCGAAGTCGCCTCGCACACGGGCTTCCCGGAAATGCTCGACGGCCGGGTCAAGACCCTGCACCCGAAGGTGCACGGCGGACTGCTGGCGCGCCGCGACCTGCCCGAGCACATGGCCGCCATCGAGCAGCACGGCATCGCGCCGATCGACTGGCTGGTGGTCAACCTGTACCCCTTCGAGGCCACCGTGGCACGCCCGGGCTGCACGCTGGAGGAGGCCATCGAGAACATCGACATCGGCGGCCCGGCGATGGTGCGCTCGGCGGCCAAGAACTGGCAGGGCGTGAGCGTGCTCACCGACGCGTCGCAGTACGAGGCGGTGCTGGCCGAGTTCGAGTCCACCGGCCAGGTGTCGCAGGCCACGCGCTTCTCGCTGTCGGTGGCCGCGTTCAACCGCGTGGCGCAATACGACGCAGCGATCTCCAACCACCTGTCGGCGCTGAGCCTGGACGCCGGCTCGCCGCAGGCCCAGCCCGCCGCGCAGGAATGGCCCGGGCAGTTCAACCTCAGCCTGGTCAAGCTGCAGGACCTGCGCTACGGCGAGAACCCGCACCAGAGCGCGGCCTTCTATCGCGACCTGCAGCCCCTGCCCGGTTCGCTGCCGCTGGCGCGCCAGCTGCAGGGCAAGGAGCTGTCCTACAACAACATCGCCGACGCCGACGCGGCGTGGGAATGCGTGCGCGCCTTCGACACCTGCGCCTGCGTCATCGTCAAGCACGCCAACCCCTGCGGCGCGGCGCTCGGAGCCGACCCCGAGGCCGCCTATCGCGCGGCCTTCGCCACCGACCCGACATCGGCCTTCGGGGGCATCATCGCCTTCAACCGCGAGGTCGACGAAGCCGCCGCGCGCGCCGTGACCGGGCAGTTCGTCGAGGTGCTGATCGCGCCGTCCTACACCGCGCAGGCGCTGCAGCTGCTGGCGGCCAAGGTCAACGTGCGCGTGCTGGCCATCGAGCTGCCGCCCGCCGGCACGCCGGTGCCGCGTCGCCTGGACGCCAAGCGCGTGAACTCCGGGCTGCTGCTGCAGACCGCCGACGACGATCTGCTCGACGAGACCGCGCTGAAGGTGGTGACCCGCCGCGCGCCCACCGACGCCGAGATGGCCGACCTGCATTTCGCGTGGAAGGTGGCCAAGTTCACCAAGTCCAACGCCATCGTGTTCGCCTCAGGCGGGCGCACCATCGGCGTCGGCGCCGGGCAGATGAGCCGCGTCGACTCCACGCGAATCGCCACCATCAAGGCCGGCAACGCCGGCCTGCAGGTGGCCGGCAGCGTGGTCGCGTCGGATGCATTCTTCCCCTTCCGCGACGGCATCGACGTGCTGGCACAGGCCGGCGCGCGCGCGGTCATCCATCCCGGCGGGTCGATGCGCGACCAGGAGGTCATCGCGGCCGCCGACGAGCACGGACTGGCGATGGTGCTCACCGGCATGCGCCACTTCCGGCACTGAAGCCGCCAGCACGCCGGCGCGGCGCCAGCCCATGCGCATCCTCGGCATCGACCCCGGCCTGAACACGACCGGCTACGGGCTGCTGCAGGCGCAGGGCCAGCGCCTGCACTACCAGGCCAGCGGTGCCATCCGCATCGCGCGAGGCCCGCTGCCCGAGCGCCTGAAGGTGCTGTTCGACGGGGTCAGCACGGTGGCGCGCGAGTCCGGCGCCGACGTCGCGGTGGTGGAAATCGTGTTCGTCAACGTCAACCCCCAGTCCACGCTGCTGCTGGGCCAGGCGCGCGGCGCGGCCATCGCCGCGCTGGTCGCCGCCGGGCTGCCGGTGGTCGAGTACACCGCGCTGCAACTCAAGAAGGCGGTGGTCGGCCACGGCCGCGCCAGCAAGCAGCAGATGCAGCAGATGGTCACGCGCCTGCTGTCGCTGCCCGGCCAGCCCGGCCCCGACGCCGCCGACGCGCTCGGCCTGGCGATCTGCCATGCGCAGAACCGCGGCACCCTGAGCGCCCTGCAACGCAGCGGAGCGCTTCCCGCCGCAACGAAGACCCCTTCGCCCGCCGACGGCCGCGTCGACGCCGAGACCCTTCGCGGCATGCGCGTACGCAAAGGGCGTTTGTTGGGGTGAGCCCCCTCCGTCGCGGGGGGCGACCCCCGCTCCGTCCCCCCGAGGGGGACGCACCCCACCTTGGGGCGGCCCTGCGGTGGGAGTGCCCTCGACAGTGGAGAGCCT
>JAJZTW010000089.1 GCA_021847345.1 Pseudomonadota bacterium
TTGCCGCCGATGACGATGTTCTGCTTGTTCAGATCGTTGATGGCCATGCGAACACCATTGGTGTTGTCCTGGCCGAACGTGGCTTGCGGGCCCGAGATCGGAGCCGCCGAGCCGATGGTGACGGTGACTTCTCCAGCAGCGAACGCGCTGCCGTAGGCCCCAGCCAGAGCCAGACCCACGGACAGAGCGATGACTGTGTGCTTGCGTTTCATGTGAACGAACCTCCCGGTTATTGGATTTTGGTGATTGTGTGCACCAATTCTGTCGGGAACACCCAACGGCGGCCACTATACACAGGTGCCCCGCGGACCGTAAACGGGAAGTCCACCTAGCGTTGCGGGCTGTTCACCCCGCACCCGCGAATGCGGGGGATGTGCCGCGGGCGACGCACCATCCCGGGGCCGCGCAACCCGGGTTTGCCCCAGTCCGGGGCGCCGCGCATGCGTACGGGGCCCCGCGCCATTCGACAGCCAGCTACGAACCGCGCTCGCGAAGCCATTCCCGCATGCGCGGCTCCAGGCGCACCGCCAGTTCGCTGGCCGTCTCGCGCAACAGCACGCTCAGCCGCGGCTCCAGCACTTCGCGCAGGGCCTGCTCGAGCTCGAGCTCCAGCACGGCGCGAGCCATCTGCTCCGACACCGGCAGCAGCTCGGCAGCACTGGTTCGCGGCGAGGCGGGCGCCGCTGCCTCGGCTGCGACTGGCGCCACGCCGAGCTCGCTCGCCGCAGCTTCAGCGGCGGCGGCGCCCGCCGGCGCCGGGATCTCCAGCACCTGGGTCAACAGGGGAAGACGTTCACCGGGTCTCATCTGCGAGCTCCATGGTCTGCGGCCGGCACCCGGCATCGCGGTACAGGCGGAACCGCCGGCGCGCCGAGGCCTTCGCGGCTTCGTCGACCCCGACGAGTTCGATGACCCGCGGCAGCTCGTTCCAGCCCTGCACCGGCTCGGGACCCAGGTTGACCAGGCAGTCGCGCCCTGCCAGGCCGCGGATGTCGGCGTGTTCGCTGAGCACGATCGGGCTGCGCGCCTCGAGCGCATCGCCGACCCGGCAATGGGCCAGGAAATCGAGTTGGGAGAAGGTCCACAGGCGCTGGTCGAGCTCGTCGATCAAGGCCGGCGCCGCGCACACCACCGTGCGCGCGCCCTTGGCCGTCGCGCTGCGCAGCAGCGCGCAGCAGTAGCCCGGCACGTCGCCGATGCCGACGCGAAACTCCACCC
This sequence comes from Pseudomonadota bacterium, assembly GCA_021847345.1. Lineage (GTDB taxonomy): Bacteria > Pseudomonadota > Gammaproteobacteria > Burkholderiales > Burkholderiaceae_C > Thiomonas_A. Next base: position 1,219 of record JAJZTW010000089.1, read on the forward strand.
TCGCTGCGTCGCCGCCATGGCCGTCGGCCGACATGGACGTCTCAGGCATGCGCGGAGCTGCCGGCCTCCTGCGCCAGCAGGTAGTGCACGAGCAGCGGCACGGGGCGCCCGGTGGCGCCCTTCTGCGCCCCGCTCTTCCACGCCGTGCCGGCGATGTCGAGGTGCGCCCAGCGGTACTCCTGGGTGAAACGCTGCAGGAAGCAGGCTGCCGTGACGCTGCCGGCGGCGCGGCCCGCGATGTTGGCGACGTCGGCGAAACGCGAGCGCAGCCCTTCGGCGTATTCCTCGCCCAACGGCATGCGCCAGCAGGGGTCCTGCGCCTGGCGCCCGGCCTCGAGCAGCGCGTCGGCCAGCGCGTCGTCCGGACTGAACAAGCCCGAATTCACGTGGCCCAGCGCGATCACGCAGGCTCCGGTCAGCGTGGCGATGTCGACCACGCTCGCCGGCTTGAAACGCTGCGCGTAATTCAACGCATCGCACAGGATCAGGCGGCCCTCTGCATCGGTGTTGAGGATCTCGATGGTCTGCCCGCTTCGGCTGGTGACCACGTCGCCGGGCTTGACGGCGCTGCCGCTGGGCAGGTTCTCGGTGGCCGGGATCAGGCCCACCAGGTTGATCGCCGGGCGCAGGCGCGCGACGGCCTCGAACGCTCCGAGCACCGACGCCGCACCGCACATGTCGAACTTCATCTCGTCCATCTCGGCGCCGGGCTTGAGGGAGATGCCGCCGCTGTCGAAGGTCACTCCCTTGCCGACCAGCACGTGCGGCGCCTGCTTCTTCGGGGCGCCGTCGTAGCGCAGCACGATGAAGCGCGGAGGCTGCTGCGAGCCCTGCGCGACCGCCAGCAGCGCGCCCATGCGCTCGCGCTCGATCTCGGCGCGTCCCAGCACCTCGACCTTGAGCTTGTGGCGCTTGCCCAGGTCCTGCGCCACCTTGCCCAGGTGCGCGGGGGTGCAGTGGTTGCCGGGCAGGTTGGCCACGTCGCGGCACAGGCGCATTCCGGCGAGCAGCGCCTCGGCGCGCTGCAGGCGCGTACGCGCGGCGGCGGCCTGGCGAGACGGCACCAGCAACTGCACCGACTCCACGCGGCAGGCGGCTTCGGAATCGGGCTTGCGCGTGGCCGTGTAGACGTAGGAAAAATCACCGAAGGCGCGCACCGTGGCATCGATGAAGGCCTGCTGGGCCTCGCCGAACGCCAGATGCACGTGCTGCGCGGCGCGGCCCTTGAGCGCGCCGAACGCCGCATCCGCGGCCTTGCGCCACGCGCGCGCGTCGCTCGGTGCGGCACCCAGGCCGACGAGCAGCAGGCGGCGGGCAGCGAGCCCGCGCGGGCGGTTCGACAAATGCACGTTGCCCAGCGCGCCGGTGAAGTCGCCGTCCTCGCGGGCTTCTGCGACCAGCGAGTCCACGGCCTCGGCGTCGACCAGGCCACAACCCTCGGCGGACTGCTGCAGGAATACGACCAGGCAATCGCTGCGCAGCGCGGACAAGGCTTTCAAGGGGGCTATGCTAAATTCCATGGGGGCTCCTGACGTGGCTTGGCCCATTATTCCACCGGCGCTTGGTACCTGTCTCGTCCACGCTGCCGGCGCCGCCCGCCGACGTCCTGCAGGGGCCCGCGCGCGGCGCGCGGCCGACGCTCGTGCCCCCTGCCTTCGCTACCGCCTGCACCCGCCCCGATGTTGCTGGACAGTTCGTTGCGCCGCGAGATGGCGCGTCAATTCGGCGCCAGCTTCACGGTCCTGTTCTCGGTCGTGCTGACCCTGCTGCTGATCCGCATCCTGGGCCAGGCCACCGAGGGGCTGGCCAATCCGCGCGACCTGTTCCTGCTCATCGGACTGGCCTGCCTGAGCTACATGCAGTTCATCCTGGGGCTGGCGCTGTTCATCGCGGTGCTGAGCAGCTTCTCGCGCATGCACCGTGACTCCGAAATGGTCATCTGGGCAGGCGCCGGAGCCACGCCGGGGCAGTTCTTCGCCACGGCGTTGCGCTTCAGCGCCCCGGTGCTGGTGGTCATCGCCCTGCTGACCCTGGTCGCGTGGCCGTGGGCCAACCAGCAGGACAGCGCGTTGCGCCAGCGCTTCGAACAGCGCTCCGACCTGTCGCGCGCGTCTCCCGGCCAGTTTCGCCGCTCGGCGTCCGGCCAGCGGGTGTTCTTCATCGGCAACGGCGCCGACGCCAACGGGCTGGCGCGCAACATTTTCATTCGCGACGTCGCCAACGGCCGCGAGACCATCACGCTGGCGCGCGCTGCGACGCTGGCCGACCGCGACGGCTCGCGCTACCTGATGCTTTCGGACGGGCACCGCTACACCCACACCCCTGGCGAGTCCGACTACCAGATCACGGGCTTTCGCGAAATGGGCGTGCGCCTGTCGGCGCTGAGTTCGCCTGCGGCTCGCGTACTGCCGGGCGCGGCGCGCCTTGCCAACACGCCGAGTCGCGAAATCGCCACCGTCACGCTGGCGCTGTCGAACCGGCCGACCTGGCTGGGCGAATTGTCCTGGCGCATCGGCGTTCCCATCTCCAGCCTGCTGCTGGTGCTGATGGCCGTGCCGCTGGCGGCCACCAATCCGCGGGCCGGACGCGCCCTGCAACTGATCGTCGCGGTTCTCGTCTACCTCGTGTACCTGAATTTCCTCAACGCCACGCAGCACTGGATCGACGCCGGGACCCTGCGCCTGGGCAGCGGCCTGCTGCTGCTGCACGGCGGCGCCCTGCTGGTGCTGCTGGCGCTTTGCTACGCCAAGGGGTTGCTGCCCCGCCCGCTGTCGCTGCGCCCGGCCTGACGCGCTCCGACCTGCCATGCAGACCCTTCGACGCTACCTGTTCCGCCAGCTGCTCGGCGCCACCGCACTGGTGCTGGTGGTGTTCCTCGGCCTGCTGTTCTTCCTCGATGCGCTGAACCAGCTCAGCGACAACGGGCACGGCTTCGCGCGCGCGCTGCTGATGGTCGCGCTGCAGATCCCGGCGCGCGCCTACCAGGTGCTGCCCATCGCCGTGTTGACAGGCGCGGTCTACGTGCTGGCGGGGCTCGCGGCGTCCTCGGAGTTCACGGTGATGCGCATGGCCGGGTTGAACCCGCGCGTCGCGCTGGCCCAGCTGGTGGGCTTCGGCCTGCTGTGCGCCGCGGTGGTGTTCGCGCTCGGCGAATTCGCGGCTCCCGCGGCGCAACGCCTGCAGGCCACGCTGCAGGCGCAGGCGGCGGGAGGGCATTTCGGCAGCGCGCCCGACGCCGGGCTGTGGGTGCGCAATCGCGAAGGCCCCGACAACGACCAGATGATCAACATCGGCAGCATTTCGGCCGGCGGCCAATTACACGACGTACGCATCTACGTGCTCGACGATGCCGCGCACCTGCTGCGCACCGTGCATGCCGCCAGCGGTCGCTACGTGGCGCGCGGTGAATGGGAACTGCGCGACGTGCAGTCCGTGCAGCTTCCGAGCGGCCAGGACGGCGACATCCGGCGTACCGCGCTGCCGAGCCTGCAATGGCACACCACGGTGTCCCCCGCGGTGCTGGATGCCCTGGTGCTGAGCCCCGACACCATGTCGGTATTCGACCTGTGGCGCTACATCGGGCACCTGAAGGCCAACGGCCAGGCCGTGCAGCGAGACGAGCTCGAGCTGTGGCGAAAACTGCTGTACCCGCTCAGCGGCGTGATCATGATGATGCTGGCGCTGCCCTTCGCCTATCTGCACGCGCGCTCGGGACAGCTCAGCTGGAAGGTGTTCGCCGGGGTCATGCTCGGCGTGAGCTTCATTCTCATGAACACCCTGGCGTCGCGCCTGGGGCTGGTCGCGAGCTGGCCGGTCTGGCTGGCCGCGGCCCTTCCCTACCTGCTGTACGGTGGCGCGGCGCTGGGTTTCTTCTTCTGGCGCGTGCAGCGCCATTGAGCCGCTCGCCGCCCCGGCAACTCCACCATGAACCTGCATCAATTCCGCTTCCTGCAGGAAGCCGTGCGGCGCAATTTCAACCTCACCGAGGCGGCGCGTGCGCTGTTCACCTCGCAACCGGGGGTGTCGAAGGCCATCATCGAGCTCGAGGACGAACTCGGCGTGGAGATCTTCAGCCGCCACGGCAAGCGAATTCGCAAGCTCACCGCGCCGGGCGAGGAGGTGCTGCGCAGCGTCGAGGTGATCATGCGCGAGGTCGGCAACCTCAAGCGCATCGGCCAGAACTATGCGGCGCAGGACAGCGGGCAGCTGACCATCGCCGCCACGCACACGCAGGCGCGCTATCGGCTGCCGCACGTGGTGGCCGAGTTCCGTCGACGTTTTCCGAAGGTTTCCGTGCACCTGCTGCAGGGCAATCCGGACCAGGTAGCGAGCGCGATTCTCGAGGAGCGCGCCGATCTCGGACTGGCCACCGAGAGCCTGCTCGACCACCCGGGGCTGATCACGCTGCCGTGCTACGAGTGGCAGCACATGGTGGTCACGCCCCAGAGCCATCCGCTCAACGATCTCGACGAACTGTCGCTGCACGACCTGGCCCGCTACCCCATCGTCACCTACGGCCAGGCCTTCACCGGACGGCGCCGCATCGACCAGGCCTTCGAGCAGCATGGGCTCAAGCCCGACATCGTGCTCGAGGCCATCGACTCCGACGTGCTCAAGACCTATGTCGAGCTCGACCTGGGCATCGGCCTGATCGCCGAAATGGCGTTCAACCCCGAGCGCGACACCCTGCTGCGCGCGCGCCCGGTGGGCCAGCTGTTCGGCCCCAACCTGACGCGCGTGGCGTTCAAGCAGGGGGTCTACCAGCGCGGCTTCGTCTACGTGCTGGCCGAGCTGCTGTCGCCGCGTCTGTCGCGCAAGCTGGTCGAGCAGGTGCTGCGCGGGACCAGCGACGGCAGCTTCTCGATTTGAACCATGCCCCGCGGGGCCGGGCTCAGGATGCCTGGGTCGACGGCGGCTGCGTGCTGATGCTCCATTCCAGCGGCTGCAGGGTCGGCGTTTCGTCGTCGCTCGACGAGGCCCATTCGCGTCTCGCCGGCTCCGTGCCACCATGCGCAGCGTCGTCGCGCAGGGCAAGTTCGAGATCCAGCGCGCCGGCAGCCGCGTCAAGGTCGGCGGCCTGCCCGGCCTCGGCCGGCTCGCGTTGCAGGCCGCGCGCCAGCGCGTACAGCTCGAGCAGGTCGCGGTAGGCCGGCAGGTCGAAGCCCACGCGAGGCTTCAGGGGATCGTCGGCGATCATGCGCTCGATCACGGTCAGGCATGCCGGAGTGCCCCAGGAAGCGGTGAGCAGCGCCAGCGCGCGCGGATAGTCGAGCAGGTCCCGCGGCGCCTGCTCGGGCTCCTCGTCCCAGGCCGGGATTCGCACGTTCAGGCGCGAGCCGCAGTCGTGCAGCAGCTGCTCGTAGTCGGCGCGACGCCCGCTGCGGCGGTACAGGTCGAACAGGTACAGATAGGGCAGCGCGCTGACCGCGCCGCCGGCTTCGGCGAGTTCGCGGCGCATGATGTCGATGGCCTTGTCGTAGTCGCCCAGGCCGATGAAAAAGTCCGCCAGGTGCCCCTGGTCCACGACCTCGTCGATCTGCACCTGCTCGGGCGCCGACAGGGGGCGCTGGAAGGCCGATGCGGAAAAACCGCTGGAGCGCGCGGGCAGCGAGGCCGGGGGGAAGGTCGGCGGGGCATCGGCCCCGAACAGGCTGGGCAGCGGCGCGGCCTCGCGCGTGGCTGCCTGCGGCTGCGGGGCGGCTGCGTACCAGAGGCCCTGCGCGCTGCGGTCGCGCCGCTGCCAGACCATCAGGCCCAGCAGCACGCACAGCCCGGCCAGGCCACCCAGCGCGGCGTTCCACCAGCGCGGCGTGCGAAGCCGCGCGTGCGCGAGTTGTTCGTGCAACCCGGCGATTTCGCGCTCGCGCACCGCGTCGCGCTGCTGCTCGGCCGCCAGGCGCTCCTGCAGTGCGTCGACGCGCTGGATGAGTTGCGCCTGCCGCTGCTCGATGAGCGCCCACTGCGCGGCGGCGGAAGCCGCATCGGCACGCGGGGGCTCGGCGCGCGACGACCCTGCGCGCGCCGGCGGCGGCTTCGCGCCGGCCGGCGTGCTGACCGCCGCCGCGGACGACGCGGCC
>JAJZTW010000044.1 GCA_021847345.1 Pseudomonadota bacterium
ATCCCGGGGCCGAAGCCACCGTAGCCGCCGTAGCCGCCATGCGCCCATCCCCGCGGGTGCGGACCCACGGCGCCGCGCTGCCAGGCACCGCCCGCGTAGCCCGGACCATAGCCGCCCATCATGCCCGGACCCATGCCGTAACCGTAGCCGTAGCCCGGGCCGTAGGCGTCGGACTGCGTGGTCGTCGCGGGAGCGCTGGCCGTGCCTGCCGCCAGGGCAGGAAGCGCGGCCGCGCCGAGGATCATCACCGGCGCGGCCACCAGGCCGAGCGCCAGACGCTTGTTCCACTTGATCATGATTCGCTCCTTTGCGAACAGAAAATTCGATTCAATGCAGGTCCAGGTCGGCGCGCCGACGCTTGTACTCGTCGGCGTCGATCTCGTCCCGCGCGTAACGCTCGTCCAGGATGGCTCGTGCCGAGGATCCCGGGACCTTCGGCGTGGCGTGATGCCCACGCATGCCGACGAACACGTCGCGCAGCAGGCCCACCACGAGCGCCACGACCACGATGACCAGCAACAGCATGAAGACCCATCCGAAGCCGCCCATCATCCCGTAGCCCCATCCCCATCCACCGGGTTGTCCGTACCACATCATGTTGCTCTCCTTTCGGTCGGTTCGCGTCCGACGTTCGCGGCGAGTTGCCTTGCGCGCTGCCACCGGATGCTTGATACCCAGATTAGTATCCGGGGCCTGTCCCCCGGATGACCCGTCGATTACATTGATGTCATCTTGTGGTCATGCCTGCGCAAGCATGCACTGGCTAGAGTGTGGGCAAGGACGGTACGGTGATGAAACTGCTCGTGATCGAAGACGAGGCCAAGACGGCCGACTACCTGCGCCAGGGACTGAGCGAGGCTGGCTTCGTCGTCGATCTCGCGCGCAACGGCCTGGACGGACACCATCTGGCGATGACCGGCGACCACGACCTGATCGTGCTCGACGTGATGCTTCCCGACGTCGACGGCTGGCGCATCCTGCACGCGCTGCGCGAAGCCGGGCGCGACGTGCCGGTGCTGTTCCTGACCGCGCGCGACAGCGTCGAGGACCGCGTCAAGGGGCTGGAGCTTGGAGCCGACGATTACCTGGTCAAGCCCTTCGCCTTTACCGAGTTGCTGGCGCGCGTGCGCACGCTGCTGCGCCGCGGGCGCGCCCCGGCGGCGGCGGAGAGGCTGCAGGTCGCCGACCTGGTGCTCGACCTGCCGCGGCGGCGCGCCAGCCGCGGCGGCACGCGCATCGCCCTGAGCAACAAGGAGTTCGCGCTGCTGGAGCTGCTGGTGCGGCGCCAGGGCGAGGTGCTACCGCGTTCGCTGATCGCCTCGCAGGTCTGGGACATGAACTTCGACAGCGATACCAACGTGATCGACGTGGCCATCCGGCGCCTGCGCGCCAAGGTCGACGACGCGTTCCAGCCCAAGCTGATCCACACCGTGCGCGGCATGGGATACACGCTGGACCTGCCCGATGCCGACGATTGACCCGCTCGGGGCTCGTGCCGGACACCGCGCTCGCCGCCCGGCGTCGCTGGCGTTACGGGTGACGGCGTGGGTCGGCCTTGCGACCACGCTGACCTTCCTGGTCGCCGCGTGGGCGCTGGAGGTGTCGATCGAAGCGCATTTCGCGGGCCAGGACCTGGCGCAGCTGCGCCCGGTGGCGCAGACCCTGCGCCTGGCCCTCGACGACGCGGCTGCCGGCGCAGGCAGCGTAGACCTGCAACGGCGTTTCACCGAGACCATCTCGGACCACCATGAGGTGTACTTCCGAGTCGAGGGTACGGGCGGTCGCGTGCTGTACGACGCGACGCCGGCGGGCCTCGCCGCGCGGGCGCATGCCGACCCGGCCGTAGCGCAGCTGGATGCTAGCGCGCTGCGCATCTGGACGACCAGCGGGCGTAGCTACCGTGGTGCGGTACTGCGCGTCGACCACGACACACTCATCCTGGCCATCGCCATCGACTATCACCTTCACTACCTGGCCGCGTTGCGCCGCGCGCTCTGGCTGGGCATGCTGGCAGCCAGTGCCTTCAGCGTACTGGTGGCCTGGCTGGCCGTGCGCCAGGGGCATGCGCCGATCCGGCGCATCGGCGCGCGCATGCGCGAGGTCAGCTCGGAGCGCCTGGACGTTCGGCTCGACCCGGACAGGGTGCCGGTCGAACTGGCCGGGCTCGTCGCCTCCTTCAACGCGATGCTCGAGCGCATCGGGGAGAGCTTCGACCGCTTGTCGAACTTCTCCGCCGACATCGCGCACGAGCTGCGCACCCCCGTCACCAACCTGCGCACGCAGACCCAGGTCGCGCTCTCCCGCGCACGCAGTGCCAACGATTACCGCGAGATCCTCTACTCCAACCTCGAGGAGTACGAGCGCATGAGCGCAATGATCGGCGACATGCTGTTCCTCGCCCAGGCCGAGCACCAGTTGATCCGGCCCGAGCAGTCCGAGGTGGACCTGGGTGCCGAGGTCGGCGAGCTGTTCGAGTATTTCGAGGCCTGGGCCGAGGACCGCGGAGTCGGGCTGCAAGCCGTCGGCAAGGCCCCACGGATCCTCGGCGACCGCGCGATGCTGCGACGGGCGCTGTCGAACCTGCTGTCCAACGCGATTCGCCACACCGCGGCTGGAGCCACGGTCACCGTGCGCTTCGAAAGCGATCCCTTCGACTGGCTGGAAGTCTGCGTCGAGAATCCGGGCGCTGACATTGCCGCCGAGCACCTGCCCCACCTGTTCGACCGCTTCTACCGCGCCGACCCTTCGCGCCAGCGCAGGGGCGAGGGCGCGGGCCTGGGGCTGGCGATCGTGAAATCCATCGCCGAAGCCCACGGAGGAAGCGTCGGGGTGAGTTCCGCGCAAGGTCACACGCGCTTCTGGATCCGCTTTCCATCGTCCGCGTCGGGCTGGTCTTCCGGTATCATCGATGGGGAGGCCTGCCGGCGGCGACATTCGGCAGCCGACCCGCACGCCCCCGAATGAACCTGCTGCGCTCCCTCCTGATCGCCACGCTGCTCGTCGCGCTTTCGCTGAGCGGCAGGGCGGCGCTCGGCATTGGGCTCGCCGCGGCAGCCGCACCCTGCGCTGCACACGCGGCGTCGATGCACGCTTGCGTGGAGCACCTCGCCATGGCGCAAGCCGGGGCATGCGCGGACTGCCAAGACAGCGCCGCGCTGCGCCAGCAGCCCGGGCGTGCTGCCGCGCACTCGCCCTCTTCGACCCGTCACGCTGCGGGCACGGGGACTGGCTGTGCGGGCATGGACCATGTTTCATGCCACGCCGTGGGCGGCCTGACGCTGGCGACCGCCTCGGCGCCCGGCAGGTTCCTCGCCTCGATCTCGGCGCGGATCGTGCCACGCCCGGACGGACGACGCGCGCCCAGCGTGCCCCTCGACGCGCCGTACCGCCCGCCCAGGGCCTGATCCTTCCTTCGTTCGTCTTTCCCAGGCCGGCCCCAGGGTGCGGCCTTGCGCAGGGGGCGGCCGTTTCGCCGTGCTCCCGATGACGATCGATCCCGGGTTGATCGCCGCTCCCATGCGCGTCGCCTCCGCGGTGGACGCGGGGCGCGTGCCGGCCTTCGCGCCCGATGGCGCGCCGTACCCGCGGTTCAGGTCATCGGTGCTGCGCGCCGGCCCAGTCCGCGGTGGCACGGCTCGTGCTCGGGCTTGCGTGCTGCCTGCGGCCCATTTCCTGGTTTCCCTTTTTGAAAGGAGCTTCCAATGACTTCGTTGTTCCCTCGTCGCCTCGCCGCCGTCGGCGCGAGTGCCTTGCTGTCCAGCGCCGTGGTGCTCGCCACCTGGGGGGCAGGCGCCATGTCCGCGCAGGCCGCGGGAGTGCAGATGATGCACGTGCACGGGCTGGCCTTCAGCCCCGATGGCTCGAAACTCTACGTACCCGACCACCATGGGGTGGCGGTGCACGCCGCGGGGCGCTGGTCCGTCATGCCCGGGCAGCCCGACGACTACATGGGCTTCGCCATCACGCGCGCGGCGCTGTACAGCAGCGGTCATCCGGCCCCGGGCTCGAACGCCGTCAACCCGCTGGGTCTGGTCAAGAGCACGGATGGCGGCCGTACGTGGCGCAGCCTCGGCCTGCAAGGCGAGGCTGATTTCCACGTCATGACAGCGGGCTACGCATCCGGCGCGGTGTACGCGCTGGCCATGGAGTCCAACAGCCGCATGCCCGTTCCCGGGCTGTACGGCACCACCGACGACGGCCACAACTGGATGCACGCAGCCGCCCAGGGGCTGCAGGGCCAGGTGTTCGCGCTGGCTGCGCATCCGACGGATCCACGCATCGTCGCCGCGGCCACCAGGAGCGGCCTGTACCTGTCCAGCGACGGCGGCGGACATTTCCGAACGCTCGCCACCGGCGCGCAGTTCCTTTCCGTGATGTTCGATCTCGACGGGCGCCACCTCTGGTACGGCAGCTACGACGGGCAAACGCACCTGACGCGCATCGCATGGGGCAGTCCGACCGAAAAACCCTCGGCCATCGCCTTGCCGCCGATGCGCCGGGACGCCGTGGCGTACATCGCCCAGGATCCGGTACATCGCCACAGGCTGGCCATCGCAACCTTCAACCGGGATGTCTACGTGAGCGAGGATGCGGGCGGGAAGTGGCGACAGGTCGCGTCGCAGGGGCGTACCGACTGAGCTTGCGATCCATTCTCTCCCTGCGCGGCGCCGCCTCGTGCCGCGCCGAGGAATCCTCATGATGACCGAGACTGACTACCCTCAGGTACCGCCCGCGGGCGGCACCGACACGCCGCCTCGTCGACGCTTCCTGGAGCGGGCGCTGGCGCTGGGCGCGATGGCGGTCGCTGCGCCGGCGGCGCGCTCCCGTCCAACCGGCGCCGGCGCGGACACGGCCGCGGGGTCCCGCGCGGCCGCCGCGCCGTTGCGGCGCGCGTTGCCGATCCCACCCCGATTGCGCGGGCACCCTCTGCCCGATGGCACGCTGGGCTACCAACTGCGCGTCGGCACCGGCACCAGCGAGTTGCTTGCCGGCCTGAGAACACCCACCTGGGGCTACAACGGCGCGCTGCTCGGCCCGGCGCTGGTCGTGCCGCGCGGACAGTCGGTGCGCATCTCCGTGCGCAATGGCCTGCATCAGTCGACCAGCGTGCATTGGCATGGAGCCCATGCGCCGGGAGACATGGATGGCGGGCCGCACAGCCCGATCGCGGCGGGAGCCACTGCCGAGGTGCACTTCGCGCTGGACCAGCCGGCTGCGACACTCTGGTACCACCCCCATGTGCACGGCCGCACCGGACCACAGGTCTACGCCGGCCTGGCCGGGCTGCTGCTGATCGACGACGGCGTGGATCGGCGTCTGGGCTTGCCGCACCGCTGGGGTGTCGACGATATCCCGTTGATCGTCCAGGATCGTCGCATCGATGCCGACGGCACGCTGCTCTACATGAACGCGATGATGGACATGATGGGCATGAAGGGAGACCGCTTCCTGGTCAACGGGGTCGAAGGGCCCTATGTCGACGTGCCCGCGCAGCAGGTTCGCCTACGCCTGCTCAACGGCTCCAATGCCCGCCTTTACAACTTCGCGTTCGCCGACGGCCGCGCCTTCCATGTGGTGGCCTCCGACGGCGGACTGCTCGCACGGCCGGTGGAATTGCGAAGCCTTTTGCTGGCGCCCGCCGAGCGGGCGGAAATCGTCGTCGACCTCACGCGCGACCAAGGCAGGGCCGTGGTACTGGGCAGCGACTCCGGCCGGGTGATTCCCGACCTGGGCATGCCGATGGGTACCGACGCCTTCGACGCCCGAGGCTTCGCCCTGCTCGAACTGCGCGTGGGTTCGCCCTCCGGTCGGGCCGCGCGGCTGCCCGGCTCGCTGGTGCCGCTGCCAACGCTCGATACGTCGCGCCCGGCCCGCCGCTTCAGCCTGCAAGGCATGATGGGGTCGATGGGAGGTGGGGGAATGATGGGCGGGGGAATGATGGGCGGGGGGATGATGGGCATGATGGGAGGCCGCACGATCCGGAACATGGTGTCCGCCGCCAGCGGGCCCGGGGGAATGGACATGGGCGTGGGAGGCCGCGATGTGTTTTCCATCAACCATGCATTCATGGACATGGCCGTGATCAACCAGCGCGTTCGCCTGGGCGACACGGAAGTCTGGGAGGTGCGCAACGATGCGCCAATGGCGCACCCCTTCCACGTGCACGGCACCAGTTTCCGGATTCTCGAGCGCGAAGGACTGCCTCCGCTCGAGCACGAGCGCGGGTGGAAGGACGTCGTGCTCGTGGCGCCGAATGAAACGGTGCGACTGATCATGCACTTCGGCCAGCCGGCTGGCCCGGGCCACCCGTTCATGTACCACTGCCACGTCCTGGAGCACGAGGACAACGGCATGATGGGCCAGTTCAGCGTGACCTGATGCGGGTCGCTTCCCCAGGACGGCCCGTCGATGAGGATGTCCCATCCGCGCGACGGGCTGCCTGGGCCCCCGGAGATTTCCTGGCAGGCATGAGCGGGCCGGGAGCCTGAGCGGCAGCGTGCCCTTGGGCGCGGATAAAGGCCTCCACCTCGGTCGCGCCGTCTCGAATTGCCTTAACTGGCTCGGCTAGATCCTGCATGGGCACAAGCCGGTGCAATCGAGGTCGATCGTGCCAAGCTGGCGAAAAGGGAGGCGGATCCGTCAAGACGGTGAACCCGTTGTAATCCGGCTCAGGGGCGGTGGCCAGGGCAATGGAAGTGACCGCGGCACCTCCGGAGATAAAGGCGGTGGCAAAGGCGGCGGGCTGGGAGAGAGGACACCTGGCCACGCAGGGGGGCGACCATTCATTTCCTACGTCGGCACGCATCTCGGTGATGACGGTCCCGATCCTGATGGCCTCGATCAGGCGGAACGGATGCGGATCGAGGGGAGCGCAATCGACCTGATCATTGGTCTTGGGCCAGCACTGTGCCGCACTCCGGAAGGCAACCCAGGCTTTGACCTCTTCGAGGCCGACAGTGGTGGCAGGCAGATGCGCTGGGTCGAAGTGAAGTCGATGACGGGCACCTTGAAAGATCGACCGCGACCCCTTCGCAGCATCACAGGATCCGTGCGGATTCCGTACACACTCGGGGTGGACTTCGCCACGGACAAGAATCGCCCCGTCTGGACACACGCCGCATGGATGACGCCGATCGTGGCACCCGTGGGAAAGTTTGGGATCATGGCGGCATCGGATCCTGAATTCCGCTGAAGGTCGAAAGCGTACCGCTCGCCATCAGCATCGCCAGCCGCGACACGCTATCGCCCCCTGACCCCACGGAGCGTTGAGCTGCGCTGTGCATACATTTCAATGTTTCCGGTATTATCGAATCATGGAAACCTTGAATGCAGCGGAACTGCTGGCCGCCCTCGGGCACGAGTCGCGCCTGTCCATCTATCGCATCCTCGTCGAAGCCGGGCCCCGAGGCGTGCATGCGGGGGCCATCGGCGACAGGCTGGGCCTGCCGGCCCCCACGCTGTCCTTTCACCTCGCTCACCTCAGCCGCGTCGGGCTGGCGCGCAGGCGCCAGGAAGGCCGCTTCGTGATCTACGCGGCGGACTTCCCGGTGATGAACGATCTGCTGGGTTTCCTGACGGCCAATTGCTGCGGCGGAAACCCCTGCATGCCGCGCGCCGAGTCGTCGCCCCATGGCGATGGGCAAGGTCGCCTCGCATGCAATCCATCGACCGAAGGAGAGCACTCATGAGCCGCGCACCCTACAAGGTGCTGTTTCTTTGCACCGGCAATTCCGCGCGCAGCATCCTGGCCGAATCGATCCTGAACCACATCGGCAAGGGCCGCTTTCGCGCATACAGCGCCGGCAGTCACCCCGCGGGCCGGGTCAACCCCCTGGCGCTCGAATGGCTGAACCAGCAAATGTTCCCCGTGGACGAATTGCGCAGCAAGAGCTGGGACGAGTTCGCCGCGCCGGGGGCGCCGCGCATGGATTTCGTCTTCACCGTCTGCGACAAGGCCGCGGGCGAGCTCTGCCCGGTGTGGCCGGGACAGCCCATGACCGCGCATTGGGGAATTCCGGATCCGGCGGCGGTTCGCGGCACCGAGCGCGAGGCCCGACACGCCATGGCCGACGCGTTTCGCCAACTCAGCCGGCGGATTTCCCTGTTCGTCAGTCTGCCCTTCGACAAGCTCGACGCGATTGTCATCAAGCGAGAGATCCGTGCCATCGGATCCCTCGACGACGCGAACGCCTCCGTACCGACCACGCAACCTCTTTCCTGAGCCCTTCGTCGACATGTCCACTCCGAAATCCGTGCTGGTGCTGTGCACCGGCAATTCCTGCCGCTCGCAGATGGCCGAGGCGCTGCTCAACCACGAACTCGCCGGCCTGGTGCGCGCGAGCTCGGCCGGCATCAGCCCGCAGCCCAAGGTCGCCGACGGCGCCATCGAGGCGCTGCGCCTGGCCGGGCTGCCCACCGAGGGCCTGTACCCGAAGGACCTGGACACCCTGATCGACCAGCCCTTCGACCTCGTGGTCACCGTGTGCGACAACGCCCGCGAGGCCTGCCCGGTGTTCCCGCGCCCGGTGCCCAGCATCCACCTGCCCTTTCACGACCCCCACGGCGAGCCGCTGGAAAGTTTCCTGCGCGTGCGCGACGACATCCGCGCGCGCCTGGTGCCCGCGGTGCGCGAGGCGCTGGGCCTGGGAGCGGCCTGATGAGCGCGCAATGCGAGGTGGTCGCCCGTAGGGCCGGCGGCGCGCCGATGAGCGTGTTCGAGCGCTGGCTCACGCTGTGGGTGTTCCTGTGCATCGTCGCCGGCATCGGGCTCGGGCAGCTGCTGCCGGGGCCCTTCCAGTGGCTGGGGCGGCTGGAGCTGGCGCAGGTCAACCTGCCGGTGGGGCTGCTGATCTGGGTGATGATCATCCCCATGCTGATGAAGGTGGATTTCGGGGCACTGCACGAGGTGCGCCGGCATGTGCGCGGCATCGGCGTGACCCTGTTCGTCAACTGGCTGGTCAAGCCCTTCTCGATGGCCCTGCTGGGCTGGGTGTTCATCCGCCACCTGTTCGCGCCCTGGCTGCCGGCCGCGCAGATCGACAGCTACATCGCAGGTCTCATCCTGCTGGCCGCCGCGCCCTGCACCGCGATGGTGTTCGTGTGGAGCCGGCTGTCCGGAGGCGATCCGCTGTTCACCCTGTCGCAGGTGGCGCTGAACGACTCCATCATGGTGTTCGCCTTCGCGCCCATCGTGGCGCTGCTGCTGGGCATCTCGGCCATCCACGTGCCCTGGGCCACGCTGCTGTTCTCGGTGCTCATGTACATCGTGGTCCCGCTGCTGCTGGCGCAGGCCTGGCGCGCGGCGCTGCTGCGCCGCGGCCAGGCGAGCTTCGACGCCGCGCTGGCGCGCATCGGGCCTTGGTCGATGGCGGCGCTGCTGGCCACGCTGGTGCTGCTGTTCGCCTTCCAGGGTCCGGCCATCGAGGCCCAGCCGCTGGTCATTGGCTTGCTGGCGGTGCCCATCCTGATCCAGGTGCTGTTCAACTCCGGGCTGGCCTACCTGCTCAACCGCGCGCTGGGCGAGCAGCATGCCATCGCCTGCCCCTCGGCGCTGATCGGAGCGAGCAACTTCTTCGAGCTGGCGGTGGCCGCGGCCATCAGCCTGTTCGGCTTCCAGTCGGGAGCGGCGCTGGCCACCGTGGTCGGCGTGCTGATCGAGGTTCCGGTGATGCTGCTGGTGGTCCGCCTGGTGGGGGCCACGCGTGGCTGGTACGAACAACAGGGAGCTAGAGCATGAAGCGTTTCCACGTGCATGCGCACGTCGAGGATCTGGCGGCGAGCATCGCCTTCTACACGCGCCTGTTCGGGGCCGAGCCGACGCGGGTCGAGTCCGACTACGCGAAGTGGATGATCGAGGACCCGCGTCTGAACTTCGCGATTTCCACGCGCGGCGCCAGCGCCGGCATCGACCACCTCGGGATCCAGGCGGACAACGAGCAGGAGCTCGCCGAGCTGAAGCAGCGCGCCAGCGCCGCCGACGCGGCCTTGCTCGACGAGGGCGCCACCACCTGCTGCTACGCGCGCAGCGAGAAGCACTGGGTCACCGATCCGCAGGGCATCGCCTGGGAGCATTACCGCACCCTGGGCGACATCCCGGTGTTCCGGGAAAGCGGGCATGGCGCCGCGGCGGCTTGCTGCACTCCGGCCGAGGCTGCCCAGGCCGGCGGCGGCTGCAGTCCGGCCGAGGCGGCCCGGACCTCCGGCTGCTGCGGCCCGGCGGACACGCTTCAGGCCGCTGCCGCCTGCTGCACGCCGGCGCAGGGCGCCAAGCCGGGCCGCTGCTGCTGAAGGCCATGTCCGAGCCGCGCGAGCCCGGTTTCGATTGCGCGCTGCGCGCGTGGCAGGCGCACGAAGGCGAACTGCTGGGCTTCCTGGCCCACCACGCCTCCGACGCCGACGCCACGCAGGACCTGCTGCAGGAGGTGTTCGTCAAGGCCCTGCGCCAGGGGGGATTTTGCGCGCTGGACAACCCGCGCGCCTGGCTCTGGATTCGGGGCCGCGATTCAAACAGATAGCCAGCACACTTGACGGAAGCTTGATGTTCATGCCGCACAGCAGTCCCATTCCGAAAGTCGGCCTTCCTGTGCGAAGTCGGACAAGCCTCGCGCCGTGGGGCAAGGCCACTCACCCTACTTGATCCTCTTCGGCCTCCCGGTCTTGATCGCAGGCACGGCCGCCATGACAACCAGCAACGCAGCATCGTCGAGCGTGGCCAGCAGCGAGATGCCTGCACGCAATACTTCGCTTTTCTTCGCCGGGCGTGTCAGCCTGATAAGGCGATCCTTGAGATCCTGGAGAGTTTGATATTCCGCGCGCGGAATGGAGAAGCTGTCGCGCACAAGCTTGACCTTGACGGGCTTGGCAATCGCCTGAGTCGAGGTCGGCTGCGTGGCCTTTCGCACCTCTGCCGCCACAGCCTTGCGGGTCGGCGCCTTGCCCGGTGAGGCCGCGCCCGAGGCACGCCGCACGACAGACGGACTGGATTTGGCCTTGGCGCCCCGAGGGGTCTTGGCAGCCGGGGCGGTACTCGCGACCTGCATGATGTTCTCCTTGGGATGCGAATGGTATAAACCGTTTATACCGTTTCTCGACTTTGCGGCCCGTGTCCGCGCGTTCGGAAAAGTGTGTTTGAGCACTCCCGTCAATCTACGGGATCGGTGCCGGCACGCCCCCCGATCCCCGGCGTGGATCTGCCGGGAGTGCTGGATTCCAAGGGACTGATCGAGATCCACGCAATCCCCCGGGTCGCTGACCCTGATCGGCGCCGGGCCGGTCGGCGTGGAAATGGCGCAGATCTTCGCCAGGCTCGGAAGCCAGGTCACCTTGCTTCAGGGTGCGGCGCGCATTCTCGAGCCGGTCGACCCCGCGCTGGCGGATCTGCTGGCGCGGCGCATCGAAGGCGACGGCATCACGCTGCGCACGGGTGTGCGCGTGCACTCCATCGAGGCGCAGACGCAAAGCGACGGCCTGCAGGTGCGCTATACGCGGGAGGGGCGCACCGAGCAGGCGCGCTCGGACATCGTGGCCGTGGTCGCCGGCCGCCAGCCCAACGTGCAAGGGCTGGGACTGGAAAGCACCTCCGTGCGCCTCGGCCGACACGGCGTGCAGGTCGATGCCACACTGCAAACCGACGAGCCGGGCATCTACGCCACGGGCGACCTCGCCGGACAGCCGATGTTCGCGCACTGGGCCACGGCCCAGGCCTTGGCGGTTGCGCGGCATATGCTGGGGCACGATGCACCGTACCCCAGGCCCGAGCACAACTCGGCCGTGATCTTCTCCTTTCCGGAGATCGGCATGGCCGGCCTCACCGAAGAGGCCGCGCGTGGCGCGGGGTTGGATGTCGCGGTGGCCGAATACGACTACCAGGGTGATGCACGCGCACAGATCGGCGCGGAGGCCTTCGGGCGATTGCGGGTTGTCTACGAGCGAACAAGCCGGTGCATCGTCGGCCTGCACGCGCTGGTCAACAGTGCTGCCGATCTCATGGGCGAAGCCGCACTGGCGGTGCGCCAGGGGCTGCGCGTCGACGATCTGGCCTCGGCCATCGATCCCCACCCGACGCTGACCGAAGCCTTCGGGCTGGCTGCGCTGGCGGCCCGGTGACCGCACCGTGCTTGGCCTATCGCATGCGATGGGCGGCTTCTTGATCTGAGCCAATGACTCCCTGTGAGCTTCGGCCTAAGGTGCTGATGGTCCAGGGAGAACATCATGGCCCCAATGGAAGTCGTTCTTTGCTCCGCGGTGCGCACCGCGATCGGAACCTACAACGGCAGCTTGCGCAGCACACCCGCGACCGAACTCGGCGCCACGGTCATCCGTGAATCCCTGCGCCGGGCGCGAATGGACGCGGACAAGGTGCAGACCGTCGTGTTCGGGCATGTCGTGCAGGCCGGAGCGAAGATGAATCCCGCCCGCCAGGCTGCAATAGGCGGGAGGCTCCCGGTGCAGGTGCCAGCGATGACGGTCAACCGGGTCTGCGGCTCGGGGGCACAAGCCATCATCTCGGCCGCACTCGAGATCCAGGCGCAAGGCCTGCAGTGCGCGCTCGCCGGGGGGATGGAGAACATGGACATGGCGCCCTACCTCTTGCCGCAGGGGCGCTGGGGCATGCGAATGGGTGACGGAGTGGTGCTCGACAGCATGCTGCTCGACGGGCTCAACGATGCCTTCAGCGGCCGACATTCAGGTTGGCACACCGAGGATCTGGCGAGCCGCTACAACATCACGCGCGAGCAGCAGGACGCATGGGCGCTGCGCTCGCAACAGCGCTTTGCGAAGGCGCAGGCCGCCGGGCATTTCGACGAGGAGATCGTGCCGGTGCAACTGCAGGGCCACAAGGGCGTCGAGAATTTCGCCCGCGATGAGCACAACCGCCCCGACACGACCCTGGAGACCCTCTCCAGGCTCAAGCCGGCGTTCCGCAAGGACGGCACCATCACCGCCGGCAACGCTCCCGGGCTCAATTCCGCGGCCGCCTCGATGATCATCGCGCAGCGCCAATGGGCCGAGGCCAACGGCCTGCAGCCGATGGGGCGTCTGGTGTCCTACGGCGTGGCCGCGGTGGAGCCCGAGTGGTTCGGGCTAGGGCCGGTTCCAGCGGTGCGCATGGCCCTGGAGCGTGCCGGATGGTCCACGGGCGACGTTGGCCGGATCGAGATCAACGAGGCCTTCGCAGCCATTGCCATCGCCTGCACACGCGAACTCGGCTTGGCGGAGGACACCGTCAACGTCGACGGCGGATCCATCGCGCACGGCCATCCCATCGGGGCCACGGGCGCCATTCTCACGACGCGCCTGCTGCATTCGATGCGCCGCGACGGCGTGCGCCGGGGTGTGGTGACGCTGTGCATAGGGGGCGGCCAGGGCATCGCGCTGGCCCTGGAAACGCTTTGACGCCTCAGCGCCGCTGCGGCTCGCTGCGGTAACGGCGCAGCTTTTCCCACAGGGTCTTGCGGCTGATGCCCAGCGCGGTGGCCGTCTTCGTGATCCCACCGTCGTTGTCCGAGACGCACTTCTCGAGATAGTCGTATTCAACCCGTGCCAGGTAGCGCTCGAGGGGTTCCGGGACCGGGCCAACGGGCGCGGCGCCCCGGCGGGACGAATCCCTGCCCGGTAAACCCGACCGTTCCCGGCGCACCCAGCAATCGGCGGAGAGATGGTAGGCACGGTCGACCGTGGCGAACAGCTCGCGCACATTGCCGTTCCATGGCTGGAGCCTGGCCCACGCGGCGAAGCGCGGGTCCAGGCGTTTGCACGAACCGGTGCGGGCGTTGAGTTGATCCACGCGATGATGCGCGAGCCAGACCGTATCGTCCGGACGATCGCGCAACGGCGGGACATAGATGGGGAGTCCGCTGATCCGGTAGTACAGGTCCTCGCGGAACGCGCCCGATTCCACCAGTCTGTCCAACGGTTTGTGGGTGGCGCATATCAATCGCACCCGTACTTGCAGAGACTTCTCTCCACCGACCCGCCGTACCTGGCCGTCCTGCAGCACGCGCAGCAACTTGGCCTGGGCACCGAGGGGCATGTCGCCGATTTCGTCCAGAAGCAGCAACCCTCCATTCGCCTGCTCGAAGACTCCGGCGTGGCGCCTGCTGGCGCCGGTGAAAGCGCCCGCTTCGTGGCCGAACAATTCGGATTCCAGCAAGGCTTCGCTGAGCGCGGCGCAGTTGACGGCCACGTAGGGGAAGCGTTCGCCCGCCTTCTCCTGCATGTCGGCGTGGATGCGTTGGGCCACCATTTCCTTGCCGCAGCCCGATTCACCCTGGATCAGGATGGGCAGGTCCAGCCGCGCCAGGCGCGCGATGAGTTGTTCCAGCGCCTGCGCAGCCTCCGAGACGCCGAACCAGGCATCACGGCGTTGGAAGCCCGGCGGAATCCACTCGCGGATGCGGCGCATCAAGACATCCAGGTCGAAGGGCTTCTGGATGTAGTCCCACGCACCGCCGCGCACCAGCCTGACGGCCTGGTCAACGGAACCGAAGCCCGTCATGAACACTACCGGAGGGCAGCAGCCGCCGTAGCGTTCCGCCATGGTCGCGAGCAGCTGTTCCCCATCCCCATCGGGAAGCCGGATGTCGCTGAGCACCAGCGGGTATAGCCGCTGCTGCAGCGATTGACGGGCGGCACCCATGCTGCGCACCCATTCGACGCCATAGTGCTCGAGGTGCAGTCGATGGCTCATGGACTCGCCCATGATGGGATCGTCCTCGACCAGCAGGATGGGCAGGTCGTTCAAGGCAGGTCTCCTCGGGATTTCGGGGCGCAGTCTGTGCTGGCCGGCCTGCTTTCAAGGTATCACGGTTTGCTCAGGCTGCGCAGAGGGATTTCGATCAGCGCGGTCGTCCAGCCCCGCTGGTGCGTCAGCGTGAGCGTGCCGCCGATGTCCGACAGCAGGCGCCGACTCTCCCACAGACCGTATCCCGGAAGATCGAGCGCTCCCGGAGGTCCGGGCGTGTCCATCACGCTGGCCGGCGGAGCACCGCCCTGGTTGCGCACCGTGATGCGCAGCACGCCGGCCCCAGTAATCTCGGCGGAGAACTGCAGCGTGGAATCGCGTTCCGCTGCCTGGCAGGCATTGAGCAGGATATTGAGCGTGGCCTGGCGTACAGGACCGGCGGCGATCGCGATGGCATCGGGAAGGGCCAGATGTTCGTGCATCAAGATACCGCGCTCCTGCCGGCGCGGTGTGATCAAGGCCGACAGATCACGCAGATCCTCCAGGTTCAGGTTGCGCTCGCTCGGACGGGTCTGCGCCAGCAGCGCCTGCGCAATGGTTCTCAGCTGCTCCAGGCCGCGCGCCAGAAGATCCAGGGTACGGCCGGTCGTGTCGTCATAGCGGCCAAAGCGCCGTGCCGTCTGCACCGCGTTGATCATCCCACCCAGAGGGTTGTTGATTTCATGGGCGGTGGCCGCTGCCAGGGTCCCCACGGCCGCGTATTTCTCCGTCTGCCGAGCGTGCTCCAGACCGGCCAGAAGGCGAAGAAAGGCGCGCGACAGCGCGCCGACCTCGTCGCGCCGGGCGGCGAGCGCCTCGCCTACCCGTCGCGCCTGCGCGCTGTCCGTCGCCATGGAACCTCCAAGGCGCGCCAGCGGATCGAGCATGCGCCTGCTGATCCTCCAGACCACCGGGACGAACAGGAGCGCGGCGATCGCCGTGATGCCGGCGATCCACACAAGCATGGAACGCAGGCGCGACCGGTACAACTGGTCCCCCACGGCATACACGAGCGTTCCCACCGAAGCACCCGAATCGTCCCGCAAGGCCGCGATGTAGATGCGCCAGCGCCCGCTGCTGATCGGTGGCGGACGCCCCGGCCTAGCCACGCCGCCGTGGGCCGGCTGGGCCAGCGTGAGCATGCCGGGCTTCCACAACGGCGACCATTGCGGGGGCCTGGCCGTGGGAAAACGCCGGGGGTCCGAGCTGGCAAAGACATGGCTGCTGCGATCCAGCACGATCGCAAGGCTCCTGTCATGCGCCGGACCGGCCTCGGTGACGGCCTTGAGAGCCTCGAACACTCCCCACACGTTGTCCTGCTGGATCATCGGGGGGAGGCTCTTGCCCCAGGCCGCCACGGCCTGGGACGCACCGGCGTCCACATCCTCGATCAGGTAGCGCCGGGTGAGCACGCCAAGCCCGGCCGCCATCAGCAACGCGGTCAGGATCACCAATGTGGTTGCCAGCAGAGGAACCCGGATCAGCAGGGAATCCTTCATGCGCTGCATCAGCCTTGCTCGTAGATCTGCGAGACCGGGATGGGCGCGCGCGTGCCGTCAAGAACTTCGACGAGATCGCGAATCCCGTCGAACCACTCCTTGCGCGGCCGCAGGAAGCTTTGCAGGTCGAGCTTGTTCAGCAGCAGGCGCCCTTGCTCGTCGGACTGGGCGTCGACCAGGATGTCCTGCAGCCGCGTGTGCAACCCGGGATCCAGGCTGAGCCGTGTCACGACAGGCGGAAAGCCGAAGTGCCTCGACTTGGCCACGACCCGGGTCTTGCGTGCCGCCGGGTCAGACTGGCGGTGCAGAACCTCCCAGATGTACCCGTCGACGGTACCCGAATCGGCGAGGCCGGCGCCGACTGCCTCGACGACCTTGTCCAGCGCATAGGTGTAGAAGCTGCCACGAAAGAAACTCTGTGGGGTCTGATCCATCGCACGCAGCGCAACGACTGGCACCAAGTAGCCGGAATTCGACAGGGGGTCGTCGAAGGCGAACATATCCCCGCGAAGCCCGGCAAGATCGTGCACCTCGGTTCGGCCCGCGGAAGTGATCAGGTAGCTGCGGTACCAAGGCTGCCCATGCCAGCCGGGCTGCGCGCAAAGCCGCACGAAATGGCGTGCCACCACGTACGGATACCCGCAGATCCAGGCAGCCTCCATTTCATCGGAGCGAAGCGCCTCGAGAGCCTCCTGGTAGCTCGCCTTCTGCACGATGCGCACGGGAATTCCCAGCCGCGCTTCGAGGTAGCTGCGCAGCAGCGGGATCGCGTCGTGGATGAACACATCGGTGACACCGAAGCGGAACACCGTTCGTGGCCGCACCGCGCGGCCCCCGGCCCAGGCGGGCATCGAACACGCGGCGGCGAGCAGCGCCAGGGTATGTCTTCGTTTCATGGGCGACGTTGTCGTTACCGATTCGAAACGCGGGAAGTTTCACAACCGTAACGTGCGGAGCGCCTTGATCCTTCGCAGCGGCCGACGAAGAGCCCGAACACGTTGATTTGCCTGACTCTTTCGAAACCCGGATGCGCTGGCCTAGGGCTTGCTAACTCTAGCCTGATTGCGCGGCACGCGCATCGGTCGAAGCACCAACAAGACGAGGAGGAGAGATCATGGCAGAGAACGTTTCGCGGCGCATTTTCCTCAAAGTTGCCGGTACGAGCGTAGCAGGGGTGGGAGCCACCGTGGCTCCGGTCGGATCCGCCATGGCCGCCGCGGACAACCGCGCGCAAATCCAGGCGGCGGCTGGAATGGCGGTGCTGCCCTACCCCAAGGCTGCCATTGGCAAATCCCGGGCCATGCAGGCCAACACGCCCGTTTCCTTCAACTATCCGGATGCCGAGTCCCCCTGCGTGGCGATCAAGATGGGCCAGCGCATTCCCGGGGGGGTGGGGCCGGATGGGGACATCGTCGCATACAGCAGCCTGTGTACCCATATGGGCTGCCCGCTGATGTACGACCCGGCCTCGCGCAGCTTCAAGTGTCCTTGTCACTACAGCATGTTTGATCCGGAGAAGTCCGGCCAGATGATCTGCGGACAGGCCACGGAGGACCTGCCGCAGATCCAGCTCAGCTACGACGCTGCCACCGATACCGTGCATGCCGTGGCGGTTGCCGGCCTGATCTACGGGCGCCAGGCGAATCTGCTGTAAACACGACCAGGAGACGAACACCATGTCGCAATTCAAGGATCGCGTCGCGTTGCCCCCCGCCGATGCGCACAAGACCAACCTTACCTGCCAGTTTTGCATCGTCGGCTGCGGCTATCACGTCTACAAATGGGACGCTGATCGCGAGGGCGGTCGCGCGCCCCACCAGAACGGCCTGGGGCTGGACTTTCGCAAACAACTGCCTCCCTTCAGCACCATCATGACACCGGCGATGACCAATGTGCTGACCGCAAAGGACGGCAAGCGCTACAACGTCATGATCGTTCCCGACAAAGGGTGCACGGTCAACCAGGGCCAGAGCTCCACGCGCGGGGGGCGGATGGCATCCTATTTCTACAACGCCGACGGAGTTACGCGGGAGCGTCTGCTGCACCCGCGCATCTACCAGGGCGGCGAGTGGACCGACACGTCGTGGGACTATGCCCTGCAGGTCTATGGCGGCATGGTCAAGAAGCTGCTCGACATGGAGGGACCGGAGTCCATTGCAGTGGCGATGTTCGACCATGGAGGGTCCGGCGGCGGCTTCGAGAACACCTGGGGCACGGGCAAGCTCGTGTTTTCGGCGATCCAGACTCCGGCCGTGCGCATCCATAACCGGCCGGCGTACAACTCGGAATGCTTCGGCAATCGCGACATGGGCATCTTCGAGCTGAACAACAGTTATGAAGACGCCGAACTCGCCGACGTGATCTGGTCGATCGGCAACAATCCATACGAGAACCAGACCAACTACTTTCTCGTGCACTGGTTGCCCAATCTGCAAGGCTCGACCGTGGACAAGAAAAAGAAGCACTTTCCCGATGAGCCCGTGGCGGAAGGAAAGTTCATCTTCGTGGATCCGCGGCGCACACCGTCGATCTCGATCTGCGAAAGCATCGCCAAGGATCGCGTGCTGCACCTGGCCATCAATCCGGGGACCGATGGTGCATTGTGGAATGGCTTGCTGAGCTACATCGTCGCACAGGGCTGGGTCGACAAGGAGTTCATCGCCACGCACACCGAAGGCTTCGACGAAGCGGTCAAGGCCAACAGCATGTCGCTGGACGAATGCAGCCGCACCACCGGAATTCCGGTCAGCCAGATCAAGCAGGCAGCCGAGTGGGCCTATAAGCCCAAGGCGCCCGGCAAGCTGCCGCGCACCATGCATGCCTTCGAGAAGGGCATCATCTGGGGCAACAACAACTATGTCACCGAGCAGGCCATCGGCGCGGTGGTCGCCGCCACGCACAACGTCGGGCGGCGCGGAACCGGCTGGGTTCGCATGGGTGGGCACCAGGAGGGATATTGCCGTCCCGGCTATCCCGAGCCGGCGCAGCGCTATCCGGCAGCCACCTTTGCGATCCCGATGCACTCCAAGCTGGTCGAGGTCGACGAATACCTCATCGATGGCAAAGGCCGGATGATGACCTACTGGGCGTGCAACAGCTTCCAGACGACCAACAACGCCCAGGCGCTGCGCGAGGCCGTGATCCGCCGCAGCCAGATCGTGCGCAAGGCGATGAGCGATGCGCGAGGCGCGACGCCGCAGGAAATGGTCGACGTCATTTACAAGGCGACCCAGAAGGGCGGCCTGTTCGTCGGCATGATGAATATCTACCCGACCATGCTCGCCGAGGCGGCCCACGTGATGTTCCCCGCCGCCGTGTCCGGCGAGATGAACCTCACGTCGATGAACGGCGAACGTCGCATGCGACTGTCCGAGAAATTCATCGACCCTCCCGGAGAGGCACTCCCGGACTGCCTGATCGCCGCGCGCATCGCCAACACGGTGCGCGGCATGTACGAGAAGGAAGGGAATGCCGCCATGGCAAAGCGCTTCTCGGGCTTCGATTGGACCAGCGAGGAAGATGCGTTCAACGACGGCTTCCGCCGGGCGGGACAACCAGGCGCCGGCGAAATCGACAGCCAGGGCGGGGACAGCGGTCACCTCGCCACGTACGAACTGCTGCGCAAGGCTGGCAACAACGGGGTGCAACTGCCCATCCAGCGCGTCGACGGAGACAAGATGATCGGCACCGAGATGCTGTATACCGATGGCAAGTTCGGCACGAAGAATGGCAAGGTGAAGGTGTTCCCCGCGCCGTGGCAGGGCCTGCTCAAGCCGGCCGCCGAGCAGAAGGCGAAGTTCAAGTTCTTCGTCAACAACGGCCGCCTGAACGAGGTCTGGCAGACGTGGTTCAACGATCAGTACGACAAGTTCATCAGCGATCGGTATCCGATCGCCATCATCCAGATGAATCCGTCGGACATGTCGAGCCTGGGAGTCAAGCCCACCGATGTCGTCGAGGTCTACAACGACAACGGGGCCACCACGGCGATGGCATACCCGGAGGCCACGCTCAAGACGGGCGACACCTTCATGGTGTTCGGCGCGCCCAAGGGCGTCCAGGGCTCGGTGACCAGCACGGCATTGGATGCTCACTTCCTGCCTTATTACAAGGGGACCTGGGCAAACATCCGGCGCATCGGTTCGATGCCGGACTGGCAGCGCACGGTTTCCACCAAGAGCCGCCTGTACGCCGGCTGAGCGATCCCCCGGTTCCCCCATGGCCGCATGGCCATGGGAGATGGCCGCCCTCTCCTCGGCGGTCTCCACTTCGGCTCCCCCGGGAGCCGGCTTTTTGAGTCTGACTGCCGGGGTAGACACAAGGTGACGGAATGGAATCTCATGATGCTGGTTTCGGCAACGGTCTGGCGCCCTGGCCGCGGGTCGTGCGCATGGATGAAGGAACCCGGGGCATGGAAGAGCTAGCTTCCATGGAGCTTGCCGGACGGCAGGGGATGGCGCCCGCGCGAAGGGCCCGAGGAATCGAGGCGGCCCCGCCGCTTGACGAAGCTGAGCAGGTCTTCGACGCGGCGGCGCAACTCTTCGCGGTGCTTTCCTGCGCGACACGTCTCGGCATTCTCTGTCAGCTTCGTCGCGGGAGCCTAGCGGTCCGCCAAGTGGCCAAGGCCTGCGGGATCAGTCAACCCTGCGCGTCCCTCCAACTGAAGATGTTGTGGCAGCATGGCTTGTTGCTCCGCGAGTGTCGGGGGCGGGAAGTCGTGTACGCCCTTGAGCGATCGCCTTTGCTGGAGTGCTTGTGCGACTTCGCGTGGCGAGTCGAAGGTGCCGACCTGAAGGCGGGGATCGCTCACCCCGGCCACGAGGGGTCGCGATGAACGCGCGCGCGGATGTCGGGACGTCGGCTCTCGAGGCTGTCTCCCGATCCTTGCCCGATAGCACCCTCACTGTGGAACAAGCCCGTTCGTCGATCCTGAGCCAGGTGCGGCCGCTGGCCGGCTTCGAGCGGGTTTCGCTGCGGCATGCCCTGGGGCGCGTGCTCGCCGAGGACGTGGTCGCATCCATCGACGTACCGGCCTATCAAAACGCCGCCGTGGATGGTTTCGCGCTGTCGAGCGAGACGCTGCCCGAATGCGGCGGGAACCGACTTCGGATCGTGGGAACGAGCCTTGCCGGCCACCGATGGGAGTCGGTCGTATCGCGGGGAGAATGCGCGCGCGTCATGACCGGTGCTGCGTTGCCCGGTGGCTGTGACACCGTGGTCCCACACGAGGCCTGTCGGCTCGACGGCGAGCACGTGCTCATCGATCCCGGCCGCGTGAAGCCGGGAGACAATGTCCGACAGCGCGGCGAGGATCTTCAGGCCGGTCGGCCGGCCCTGCGGGCCGGGGCGGTTCTTCGTCCCGCCCACCTCGGGCTCATGGGTTCGTTGGGACGGTGTGACGTCACTGTGCATCCGCGCCTGCGTGCAGCGTTCTTGTCGACCGGTGATGAACTTCGGAGCATCGGCGAGCCCCTGGATGAAGGATGCGTCTTCGACAGCAACCGCCATTCGCTGTGGGGCATGCTCGATCGACTCGGGTGCGAGGCCGTGGATCTCGGGATGGTGCGCGACGATCCGCTTGCTCTGGAGGCTGCGCTGATCAGCGCCTGCGAATGCGCCGATGTGGTGATCACAACGGGCGGCGTGGGAGGCGGAGCGGCCGACCATCTGCGCGATGTCCTGACCAGGCTCGGAGAGGTCTCCTTCTGGCGCATCGCGATGCGCCCGGGGCGCCCGCTGGCCTTTGGGCGCATTCTCCTCAAGCCGTCGCATTCCACTCTGGTGTTCGGCCTCCCGGGCAACCCCGTGGCAACGATGGTGGCCTTCTACATGATCGTCCGCGATGCGTTGCTGCGGATCATGGGGGCGAACCCCAAGCCCGTTCCGTTGATGCGGGTCAGGGCGATGGAGCCCTTGAGCAAGCTTCCCGGCCGTGTGGAATATCAGCGAGGTGTTCTCGACATGCTGCAGGGCGGAGAATGGGGCGTTCGCACCACGGGTCCCCAGGGGTCCGGAGTCCTGCGGTCGATGAGCGAGGCCGATGGCCTGATCGTGCTGGAGGCCGCGAGGGGGCGAATCGAGGCCGGCGAATTCGTAGGCTTTTTGAGCTTCGATGGGTTGGCATGACGTACCGTGCGATGGAAAACCCCAGCGGATGCGAGCGCGAACACCGGCAACCGACGCCACGCGATGGCATGGAGCCGGACGTGAATTCGACCTTGGAACTCATGCGGTCGCGGCGACAGACTTCGCCGAAGCGTCTCGTGGATCCCGGACCTGGCGAGGAGCAGATCGGCGTCTTGTTCGAGGCCGCCGCCCAGGCACCTGACCATGGGATGATCCTTCCATGGCGCTTCGTCCGGGTCAGCGCCGGCGGCCGGCCTCGTCTGGGGGAGGCCTTTGCCCGTGCATTGCAGGAACGGGACCCGCGGGCCACTCCGGTGCAACTGCAGGAAGCCAGGGACAAGGCACTGCGAGCTCCGTTTCTCGCCTTGGCCATCGTGCGCCTTGACGACATGCATACGCAGATTCCCTCGGCGGAGCGCCTTGTTTCGCTCGGATGCGCGCTGCAGAACATGCTACTCGCGGCGCATGCACTCGGCTTCGGTGCTGGGCTGGTCAGCGGCCGGACACTGCAGTCCCGGGCACTGCGCGAGTCGTTCGCCATCGACGAGGCGGAGCAAGCCGTTTGCTTCATCGCCGTCGGGACCGTGGGCCGCAGCAAACCATGGCGCCAGCGACCGTCACCTGAGGAATTCGTCTCGCCGCTCTAATCGATCGATCTTGCCCGTCGCGCTCGATGACATCCTGTCCGGCGTTGCCGACCTCGCGGAAGTCCCCGGTCACGGCCACGAAGGTCTTGAAGCTCGGCGCCCCAGCCCGATGCTCGTCCGGTCGCCGGGCAGCGGATAGGAGCTGGTCGGCGGGTTGAATGAAAAACTTGAACATGCCCTGCGTTCCCGGGTCGGGATCCGCGGAATCCGGCAAGCCCGCGCGGAGCGAATCGGTATCGGGAAATCACAGCCGTTGCTCGCTGCGAGGCAGCAAGACCTTGGCACGAAGGCCGCCGCCGAAAATGTTGCTCAGATGCAGCTCTCCTCCGTGCGACCGCGCCGCGTCGCACGCGATCGCCAGGGAAGTCAATCATTCGCATGTACATGAATGCCTCACGTGCATGGAAGCGGAGCAAATAGGGTCGCGCAAACCCTACCGCATGCGTCGCCTTGACTCTAGCCTCTCGCCGACTTTTCCTGAGGCGAAGGAACAGTGCCACGAAATCGCCCAGGCCTGCCCGCCTTACTGCGCCTGGCGGGCAGCCTGGCGAGCCTGGGAGTCACGCGATACGCGCTGCAATTGGCCCGCACGGCGGGCGCCTCGGCCTCAAGGGCCCTGAACTACCCGGCAGATTCCACCATCGAGCGATTACGGACCACGCTCGTCCACTTCAGGCTTCGGGCCAACTGAGGCCTCGACCAGCCCCTGAACTTCTCCCACCATCCCAAACCGACTCGGGAAGCGAGAAAGTGCCGATGAGATGGCGTGGTACGCCGTCCGAGTCGTGCCGCCCGCCTCCCCGCGCGCACGCACCTCATGGCGCGCCCTGGAGTGGGTGCGCCGCCTCCTTGGCCGGTATCTGGGCTGGCGCAAAGCCCCCTGCAGCCTTCCGGGATAGCTTCCGCGCGGGGCAGGAGCTGCGAGCGACGAGGCGCGCTTGCGCTTACCGTTGCGGGGGCAGCTCAGGTTAGGGTCCCGGCGCGAAGAAATACCCTGCGCAAAGGCCCTCCCTGATTCCCGTTGAACTCTTCGATCCCAATGGGCCGAGCGAGCACCAACGCGGTCTTCATAGCGACTCGTGGCCGAAACTCCCAGCCATAGCCCGACTGCGGCCCCGGCAATTCGCTACCGCGCACTGCGCAGCCTCGTAATCACGTACTGCCCGGACGGGCTTCTGGCCAGGTCGAAATCCACCTTCTCCCCGGCCTTCACGGACGCGAGATCCTTCCTGTCCCGCACTGGGAAGCTCATGGTCATTCCCGGCCAGCCCAACGCCTTGATCGCGTGGTGGGTGATATTCACGCTGCCCGCGGCGACATCGACGCTGTTGACGACTCCGTGGGCCATGAAGCCGTGAGCTGCCGCGGCCGTGCCGGTCGTGCCGCTCATGGATCCAGCGTGCATCGCGCCCATCACGGGCATCGAGGCCGAGGCCGCGATGGCTGGCGACATGCTTGTGAGGGCGCCGATCATGACAAGTGCAAAGCAGGAATGTTTCATGGAATGAACCGAGGACACGTTCGGCAGCTTGGACAATGCCACCAGCGCATGGGATTGGCTGCCTCCGCAACCCCGCTGGAAATCTTCCCTTCCCCAAGTTGCCTTGACGGGCTTCTTGGCGCACCTGCCGGCCGGGCCGGCCACGCGCGCGCATCACATCATCCCGCGCATCATGGCGGGCATTCCCTCCTTGACGAATCGGTCGAGCTCGCGCGCATGCGCCCGGATGATCGCCACCATCCGCGGATCGCTCGACGTCTCGGTGACCGCCACTCCGTCGGGCAGGATCTCCAGCTTGCGCTGGTATCCGCCGGGATTGGCGAACATCTCCGGAACGCTGTTGCTCATGGGATAGGGGAAAGGGCGGTTCTGGTCCAGACGCAGGTACATGTCGGCAACATGCTGCTGGATCAGGGCCGCCGTGGCCGGGTCGGACGAGGTCGTGACGTCGTGGACACCATCGGGCAGCTCCGTGACGTGACGCCGGATGAGCTGGTGGCGTTCGAACAGTTGCATGCCGGTGCGCATCGGTCCGCGCATGTTCTCCGGCGCCATCATGTCGCCCATCATCCCGCCTCCCATCATGCCCCCCATCATCCCTGCGCCAGCGGCGGCACGACTGGGCTGGGCGCTGGCCGGGCGACGGCCGAGCAGATAGGTGGACACGGTTCCCACGAACCCCGCCACCACGGTCACAAACGAACGACGTTGCATGATCAGCTCCGGTTTGGATTCGAGAAAATATCGGGCGAGGCCTGCCCGTCTCCCACGGCCAGGCGACGCTTCTGCCACAGGGCGTAGACCGCCGGGATCAGGAGCAAGGCCAGCAAGGCGGCCGTCAGCATGCCGCCCACCATCGGTGCGGCGATGCGCTTCATCACGTCGGCGCCGGCGCCCCGGCTGAACATGATCGGCAGCAGGCCGCCGACCACCATGGTCAAGGTCATCGCCATCGGGCGCAAGCGCAGCAGCGTGCCCTCGACCACGGCCTGCTTCAGGTCGTCCCAGGTGTTGAGCGTGTCATGGATCCTGCGCCGCGCGAGCGCGGCGTCCAGGTATAGCAGCATGACCACTCCGAACTCGGAGGCCACGCCAGCGGTAGCGATGAAGCCCACGCCCACCGCGACCGACAGCTTGTACCCCAACCAGTCGACGTACCAGAATCCCCCCACCAAGGACAGCGGCAAGGTCAAGAGGATGATGGCGACTTCGGTGAGGTTCTTGAAGTTGAAGTAGAGCAGCAGCGCGATCAGGCCGATCACGCTCGGCACCAGAATCTTCAGGCGTTGCACGGCCTGCTGCAAGGCCTGGTACTGCCCCACCCAGTCCAGCGTGAATCCAGGGGGCATGCGCACCCCTTGCGCCAGGGCCGATTTCGCCTTGGCCACATATCCGCTGATGCTGGTACCCGGCGTCAGGTCGATGTACACCCATGAATTCAGCTGACTGTTGTCGCTGGTCAGCATGGGCGGCCCACCCTCGATGCGCAGCGTGGCGACCTGCGCCAGGGGAATCTGCGCACCCTGAGGGGTCGCAATGCGGCTGGCCATCAGCGCGGACAGCGACTGCCGCAGATCGCGCGGATAGCGCAGGCTGATCGGAAAGCGCTCCAGGCCGTTCACCGCGGTGCTCAACATCCGGCCGCCGATGGCGGTCTCGACCAGCCGATTCACGTCGGCCACCGAAAGCCCATAGCGCGCAGCCGCGCGCCGGTCGGTGTCGACCACGATGTAGCGTCCGCCCGTGGCTCGTGCGGCGTACGCGTTCTGGGTTCCGGGCACTTTCTGAAGTACCGCCTGGATGTCCTGGCCGAGGCGGTTGAGCGTGGCGAGATCCCCCCCCGTGACCTTGATGCCCAGCGGTGTCTGCAACCCCGTGGTCAGCATGTCTACCTGGCCCTTGATCGGCTGGGTCCAGGTGTTGGACACTCCAGGTATGCGCAGGGCCTGGTTCATCTCCTCGATCAGTTTCGCGGTCGTCATCCCTGCAGGCCACTTGCTGCGATCCTCGAGGTTGACCACCGACATGAACATCGAGATCGGCGTCGGATCGGTGGCCGTCTGTGCCCGCCCCGCCTTGCCGAACACGCTGCGCACTTCCGGGAAGCTCTTGATGATGCGATCCGTCTGCTGCAGGATGGCGGCCGATTGTCCGATGGAAATCGATGGATCCTGCGCCACCGGCATGTACAGCAAGGTGCCTTCATTCAACGGCGGCATGAACTCCGAGCCGAGGTGTTTCCAAGGGAAATACAAGCTTGCCACGGCGACCAGGCTCAGGCCAATGACCAGCCACGGCGCCCGTAGCACGCCATGGATCAGCGGACGATACAGCCAGGTGAGCAGTCGGTTCAGGGGGTTCGCGCCCTCCGGACGGATCTTTCCGCGGATGAACCAGGCCATCAGCAGCGGCACCAGGGTGATCGACAGGATGGCCGCTGCGGCCATCGCGTAGGTCTTGGTGAACGCCAGCGGACTGAACAGCTTGCCCTGCTCGCCGCCGAGCGCGAATACTGGCAGGAACGACACCGCGATGATGAGCAAGGAGAAAAACAACGCGGGGCCCACCTCCGAGGCCGCCACGCGCGCCTTCATCCAGGGATCGGCGCCGGGTTCATGCTCCATGTGCTTGTGCATGTTCTCGATCATCACGATCGCGGCGTCCGTCATGGCACCGATGGCGATGGCGATACCTCCCAGCGACATGATGTTGGCCGGGATGCCTTGCGCCCACATCACGACAAAGGCCGCCAGGATGCCCAACGGAAGCGAAACGATCGCAACCAGAGCGGAGCGCGCTCGCATGAGGAAGAGCAAGGACACCAGCGCGACGATCAGCGACTCTTCCAGCAGTTTCTCGGTCAGCGTGTGAATGGCACGCTGGATCAGCGGGGCCTGGCTGTAGGTGGTGACGATCTTCACCCCCGGCGGCAACGAAGCCTGCAAGGTCCGGATCTTGTCCTCCACCCTGCGGATGATGGCATCGGCGTTGGAACCCTGGTTCATCATCACGATGCCGCCGACGACTGCGCCTTGGCCGTCGAGGTCGGCGGCACTGTTGGGCAACTCGGGGGCGAACTCGACGCGCGCGACGTCCTTGATCGTCACGGGCACGCCATCGCGCGCGGCAAGCGGCGCGTTCTCCAGATCGTTCAGCGAGTGCACGTAGCCGGTCGTGCGCACCATGTAGCTGGCTTCCCCCAGATCGACGACCGATCCGCTGGTCTCGCCGTTGGCGGCGCGGATCGCATCTTCGACCTGCGGCAAGGTCAGGCCGTAGGCCAGCAGGGCTTGCGGGTTGACCACCACCCGGAATTCCTGGACCATGCCCCCGACCGTCGCGACCTCGGCCACCCCCGGGATCCCCTGCAACTGGTACTTGAGGAACCAGTTCTGCAAGGTCGTAAGTTGGCTCAGGTCGCGTGTGCCGCCCGTATCGGTCAGGGCGTACATGTAAATCCAGTCCACCCCGGAACTGTCAGGACCGAGCGCTGGAGTGACCCCTGGTGGAAGCCTCGATTGCACCTGGCTGAGGTATTGCAGCACCAGGTTGCGCGCCTGGTAGATGTTGGTGCCATCCTGGAAAATGACGTAGACGAAGGAGTCGCCGAACATCGAGTAGCCACGCACCGCACGAGCACCCGGAACCGACTGCAGGGTGGTCTCCAGGGGATAGGTCACCTGGTCCTGCACCACCTGCGGCGCCTGTCCGGGGTACGAGGTCTTGATGATGACCTGCGTGGGAGAGATGTCGGGAATGGCCTCCAACGGCGTGTTGCGTACCGCCAGCATGCCCGCGGCCAGCAGCATCAGCGCGCCGATCACCGTGAGGGCGCGGTTCTCGAAGCACCACTCCATGAGGCGCCTAATCATGGGAGGCCCCCGTCGCAGTCATGTTCATGCCGGCCATCGAGCCCGCCGGGGCCGGCGAGGGCGGCGCCAGTGCACGGTCTTGTGCTGCCCCAGGCATCGGCATGGCGGGCGCAGTGCCTCCCGGGGGCGCAGCGTCGAGGCTCGTGTTGCCGCCCAGCATGCGCGCCTTCACCGACTGGAATTGCGATTCGGAGTACAGCAGGAACTGGGCGCTTTCCACCACCCTGTCACCCGCCTTCAAGCCCTTGGCGACGGCCACCCAGCCGTCCGCCTGCGGTCCCAGGGCGACCTGCGCCGGAAGGAAATGGCCCTGCCCTTGCGCCAGCATCACGTAGTCGCCCTCCTGGGTGCGCAGCACCGCACTGCTCGGCACGGTCAGCGCCGACTGCGCATGCCCCAGCACGGTGGCGTCGGCATACATGCCCGGACGCAGTTCGCCGTCGGGGTTGGCAAAGCTCAGGCGCGCGGTGACGGTACGCGTGCGCGGATCCAGGGTCGGGTAGAGAAAGCTCAGGCGGCCGCTCCAGGTCCTGCCCGGATAGGCCTGAAGCTCCAGGCTCACCGCGTCGCCGACCCGTACCCAGGGCAACTGGTAGTCGTACAAGGCCACGTTGACCCAGACGCGCTGCAGGTTGGCGATCTCGAACAGTTCGGCCTGCGGCGACACATAGCCGCCCTGGCGGATGCCGAGCGCCGTCACCACGCCGCTCTGCGGAGCCAGCACGGGGATCTCGCGCAGGGGCTTGCCCGTGCGCTCCAGAGTCGTCAACGCCGCCTCGGGCATGCCCAAAAGGCGAAGTCTTTCCCGCGCCGCCGCCAGGATCTGCTCGCCGCCTTGCGTGCCTTGACCCCTCAGCGCGATCAGGTCGTCTTGCTGGGCGCTGTACAGCTCGGGAGAGTAGATCTCGGCGAGCACCTGGCCGCGCCTGACGGGGTCCCCCACCGCCCGAACCCGCAGGCGCACGACCCAACCCGCGAAGCGCGCGGTAACCGCATCGACCCGGTTCTGGTCCTGTGCCACGGTTCCCACCGTGTGCATGGCCTGACCCATGGTTCGCATTTGCGCGGCGACCAGTCGCACTCCCAGGTTCTGCGCCTGGCGCGCGTCGATCCGCAGCCCGTCATCGCGCGCCCCGGAGGGCGCCTGGGCGTACACCGGGACATAGTCCATGCCCATGTTGTCTTTCATGGGATGATCCGAATGAATCGCCGGATTCATGGGGCTCGCCCAATACAGCACCCTGCGCTGCGCGGGCGCGGGCGTGGTGGCGGACGCATAGACCGCAACGTAGTCCATCCCCATGTTGTCCTTCATCGGGTGATCCGAGTGAATGGACGAGTTCATGGGGTTGGCCCAATACAGGATACGGCGCTCGGCGGGCGCCGACGCTGGGGATTTGTCCGCCGTGGCTACAACGGCTGCTTGAGGCACCTTGGGCGCCGGAGCGAGCCAGCGGGTGAGGCCTGCGCCGGCACCCGCGCCGGCAAGCAGCAGCCCCAACGCGAATCCAAGCGTTCGCCGCATCATGGTTGTCCCTCCTGGGGGGCTTGTGTCAGGTAATCGAGTTCGGCCTGCGTCGCCAGAAGGTCACGGCGGTCCTGCAGCACCTGGATTTGCGTGGTGAACACGGCTTGTTGAGCCTTGAGCACGTCGCCGAGGCCGCCCTGCCCGCTCGCGTAGGTCGACAGGGTCGCACGCTGCGCCTGGCGCGCCAGCGGCAGCATCCGAGAGGTCTCGCGCGACCACTTGTCGCGCAGGCTGCGCCAGCGCGCTTGGGCATCTCGCATTTGCCGCACCAGGGCCAGGCGCTGATCCTGCTCAGCGAAACGTGCTTCCAATTCCCGCGCGCCCGCCGCATCCACCTCGTCGTCGATTCGGCGTCCGGCAAACAGCGGAACGTTGAAGGACACGCCCAGCGAGACAAAATTGGGCGATCCGGGCATGAAGCTCTTGCCATAAGAGGCGCCCACAGTGAAGGAAGGCTCATAGGCCTTCCTGGCCAGGCGCACGGCAATCTCGTTGGCATGCACCTTGGCTCGCGCCTGCTGCAACAGCGGCTGGGAGGCAAGCCCTGCCTGTGGATCAGCGGAAGGTACGGACAAGTCGGGCCAATGGCCGTCGATGTCCGGCACACGTTCCACGCCGAGGAACTGTGCGATGCGCACGAGCTGGGCACTCTCGTCTGCGCGCAGGACATCGAGGTCGTTGCGCAGTTCCTCGAGCGCGAGCTTGGCGCGCAACACATCGCTCTGAGGACTCCTGGCCGAACGATAGGATGCCAGGGCAGCTTGCTCGCTCTGCGCGGCCAGACCCTGCTGCTCGCGCACGATCGCCTCGGCTTTGCGCGTGTACACCGCGGCAAGCCACGCGCGGCGAAGCGCAAGCACGAGCTCGGCACGCTGGGCCTCACGACCATAGCGTTGCTCGGAGGCTTGGGCTTGCAGGCTTCGGCCTTGCAGCGCCAGCTTGCCGAAGGCCGGAAACTCCTGGCTGACCCCAACGCTCAACATCGTCGTGGCTTGCTGGGTCAGGGAGAAATTGTTGGTCGGAAGGTTGCTGGCATCCAGAGACACCTTGGGATCTGGCAGGCGGGTCGCCGCGTCGGCCTGCCGCTGCAGGGCGCGGATACGCTGTTCGATCCCTGCAAGAGCGGGATTACCCGTCGTCAAACGGGTCTCGGCGGCGGTGAGCGTGAGCGGCGCTGCTCGAGCTGGGGCGCTCGTGATGGTGAGCAGGAGCAGGCAGCCCACGAGCGGGCGGGTAGTGGCTTGCGCGATGTGCGCGAACAGCGACTGTCGTGCTCGCGCACGACAGCGAAGTGAAATCAGGGACATGGGGATCCTCTTCGGCCAGTGAGGCGTTGCGCTGCAATCCACGCAGGCGCAACAGCATCCATCGTGGCGCCCGCGGGTACCGCGAGCGCCCACTGCCGAAAAGGATCAGACTTGCAAACGAGCCGCTAGAAACGCGGGTTGGACGGACAGCCTGGTCGTGTCACGCACGCGCCTCCAGGTCCGAGGGGCCACGACCGACGCAAGCGGCAGCACCACGCGCTGCACGCTGCTTGCGAAACGCGGAATGCGCGCCTGAATCTGGCGACTCGGAATCGATGCGCTTGGGGCTGCGCACATTGCCAGACACGCCGACAGACTCGCTGTGCTGGCAGTCGCGCGCGTGGCTCCATGCCAGGCGGTCGTCGCCATGGACGCCATGCCGGCCATGCTTTCGCAGCATGAAGCTTGGCGGGCCGACGGACCCGCCATCGCCAGTTGCATCCACGGCAAAAACAGCAATGCGCAGGCAAACGCCCAGTAGCGGGAGTAGGCTCGCAGTGCGCGCATGGATGTCCTGGAAAGTAAGGCGGGTAGAGCGCCCAGTATCCTAAACGCTTGCGATGCGTTGTCAAGACGGACGGTTGCCCGATGAGCGTGCGCGGTTTGCTCGCCCGCAACGAACGCGATGTGGCGTGCAGATGGCCCAGCGTCAGCCATGGCGACGATGGACACCGCGGAGCACGATCATGCGCTTGCGGTCCCATGACGCCGACTCGTGACGGCGGGGCATGCGGAGGGCTCAGGCCTCGACCTGTTGCAGCAGGCTGCCGATCAGCGGACAGGAGACCTTGCCTCGGCGTGTGTCGCACGCCTGGACCAGCGCTGCCAGCGCCGATTCCATGCGCTGCAGATCCCGCAAGCGCGCACGCACATCAGCGAGCCGATCCGAGGCCAGCATGGCGGCTTCGCGGCAGTGCGTTCCATCGTCGAGCCGCAACAAGTGCGCGACATCTTCCAGGCTGAAGCCCAAGCGCTGCGCCGCCTTGATGAAACGCACCCGCGCCACGTCGGCGGCCGCGTAGCGCCGGATGCCCTGCGCGGGACGCCCCGGTGTGCGCAACAGCCCCTTGAGCTGATAGAAGCGGATCGTCTCCACGTGCACACCGGCCGCCTGGGCCAGTGCGCCGATGCTCAGACCTTGCGAGGCCGGTTCCATGGGCTTGACTCCGTAGTCGACTACGGGAATAAGGTAGCACCCATCGCGCTGCCTTTGCAGGGCCTGGCCTCGACGAGGAGACGCTTTCCCCATGATCCTTGCTTCCCTTCCACGCAAAATCTCCCAGGCCCGCCTGGGGATATCGATTCTCCTGATCTGCGCCGCGGTGCCCGCGATGGCGGGCGCCCCGGGCCCGGCACGCTCCACGCCAGCCGTGGCCACGCCGGGGCAGCTCGCACCGAATGCTCCGTTCACGACGGTGAACGGCAAGGTGGTACAGCTCGATGCCTACAAGGGGCGCCCGCTCATCGTGTGGCAGGTCACGACCTGGTGCCCGAGCTGCGCCGCCGGGCTGCGCACCTTCGCGGATCATCAGGCGCAGATCGACCGCTCGGACCTGACGGTGCTGGTGCTGCGGGACTACGACAACGGCGGATATCCGGGTCCGGGGATGCGCGACTTCGCCAAGTCGGTAGCCGCCCCGCTGCTGAAAGATCCGCACTTCGTCTTCGGCGAGGACACCCAGGCGCTGTTCGAGCGCTACAACCCTGGCAAGTTCGTCGACATCTATCAAGTCATCGCAGCCGATGGCCGCGTGCAACTGGCGTCCTCTTCGCCGTCCGCCACCTTCGGCAAGATCGAAGCCATTCTCCAGCCCAGGCCATGACTGTGATCCGGCCTGCAGCAGCCGATATGCTGTGGCGCGCCATCGGCCAGGCGCTTGCGACGAGGCGCGCGAGGCTCTGGGCCCTGGGTTTGTTCCTCGCCGCCCTGCTGTTCTACGCGTTGCTGCTGCCCGCCACCAGCACCGGCGGAACGCTGGGGCTCGTCTCGCTTCGGTTTCTCACCCTCGGCGAGTTCCTCATCGCCGTGACCATGGCCGCGCTGCTGTCGTTGACCACGGCGCTGGGCGTGTACGGGCTGCGCCAGGGGCAGCGGGTGAACCCCACGGGCACGCTGCTGGGAGCCGCCCTGGCCATGGCCCCGTCGTTGCTGTGCTGCACGCCTGCACTGCCCCTGGCCATCACCGTGATCGCTTCGCTGCTGCCCGCGGCCGGACACTTCGGCGTACCGATCCAGGGCTGGATCGCCACCCATGAGGGCATGCTCTACGGGTTGGCGATCGCCGCAATGGCCTGGGGACTGCTCGGCAGCGCCCGGCGCGTGCTGTCTTGCGCCTGTTGACGCCTTCCTTGCCCCCGGGCTGCGCGGACTGCGAGACCCATTCCCGAATCTTCCCGACCCATTTCATCGATGTCCGAATCCGCTCCTTGCAAACCGGATGGCTCGTGCGCGCCCGGCCCGACGCCACACGTGGCCGTGATCGGCAGCGGCGGCGCCGCGATGGCGGCGGCGCTCAAGGCCGCCGAACGAGGTGCGCGGGTGACGCTGATCGAGCGCGGCACCCTCGGCGGAGCCTGCGTCAACATCGGCTGCGTGCCCTCCAAGATCATGATCCGCGCCGCGCACATCGCCTACCTGCGTCGCCAAAGTCCGTTCGACGACGGCATCCAGCCGGCGACGCCGGTGATCCTGCGCGAACGCCTGCTGGCCCGCCAGCAAGCCCTCGTCGACGCGCTGCGCCAAGCCAAGTACCAGGACGTGCTGGACGCTCAACCGGCCATCCGCGTGGTGCACGGCGAAGCCCGCTTCCAGGACGCCCGCACTCTGTCGGTTCGACTCCGCGACGACGCAGAGCGCGTGATCGCCTTCGACCGCTGCCTAATCGCCACCGGAGCGAGCGCCGCGGTACCGCCGATTCCCGGGCTCGCGCGCACGCCCTACTGGACGTCGACCGAGGCGCTGGCGAGCGACACCATCCCCCGGCGCCTGGCCGTCATCGGCTCCTCGGTGGTGGCCGTGGAACTGGCACAGGCCTTCGCCCGGCTCGGCGCCAAGGTCACGATCCTGGCGCGCCACACGCTGTTGTCACGCGAAGACCCGGCCATCGGCGAAGCACTCACGGCGGCGTTGCGCGCCGAGGGGATCGAGGTGCTGGAACACACGCAGGCCAGCGAGGTCGCGTACGTGAACGGCGAGTTCGTGTTGACGAGCAACCGGGGCGAGCTGCGCGCCGACCGGCTGCTGGTCGCCATCGGCCGCACACCCGACACGCGCAGACTCCATCTCGAAGCAGCCGGCGTGGCGGTGGACCCGCAAGGGGCCATCGCCATCGACGCGGGCATGCGCACCAGCGCGCCGGACATCTACGCCGCCGGCGATTGCACCACGCAGCCAAAATTCGTCTACGTGGCGGCGGCCGCGGGCTCGCGCGCCGCCATCAACATGACCGGCGGCGACGCGACGCTGGACCTGAGCGCCATGCCGGCGGTGGTGTTCACCGATCCGCAGGTCGCCA
>JAJZTW010000045.1 GCA_021847345.1 Pseudomonadota bacterium
GTCGGTGATTCCCGGCGGTACCGGCGTCGCGCTGGTATCGGCCGCCGCCTTGCTGGCCGCCCAGGATCACCTGCTGCCGGGCCTGGCCGTGCTGGCACTGGGCCATGTGATCACGCTGTCGGGTGACGTTCTGGTCAAGCCCAAGCTGATCGGCGCCACCGGGCATGCCCCGTTCCTGCTGGTGCTGCTGGCGATCTTCGGCGGCCTGGCCATGTTCGGCATGGTCGGCCTGATCCTCGGCCCGGTGCTCGTGCTCACGGCCCGCGCGGTCGTGTTCGAGGACTGAGAGCGCCCCCAGGGCCGGGCTGCGCCCAGCCCACCCCCCAAGGGGGTCAAGCCATCTCGGGGCGGCCCAGCGATGACTTGAGACTCCACCGGCACGAGCCGCGGCAGCGCGCCCGCGCGCAACCGGCGCGGCAAGCCCGGCCTGGTCGCGGGGGCTTGGCCCAACGCGCGCCGTCTCCGCGGCACAATGGGCCGCATGCCGTTACCCGCCGCCGCGCCCGCCCGAGCCGCCATCGGCGCCGGACTCCCCGACGCGCTGCTGGCCTGCGTGGTGCTCGGCCTGGGAGTGGCCGGCTGGCTGCGCCTGCCGGCGATCACCGCACGCGAAGCGCTCGCCGCACGGCAGCACCAGCATGCCTCGC
Organism: Pseudomonadota bacterium; assembly: GCA_021847345.1. Lineage (GTDB taxonomy): Bacteria > Pseudomonadota > Gammaproteobacteria > Burkholderiales > Burkholderiaceae_C > Thiomonas_A. The sequence continues at coordinate 648 of JAJZTW010000045.1, forward strand.
AGGCTGCGGTGAACCTCGCGCAATGGCTGCACGCGCTGCGCACGGTGTCCGGCGCGCCGCTGCCGACGCCTTCGCGGCGCGTGCTGCTTCCGGCGCCCGACTCCCCGGCGCCGGACTGCCGGCGACACGAGTGCACGCCGCCCCAGATGCTCGAATTCGGCTGGCGCGAGTGGGCACTCGACACCGCGCGGCTGCTTCCCGGTGCCCGCGCCGAGATCGCATGCCGACCGGCGCACGACACCGACGCACTGGCGGCTCAGGCGGGACCCGGCTCCGACGACAGGGTCTGCACGCTGACCATGCGCCCGCCCCACGGGCGCGAGCCTGCGTGGCAATGGAGCCTGCGCGCATGAGCAGCCAGCGAGGCGCCGGCCTGCTCGATTGCCTGGTCGGGCTCGCGCTCGGCCTGCTGGTGCTGCAGGGGCTCGCCGACGCGCTGGCATCGGCGCAGCGCGGTGCACAAGCGCAGCGTGACGCGCTTCGCACGCGCGAGGCCCACGACATCGCGCGCCAGATGCTTCAGGCCGTCGCCTGCGCCGGCCCGCGCGTGCACTCCGCCGGTGGTGTCGACACGCTGCACGCGCGCTTCGCCGAGCCCGCCGCTGCCGGCTCCTGCGGCGGCGCGCCCGGGCCCGAGGGAACGACACATGCCTACCACCTTTGGCTGGACGACACCGGCACGCTGCATGGCGCGGCCGACGGCCATGTGCCGCAGCCGCTGGCCGACGGACTCGCCGCATGGCGCTTCGAGCTGCTGCAGGTGTCGGGCCCGCCCGAAGCGCCCCGCCTGCGCCTGTCGGGCGCCGCGCAGGTTCGAGACTGGCAACGCGTGGTGCTGCTGCGCGCCGAGGTACGCGACGCCGCGCGCGGATCGTCCCCGCAGGTGCACTGGCTGGCCTTGCCGCGGCTCGACGCGCCGCTCGCGCGACGATGAGCGCACCGGGCCCGGGAGCGGCAGCGCGCCAGGCCGGCCGCGGACTCGCGTTGCCGGCGGCCCTGGTGGTGCTGGGCATGCTGGGCCTGTTGCTGACCGGCAGCCAACGCGCCGCGCTGCTTCAGTGGCGCAACGCGGCGCTGGAGGCGGCTCGGGTGCAGGCTCTCGAGGATGCGAATGCCGCGGCCGCCGCCGCAAAGCGGTGGCTGCTCGCGAGCGGCCACGCCTCGGCCGCGCGCGATTGCACGGATACGGAGCAGAGCGCGGCGACACCGATGGTGTGCAGGGGCGAGCCTGCGCCTTGGCCGCGGGCATGGCGCCGCGGCATCGACGGCTGCCGCCATGCCTGCGGCTTCCAGATCCAGGCGCTGCCAGCGCTGGACGGCGCGGATGCCGACGGCAGGCGCAGCTGGCGGGGCTTTCGCATCCATGCCCACGGCACGGGGGCTGTCCATGCGACGCTGCGCGTGGATGTCCAGGTACTGCGCGATGCGAGCGGCGTGCCGCGGCTGCGCCAGCTGGCATGGCAGGCCCGCCCGTGACGACGCGTCGCGGCTTCTCGCTGCCCGAATTGCTGGTGACCCTGCTGATCGTCGGCATCGTCGCCACCTGCGCAGTGGTCGCCCAGCAAGCCGCGGCGCAGCGGGCTCGCCGAGCGGCCGCCTCGGCCGCTTTGCTGGAGCTCGCGTTGCGCCAGGAACGCCACCTCGCGCGGCACGGGCGCTATGCGAGCGACCCGGGCGACCTCGGCTGGCAGCGTGCCTGCGGCGGCGCCATCCCGTGGCCCGACGCGGCGCGCCCGTGGTATTTGCTGCGCCTGCGAGCTGCGGGATCGGCTCCGGGCGGCCGCGAATACCAGGCCGTTGCCCGGCCGGCGGCGGCGCAACGCGACGACCCCTGCGGGGCGCTGCGCATCGACCAGCTCGGACGCCGCGGTGCCGAGCGTGACGACTGCTGGTGAACCCGGTGCGACAATCGGCAGCACACCGACATGTTGCGCTTCTCGATCCGTCTTCTTTCGCCCGGCGCCCTGCTCGCACTCGCCGCGGCCGCGCTGCTCGCGTGCTGCCCCTTGCACGCGCAGGCCGCACCGACACCCCCTGCCGGCAAGACCGGCTGGGTCACCGCGTGGCAGGCGGCGGCGCAGGCCATTCCGCAGGGCCCCGCGGTACCTCGCTACCGCAAGGCGCCGCCTTTGGCCGACCAGACGGTGCGGGAAATCCTGCTGCCAGAACTTTCCGGGAGCACGTTCCGGGTGCGGATTTCCAACCGCTGGAGCGACCAGGCGCTTCGTATCGGGTCGGCGAGCGTGGCGGCGAGCAGTGGCGGGGCAAGGCTGCTCGGCTCATCGCTGCGCGAGCTGCGTTTCGACGGCCATGCCGGCGTGCTGATCGCGCCGCATGCCGAGGTCTGGAGCGACCCGCTGCGCTGGCCGGTGCGCGCCGGGCAGGCGCTGGCCGTCAGCTTGTACCTGCCCGGGCCCACGCTCGCGGGAACCTGGCATCAGCTCGCGGGGCAGGTGCAGTACCTGTCCACGCGCGGCGACTTCAGCGCCGATCCCGGTGGCGGGCACTTCCCGGCGCGAATGACCTCGTACCTCTGGCTGGATCGCCTGGACGTGCTGCCCGAGACGCCGTCGGCGGCGCTGGTGGCCATCGGCGACTCGATCACCGACGGCATGCGATCGACCCTCAACGCCTCGCGCAGCTGGCCGCAACAACTCGACGCGCGCCTTCGCGCGACCGGCATCGACGACCTGGCGGTGATCAATGCCGGAATCAGCGGCAATCGCCTGCTGGCCGACTCGGCCTGCTGGGGACAGGCGCTGGATTCGCGCTTCAGCCACGACGCGCTGCAGGTGGCCGGAGCGCGCGCGGTGCTGGTGCTGATCGGCATCAACGACATCGAGTTCGGCTACACACCGCGACGCCGCGGCCTCGACTGCGACGCGCCGCACCTGCGCCCCGACGCCGGGCAGCTCGAACAGGCGCTGGCGGCACTGGCCCGCGAGGCCCATGCACGAGGCCTGCGCCTGTATGCCGCGACGCTTCTGCCCGCCGACCTGCCCCCCCGGCGCGAAGCGCTGCGCCAGCAGCTCAACGCCTGGATCCGCAGCAGCGGCGACTTCGACGGCGTGGTCGATTTCGACGCCGCGCTGCGCGACCCGCGCGAGCCGCGCCGCATGCGCCCGCGGCTGGACAGCGGAGACCACGAGCACCCGTCGGATGCCGGCTACGCGGCGATGGCCGCCGCCGCCTGGCCCGTCGCATTGCGCGAATCGAAGGCTCCCGCCGCCCGCTGACCCGGCGCGGCGCAATGGGCGAGCGCCGCTCGCCCGCCGCGCGTTACCAAACGCGAAGCGGCTTTTCTTTGTCACGCGCCGATTGCATCATGTGGTTTCCAACAACGGTCAACACAAGGAGCAGTCCATGGCCAGAATCCTGGTTCTCTACTACAGCACCTGGGGTCACGTCGAACGCATGGCGCAGGAAGTCGCCGAAGGCGCGCGCTCGGTGAGCGGTGCGCAGGTGACCATCAAGCGCGTGCCCGAGACCATGCCCCCCGAGACGGTGGCGGCCATCCACGCGAAAACCCAGCAGGACGCGCCGCTGGCCCGGCCCGAGGAACTCGGCGACTACGACGCGGTGATCTTCGGCACGCCCACGCGCTTCGGCAACATGTGCGGCCAGATGCGCAACTTCCTCGACCAGACCGGCGCGCTGTGGCAACAAGGCAAGCTGGTCGGGAAAATCGGCAGCGTGTTCGCCAGCACCGCCACGCAGCACGGCGGCCAGGAGACGACCATCACCTCCTTCCACACCACGCTGCTGCACCATGGCATGGTCATCGTGGGCGTGCCCTACGCCTGCCCGCAACTCACCAACATGGACGAGATCACCGGTGGCACCCCCTACGGCGCGACCACTTTGAGCAAGGGCGACGGCAGCCGCATGCCCAGCGCGAACGAACTGGCCGTCGCGCGCTACCAGGGCCAGCACGTGGCGAGCATCGCCAGCAGGATGTTCGGCTGAAGCCTGGCGCCCGCCCAGGATCTCTCCGGGTGGCGCAGCGTGGCGCGTTGCGTACCATCATGCGCGGCGCCGCGACGCGCGCCTTACCGGAGGGAACCGACATGCCGCCGCAGCCCGACGAACAGACCGACTACATCATCGTGGGAGCCGGCTCGGCCGGCTGCGTGCTCGCCCATCGGCTCAGCGAGCGCGCCGACACCGCGGTCTGCCTGATCGAGGCCGGGGGCGAGAACCGCTCGCCGGTGATCGACACCCCGATGGGCCTGCCGCTGCTGCTGCGCGGGCGGCGCCACAACTGGTACCTGGAGACCGAGGCGCAGGGGGAACTGCGCGGACGCCGGCTGTACTGGCCGCGCGGCAAGGTGCTGGGCGGCAGCAGCAGCATCAACGCGATGATCTACATGCGCGGACACCCGGGCGATTACGACGACTGGGCCGCCGCGGGCAACCCGGGCTGGGCCTGGAGCGACGTGCTGCCGCGCTTCCTGCGCCACGAACACGCCCCAGGCAGCGACCCCGCGCACCACGGCAGCAGCGGGCCGCTCCACGTGTCGGACCTGCGCAGCCCGAACCCGCTCAGCCTGGACTTCCTGCGGGCGGCCGAGGCATGCGGCCTGCCGCGGCGCGAGGATTTCCACGACGCCCAGGATCCGCAGGGCTGCGGGCTGTACAAGGTCACGCAATGGCAGGGGCGACGCTGGAGCGCGGCCAACGCCTTCATCGATCCGGTGCGCCACCGCGGCAACCTGCAACTGCGCACGGGGTGCCGAGTCACGCGGGTGCTGTTCGACGGGCGCCGCGCCGTGGGTGTCGAGTTGCTCGGCCCGCGCGGCCGGCAGCGGTTGCGCGCGCGCGCCGAGGTGCTGCTGTGCGCCGGTGCCGTGCATTCGCCGCAGCTGCTGCTGCTTTCGGGGATCGGCGACGCCGCGGCGCTGCGCGCGCTGGGAATTGACGTGGTGCTGGATGTTCCAGGCGTGGGCCGCGGCCTGCAGGACCATCTGGACGTCACGGCCTCGATGCGCGAGCACCTGCACGCGTCGGTCGGGGTCGGCCCGCGCATGCTGCCGCGCCTGATGGCACAGGCCTGGCGCTATGCCGGGCATCGCGACGGGCTGCTGAGCAGCAACGCCGCCGAGGCCGGAGGCTTCGCGCGTTCACGTCCGGGACTCGCGCGCCCCGACCTCCAGCTGCACTTCCTGCCGTCGCTGCTGCGCGACCACGGCCGGCGCCTGGTGTGGGGCTACGGCGTGACCCTGCATGCGTGCGCGCTGCGCCCAGCCAGCCGCGGCACGATCAGCCTGCGCTCGCCCGACCCGCTGGCGCCGCCACGCATCGACCCTGCCTACCTGAGCCATCCCGACGACCTGCCCGTGCTTCGCCAGGGCCTGCGCCTGGCGCGACGCGTGCTCGGCTCGCCTGCCTGGGGGCGCCACGCCGGCGTCGAGCTCAGCCCCGGGCCCGGCGTTGGCGACGACGACGCGGCGCTGGACGCCTACATTCGCGAGAACGCCGAGACCATCTACCACCCTGTCGGAAGCTGCCGCATGGGCCACGACGCGTTCGCCGTGGTGGACAGCCGGTTGCGGGTGCGCGGGGTCGATGCGCTGCGCGTGGTGGACGCGTCGATCATGCCCACGCTGGTCGGCGGCAATACCAACGCACCCAGCATGATGATCGGCGAAATGGCCGCCGACTTCCTGCTCGGGCGCGCCTGAGCCGGCGACCCGCTCGGGCCTTCAGCCGTGCAGGCCGCGTTCGTCCGGCTCGTCGGTGGACGTGGAGATGACGCTCACCGAGCGCCCCTGCACGCGACGCCACAGGTACACGCCGTACCCCGACAGCGCGTAGACGCAGAACAGGCCGAACAGCACCAGCGGCGGGCGGTAGGCGATCAGCCCGATCAGCAGCACGATCAGGAACAGCGTGATGAACGGCACGCTGCGCCGCAGGCTGACGGCCTTGAAACTGTAGAAAGGCACGTTGGTGACCATGCTCACGCCGGCGAAGGCCGTCACCGCGAACGCGCCCCAGGTCACGTGCGCCCCGCTGATCTGCGAGTCCGACAGCACCCAGATGAAACCCGCCACGAGCGCGGCGGCGGCCGGGCTCGGCAGGCCCTGGAAATAGCTCTTGTCGACCACGCCGATGTTGGTGTTGAAACGCGCCAGGCGCAGCGCCGCGCCGGCGCAGTAGACGAAAGCCGCCAGCCAGCCCAGCTTGCCCAGGCCGTGCAGCGACCACTGGTACATGACCAGCGCCGGCGCAGCGCCGAAGGACACCATGTCGGCCAGCGAGTCGAACTGCGCGCCGAATTCGCTCTGGGTATGGGTCAGGCGGGCGACCCGGCCGTCGAGGCTGTCGAGCACCATGGCGGCGAAGATCGCGGTGGCGGCGTGCTCGAAATCGTGCCCCATGGCCATGACCACGGCGTAGAAGCCGGCGAACAGCGCCGCCGCGGTGAAGGAGTTGGGAAGCAGGAAAATGCCCCGCCGCCGGCGCCCGCTGCGAGGCAGGTCCTCGCCCGGATCCGGCAGCCCCGGATCGAGCGCGGGATCGTCGTCGTGCGCCGCGCGCGTGCGCGCACGCGCGCGGTGGTCGGGCAGACGGCTCACGTTGCGCGCCATCGCGTCAACCTCGCGCGGGGTCCGGGAACATCGCCAGCACCGAGCTGCTGGCGTGCACCTTGTCGCCGATCGAAACCCTGGGCTGGGAATCCAGCGGCAGGTACAGGTCGACGCGGGAGCCGAAACGGATGAAGCCGAAGCGTTCGCCGCGGTGCAGGCTCTGGCCGGCAGCCGCGTAGCACAGCACGCGGCGCGCGATCAGGCCCGCCACCTGCACCACCGTGACGGTGTGCGCGCCACTTCGCATGACCAGCGCGTTGCGCTCGTTCTCCAGCGAGGCCTTGTCGAGGTCTGCGTTGAAAAAGCGCCCCGGGAAATAGCTCACTGCGAGCACTTCGCCATCCACCGGCGAGCGGTTGGAATGCACGTTGAACACGTTCATGAACACGCTGATGCGAAGCGCTTCGCGCTGCGCATAGGGGTCCTGTGCGCGCCCCAGCGAGACGATGCGCCCATCGGCGGGCGACACCACGGCCAGCGGATCGGAGGGGATCCGGCGTGGCGGGTCGCGGAAGAACTGGATCACGAAGACACTGACGATCCACAAGGGGATCGACCAGGCGAAGCCGGCGAAGAACCACAGCAGCAAGGACGCCACCAGAACGGCGACGATGAAAGGCCAGCCCTCGCGGGCAAGGATCGGATGCGGATAGTCCATGCCTTCCAGTGTAGCGGCGGCGCGCCGCGCAGCCCCGGCATCACGCGCTGCTAAAGTCGGCGCTTTGCCGTTCGCGCGCTCCGCCCTGCTGCACGCGCCTGTTTCCGAGAGGTCCGCCGCATGCCGATGCCATCCCGCCTGTCTTCGCCTTCCCGACTGCTCACCCCGCTGCTCGCCGCGCCGCTCGCGGCGTTGGCACTCGCCGCGGGCACCCGCGGCGCCTGCGCAGCGCCCACGCTGCAACCCGGCCTGTGGGACTACGCACTGCAGACCCGCAGCGGAAATGGCCCTTCGATGAACCTGGCGCAGATGCTGCGCAGCCTGCCGGCGTCGACCCGCCCGCAGGTGGAGGCCCGTTTGCGCGCGCAAGGCATGTCGCTCGGCCCGAACGGCAACCTGCAGATCTGTCTCGATTCGCGCTCGCTGGCCGGCGGCCACCCGCCGCTGCATCTGGGCGGACGCTGCAAGGCGCAATGGAGCCAGCCGTCCGCGGGGGACTGGCGCTTCCACTACACCTGCGCGGATCCCGTGGTCGACGGACGGGGCGAGCTGCGCATCGGCTCGCCCACTTCGTACACCTCGTCGTACACGGTGAAGAATCCGCAGGGCAGCATGTCCGGCCAGGCGCAGGCACATTGGGTCGCCAAGTCCTGCGGCGCCGTGCCGCCGTTGCGCGAAACCCGCTGAAGACCGTCGGGTTCACCAGTTCCGCGACGCCTGGCCGAAGAAACGACTTGTTGCAATTAAACGAAACGCACCTGTTGCGTTTCGTTTAATGCCGGCCTACAGTGTTGCTCATGGGGCTCGCCATGAAGCCCCGCACCTGGAGGACCTTGGTCATGAACACCTCGCGTATTGCCCGTACCGCCCTCGTTGCCTCGCTTGCTCTGGGCCTGGGCACCGCTGCCCCCGCCTGGGCCGACGGGCACTGGGGCCATGAGGACCACGACGGGTTCGGGCCCGCTGCGGCCATCGTCGGCCTCGCCGCCGCTGCGATCGCGGCGCCCTTCGTGTTCGGCTCCGCGCGCGTGGTCGCGCCCGCCCCGGTGTACGCGCCGCCCCCCGTGGCATACGCGCCGCCCGTCGCCTACGCCCCGCCGCCCGTCGCCTACGCGCCGCCGGCCTACGCCTATGCGCCGCCCCCGGCCTACGTGGTGGCTCCGGCCCCGCGCTACTACGTGCGCCACGACGGCTGGCGCGGCCGCTGGCACGAGGATGACGACCGGTGAACGTCGGGCAGCAAGGCCTCGCCGCCACCGGGACCGCTTCGCGCGGCGGGCGTCCGTCGCGCGAAGCCGCCCGGCAGCTCGGTGAGCGCATCCTGGAAGCGGCCACCGAGCTGATGCTCGAGCAGGGCTATGGCGCCACCAGCATCGAAGCCGTGGCCGCGCGCGCCGGGGTCTCCAAGCGCACCTTCTACGCGCGCTACCCCGACAAGGCGGCATTGGTGCAGGCCGTGGTCGAGCGTGTCGTCGATTCCGCGCGCCCTCCCGCCGGCAGCGCATTTCCACCCGACGCCACGCTGGCAGACGCATTGCGAGCCTTCGGCTCGCAAACCCTTCGCGCAGCGCTATCTCCGCGCATCCTGGCTCTTTATCGCCTGATCATCGGCGAATCCCACCGCTTTCCCGACCTGCTGCGCGCGGTAGCCATGTCGGGCGCAAGGGCGAAAACCGTGACACAGCTGGTCGAGCGCATGCGCGCCGAGCTCCCGCAGCTCGACCAGCCCCAGGCGGAATTCGCCGCTCAGCAGTTCCTGCAGATGCTCGTGTCCCTGCCCCAGCTGCGGGCCATGGGCATCGGCGAGCCGATGCCCCCCAGCGAATGCGACCATTGGGTCGACCAGACCGTTCACCTGCTTCTGGAAGGCCTGAAGGACCGCGCACCCGGATAGCGTCGATTTGCGCTGCGACGCGGCTGCGCTGCGCGGTGTTGGTCTTGGGCCGCCCAGGCGGCTACCCACCGCCAGCTGCTCAGCCTCGGGCCGCCGCAGGCGGCTATGCACCGCCACCTGAACCCGGCAGCCCCCGCGCCCCCCTCCGCTGTCCAGGGCACTCCCGCCGCAGGGCCGTCCCAAGGCGGGGTGCGTCCCCCTCGGGGGGACGGAGCCGGGCTCGCGCCCGGCGACGGAGGGGGCTCACATCCTCGCCAGGTTCTCGAACCTCGTGAGCTGGCGCAGGAAGGCGACGTTGACGGTACCGATCGGGCCGTTACGCTGCTTGCCGATGATGATTTCGGCGATGCCTTGGTCCTTGCTGTCCTTGTTGTAGACCTCGTCGCGGTAGATGAACAGGATCACGTCGGCGTCCTGCTCGATGGCTCCGGATTCGCGCAGGTCGCTCATCACCGGGCGGCGATCGGCGCGCTTTTCCAGGTCGCGGTTGAGCTGCGACAGCGCGATCAGCGGGCACTGCAGTTCCTTGGCCAGCGCCTTCAGCGAGCGCGAGATTTCCGAGATCTCGGTGGCCCGGTTCTCCCCGTCGCGAGCCGAGGTCATCAGCTGCAGGTAGTCGATGACGATCAGGCCCAGCTTGCCGCACTGGCGCGCCAGGCGGCGCGCTCGCGCACGCACCTCCAGCGGATTCAGCGCCGGGGTCTCGTCGATGTGGATCTGCACGTCGTCCAGACGCTCGATGGTCTCGGGCAGGCGGGTCCACTCGTCCTCGGACAGCTGGCCGGTGCGCAGGTGCGACTGGTCGATGCGCCCGAGCGAGCCGACGATACGCAGCACCAACTGCGAAGCGCCCATTTCCATGCTGAACACCGCCACCGGAAGCTGCTCGTTGACCGCCACGTGCTCGGCGATGTTCAGCGCGAACGAGGTCTTGCCCATCGACGGGCGTCCGGCGACGATGATCAGGTCGCCGGGCTGCATGCCGGCGGTCATGCGGTCCAGGTCGATGAAACCGGTGGCCACTCCGGTGATCTCCGCGCCGCCCTGCTCCGACAGCTCCTGCACGCGGTCGAGAAGCTCGCCCAGCAGCTGCTTCATCGGCTGGAAACCGGCCTTGCCACGAGCGCCGTCCTCGGAAATGGCGAAGATGCGCGACTCGGCCTCGTCCAGGATCTGCTGCACCGCACGGCCCTGCGGATTGAGCGCGCTCTGGGCGATCTCGTCGCTGATCGTGACCAGGTTGCGCAACACCGCGCGCTCGCGCACGATTTCCGCGTAGCGGCGAATGTTCGCGGCGCTCGGCACGCTCTGCGCCAGCGCGTTCAGGTACTGCAGGCCTCCACAGGCTTCGTCCTGCCCGTGCAGGCGCAAGGCCTCCAGCACCGTGACCACGTCGGCCGGCTTGCCGGCCTGGATCAGGTCCGCCGTGGCCTGGTAGATCAGTCGGTGCTCGTGGCGATAGAAGAAATTGACGTGCAGCAGGTCCGCGACACGGTCGAAGGCCTCGTTGTCGAGCATCAGGCCGCCGAGCACGGATTGCTCGGCCTGCGCGGAGTGCGGAGGGGTGCGCAGTTTCTCCAGCGCGGAGTCTTCGATCAGGGCGGACATGATGACACTTTAGCAGCCCGGACCCGGGCGGGCCGCCCCGCTGGCGGCCCGCGCTGCTAGAAGTTGTAGTGCTGCCTTGCGAACTCGGCGAAGGCCTTGCCGAGCAGCTCGTGGACCACGGTGGTCGGATGCATGCCGTCCCAGAACACATAGTTGCGGCCGTTGCAGCCGGCGCGCATGACTGCGGGCGACGCATACATCTCGCTGGGGTCGAGCAGGCAGCTGCGCGCCGTGTCGACGAAGCCGTGAGCCCGGGCATTGCGCACGATGGAGTCGAACACCCCGCGCGTGTCGAACAGGGTCAGGTGCGCTTGCGGGTAGCGCGCGACGAGTTCGGCGATCAGCGCGGGCAGCCTGGCATCGTAGGCGTCCAGCCGCTCCTGCACGCGGGCCTTGATCGAACTGCGCGAGCCGCCGTTGAGCACGGGGGCCATGCTGATGTCCGGCAGGTTCATGACCACGATGTTCCTCGCGCCGTCCACGGTGACCAGGCGGCCCACGGCCTCGGCCACGGCGTCGAGCACGGTCTGGGTGGGTTCGTCGTAGCCGATGAAATCATTGCCCCCGATCAGCAGCGTGTACAGGGTCTCTTCCGGGTCGCGCGGAAACTGCGTGGCCACATGCTCCCCGTACAGGTCGGTCTGCAGCACGATGGACGGCAGGCGCAGCCCGTAGCCCACGCGCGCGAACCAGCTCGATCCGGGAAACCAGTCGACCACCGGCTGGGTTTGCGAACCCGCCCCACCCCAGGCTTCGTTGTAGGCCTGCACGCCGAGGTCGCGCGCGGCATATTCGCTCCACACCCAGCCATTGGTGAAGTGCCCGGCGAACCAGGTCGAGCGATGCGGGATGAAGTGGTAGAGCATGTTGCTGGTCGCATCGGTGTCCGAAAGGCTGTCGCCCAGCGAGACCAGCGTGTGGATGAGCCCGTCGCCGACGCTGGCGGGCTGCGCCAGGAAGGGATGGTCGAGTGCCAGGCTGTTGTTGCGCCCGCGAGCGACCACGTGGGAGAGTTCGACGCTTCCCCGCGCCTGCGGATATTCGGCGCGCTGCAACTGCCGAGCCTGCGCAAGCAGCGAACTCCTGCACATCGCGCCGAGCTCGGCCGGCGTGTAGCGGGTGGTGTAGTACACGAGATGGCTGCTCAGCACGCTGGAGGTACCCTGCGGCGGCACCTCGATGGGCACCTGCACGTAGCTGTCGGGGGTGCCGCCCGTCGCCCAGGCGCCGAGGTAGTCGCCCGCTGCCGACGCGCCGCCCAGGCGCAGGCGCTGGCCGCCGTCGCGCAGCCACGCTGTCGCATAGCAGTACAGGTAGGTGTAGGTCTGCGCCGCGCCTTCGCGTGAGTCGAGCCGCGGAGCCGGCCAGCCGAGTTGCCGGGCTGCCTGGCTGGCCCTGCGCAGCCTGTCCAGGGCCCGCGGAGCCGATGGGTCCTGGCTTTGATCGAAGGCCTGTGTGACCGCCTCCGGCTTGAGGGAATAGACCTGGGCGGCGCTCAGCGGCCCGTCGGGCGACAGCAGGCCGTCGGCGGCGGGAACTGCGATGTGCAAGTCGACGCTGCCCGACAGCGGCGCCGCGGCTTCAGCACGATCCACACCATCGGCACCATACGCGATCATCGGCGCGGCAAGCAGCAAGGCCGCGATCCACGCGCTCGAGCCCTTTCGCAATTGGTTACACATGGGGCGCTCCTCGACATGGGTCAGCACGCTGCCAGTCTAGGGCGCCACGCGTTAGGCCCGGCGCGCAACTCCCATCACTCGCCCGTCACTTTCACGTCACTCGCAGCCCGGCAATGTCCCTTGTGCGATTGCAAAATGACAAAGGCCCCGCGGGCTTTCGCCTCGCGGGGCCTTTGTCCGGCCTGGGCCGTATCAGACGTGCTCGCCGAGTACCGAGACGGTGATCGTCACATCGACGTCGGTAGCCAGCGACAGATGCACGCTGTGGTCGCCGACCGTCTTCAGCGGGCCGTCCGGCAGGCGAACCACCGACTTGGGCAGTTCGAAACCGGCCTTGCCCAGGCCCACCGCGATGTCGTGGGTGGTCACCGAGCCGAACAGGCGGCCGTCGACACCGGCCTTCTGCACCAGCTGCACGGTGAGGCCCTCGAGCTTGGCGGCCATCGCCTGGGCGGCAGCCAGCTTCTCGGCGGCGGCCTTTTCGAGCTCGGCACGCCTGGCTTCGAACTCGGCCAGCGCCTGCGGCGTCGCCGTGCGCGCCTTGCGCTGGGGAATCAGGTAGTTGCGTCCGTAACCGTCGCGCACCTTGACCACGTCGCCGAGGTTGCCCAGGTTGGCGACTTTTTCGAGCAGGATGACTTGCATGGAATGTCCTTTGCGGTTGACGCGGCCGATCAGCTCTTGTGCTGGTCCGAGAACGGCAGCAGCGCAAGGAAGCGCGCACGCTTGATCGCGGTGTTGAGCTGGCGCTGGTAGATCGCGCGGGTGCCCGTCAGGCGCGCCGGGATGATCTTGGCGTTTTCCGCCAGGAAGTCACGCAGCACGTCGATGTCCTTGTAGTCGATGTGCTCGACGCCGGCGACGGTGAAGCGGCAGAAGCGCTTGCGCTTGAACAGCGACGATTGCTGGTTGCGCTTGGGTTTGTTCTTACGGTCGGTTTTCTTGAAGTAGGCCATGATCGCCCTCCTGGATCCAATCGATGATGTTGAGCTTGAGGACTCGCGCTCCGCGGCGGCTGGGCATCAGGAACCCGACGAGATGCAGGACCTGTCCGGCCTGCACGTGCTGCAGCCTTCGCGCCATGTCGGCAAAGGCCACGCACTGCAACTCGAGTTCGATGCGCTGCGACCCGCCCGGGCTGGCCTGCGTGGATGCGTGGCCGACCCGAAGGTCCAGGGCCTCGACACCCGCGGGCGTGTAGCGCAATGCTCCACGCTCGCGCAGTTCGGCGCGAATCTCGACGCGGTTGATGCTCAGGCTGCGGTCTCCGGATGCGCCTTGCGGGCTTCCTCGCGCTCGACCGAGCGCATCATCACCGACGGCTGGGTCTCTGCCTTGTCCATGCGCACCACCAGGTGGCGCAGCACGGCATCGCTGAACTTGAAGCCGTGCTCGAGTTCGGCCAGCACTTCCTGGTCGGCCTCGATGTTCAGGCACACGTAGTGGGCCTTGGCCAGCTTCTGGATCTGGTAGGCCATCTGACGGCGGCCCCAGTCCTCGAAGCGGTGCACGACACCGCCCTTGCTGGTGACCACGTTCTTGTAGCGCTCGACCATCGCACCGACCTGTTCGCTCTGGTCCGGATGGATGATGAGCACGATTTCATAGTGACGCATGACTTCTCCTTGCCCCCACCAGGCTGGCGGGGTTTCTTTGCGGATCAAGCCACCCAGGCGCACCGCGACGAGGTCACTCTCTCGTCGCAAGCCCTGGTGTGGCAAAGAACTCTCAAGTATAGCAAAAGAACAACGCTCAGGCCGCGGGCTTCGAAAGGGCCTGCCAGGTGCCGATCACGGTGTCCGGGTTCAGCGAGATCGACGCGATGCCGCGTTCCATCAGCCAGCGCGCCAGGTCCGGGTGGTCCGACGGCCCCTGGCCGCAGATTCCCACGTACTTGCCGGCCGCGCGACACGACTCGATGGCCTGCTCCAGCAGTGCCAGCACCGCAGGGTCGCGCTCGTCGAAGGCCCCGGCGACCAGCCCGGAGTCGCGGTCCAGGCCGAGCGTGAGCTGGGTCAGGTCGTTGGAGCCGATGGAGAAACCGTCGAAGAACTCCAGGAAACGATCGGCCAGCACCGCGTTGGACGGCACCTCGCACATCATGATCAGGCGCAACCCATGCTCGCCGCGCTTGAGGCCGTTGCGCCCGAGCAGCTCGATGACCCCTCGCGCCTCGCTGAGCGTACGCACGAAGGGCACCATGATCTCGACATTGTCGAGGCCCATGTCCTCGCGCACGCGCTTGAGCGCGACGCATTCCATCTCGAAGCTCTGCGCGAAGTCCGGCGCGACGTAGCGCGACGCGCCACGGAAGCCGAGCATCGGGTTCTCCTCGTCCGGCTCGTAGCGCGAACCGCCGATCAGCTTCTTGTACTCGTTGGACTTGAAGTCCGACAGGCGCACGATCACCGGCTTGGGATAGAAGGCGGCGGCGATGGTCGCGATGCCCTCGGCCAGCTTGTCGACGTAGAAGGCGCGCGGGCTGGCATGCCCGCGGGCCACGCTTTCCACGGCCTTCTTCAGGTCGGCATCGACGTTCGGGTACTCGAGCACCGCGCGCGGATGGATGGCGATGTTGTTGTTGATGATGAACTCCAGGCGGGCCAGGCCCACTCCAGCGTTGGGGATCTGCGAGAAATCGAAGGCCAGTTGCGGGTTGCCCACGTTCATCATGATCTTCACCGGGATCTGCGGCATCTCGCCGCGCTTGACCTCGGTCACCGTGGTCTCGAGCAGGCCGTCGTAGACGATCCCGGTATCGCCCTCGGCGCACGACACCGTCACCAGCATGCCGTCCTTCAGGCGCTCGGTGGCGTCGCCGCAGCCGACGACCGCCGGAATGCCCAGTTCACGCGCGATGATCGCCGCGTGGCAGGTACGGCCGCCGCGGTTGGTGACGATGGCGGCGGCGCGCTTCATCACCGGCTCCCAGTTCGGGTCGGTCATGTCGGTGACCAGGATGTCGCCGGGGCGCACCTGGTCCATCTCCTGCACCGAAGCCACCACGCGCACCGGGCCGGCGCCGATCTTCTGGCCGATGGCGCGGCCGCTGACCAGCGCGGTGCTGCGCTGCGCCAGCGCGTAACGCTGCTCGACGCGACCGTGGGCCCGCGACTTCACGGTCTCGGGACGTGCCTGCAGGATGTAGAGCTTGCCGTCGCTGCCGTCCTTGCCCCACTCGATGTCCATCGGGCGCCCGTAGTGCTGCTCGATGGTCAACGCGAAGCGAGCCAGCTCGGTCACCTCGTCGTCGCTCAGGCTGTAGCGATTGCGCATCTCCGCGGGCGTGTCCACCGTGTGCACGAGCTCGGCCGAGCCGGCCGGGGCGAACTCCATGCGCAGC
The DNA here is from genome assembly GCA_021847345.1 of Pseudomonadota bacterium. Classification (GTDB taxonomy): domain Bacteria; phylum Pseudomonadota; class Gammaproteobacteria; order Burkholderiales; family Burkholderiaceae_C; genus Thiomonas_A. The sequence continues at coordinate 16,423 of JAJZTW010000045.1, forward strand.
AGCTTGGAGCCCAGGTTGCGGCGGATCACCGCCGACTTGCCGGCGCGCAGCGTGGGCTTGAACACATAGAACTCGTCCGGGTTCACGGCGCCCTGCACCACCGTCTCGCCCAGGCCGTACGACGAGGTGATGAACACCACGTCGTTGAAACCGCTCTCGGTATCCATCGTGAACATCACGCCGGCGGCGCCGATGTCGCTGCGCACCATGCGCTGGATCCCTGCGGAAAGCGCCACCTGGGAGTGCTCGAAGCCCTGGTGCACGCGGTAGGAGATCGCCCGATCGTTGAACATCGACGCGAACACGTGGCGAACCTTGTCCAGCACGCCGTCGATGCCCCGCACGTTCAGGTAGGTCTCCTGCTGGCCGGCGAAGGACGCATCGGGCAGGTCTTCCGCGGTGGCCGACGAACGCACCGCGAAGCTGGCGTCGGGCTGCCCCTCGCTGAGCCGTGCGAAGTGTTCGCGGATCGCCTGCTCGAGCGCCGGCGGCAGCGGGGTTTCGACGATCCACTGGCGAATCTGCGCTCCCGTGCTCGCCAGCGCGCGCACGTCCTCGGTGTCCAGCTCGCCCAGGGCCTGCGCGATTCGCGCGTCGAGCCCGCCATGCTTGAGGAATTCACGAAACGCATGCGCGGTGGTGGCGAACCCGCCCGGCACGCGCACGCCGCTGGCGCTGAGCTGGCTGATCATCTCGCCCAGCGACGCGTTCTTTCCGCCGACGATCTCGACATCCTGCATGCGCAGTTGCTCGAACGGAATGACCCACGCGCCTGCGTGTTCCTGATGGTGGTTGGACATGAGATACCCTCAATAGAATGAACAAGAATTCGTGCGCCTGCCGCGGTGGGCCACGGAGATCGTCGGATCCCGAGGCATCGGCGCGCAGGAACCGCTCCTGGCGCTCGCGTGCGTGACCGGCGACTGTGGTTCGAGTTCTCCGGCACGGTCCGACGCGAGCGCTTTGCGCGACAGGCATGTTGCAGGGGATTCTAGTGTGCTGATCTTGTGCAGTGCGACATGCCCAACCGCTCCGTGTTTTTCGTCTCCGATGGAACCGGCATCACGGCCGAGACCTTCGGCAACTCCATCCTCGCCCAGTTCGACCTGCAGCCCCACCGCGTGCGCCTGCCCTTCGTCGACGATGCCGACAAGGCGCGCGCGGCCGTGGCGCGCATCGACCAGGCCGCGCGCCAGGAGGGGCACCCTCCGGTGGTGTTCATCACCCTGGTCGACCCGGACGTGCGCGAGGTGATCCGCGGCTGCAACGGACTGGTGCTGGACATGTTCACCACCTTCGTCGAACCGCTCGAAGTGGCCTTCGGCATCAAGTCCAACCACCGCATCGGCCAGTTCTCCGACATCTCGCGCAGCGAGCGCTACCACACGCGAATGGACGCGATCAATTTCGCGTTGATGCACGACGACGGCCAGTCGTCGCGCAACCTGGCGCTGGCCGACGTGATCCTGGTCGGCGTGTCGCGCAGCGGCAAGACGCCGACCTCGCTGTACCTGGCGATGCAGCACGGGGTGCGGGCCGCCAACTATCCGCTGATTCCCGAGGATTTTTCGCGCATGGCCCTGCCCGGCGACCTGCTGCCGCACCGCGACAAGCTGTTCGGCCTGAGCATCGCGCCCGAACGCCTCAGCGAGATCCGCAACGAGCGCAAGCCCGGCAGCCGCTACGCGTCGCTGACCAACTGCACCGAGGAAGTGGCCGAGGCCGAGCGCCTGATGCGCCGCGAGGGGGTGCGCTGGCTGTCGTCCACCAACAAGTCGATCGAGGAAATCGCCACCACCATCCTGCAGCAGATCCGCCCGGATCGGCTGGAATACTGATCGTTCCCAGCGCGCACGCTCCCCACCATGGTCATCGAAACGCAGCAGCCCCCGAAGAACGACTACCTGCTGGGTTTCGCGTCGACCCAGCAGCATCGCGAGCAGCGCGAGTCCCTGCTGCCGGTGGACCCCGCCCGCGCCATGCTGCCCTTCGGCGTGGTGCTGGTCGACGCGTCGGCCGACGTGTCCTCGTCGATGGCGGACGACCCGCGCCTGCGCGTGCTGCCGCTGGCCGTGCGCTGGCCGGGGCGCAGCCTGGTGGACAAGGGTGTGCGCTCGCGCCTGCGGCATCTGGGCCGCGAGGCCCTTCGCGGCGCGCGCGTCGCCGCTCCGGGCGTGGATTCGCTGGAATATCGACTCTACCCGCCGCTGGCCGTCAACGCCGACTGGCTGATCCACCTCGGCACCCGGCGCGAGCTGGTCGACGTGGCGCAGCCGCTGCAGGAGCTGCTGCACACCCACGGTGACGAGATCCGCGACATGCGCAGGCAGCGCGGCCTGGACGAACAGCTGCATCTGGTGCTGGCCGAGAGCGGCTCGCTGCTGGCCGGCACCGCGCTGCAGGCACGCCTGCTGCTGCGCATGCTGCATGCCCGGATCCCTCCGGCGGAGGTTGCGCGCCGGGCCCAGGGCCTGCGCGAGCACACCAGCCTGTGGCTGCTTCCGCAGCACCCCGGCGACACGCTGGAATCGCTGCAGCGCCTCGACGACCCCGCGCTGGCGCCGTGGCAGCAGGCCTGCGCCAGACCCTTGCGCCACCTGCTTCGCCGCTCGCCGGTGCTGCAGGTCGACGCCCGCGGAATGTTCTGCGACCACCGCGCCAAGAGCTGGCGAGCCTCGGTGAGCCTGGTGTTCGAGCAGGTGTCGCAGTCGCTGCGCGAACGCAATGCCCCGGGGGCGTGGCTGCAGCTCAGCCTGGACGGCAGCCTGCGGGAGCTGCAGGCCTGGCCGGAATTCGAGGCCCTGCGCAAGCAGGCCGCGGCCTCGCAGGCAACCATGCATCTGACGCACATGAGCCCGGCCGGGCGCATCTGGGCTTCGGCGGGTTCGCTCAGCGTCGCGCTGTACCTGCCGCCGACGAGCTGAGCGAGCGCGCGGCAGCCGCTTCAGCGTGCCGCCGCGGCCAGGCGCTGGCGTACCCCTTCGTACAGGCACACGGCGGCAGCGGCCGCCACGTTGAGCGACTCGATGCTGCCCGTCTGCGGGATGCCCACGCCGGCATCGCAGCGCGCCAGGATGTCCGGATCGACTCCGCCTCCTTCGTTGCCGAACACCCAGGTCACGTCGCCGCGCAGGTCGAGTTCGTACAGGCCGTGGCGCGCCTGCGCCGCGGTGGCATAGCAGGGGCGCGGCAGCCGCGCCTCGATGTCGCTCCACAGCAGGTCCTCGACCAGCGGCAGCGCGAAATGCGCCCCCATGCCGGCGCGCAGCACCTTCGGGGTCCAGGCGCCGGCGCAGCCGCGCAGGCAATAGACCACTCCGGCACCGGCCGCAGCCGCGGTGCGCAGCAGGGTTCCCACGTTGCCTGCGTCCTGGATGCGATCGAGCACCACGGCCACTCCGGGGCGCGCACTGCCCGCCGCGGGGCGGCGCAGCAGCAGGCCCACCGCGGGCCCGTGCTGCAGCGTGGAGAACTGGCGAAACAGCCCCGGGCCCACACACACCACGCGCTGATCGCCGACGCGCTCGGCCAGCCGCGCGATCTCCGGATCCTCCAGCGCCGGCTCGGTGCACACCAGCGCCTGCGCCGGCAGCCCGGCATCGAGCGCGGCTCGCGCCAGATGGATGCCTTCCAGCCAAGCCTGGTCGAGGCGGCGCACAGCGCCCGGGTCGTGCGCCAGCGCCCGCAGGGTCCGGCAAAGCGGGTTGTCGGCCGACTCGATGCGTCTCATGCCAGGCCCTCGACTGCCCCGGCTCGCGCGGCGCACGCCCGCCGCACCGGGGCGAAGCTGCGGCGGTGCTCGGCGCAGGGCCCGAGCTGCTGCAGGGCCCGCAGGTGCTGGGGGGTGCCGTAGCCGAAGTGCTGCTCGAAGCCGTAGCCCGGGTGCAGCCGGGCGAGTTCGGCCATGTGCGCGTCACGCCACACCTTGGCGACGATCGACGCGGCACTGATCACCGGTTCGCTGGCGTCGCCGCCGACCACGGTGCGCACCGCGACGTCCAGCGGCGGAGCCTGGTTGCCGTCGACCAGCACCAGCGTCGGGCGCAGGCGCAGGCCGTCGACGGCGCGGCGCATGGCCAGCAGGGTCGCTCGCAGGATGTTGAGCTGGTCGATCTCGTCCGCGCTGGCCGTGCCGATGCTCAGGTCCACGCAGGCATCGCGAATCGCCAGGTCCAGCGCCTGGCGTCGTCGCGGCGACAACACCTTGGAATCGGCCAGCCCCGGCGGCATGCGCCGGGCATCGAGAATCAGCGCGCACGCGGCCACCGGGCCGGCCCAGGTCCCGCGCCCGACCTCGTCGCAGCCGGCCAGCACCAACTCGCCCTGCGCGCTCACGAGACCGCCTCCGGCCGCGCGCCACCCGCGGATCGGGCCCCGGGGGCCAGCCCGGCGGCCTCGGCGATGGCCTGCGCCGCCAGGGCCGCCGTCGGGCGAAGCAGCTCGCCGTGCATGTGCTCGAAGCGCTCGCGCAGGCGCTCGCGCCGGCCCGGGTCGTCCAGCAAGGCCTGCGCGCTCGTCGCCAACGCTTCTCCCGTGCAGGCATCCTGCAGCAGCTCGTCGACCAGGAACTCGCGCGCCAGGATGTTGGGAAGCCCGACCCACGGCAGGTAGCCGCGGTTTTTCATCAGGCGCCAGGACAACCACGGCAGGCGGTAGCCGATGACCATCGGGCGCTTGTAGAGCGCGCACTCCAGCGTGGCGGTGCCGCTGGCCACCAGCGCCAGGTCGCAGGCCTCGAGCACGCCGTGGGAATCACCGACCACCCACTGCAGCTCGAGATCGGGGTGCCGCTGCGCCATCTCCCGCAATGCCGGCAGCAGCCCGGCGTGGGCCACCGCCACCAGCACGCGCATGCCGCGTGCCCGCTGCAGGCGCTCGGCGGCCTGCAGGAACGCCGGCGCGATGTGCCGCACCTCGCCGGCGCGGCTGCCGGGCAGCAGCGCCAGCACGCCGGCTGGGGCCGCTGCGCAACCCAGGCGGGAGCGTGCCGCCTGGGCGTTCGGGTGCAGCGCGATGACCTCCGCCAGCGGGTGCCCGATGTAGGTCGCGCGCACCCGCGTGCCGGCATACAGCTCGGGCTCGAAGGGAAACACGCACAGCAGGTGGTCGACCGCGCGTTCGATCGCCTGCATGCGCTCGCGGCGCCAGGCCCAGATCGACGGGCTGACGAAATGCACCGTCGCGATGCCCCGCTCGCGCAGCCGGGTCTCCAGCACGAGGTTGAAATCCGGCGCGTCCACGCCGACGAACACCGCCGGCGGCTGTTGCAGCAGGCGCCTCGCCAGGCTGGCGCGCATGCGCAGCAGCTCGGGCAGTCTCGGCAGCACCGCGGCGAAACCGTTGACGGCCAGGCGCTCGCTGTCCCACCAGGCCTCGAAGCCGCTCGCACGCATGCGCTCGCCGCCGATGCCCGCGCAGTGCAGCCCGGCAAAGCGCCGCTGCAGCTCGGCCACCACGTGCGACGCCAGCAGGTCGCCCGACGGCTCGCCCGCGACCATCGCCACAAGCTTCGCGTCCATGCGTTGCGGCCCCCGCTCAGGGGCGCATGATTCCACGCTGGCTCGACTGCACGAATTCGAGCAGCCGGGAGAGGTCGCCGGCGGCGTCCGACTCCTGCGCGGCCTGCTCGCCGCGCAATTGCTCGCAGGCCTGCTCCAGGCTCAGGCCCTGGCGGTACAGCGTGCGGTAGGCGCGTCGCAGCACCGCGATACGCTCGGCCGAGAAGCCGCGGCGACGCAGCCCCTCGGCGTTGATGCCATGCGGGGCGGCCGGGGAGCCGCCGAGCAGCACGAACGGAGGCACGTCCTGGGTCAGCACGGAATGGATGCCCGCCATCACATGCGCGCCCACGTGCACGAACTGGTGGACCCCGGTGAAGCCCCCCAGCACCGTCCAGTCGCCGACATGCACATGCCCGGCGAGCTGGGTGCTGTTGGCGAAGACCACGTGGTCCCCCACCTGGCAGTCGTGCGCCACGTGCACGTAGGCCATGATCCAGTTGTCGTCGCCCACTCGGGTGACGCCCACGTCCTGGGCCGTTCCCAGGTTGAAGGTGCAGCACTCGCGGATCGTGTTGCGCGAGCCGATGTGCAATTCGGTGGGCTCGCCGGCGTACTTCTTGTCCTGCGGGACCGCGCCGAGCGAGCAGAAGGGATGAATGACATTGTCGCGGCCGATGCGAGTGTGTCCCTGCACGACCACATGCGACAGCAGGCGCGTTCCGGCATCGATGCGCACCTGGGCGCCGACCACGCAATACGGGCCGATCTCGACGCCGTCGGCGATCTCGGCCCCGCGCTCGACCAGGGCGGTGGGATGGATCAGGCTCAATGCTTTGGCTCCCGCCGCGCGCTCAGTCGATCAGGCGTTCGGTGCACATCAGCTCGGCCTCGGCGACCATCTCGTCGCCCACGCGCGCCTGCGCCTGGAACTTGTAGATGTTGCGCATGTGGCGGCTCAGTCGAACGTCGAGCAGCAGCTGGTCTCCCGGCTCCACAGGACGCTTGAAGCGCGCCCCGTCGACTCCGACCAGGTAGTACACCGAATCCTCGGCGGCCTGCACGTCGAGCGTGCCGAAGGCCAGGATCCCGGCGGCCTGCGCCAGGGCTTCCAGGATCAGCACCCCGGGCATGATCGGCTTCTGCGGGAAATGACCCGTGAAGTAGGGCTCGTTGAACGACACATTCTTGTACGCCAGGATTCGCTCGCCCTTGACGAATTCGACCACCCGGTCGACCAGCAGGAAGGGATAGCGATGCGGCAGGAGTTTCTGGATCTGGTTGATGTCGAACACGGTCATGGCTTGTCGTGGGCGGGGTTGTTCTGGGACTCGAGCCTGCTCTCGAGCCTGCGGATGCGATCGCGCAACTCGGCGAGATGACGCAGTGCTGCGGCGTTGGCGGACCAGTTCTCATGGCGGTCCAGCGGAAAGGCGCCGGTGTAATGCCCCGGTTGACGCACCGAGCGCGACACCAGCGACATGCCTCCGATCACCGTGCGGTCGGCGATCTCCAGGTGGCCGGCGATGCCCACGCCACCGCCGATGAAGCAGTACGCCCCGATGCGCGCACTGCCGGCGATGCCCACGCAGCCGGCCAGGGCCGTGTGCGCGCCGATCTGCACGTTGTGGGCCACCTGCACCAGGTTGTCGATCTTCACGCCGTCGGCGATTCGCGTGTCGTCGAGCGCGCCGCGGTCCACCGTGGTGTTGGCTCCGATGTCGACATCGTCGCCGATGACCACGCTGCCGGTCTGGGCGATGCGCACCCCGGCTCCGTGCTCGTCGCGAGCCCAGCCAAAGCCGTCGGCCCCGACCACCGCGCCGGGATGCAGCGTGCAACGCTCGCCGATGCGGCAACCGTGCATCACCACGCTGCGCGGCAGCAGGCGTGTGTCGGCCCCGATCACCGCGCCGGCGCCGACGAAGCAGCCCGCCCCGACATGGGCACGTGCCCCGATCACGGCGTCGCGCTCGATCACCGCGCAGGCATCCACATAGGCGTCGTTCGCCACCCGGGCGCTGTCATGCACGACCGCTGTGGCGTGGCGTCCCCGCATCGCCTCGGGGGCATCGAGTTGCTGCAGCCACTGCGACAGCCGGGCGTAGTACAAGTAGGGATCGCGAGCCTGGATCACCGCGGCGAAGCGCGCATCGGGCACGACACCCTGCGGAACGATCACGCACGAGGCGTGGCTGTGCTCGAGCTGGCGGCTGTGCTCGGCGCGCGCCAGGAAGGCGACATCGCCGGACTGCGCGCGTTCCAGCGGCGCGAAGCGCAGCACTCGAACCGACGCGTCGCCGTGCAGGGTCCCGCCCAGGCGCGAGACGATGTCGCCGACCGGCAGGCCCTGGCCTGCGCCCGAAGGCCCCTGGCTCATTTGCTTGCGGTCTGTGCGTCGAGCGCCTTCAGGACCTTGTCGGTGATGTCGATGCGCGGGTTCACGTAGACGGCCTCCTGAAAGATGATGTCGTAGTGGCCCTGCTCGGCCACCTGCTTGACCACCTTGTTGGCCTTGTCCAGCACGGCCGCCAGCGCCGCGTTTCGCCTGGCGTTCAGGTCCTCGGCGAACTCGCGCTGCTTGCGCTGGAAGTCCCGGTTGAGATCGGCGAGTTGCTGCTGCGCATTGGCGCGGTCGCTGTCGCTCATCACCGGACCGTCCTTGTCCAGCTTCTGGGTCAGGGCCTTGATGCGGGCGGCCATGTCGCGCAGGTTCTTGTCACGCTGCGAGAACTCGGCCTCGAGCTTGTGCTGCGCAGCCTTCGCGAGCAGCGAGTCCTTCAGGATGCGCTCGGTGTTGATGAAGCCGATCCTGTCGGTCGGGGCGCCGGCGGTGGAGGTGGTCGCCGGGGCCGCCTGGGCCGCCGCGGCGCCCGCGAACAGCCCGCCGACCAGGACCGCCGCGGTGGCTGCGCGACACATGGCGAATGGGAACAACTTCATGGCGTGCCTCTCAGAACGCGGTGCCGACGGTGAACTGGAAGGTCTGCGTCTGGTCGCCGGGGCGGGTGCGCACCGGCTTGGCAAGACTGAACTTCAACGGCCCGATGGGCGAGATCCACGACACCGCGATACCCACCGAGGCCCGCAGGTCGCTGAGCTGGATTTTCTGGTTCTCGCCCCAGACGTAGCCGCTGTCGAGGAAGGTCGACATGCGCAGGCTGCGGTCCGCGCCCGACCCCGGGAACGGGAACTGGTACTCGATGTCACCGGCCAGCAGCTTGGCCCCGCCGAGCGCGTTGCCCTGCGCGTCGTGCGGCCCCAGGGAGCTTTGCTGGAAGCCGCGCACCGACCCGATGCCCCCGGCATACAGGTACTTGAAGACCGGCAGAGGCTGGCCGTTGAGCCCGCGCGCGTAGCCCACCAGGCCGTTGACGGCGAGGTCGGTCAGACGGGTCACCGGGAAGAATTGCTCGTACTGGTAACTGACCCGTGCGTAGCGAAGGGTTCCGAACGGGCTGTAGTCGCCGCTCAGGCGCTGGTAGCGACCGTCGGTGGGCACCAATGCGCTGTTGCGGCTGTCGCGCTGCCATCCGATGGTCAGCGGGTAGCCGGTCGAGGTCTGCCCGAATTCGTTCACGTAGGAGATGTACGCAGCCGGGGCTCCCGGCGACAGGTCCAGCGTGTACTGCTCGAGACCCGCGCCGAAGAACACGCGGTCCAGTTCGGTGAAGGGAACTCCGAACTGCACGCTCAGGCCCGGCGTGACGATCTTGTAATTGTTGCCCTGCGATGTGTAGGGTCGAATGGTGCGGTAATAGACGCTGAGGGTCCGGCTGATTCCGTCCTGCGTGAAATACGGATCCGTGCTGCTCAGCGCGAGGGTGCGGTAATAGCTGGAAGTATCGAGACTCAGGCTCAGGTTGTTGCCGCTGCCGAACACGTTGTCCTGCGAGATCGACGCGTTGAACGACAGCTTGTTGGCGCTCGAGAATCCCACGCCCAGGCCGAGCATTCCGGTGGGCTTTTCCTTGACCCGCATGTTCAGGTCGACCTCGTCGTCGGTCCCCGGGACTTCCTCGGTGCCCATTTGCACGTCCTGGAAGAAGCCCAGGCGGTCGACGCGGTCGCGCGACAGCTTGATTCGATCGGCGTCGTACCAGGCATCCTCGAACTGGCGGAACTCGCGCCGGATCACCGTGTCGCTGGTGCGCGTGTTGCCACCGATGTTGATGCGGCGCACGTAGATGCGCCGCCCCGGGTCGGCGGTGATGGTGAAGAACGCCTGGTGAGTCGCGCGATCGATCTTCGGCTGCGGCTCGACGCGGGCGAACGCGTAGCCGTACACGCCGAACTTGTTGACCATCGCCTTGACGCTGTCGTTGAGCTTCTTCGCGCTGTAGGTGTCGCCGGGCTTGAGCTCGACCAGCGCGCGGAACTCGTTGTCGAGGCCGAGGTAGTTGCCCTCGAGCTTGTAACCCGACACGACGTACTTCCTGCCCTCGTGCACGTTGACGGTGATGGCGATCGAATCCTTGTCGGGCGACAGCGCGACCTGGGTCGACTCGATGCGGAAATCGAGGTAACCGCGGTCGAGGTAGTACGAGCGCAGGGTTTCCAGGTCCGCGTTGAGCTTGGCGCGGGAATACTGGTCCGACTTGGTATACCAGCTCAGCCAACCTGGGGTGGACAACGAGAACAGGTCGAGCAGCGTGCCTTCGCTGAACACGTGGTTGCCGACCACTCGCAGCGAGCGGATCTTGGCGACCGCCCCTTCCTGCACGTTGAAGGTCACGTCGACGCGGTTGCGCTCGAGCGGCGTGACCGTGGTGGTCACGGTCGCGCCGTAGTAGCCCTTGGCCAGGTACTGCTGCTTGAGCTCCTGCTCGGCGCGCTCGATCAGCGCCTGGTTGTAAGGCTGCGCTTCACCGAGTCCCACCTGCTTGAGCGCAGCCACCAGATTCTTCTTCGGGAACTCCTTCGTGCCGACGAAATCGACGTTGGCGATCACCGGGCGTTCCTGCACCACGACCGTGACCACGTCACCGCTGGTGCGGATGCTCACGTTCTTGAACAGCCCGGTTGCGAACAGCGCGCGAATAGCGGCGGCTCCGAGTTCCGGCGTGTACTGGTCACCGATGCGAAACGGCAGGTAGGTGAACACCGTGCCTGGCTCGGTCCGCTGCAGGCCGTCGACCCGGATGTCCTTGATGACGAAGGTATCGGCGGCGTAGGCCTGGGCGCAAGCCATGGCGACGACGGCCACGGCAGTACCCTGCAATGCGTGACGAAGCCTCAAATTAACCTCGGCGTGGGTTTTTCAATGGAACGGCCCGAGCACACGGGCGATATCGTTGTACAAGGCCACCGCAATCATCAGTGCGATCAGAGCCAGACCGCCTTGCTGCAGCCGCTCCTGCACGCGTTGCGGAACCTTTCGGTGCGTCAGGATCTCGAACGCATAATACAAGAGATGCCCCCCATCCAAGACCGGTATGGGAAGCAGGTTGAGAACCCCCAGACTGAGGCTGACGACGGCCAGGAAGCTCAGGTACGGCGCCCAACCCAGCGCGGCGCTGCGCCCGGCATAGTCGGCGATGGTCACCGGGCCGCTGAGTTCGTTCAACGACGCCTGCCCGATCACCATGCGCCCGAGGGTGCGCAGGCTGAGCGCACTGAGCTCCCAGGTGCGCCGCGCTCCCTGCTGCAACGCGGGCCAGGGTGCCAGACGCACCAGCACCGTGGGCACGCGAGCATCGAGCAGGGCACCGATGCGCCACTGCGTCACGCCGCGCGCACCGGGCTGCGGACGAGCGCGCACGACCACGTCGATTCGCCTGGCGCCACGCTGGATGTGCAGGGTCAGCGCCTGCCCCCGCGATGCCGCGATGGCGCGAAGCAGCGCGTCGGCGTCGATCGGCTCCGGCCCCGAGGCCTGGGGCCCGGCTCCGAGCACCAGGTCGCCGGCACGCAAGCCGGCGAGAGCCGCGGCGTCCCCGGCGAGCACGCGCTCGATGCGCACCGGCGCCGGCTGCAGTCGAAGACCGAAGCGGCGCAGGAAGTCGGGCGCTGCCGCGGCCGCGGAATCGGCACGGAAATCGAGGTTCAGATCCTGCTCCCGCCCGGCTTCGCGCACGCGCAGCTCGACGCGACGCCCGTCGAGCGCAGCCTGTTGCAGGCGCAACTGCAGTTGCGGCCAGGACTGCACCGAACGCGTGTCGCCGCCGATGGTGGTGGCCAGCACGCGCTGGCCCGGGTGCACGCCGGCGGCGGCCGCGGGCGTGCCGGCGGGAGCCGCGCCGAGCAGCGGCAGCGGCTCGCGCACGCCGAGCATGCCGACCAGCGCGAACAGCAGCACGGCCAGCAGCAGGTTGGCGGCCGGCCCGGCCGCCACGATCCACGCCCTGCGCCACGGCCCCTGGCGGTTGAACGCGCGCTGCAACTCGGCCGCCGCCACCGGCGCCTCGCGCTCGTCGAGCATGCGCACGAAGCCGCCCAGCGGGACCGCCGCCAGCACGAATTCGGTCCGGTCCGCGCCGAATCGCCGCCGCAGCAGCGCCGGCCCGAATCCGAGGGAGAACTTCAGCACCTTCACCCGACACGACAACGCGGCCAGGAAATGCCCGGATTCGTGCACCGCGATGAGCAGCGCGAGGGCGAACAGGAAGGCCAGCAGGGTCAGCATGGGCGATGGGGCGGGAGTTCGGCGCACGTGCGCCAGCCCCTTGCGGAGCCGCCGCGCGCAGCAGCCATTGTGCCCGGTTCAGCGCGCCGCCGCGCGCACCTGGCTCGAAGCCTCGCGACGCGCGCGTGCGTCGAGCTCGAGCAATGCGCCGAGTTCCTGCGCGTGGCTGTCGCCCAGGCGCTCGAGGGTCGACGCATTGACCCGGTGGATGTCCGTGAAGCCCAGCGCGCCATCGAGGAAGGCCTGCACCGCCACCTCGTTGGCGGCGTTGAGCACCGCGCAGGCCCCGCTGGGCATGCGCAGCGCCGCGTAGGCCAGGCCCAGCCCGGGAAAGCGCGCGGCATCCGGGCGCTCGAATTCGAGCCGGCCGACCTGCGCCAGGTCGAGCCAGGAGCTGCCCGAGGCCATGCGCCTGGGCCACGACAGGCCATAGGCGATCGGGGTGCGCATGTCGGGAGCTCCGAGCTGCGCGACGACCGAGCCGTCGTGGTACGTGACCATCGAATGCACGATGCTTTGCGGATGGATCAGCACCCGGATGCGATCGGCCGGCATCGCGAACAGGTGGTGCGCCTCGATCACCTCCAGCGCCTTGTTCATCATGGTCGCCGAGTCGACCGAGATCTTGCGCCCCATGCTCCAGTTCGGATGGGCGCAGGCCTGCTCGGGCGTGATGCTCGCCAGCTGCGCCGGGTCGGTGCGCCGGAACGGCCCGCCCGACGCCGTCAACGTGATCTCGCGCACATCGTGCGGCCAGCATTCGCGCTGCTCGGGCAGGCTTTGCAGGATCGCGCTGTGCTCGCTGTCGATGGGCAGCAGCTCGCCACCGCCGTCGCGCATGGCCTGCATGAACAAGTCGCCGGCGACGACCAGCGATTCCTTGTTGGCCAGCAGCACGCGCTTGCCGGCGCGTGCCGCAGCCAGTGCGGAATCGAGCCCGGCGGCGCCGACAATGGCCGCCATGACCATGTCGGTCTGCGGGGCCGCCGCTACCTGCACCAGCGCCCGCGCGCCCGCCAGCACCTCGGTGCGACAACCTTGCTCGCGCAGCGAGCGCTCGAGGCGCGCGGCGGCCTGCGCGTCCTCCAGCACGGCGAACGTCGGCGAGAACTCCAGGCACTGCTCGAGCAGGCGGCCGTCGCTGGCGCGAGCCCCGAGCGCGAACACCTCGAAGGCGTCGCGGTGCAGTCGCAGCACCTCCAGCGTGCTGCAGCCGATGGAGCCGGTGCTTCCGAGGATGGTCAGGCGTTTCATGGCACCAGCAACATGACCACGGGCAACAGCGGAAGCAGTGCGTCGATGCGGTCCAGCACGCCGCCGTGCCCGGGCAGCAGTCCGCTGCTGTCCTTCACGCCGGCCCGGCGCTTGAGCAGGGATTCGAACAGGTCCCCGGCCACCGTGAGCGCCGCCAGCAGCACGCAGGCCAGCAGCGCCGGACCCAGCCCGAAGCGCGCGCCCAGGCGCGCGCCCAGGGTCTGTCGCAGCTCGGGAACTCGCGCGCAAACCGCGGTGTAGACCAGCACGCCGAACAGGCCGCACAACGCGCCGGACATCGTCTTGCCCGGACTGATGCGCGGCGCCAGCTTGCGCCCGCCGATCGCGCGCCCGCCGAAATAGGCCGAGACATCGGCCACCCAGGCCAGCATCAGCACCGACACCAGGAACTGCACGCCCATGGCCCTGGCGTGCCAAAGGGCCATCCACGCGGCGAACAGGATGACAAAACCGAGCAGGCACAGCACCACCGGAGCGCCGAACGCGCGCGGCAGGCTGGCGCGCGGCAGGCTGCCCAGCAGCAACGCGGCCCAGGCCAGTGCCGCCAGCGCGAAGCTGGCATCCGGGTCGAAGCCGGCCAGCGGGAACAGCAGCACCCCGGCGACCGTGAGCAGCCACACGCCGGCCCAGGCCAGCGCTCGCGGACCCCGCATTCCGGCCAGGCGAGCCCACTCCCACATGCCGGCCGATGCGAACACCGCGGCGGCCGCGCCGAAGGCGCGCGCGCCGGTGAAGGCCAGCAGCGGCAACAGCACGGCCAGCAACACGAAGGCGGTGATCAGTCGGGTGCGCAGCATCGGGTTGCGCCGGCAGGCCTCAGGCCACTCGAAGCCCGGAGTCGTCGGATCCGGGCGGCACGCCGCCGAAGCGGCGTTCGCGGTGCGCGAAGTCGGCCAGCGCGTCCGCGAGGGATTGTTCATCGAAATCCGGCCACAGCGTGCTCGTGAAGTACAGCTCGGTGTAGGCGAGCTGCCACAGCAGGAAGTTGCTGATGCGGTGGTCGCCGCCGGTGCGGATGAGCAGGTCCGGTTCGGGAATGTCGGCCAGGCACATGTGGCGTGCCAGGTTCTGCTCGCTCATCTCCAGCCCGGCGAGCTGCACCGCCCTCGCCGCCTGCGCGACATCCCAGCGCCCACCGTAGTTCAGCGCCACGTTCAGGCGCAGCCGCGGGTTGTCCACCCGTGCCTGTTCCGCGCGCGCCATCAGTTCGCGCATCTGCTCGTGCAGCGGGCTGCGGTCGCCGATGAAGTGCAGCACCACGCCCTGCGCGGCGAGTTCCACCGTCTCGCGCTGCAGCGCCTGCAGGAACAGCTCCATCAGCGCGCCCACCTCCTCGGCCGGGCGCTGCCAGTTCTCCGACGAGAACGCGAACACCGTCAGGTACTGCACGCCGTGCTGCACGCAGCCGCGCACCAGGCGCTTGAGGGCGTCGGCGCCGAACTTGTGGCCGGCGGTGCGCGGAAGCAGCCGGCGCGTGGCCCAGCGGCCGTTGCCGTCCATCACCACGGCCACGTGACGCGGCACGACGGCGGGCTTGCGGGGGGATCGCTTGCTGGACACGTCAGGAGCTGCGGGTTGTTCAGACGGCCATGATCTCGGCTTCCTTCTGCGCGATGGCCTTCTCGACATCGGCGATGAAGCGGTCGGTGAGCTTCTGCACCTCTTCCTGCGCCCTGCGCTCGTCGTCCTCGGAAGCCTCCTTGGCCTTGACCAGGTCCTTGAGCTGCTGATTGGCGTCACGCCGCAGGTTGCGCACGGCGACCTTGGCGGCCTCGCCTTCCTGCTTGATCACCTTGACCAGGTCGCGCCGGCGCTCCTCGGTCAGCGGGGGCATCGGCACCCGGATCAGATCCCCCTGGGTCATCGGGTTGAGGCCCAGGTCGGATTCGCGGATCGCCTTCTCCACGGCCTGCACCATCTTCTTCTCCCACGGCTGCACGCTGATGGTGCGCGCGTCGAGAAGATTGACGTTGGCCACCTGGTTGATCGGCATCGGACTGCCGTAGTAGTCGACCGTGATGTGGTCGAGCAGCCCCGCGTGCGCGCGGCCGGTGCGCACCTTGCTCAGGTCGGTGCGCAAGGCCTCGAGGGACTTGAGCATGCGCTGCTCGCAGTGTTTCTTGATGTCGGCGATGGTCATATTGCGGACTCGGGTTGCATGGGTCAAAGGTGCACCAGGGTGCCCTCGGGCTCGCCCTGCACCACGCGCAGCAGCGCGCCGGGCTTGAAGATGCTGAATACGCGGATCGGCAGGCCCTGGTCGCGGCACAGCGCGAACGCCGTGGCGTCCATCACCTGCAGGCGCTTGACGATGGCTTCGTCGAAGCTGATCTGCTCGTAGCGGGTGGCTTGCGGGTCGCGTGCCGGATCGGCGGTATAGATGCCGTCCACCTTGGTCGCCTTGAGCATGACCTCGGCGCCGATCTCGGCGGCTCGCAACGCGGCCGCCGTGTCGGTGGTGAAGAAGGGGTTGCCGGTGCCTCCGGCGAAGATCACCGACTTGCCTTCCTCGAGGTACTGCAGCGCCTTCGGCCGAACGTAGGACTCGACCACCTGGTCGATGCTGATGGCCGACATCACGCGCGCCACCAGCCCCGCATGGCGCATCGCATCGGCCAGCGCCAGCGAGTTCATCACGGTCGCCAGCATGCCCATGTAGTCGGCCGTGGCGCGGTCCATGCCGACGGCGCCTCCGGCGACTCCGCGGAAAATGTTCCCGCCGCCGATGACCACCGCCAGCTGCACGCCGCGGTGCACGACCTGGGCGATGTCCTCGACCATCTTCATGATGGTCGCGCGGTTGATGCCGTAGGGGTCATCCCCCATCAATGCCTCGCCCGACAACTTGAGCAACACACGCTTGTAACCGCTCATGCCTGGTTTCTCCGCGAGATGGGGCGAATCGATGGGGGAGGTATGCACGCGCCGCTGCGCAGGGGTTCAGGCACCGCGAGCGGCAGCCATCTGGGCGGCGACCTCGTCGGCGAAATTCTCCGACTTTTTCTCGATGCCCTCACCCACCACGTACAGCGTGAAGCCCAGCACCTTGGTCTTCGCCGCGGCCAGCATCTGCTCGACCGTCTGCTTGTCGTTCTTCACGAAGGCCTGGTTGAACAGCGAGACCTCCTTGAGGTACTTCTGCACCGAACCCTCGACGCGCTTGGCGACGATCTCGGGGGACTGCACCGGACGCCCCTCGGCGCGCGCCTTGTCGGCGTCCTCGGCGGCCTTCTGCGTGGCGATCGAGCGCTCGGTCTCGATCAGCGCGGCGGGCACGTCGGCGGACGACAGGGCCACCGGCTTCATGGCCGCCACGTGCATCGCGACATCCTTGGCGGCCACCGGGTCGCCGTCGAACTCGACGACCACGCCGATGCGCGTGCCGTGCAGGTAGCTGGCCAGGCTGGCGCCGGAGGCGAATCGCTTGAAGCGGCGGATGGTCATGTTCTCGCCGATCTTGCCGATCAGCGTCGTGCGCTGCGCCTCGATGGTGCTGCCGTCGACCTCGAGCGCCGACAGCGCTGCGACGTCGGCCGGGTCGCGCTCGGCGACGAGTCGCGCCAGCAGGTTGCCGAAGGCCAGGAAATCGTCGTTCTTGGCGACGAAATCGGTCTCGCAGTTGATTTCCACGATGGCGCCGGCGCTGCCTGCGATGTGCACCGCGACGATGCCCTCGGCGGTCACGCGCGCGGCCGCCTTGCTGGCCTTGCTGCCCAGCTTGACGCGCAGCAGCTCCTCGGCACGACCCATGTCGCCCTCGGCCTCGGTCAGCGCCTTCTTGCACTCCATCATCGGGGCGTCGGTCTTGGCGCGAAGTTCAGCGACCATGGATGCGGTGATTGCCGCCATATTGCACTCCTGATTCGATCCTGGATTGAACAAGGGGGCTGCGAACAGCCCCCTGTGGAAACATTGCCCGGCGGGTGACTCCGCCGGTAGCGGGAACCGTGTGACCGGCGCCGGCGCTCAGGCCGCGGGCGGCTCGTCGGCCACCTCGACGAACTCCGCGCCCTCTTCGGAGGCGGTCTGCACGACCTCGCTCAGCGCGTCGTTGCGACCCTCGAGAATGGCGTCGGCGATGCCGCGGCAGTACAGCGCGACCGCCTTGCCCGAGTCATCGTTGCCGGGAATGACGTGGTCGATGCCGATCGGCGAATGGTTGGTGTCCACCACACCGATAATGGGAATACCCAGCATGTGGGCTTCTTCCACGGCGATCTTGTGGTAGCCGACGTCGATCACGAACATCGCGTCCGGCAGCGCGTTCATGTCCTGGATGCCGCCGATGGACTTCTCCAGCTTGGCCAGCTCGCGCTGGAACATCAGCTGTTCCTTCTTGGTCATGTGCTCCAGCGCGCCTTCGGCGATCTGGGTCTGCATGT
>JAJZTW010000046.1 GCA_021847345.1 Pseudomonadota bacterium
AGCGGGCCCGTGAACTTGCTCTGTTCAACCTGGCACTGGACAGCAAGCTGCGCGGCTGCGACCTTGTCGCTCTGCGAGTCCGCGATGTCTGCCATGGCGAGGTCGTGGCCAGTCGTACCAGCGTGGTGCAGCAGAAGACCGGCCACCCCGTTCAGTTTGAGATCACCGCACCGACTCGGCAAGCTCTTGCATCCTGGATCAAGGTCACCGGATTGCACGGCGACGATTACCTGTTTCCGAGCAGGAATCACGCATCCGCACATCTCGGGACGAGGCAGTACGCCAGGATCGTTCATGGATGGGTGGACGAAATCGGCCTGGATGGTCATGCGTATGGCACGCACTCCATGCGGCGCACCAAGGCAACGCTGATTTACCGCAAGACGAAGAACCTGCGTGCCGTCCAGCTTCTGCTTGGCCACACCAAGCTGGAGAGCACGGTTCGCTACCTCGGCATCGAGGTAGAGGATGCGCTCGACATCGCTGAGCAGATCGAAATCTGAGTGCAATGCCGAACCGGCTCCAGCCACCGCTGGAGTCGGTCAGGAGTGGTCCGATGCCGCCACCGACCAGATCGCGCGGATTGAACGAACGTCGATACCGAAGGCGACCCAAGTACTGACGCGGCTGCTCGGCCAAAGCAGGCGCTGAGCGCGGCACATGAGAGCGACAGCAATGGCGCGCTCAGCTGCCGCTGGCTGCAAAGAATGCGTTATCGCCAGCCTGGACCTGGAAATCGTCGGACGGCATAGAGTATCGTTCAGCTTCGGCTTTGCCGACAGCCCTAGGGCACAGCGTCAAGCATCAGCTCAGCAAGCACGGGGGCGTTGGTCACTCGGGCGAAGCCAGCCAGGCACTTCAGCGCCTAGTTCACAGGCGACTTTCATGGGCTTGGGCGCTAGTCTCGTGCGCAAGCGTCGTGCAGCAAAACGAACCTGGTCCGTTCCGACGCTGTTCAATAGCCAACCGAACAGTCGCGCGTCGAGCGAGCTTTCAACGCGAACACCCATGAGGGTCCAGCTTGGAGGATCAATGAAGTCCACTGGCATGTCCTTGACGAGGTGATAGACCACGCGGCGAAGTCGAAGATAGCGTATCGCCAAGCCTAGAACGCTCGCCGTGAATTCGTTCACCGCTAGCCCTTCCCTGGTTCCCGATTTTTCGCTGCCCGGCGAAGTGCAGAGCGCCACTCTGTACGGTCACCACGGTGGCAGCACCTTCATGCTCCGGCGAAGGGACTTCTCCGCCTTGGTGATTGCCGGTGCCCGCCGCGCGGCGATCCAACCCAGCGCGAACCAGCGCCCGACGTCGTCGACCGCTTCCTGCAAGAGGTGATCCTCGGCGACCAGCAAGTCGGTGTACTGACCGATCGCCTCCTGCGCGGGGCGCAGCGCATCGAGGAAACGCTGCGCTTTTCGGCGGGGAAACAGCGATGCGACGAATTCAGCGCAATAGCGCAGACGCTTGAGTCGCTTGCGTGCCCGGTGCTGGCGTTCGACATCGCTACGCGCGAATCGCTTCGCATCGCGTGACAGCTGGATGTGCATTTTCCTCAGATCGGCGCTTGCACGCTCGCGCGTCGCCGCTGCATCGGTACTCGCAGCAGCAGGCGGATCGCCTCGGTGGTTCCAGACGAATGCCTGCAAAGACAGCAACAGCGACGTGATCCGTGGGTCACGCGCAACCCTTTGCGGCGCAGCCTCGATCCCGCCTGTCGGCTTGAACTGAACGGCCGGACCGCCCGCCGCCGCGATGGCAGGGAAGACGGCGCATTGAAGGACGTCGAGATCACGTTGCGCGCCCAGACGGCGGAAAATTTCGGCCAGCGTTGGCTCCCAATTGGCGTCGACGTCAGGAGCCCATTCGGCAAACGCGCGCAGCGCAGCGCGCAGTCTGCGTATGCCCACTCGCGCCTGATGCAGATGTTCAGCTCGACCTCGGCCCGCCGCCAGGGCGGCGACGTTGGGAACAATCTGCTGCAGGCTGTTCTCCACCATCGCCGCCAGCGCAGCGCTCGGTGGCATCCCCGCATCCAAGCGCAGCGCGCGCGCCAAGACAGCTTGTCCTCCGTCGCGCACGAACCCGGCACGCCAAGCGGTCTGATCCTCCCCCATCCACAGGCCAAAGCGCGGCGCAAGCTGCCGAGCCAGCTCGACCAGTCTCGACGCATCAGGCCCACGCAGCATCAGCGTGCCACCGCAGGAACCCCGATTCGCAGCCCGCGACCGCCAACGCGAAAACGTGAGTTCGACGTGACCGCCGGCGTGCCGCGTGGATCGCGCATGGATGTGCTCGACACAAACGGATTGCACGCTGAGCGGCGCTTCGGTGCCACCGACCGCACGCATCGCACGTTTGACCAACGCGTGGCTGGCATGACGCGTGAGGTCTCCTCGCGGCACGCCCGCTGCAGCGCCCAGGACAACGTCATGCTGTTGGCCCGATTCCAGGCTGGATAGCTTCTGGTTCCAGACTCCACGCTCGCGCTGCAGCGCGAGCCCGAGCCCGGCGTGCGCCAAGTCGGCGGCGCTCGTATCGAGCCATAGGGTTTCGTGTTGCGATCGCACCCCGGTGCGCTGCATGACGAAACGCTCGACTTGCACCTGCCGCTCGCGAGGCACGCCAAGCCAAAGCTCGAACACCTGCACCGTGGGCGTGCCCGGCAAGGTCCACGGGACACTCAGCCGTCTCGCGGTTGTCGGCGGCGCGGCGATGCCGGGCGGCGCGTGGATCGTCGCAGCGTTGTCCGCCACCGGATCGCGCGTGCCGGCGGCTTGCAGCGCCTTGCGCGACGGCCGGTAGCGCTTCATCACGGCACGTATCGGTCTGCGCGTAGCAGTGCCAGTGTTGCGCTCGCTCGGTTGCCTTGTCGTGTCGCTTGTGTCGGACGGAGCCATCGGCATGGGTTGGGTTGCTCCCCGCATTTTCGACAATGAGTACGCCTTTGTCATCTCGCGGAAGGCGCATGCGAGGCTCAATCTTTCTTCCCGTGCATCGCCATGGTCGAACGTCGCCCGACCGCGGCGCCGTGCTCGATCATCCAGCGCCGCGCGTGCTCGCGGCCCAGATCGCGCAGTCGGTGGAAAAAACCCAGCTGGATGGACCAGCGGGTGTGTTCGCCGAACTCGGCCAAGAGATCGCCGCCGTCGACGCAGTGCAGCCTGGCGCGCATCAGCTTGCGCTCCAGGCGCCCACGGGGCCAGAGCGTGCCGCCAAGCCGGCTGCGGGCTTCATGCAGCACTTGCAACTCGCGGCCCAGCGGGCCGCCGAACGCCAGTTCCATCATGCGCGCGCGAATGCCCTCGGCGCTGCGCGGCGCGGAGCCCAGGTCCAGCGTGCTCAGCAGCACGAGCAGGGTGTCGGCGCAGCGCTCGTCAAAGACCAGGGGCAGCAGCGGAGGGTTGGCGGCAAAGCCGCCGTCCCAATAAGGCTGGCCGTCGATGTCGACGGCATGATGCACGTTCGGCAGGCAGGTCGATGCAAGCAGCGCCTGCAGGCTCAAGTCGGCGTTGCGAGACAGGCGCAGCCGCCCGCTGCCGGCGTGCGTGGCGGCGATGTACAGGCGTGGCGCTGCGCGATCGCGCAATCGATCGAAATCGACCAGCCGCCCGAGCAGCTCGCGCAAGGGGTTCAGGTCCAGCGGGTTGAATTGGTACGGGGACAGCATCTGGGCCCACTGCAGTGCCAGGCGCATTGGTGGTGTCAGGCCCCCCTCGTGACCTGCGCGCGCGGTCACCGTCAAAGGCACACACGCCGCTAGACGCGTCCAGAATTCCTGCAGCTGTTCGCGCGCGCCGTCCGTACCGCCTTGCTGCAGCCCCTGGGCCAGCATCACCGCGTTGATCGCACCAGCGCTGCTGCCGCTGAGCGCTGGGATGGTCCAGCGGCCGTCTTCCAGCAAGGCGTCGATCACGCCCCAGGTGAATGCGCCGTGCGCGCCACCACCCTGCAAGGCCAGGTTCAGTGCGACACGGCGGCGCCCCAGCAACGCTTGGAGTTTCATCGCTTGCCCACCTCGTGGACGCTCGAGGTCGAGGAAGACATGTGACAGCGATGTGCGGCCCCCACGGCACTGCCGATGACCGAGCTTTTCCCGTTCGACCTGCCGCGTTCAGCGGCCCAGCACTTCGACGCAGCCTCGAGAGCAGGCTGAGTCTCCTGCCGCTACCGGCACGAACACCCGGCCGCTGCGTGGGTCGACCGCGACCGAGTGCGCTTTGAGTCCGCTTGCAACATTGCCTGACCACTGCAGCGAGCGGGCTGAAATAACGCCAAGTACCGGCCCTCCGGGATTTGCCGCAGCGGCTAGTACGAACACACCGAGCCGGCGATCGTAGCCGACCTCGTCAGAACCGCCGACCTGGCCGAAGCGCTTCACCAGAGAGCCGTCGTGCGTGTCAATGACAAGCGACTGTGCCGGAAATCCGGCCGCCACTGCGTCGTCGCTGCATCCCACGAGTAGGTGATCCCCCGGTCCCAGCGCAAGACCGGCAGGCATGCAATCGGCAACCGGCCACACGGTGCGCAGTCGGGCTCTGCGCGGGTCGATGACCGCGATGCCGCCTCGCGCAGCCACGCCATCGAGCTCGGGGATCGCCAGGTAGACGTCGCCCGTGCGCTGATCCCACAGTGGTTGCTCGAGCCCGTTCGTGGCACGGGGCAGAGTGATCCGGCCTAGTACCGGATAGGGTGCTCGGGTTGAGATCAGCGTGACGAACGCAGGGCGATCGGCATTGTTTGCGGCGATCACGAGATGGTCACGCGTGTCGACGGTCAGCTCGTCGACTCGATGGCGGCCCCCGGTCGCTACCGACGCGACGACGCGCCGGGTTCGCAGGTCAGCAATCTTCACGCTGCTGTCGCCGTCTCCCGCCCAGACCTGGTCGGCACCGACGATGTGCACTCCGTTCGGCCCACCCCGGTGATCGGGGCGATTGCCGGCGAAACCGCCGATGCGACCGAGATTGCGCAGTGTGGCGACATCGATCAGGTCGACCCCGGCATTCGAGCGGTCGGCCAGCGCATACACGCCGTCACCGACATCGCCGATATCGAAGCTTTTCAGGGGTTGGTCGGGAAGATCAACAGTGGCCACCCGATGCAGCGGGGGCGCGGACGCGGCGGCGAATGCGCCTCCGCCGCACAGGGCGACGACGGCGACAAAGGCGACGATTCGGGAGAGTTGCATGGTGGTTTCTGGCATCGTGGTTCCAGCACGCGATAGTGGCAATGCAACATGAAGGCCCCGTGACCGGGGTGCGGCCGAACGACGCCCCACCACCTTACCGACGTCTAAAAAAACCCATCACGGATTTGACACCTTACCCGCCTAAGGTTCGACTGCTCGCGCCCGTGTCCTCGGGTAACCGTGCGTGAGTGGACGCATCACCTGTAACGCTCGCCCGACCTGCCGCCGCTGCCGCTGTCCGGATCCAGGCAGCCCATAGTGCTCCGACCAAGGAAGTCCCCATGCTTTCCACCCAGCGTTTATCCTGCTTGGCCGTCGCGATCGCCGCGGCGATCGGCGCCCCGGCCACCGCGTCGGGCTTCGAGTCCCAGGCCCGTCCCCATGCGGTCTCCGACCGTGACGACGCGTTCCCGCGCGGCACCATGCTCCCCACGGGGGTGCGCATCACGCCGACGGCTGCCCCCGGAGCCACCTATCAGTTGCTCGACCCCGGGCTGCCCAGCGGGGTGAAGGCCGGTTACGCTGACTCGGAGGCGCTGAGCCCGGACGGCAGGACCCTGCTGGTCCTGACCAGTGGCTACAACTACGTGGTCGACGCCAACGGCAAGTTCCTGCCCCAGCAATCGACCCAGTTCATCTTCGTCTACGACGTCAGCAGCGGTCGCGCGGTGAGCAAGCAGGTGCTCCCCGTGTCCAACAGTTTCGTGGGCATCGCGTTCTCGCCCGACGGCAACGAGTTCTACGTCCCCGGCGCCGGCGAGGACGACGTACATGTGTTCGACCGCACCAACGGCGTATGGGCGGAGTCTGGCGCGCCGATTTCCCTGGGCCACAAGAGCGGCAACGGCCTGGCGCAGAAGCCGCTTGCCAGCGGCATCGCCGTGACGGCCGACGGCAGCCGCGCGGTGGTGGTCAACGAGTACAACGACTCGGTGTCGATCATCAACCTGGCCACGCGATCGGTGGTGGCCGAGCAGGACCTGCGCCCGGGCAAGAGCGGTGGTCCGAGCGGGGTTTCGGGCGGCCAGTATCCGGATGCGGTGGCGATCGTCGGCAACCGGACCGCCTACGTTAGCAGCGAACTCGACCGGCAGATCGTCGTGCTGGACATTTCCGGGGCCACTCCGGCCGTGATCGGACGCATCGCCGTGCCGGGCAACCCGAACAAGATGGTGCTCGACCACGCGCAGGACCGCCTGTATGTCGCCTCCGACAATGCCGACGTCGTCTCGGTCATCGATACCACCACGAATCGTCTGCTCGGCACGGTGGGGACGCTGGCACCGCACAGCGTGATGTCGGCCGAGCAGGCCCGCTACAAGGGCGCATCGCCCGACGGGCTGGCGATCTCCCCCGATGACAGCACGCTGTACGTGACCAACCGCGGCACCGATTCGGTGGCCGTGATCTCGCTGCAGGGGCGCATGCCGAGGGTCACCGGCCTGATTCCGACCGGATGGTCGCCCTCCGACGTGCGGGTGTCGGCGGACGGCCGCATGCTCTACGTCAGCAACGCCAAGACCGATCCCGGTCCCAATCCGGGGAACTGCCTGGGCTATGAGACGGTGCCTTGCCCGGTGCCGAACTCGCCGGTGACCTTCGCGCCCAACCAGTACATCCTGAACCTCACCGGGTCGGCGCTGCTGAGCCTGCCGGTGCCGCACGAGGACAGCCTGGAGAGCCTGACCCGCCAGGTCGCGCTCAACAATCGCTTCGACCGCGTGCCCAGCGAGGCCGACCTGCGCACCATGCATTGGCTGCGCGCGCATATCCATCACGTGATCTACATCGTCAAGGAAAACCGTACCTACGACCAGGTGCTGGGTGACCTCGGCAAAGGCAACGGAGACCCGTCGCTGGCCGAGTTCCCGTGGACCACGACTCCCAACCAGCATGCGCTGGCGGCCCACTTCGTGGACCTCGACAATTTCTACGATCCGGGCGACGTCAGTGGCAACGGCTGGCCCTGGAGCACGTCCGGGCGCGAATCCGACGACGGCGCCAAGATGCTGCCGCCGAACTACGCCGGCAACGGCGGCGGAGGTTCCTACGATTGGGAAGGCGACAACCGCAACGTCGACGTCGGCTTGAGCGGCGCGGCGCGTATTGCCGCCGACCCGCTGGCCGCCTCGCTCGACCCGGATACGCTGCCGGCCGCGAGCAACGTGGCCGCGCCGGACGGCCCGGACCCCGGCGAGCAGCAGCAGGGCTACCTCTGGAACTCGGCGCTGCGCGCCGGGCTGTCGGTGCGCAACTACGGCTTCATGCTCGACCTGACCCGCTATCACCTGGACGGGACTCCGTACGCATCGCTGGCGATCCCGCTCGACACCAACGCCGCCGCGGACCAGCGCACGGTGGCGTTCCCCGCCAACCCGCAACTGGTAGGAAGGACCGATCCGTACTTCCGCGGCTTCGATACCCGGTTCCCGGACTTCTACCGTGAGAAGGAGTGGGAGCGCGAGTTCTCCGGCTACGTGGCCCACCACGACATGCCTAACCTCATGCTGGTGCGCTTCATGATGGACCACACTGGCAGTTTCTCCAGCGCAATCGATGGCGACAATACGCCCGAGACCCAGGTGGCGGACAACGACTACGCGGTCGGTCGCCTGGTGCAGGCGGTGGCACACAGTCCCTACGCCGACAGCACCCTGATCTTCGTCGTGGAAGACGACGCGCAGGACGGCCCCGACCATGTGGACGCCCACCGCAGTATCGCGTTCGTCGTCGGGCCGTACGTGCGCAAGGATGCGGTGGTCCACCGCCACTACACCACGGTGAACATGCTGCGGACGATCACCGACGTGCTCGGCATCGATCATCTGGGGCAGTTCGATGCCGACGCCGCGCCCATGGCCGCAGTCTTCGACACGTCGCCGGGCAACGCGGCCTGGAGCTACACCGCGACAGCCTCGAGCCTGCTCGCGGGCACCTCGCTGCCGCTGCCCGCGGGCACGACCTTTGCGGCCACGACGAAGCCCACGCATGACATGGCCTACTGGGCCGCGCTGACCAAGGGTTTCGACTTCGACGAGGAAGACAAGGTCAACGCGGGTGTCTACAACCGCGTCCTGTGGAAGGGGTTGATGCACGGCAAGGCGTACCCGACCGTGCGCGACGAGCAGGCCGCGGCGAACGCCCCGGCGGACAAGAAGTCCTGACGTGACCCTCCCGGGGTCGGGCCATGCCCGACCCCGGCGCCGATCTCGACCCCGGCGCGCACGCGCCGGCATCCGCCCTGCAAGCCTTCGATGACTCGTCACAAGCCGGCGGCACCCGCCATCGCTGCGTGTGTCGCCGTTCTCGCCTGTACGTGCGTGCGAGCCGGACCGGTGGTCCAGTTGCACAGCGTGCAGATCACCGCGTGCACGCAGGCCCCGGCCGATCAGGCGGGTTGCGCGCCGGTTGCCGCGCGGAACCCCACCGAGCGCATGACCGCATCTCTGCACGAATCCGACATCGGGCTCGTCGGCCCCCAGGGCGGCGGCATGCAGGTCCTGGCGCTGCTGCCCAACGTGCGCCTCACCGGCTACGCCACGACGGGCGGCTCCTCGGACTCCGGCGTTTACCTGCGCGGGCTCAAGCTGGGCTACAACGAGATCCCCGGAGATCTGGCGACCAATGTCATCACGGCCCAGTTCGACGGAGTTCCGCTGAACGACCTGATTCGCAACACCAGCTGGCACTCGTCGCAGGCCCCGATGGCCGCGTTACTGCAGCGCATGGATGTCACCGCCGGACCCGGCGATGCAGCCACACGCTGGTACGACAGCCTGGGCGGCAGCATCGACTTCATCCCCCCGCAACCGGGCACGCAACCGGGCACCAAGGTGGAACTGACCGGAGGAAGCTTTCGCACCGGCGTGGCCTCGCTGACGCACGTCACGGGGCAAGCCGACGGGTGGTCCTCTGCGCTTGGCGTGGCTGGCAGCAGCAGCGAATCGTTCCGCGACGGGCCGGATCGTCTGCATGCGCACGCGTTGCAGGCTTACTTCAAGGCCCGCCGCCAGATCGAGGGCGGGTCCCTGGATCTGGGGCTGTACGGAGTTCGCCAGCAGGAGGACACGCCGCCCCCGATTCCCGTATCCCTGGCGGACGCGCAGGCCAACGGCATCGACCTGCAGGGCCTGGGGGCCGGCGGCGGGGTCTACAGCCAGCCCAGCGCCGGCTACCAGGCCAGCCTGCCGGACGCACTCTGGCGAAACCGCACCTCGCTGCAGAACACGCTGTACTGGGCACGCCTGCGGCTGCGCCTGGCCCCGGAGCTGGCGATGACGGAACTCGCCTGGCTGCAGCAGTCGCATGTTCAGCATGTCCAGCAGAACGATTTTCCGACTGCGGCGGGCATCGGCCTGGATGCAGCCTCCTACGCGCGCACGCTGGGCGACAAGCTCGACTTCACGCTGGACCTGGGGGCCGCGCAGCAACTGCGTTGGGGGGGCTATGTGCTGTTCGAGCGCTCGCAGGGCCGTTCGGTCGGCTACACGCCGCGCCCCGGCATCTCGCTGCAGGGCGACGGCCTCGTCGCCTCCGACGTGCAGAACCTGTCGCAGCAGTCCACGCGCAACCGCTTCTGGGCCCTGTACCTGCAGGACCGCGCGCGCATCGCTCCCGGCCTGACCGTCGTGCCGGGTCTGCGGGCGGTCGGATTCCAGACCGACTTCCACAATGCCAGCGCCGGACTGGCGTCCACGCTGGGCGTGGACGGCGCTCTCGCCGACCCCAGCCCCGACACCGCCGATCAGCACGCACGACTCGAGCCGTCGCTCGGCGTGAACCTGGCGGTGGCGCCGGGCCTGCGCGTGCATGCCAGCTACGCCGTGGCCTTCCACAATCCGGACCTGGAGAACTACGACACCGGCCTGTCGGTCGCTCCGCGCTTGAGCACCCTCGCGCTGCTGCGGGCTCGCAGTGTCGATGTCGGCGTGATCTGCACCCGTCGTCGGTGGCGGGGCCTGCACGACCTGCGGGCCGCGGTGGATGTGTTCGAGACCCATCTGGGGGGACAGACCATCGGCTATGCCAGTGCCTCCAATCCCAACCAGATCACCTTCGGCAGCGGCGCGTCCACGATGCGCGGGGTCGACCTGCGCGCCCGCGCGAGCCTGGGGCGGCATTGGCGCGGTTTCGTGAATGCCGGCTGGCTGCGCTCCCGCTGGGACGCCTACGTCAACTACGACACCGGAGCGAGCTTCGCGGGCCTGCCGGTGTCCAACCTGCCGCAGTACACGGCGAGTGCGGGCGTCACGTATCGTCAGTTCCTGTCCGGCGGGGTCGTGGACACGACCCTGTGGGCGCAGTCGCTCGGGCCGTATCACCTGTTCGACAACCAGCAGGCGGGACCCTCGAGCCGCAGCGAGGGCGGCTACAGGCTGCTGAATCTGGAAATTCGCTACAGCAGCACGGCACTGGCCAACCTGATCCCGGGTGCGCAACTCGCCAGCGTCCGGCTCAGGGTGTTCAACCTGACGGATCGGCAGTACGAATCGGCGCAATACATCGCCGCTGGAGATCTGCTGCAGACTCAAGGGGCGGGTTACGTGCTCGCCTATCCAGGTATGCCGCGCGCACTGTACTTTTCGGTATCAGCGACCTTCAAGTAGCTGATATAGCACGCACTGCTAAGTTCACCATACGGCTTGTGCCACGCAGGTTGGTGCCCCATGGCACGCTCCTACTGCGCCGCATCAAAGGTCGCGCCCGCGCTCGCACTCGCTAGTGGTCAAGGTTGCCAGCGGGTACGGTCAATCCCTTCGCGGTCGAACTGCTCGCTCAACAGGCCGTACCGACAGGCGAGCTGCGCAGCAAGAGCTGGGACGAATTCGCCGCGCCCGGTGCTCCCGCGATGGATTTCGTGTTCACCGTGTGCGACAACGCTGCCGGGGAGGTGTGCCCGGTGTGGCCGGGCCAGCCGATGACCGCTCACTGGGGTGTTCCCGATCCGGCGGCCGTTCGTGGCAGCGACGACGACAAGCGGAAGGCTTTCACCTCCGCATTCCGGCAACTCCAGCGCAGGATTTCGCTCTTCGTCAGTCTGCCGATGCGGCAACTGGACTCGGCGGCAATCCATCGCGAGATCACTGGCATCGGTCGCATCGATGACGCCTCGGCATGAGCGAAGGAGCAGCATCGCACCCATGGCGAGAGTCCGGCGCGCATTGGAGTCGCCTGCAATCTACCGGGTTGGCTACCGCGGTCGCGCCCGGGTGTGCTTGCTCGGACGGAGCGAAGCAGCGTACGAAGCGTAGCTGCGGCGAACTGCACCGGGGGTGCACGCCTTGTTGAGGAGGCGCACGTACCAGCGAGTACATGCCCAGGCTGGAGTTGCTGAGGATTGGATGGCGGATACCAGCTTCGGCGATCTCTGACAACTGGCCCCCGTTAGTATCCCGTGGAATTCACCACCTTCGCCTGGTTGCCCCGCCGGACATGAACCTTCCCGACATGCTGCTGGTGCTGCTGGCGCTGGCCTTCGCATGGAGCATGGGGGCGCATTACACGGGCGCCTGCATGGGTATGCCCTACGCCAGCGGCAGCATCGGCGCGCGCGCCGCGCTGTGGACCACCATGGCGCCGCTGAGCCTGCTCGGCGCCACCTTGCTCAGCCACGGCGTGCTGCGCACGGTGGGGCACGGCATCGTTGCCGGCGGGAGTCTCGACACCCCGGCGGCGATTGCGGTGATCGGCTCTGCCTTCGTGCTGACCACGTTGTTTACGCAACGTCGCCTCCCGACCTCGACCATCCAGATCCTGGTGTTCTGCGTGGTCGGCGCAGGCGCAGCGCTGGGTCTGCGCATCCGCTGGGACACGGTGGCCCGGCTGGCGCTGCTTTGGGTGCTC
This sequence comes from Pseudomonadota bacterium, assembly GCA_021847345.1. Classification (GTDB taxonomy): domain Bacteria; phylum Pseudomonadota; class Gammaproteobacteria; order Burkholderiales; family Burkholderiaceae_C; genus Thiomonas_A. The sequence goes on from JAJZTW010000046.1 coordinate 12,032, forward strand.
GCCCCGGGCGTGGCCTTCGTGCTGGGCTATGGCTTCACCAGGCTGTTCGACGCCCTGCCGGGACTGGCCCCGGCGCACGGCGCGGCGCTGCACGTCGGACGCGCCTTGGTTCTGGTGGGCGGCGTCGCGTCACTGGCCATGGGGGCCAACGACGTGTCCCACGCCACCGGCGTGTTCCTGTCCACCGGACTGTGCGGCCCGCTGGCGGCCGGGCTGATCGGGGGCGCCGGGCTGGCGCTCGGGGTACTAACCTGGGGAAGGCCGTTGCTCGAGCGGGTTGCCTTCGACATGGTCCGCATGGACCTGCCGATGGCCACGGCCGCGCAACTGGTGCAGGCACTGGTCGTGCTGACCGCGGTGGCCTTCGGCCTTTTCACGTCGATGAACCAAGCGCTGATCGGCGCCATGGCAGGCGCCGGACTTGCGCGCAGCCGCCACACCATCGACGCGCGCATGATGCTCGGCGTGGTGCGTGGTTGGTTTATCGGCCCTGCGGCGGGCATGGCACTCGGCTTTGCATTTGCGCGGTTGGTGAACCTGAATTGGTGACCATGGAAGTGGGCACGCCAATGGCTGCATCAGCCCATGAATTTGGGGAGTCGTCACCAAGGCAACCGTGCCGATGACCGCTGAGCGAACTGCAGCGGCCATCGCGACTGCGCAAGCCCAATGGCCGCTCTGGCCGAGCACCGGTCGCTGGCTGCCAAGTGTCAGCAGCTCGGCCGAAGCGGCCATCCAGCTGGCAGGCTGCTCAGCGCTGCGCCGGGTCGGGCAACGGACTGCGCGCGGGCAGCGCCGGGTCGTGCTCGCAGGCAGTCAGCGGGCGAACCCAGGCACGCAGGATGCGCCGGATCTGGTGGCTGCGCGCATCGTCGAGCACTTGCAGGCAGGCGCAGCCGTAGCCGTAATGGCCATTCGTCGGTACCCATTGCCGGTCGGGGAAATCCGGCCAGTCGCCCGCGGCCTGATGACCTCCCTGGATGCCCACCACCCACTGCGCCTGGCGGTCGGTGAGCCAGGCGTTACCGGGGGTCGGATTGTCGAACCAGCCGCAGCGCGTGGGCGCCCGACCCGCGGCGGCGGGTGTCGCGTGCGCGGCGTTGCAGGATACGAGGGCTGCCAGCGCGAGTACGGTGGGGGCGAGCAGGTTCATGCTGAGGAAGTGGCCAGTCCGCGGGCAGCGGCATGGCGCCCGCCGCTCAGGCCGAGAATACCTCCGTAGCGTCGGGCGCGAGGTCTTCATCCGCAGTCCCTGGGCATCGGGCGTGGGATCCGCGCGCGGCCATCGAGACCGCGCGCACTCGCCTGGAGGCCATGCGACGAAGACTCTGGAGCAGATGAAGGCCGAGCTGGTCGCCAAGCCCGACGTGCAGGCCGAGCACGACGCGCTGGCCGACGAGTTCGCGATCGCCCGGGAGCTGATGTGCCACAAGGTGGCACCCGGGTTCGCCTGGCGATGCCGCGGTGCTCCCGGAGCAGTTCGCTCGAAACCGTCCACAGCCGTTCCATGAAGCGCGGTCTCGCGTGAGGGCGTGCAGGGCGATTGCCCGGAGAGCCTTCGTTTCTGGTGCCCGGAGGGGGAATCGAACCCCCACGACCTGTTCAGGGTCGGCGGATTTTAAGTCCGCTGCGTCTACCGATTTCGCCATCCGGGCCCGACGCCGCCGGGCATCCTAGCGTACGCGAGCGGGGCCGCGGCTGGCCGAGCGGAACGGGCGGCTTGGCGGGACGGTATCGCAACCATTTGGTTGCGCGTTTGCATGCATTGGGGACACGATTCGTTGGCGCTGGACGATGCTCTGCGTAGTGCGAGATCTTTGGGTGATCGTCCGGTTGATCGGGAAACAAAAAGAGATATATGGGTTCAAATAGGCTTGTGTTTGAGATAAGATTTGATCTGTTCAATGTTCGCCGGATAACCATCTAGAAATTTCCCGTTTGGTAGCAGCTCATGCTGTTCTCCAACGGGCCGGCAAGTGCGCAGTCGGAAGTCCGTGGGTCACGCCCGCAGGGTATTCCGGCGCAGGTCCGCCCCGCGTCCCGCGGTGGTCCCGAGGCCGCGCACGCAGGTGGCGCTTGTCCGCCACCAGGGTACGGGCGCCCCGATGGGCCGTCCCGCTTCCCGACCAAGTCGCAGCGCCCGATGCCCTTCGGGCGTCCCGTTCACGGCGAACACCCCGTTCGCCACCGACTTTGGAGGTGCCATGCACGTACGAAACCGCGAAAACTCCCAGGCGCACGGCGCGCGTCAGGCAGCTCACGACCCGGTGGAGGTCGCCGTGCTCGGCGCCGGCAGCTGGGGGACCGCGCTGGCCGCGGCGGCGCGCCGGGCCGGCCTGGCCACGCGTCTGTGGTCGCGCCGCCCCGACGTCGCGCATGCCATCCGCACCACCGGGAGCAATCCTCGCCACCTGCCCGGGATCGAGCTGCCCGCAGGCCTGCTGGCCAGCGACGATCTGCAATGGGTGCTGGCGAATGCCGACATCGTGCTGTTCGCGGTGCCCTGTTCAGCGCTCGCCCGGGTGGCCGCGCTCGCCGGGGAATTCCTGCCGGCGTCCGCGCTGGCGCTGGCGACCTGCAAGGGCGTCGAGCCCGGCAGCGGTCGCCTGATGACCCAGGTGCTGCGCGAGCATTGCGCGGCGGAGCAATCCGTGGGCATGCTGGCCGGGCCCAGTTTCGCCGACGAAGTCGCGCGCGGACTGCCCACGCGCCTGACGCTGGGAATGCGCGCGGCGTCGCCGCGCGACGCCGAAACCGCGCAGGCGCTGGCGCGGGCCTGGCGCGACGCGGGCATCGAACTCGAGTTGTGCGACGACGAGGTTGGCGTGCAGGTGGCCGGCGCGTTGAAGAACGCGGTGGCCATCGCCTGCGGCATGGCCACCGCGCAGGGCCTGGGGGAGAACGCGCGTGCCGCCATCGTCTTGCAGGGCCTGGACGACATGCGCCGCCTGACCCTTGCGCTGGGCGGTCGCGGCGACACGCTGTTGCGCAGCAGCGGGGTGGGAGACCTGTTCCTCACCGCGTCGTCGAGCCACTCGCGCAATACCCGCCTGGGACTGCGCCTCGGAGCAAGCGCCGAGCAGCGCGCGGGCGCCTGCGACGAGCAGGGCGAGCTGGCGGAGGGAGCGGTTGCCAGCCACGCACTGGCGGCGCTCGAGCGACGCTTGCACATCGCCTTGCACGTGCCACGCGCGGTGCGCGACGTGCTCGGCGGCCGCGTCGACGCGGCGCAGGCCCTGCGGGCCTTGCTGGATACCGCGCCCGCCGACCCGGAGCCCCAGCGCGCTCTGCCCCCCGCCACGCATCTGGTCACGCACGAGGCAGCCACGCCCGTGCGGGTGCCGGGCGCCTCCTGGAACCACAGGGTGGTGCAATGAACGCTCGCCTGGAGCAGCAGGGGGCGCGTTCGGCGCGCGCGCTGTCCCACAGGACCGTGCTGGCCACGGACCTGGACGGGACCTTCGTCGGCGGCAGCGACGAGCAGCGTGCCGAGCTGTACGCGTGGATTCGCGAGCATCGCGACCATGTGGCGCTGATTTTCGTGAGCGGGCGCGGACAGGAGCACATGCGCGAACTCGCTCGCGCGCTGGAACTGCAGCCGGACTATTTCATCGGCGACGTCGGCACCACCGTGGAGCCCGGCGAGGGCGGCTCGCGCGATGCGCTCGAGCCGGTATGGCAGTGGCTGCGCGGGACCTGGCCCGTCCACGCTCCGCAGCGCATCGAGGCCGTGATGGGGCGCCATCCGCGGCTCAGGCCGCAGCCGTCGGTGGGGGGGCGGCGCATGTCCTACTTCTACGACGACGAGCCGGCGGCGCTGCGCGCCGCCGGTCACTTGCGCACCCTCGGATTCGACGTGCTGTTGTCCGACAACCAGTATTTCGACGTGCTGCCGCGCGGCGTGCAGAAAGGGCCGACCCTGCTGCGCACGCTGCGCGCGCTGGGACTGTCGCCGCAGCGCACGCTGGTGGCCGGGGACACGCTGAACGACCTGTCCATGTTCCGCACCGGGCTCAGCGGGGTGGCGGTGAGCAACCGCGAGCCTGCGCTGGACCGCGCGTTGCGTGGCAGCTCGAACGTGCACCTGAGCTCGCTGCCGGGGGCCGCCGGCGTGCTGCAGGCACTGCAACGTTTTCATGCAACCGGAGGAGGACAGGCATGGCTGCGCAACTGGTGATCGTCTACCACCGCCAACCCTACGAGGAACAGGTGGAGAACGGGCGCGTGGTGCTGCGCGAGAACCGCAGCCCGAACGGCATCGTGCCGGCACTCAAGGGTTTCATCGGCCAGGTCGACAGCGCGAGCTGGATCGCGTGGAAAAAGGCCCCGGCCGGCAAGGCGCCCGGCTTCGAGCGCCGCGTCACCGTGCGCGACAGCTACGGCACCTACGAGGTCGTGCGCCTGCCGCTGCAGGCCGAGCAGATCAGCCAGTTCTACCACGTCACCTCGAAGGAGGCGCTGTGGCCCGTGCTCAACAGTTTTCCGTCGCTGTATTCGTCGGAGAACACGCAGTGGTCGACTTTCCGCGAGGTCAACCGGCTGTTCGCCGAGGCCGCCTGCCAGGAGGCCGCCCCGGGAGCCGTGGTGTGGGTGCACGACTACAACCTGTGGCTGGTGCCGCAGTTCCTGCGGCGCATGCGCCCGGACCTGAAGATCGCGTTTTTCCATCACACTCCGTTCCCCGGTCCGGACGTGTTCAATCTGCTGCCGTGGCGCGACGAGATCCTCGACAACCTGTTGAGCTGCGATCTGGTCGGCTTTCACGTGCCGCGCTATGCCTGCAACTTCGCCGCCGTGGCGCAGGGCCTGCGCGATGTGCGCGACGTGCGCTGGGAGCCGGCCGCGGCCGGGTTGGAGCGGCATGGTTCGGCGCTGGCCGAGCCGCTCACGCCGGTCAGCCTGCGCATGGGCGCGCACACCGTGCACATCGACGCCTTTCCCATCGGCACCCATGCCGAGCTGATCCAGCAGAGCATGGCCACGCCGCAGGCTCGCGAACAGGTGGCGCAGATCCGCGCGCGCCTGCCCGAGCGCAAGGTGATCGTGTCCATCGGGCGGGTCGACTACGCCAAGGGCACCAAGGAGATGCTGCTGACCTACGAACGCCTGCTGCGCAGGCGCCCGGAACTGCACGGACAGGTCAAGCTGCTGCTCACTGCGGTGGCCGCCGCCGACGGCATGCGCGTATACCGGCGCTCCCAGCAGACCATCGAGCAGGTCGTGGGGCGCATCAACGGGCATTTCGGCACCTTGTCGTGGCAGCCGGTGGTGCTGTCGACCACGCCGATGACCTTCCAGGAGACCCTGGCGCACTATCGCGCGGCCGATATCTGCTGGATCACCCCGCTGCGCGACGGGCTGAACCTGGTGGCCAAGGAGTTCGTCGCGGCCCATGACGAGCGCGATGGCGTTCTGGTACTTTCCGAGTTCGCCGGCGCGGCCGTCGAACTGGGTGACGCGCTGCTGGTCAACCCCTACAGCATCAGCCAGATGGATTCCGCGATCGATCGCGCTCTCGACATGCCGCCGGACGACCAGCACCGCCGCATGCAACGCATGCAGGAGCATGTGCAGCGCTACGACATCGGCCACTGGACCCGCCACGTGCTGGGCTGGTTCGACACCCTGCGTGCCGCCCGCGACCTGCCGCTGGCCGAGCCGGCCTGATCGACCCATGTCATCTTCCGCAAGGATCTTCCCCACATGCCCGATCTGACACACCTGATGATTGCCTCCAACCCCTTGAGCGCGTGGCTGGTTGCGCTGGCCTGGCTGATTCTCGTGGGCGCCGTCTCCGCAGCACTCAAGCGCTGGCTGGTCAGCCACCTGGGCGCGCTCGCCTCGCGCACGACCAGGCGCTGGAACGTCGCGCTGGTCGCGGCCCTGCGTGCCACGCGGCCGTGGCTGCTGGTGGTGGTGGCACTTTTCCCGGCGAGCGACGCGCTGAGCCTGCCGGCACGCAGCACGCACTGGTCGGACATCGTGGCCAGCGTCGCGCTGGCGGTGCAGATCGGGCTGTGGGCGGGGCGTTTCATCGACGAGTTGATCACCGCGTCGCGCGAGACCGCGATGCGCAGCGACCCCGAGACGGCCACCGGCCTGGCGGCGATGAGCTTCATCGTCCGCCTCGTGCTGTGGAGCCTGCTCGCGCTGCTGCTGCTCGACAACCTGGGGTTCAACATCAGCACCTTGCTGGCCGGCCTGGGCGTCGGCGGCATCGCGGTGGGGCTGGCCTTGCAGAATATCCTGGGGGATTTGTTCTCGAGTTTGTCGATCGTTCTGGACAAACCCTTCCAGATCGGGCATTTCGTGGTCATCGACGGGTTTTCCGGAACGGTCGAGAACATCGGGCTCAAAACCACCCGCATTCGCAGCATCAGCGGCGAGATGCTGGTGTTCTCGAATACCGACCTGACCAAGGCGCGCCTGCGCAACTATCGGCACATGCAGGAGCGGCGCATCGTGTTCGCCTTCGGCGTGAGCTACGACACCCCGCCGTCGGTGATGGAGCAGATTCCGTCCCGGGTGCGCGAGGCCGTGGAACGCCGGGAACATGTGCGTTTCGACCGGGCCCACTTCAAGGATTTCGGAGAATCCGCGCTGAATTTCGAGGTCGTGTACTGGATGACCACGGCCGACTACGGGGTCTACATGGACACCCAGCAGGCCATCAACCTGGAGCTGATGCGTACCATGGAGCAGCTCGGAGTGGAGTTCGCGTTCCCGACGCGCACCGTGCAGCTCAGCGCGAGCGCGCCGTTGCCGGTGGCGCTGCACGACCGCGCAAGCGGCGCTATCGCCAGCTCGTGAGCGCCCCCAGGGCCGGGCCTGGGGCCCGACCCGCCCCCCGAGGGGGTTGAGAAAACTTGGGGCGGCCCTGCGTTTTCTCAAGAGCGCCCCCAGGGCCGGGCCTGGGGCCCGACCCGCCCCCCGAGGGGGTTGAGAAAACTTGGGGCGGCCCTGCGTTTTCTCAAGAGCGCCCCCAGGGCCGGGCCTGGGGCCCGACCCGCCCCCCGTGGGGGTCGAGAAAACTTGGGGCGGCCCTGCGTTTTCTCGAGAGCGCAAGCCCCCGCTCGCCGGAGCACCTGCGGCGCGCGTGTCGTGGATTCAGGCGGCCGGCGCGTCGGCCAGCATGTCGTCGGCGAGCCGCCCGGCCAGTTCCATGCGCTCGGCGCCGCGCTCGAGCCCATCGAGCCAGCGTCGCGGGATCGAGCGCAGGCCTGCGCTGGCGCCGCACAGCGCGCCGGTCAGCATCGCGCGAGCTTGATTCTGGCCGCCGCCGTTGACTGCGTGCAGCACCGCGCTTTCGAAATCGCAGCCGAAGCGGGCGGTGAGGTAATAGGCTGCCGGGAACTGGTGGTACACCGCGCAGGGCATGCCGTACACCAGCGAAACCTTCCATGCCGGCTCGATGCTCACGCCGGGGTCGACGGCGGCGCGCGCGATGTTCGACGGCGTCAGCAACGCGTCCGGGGATGCGAATTCTCCGACGCCGCGCCGCGGCTTCTCCGAGTCGCGCGTGACGCCGCTCTCGCCATCGGCCGTCACCGTGTGAAAGGGCAGCTGCCCGCTGCGCACCAGCGCCATCAACCTGCCCGAGATCGCCGCGTCCAGCTCGTGGCCCTGCACGAGCAGCCCGAGCACGCTGCCATAGGCCACGGTCATCGCCATCACCGTCGGGTCGATCTGGGTGAGCGCGGTGTTGGAGCCCACGTCGCGCGCCAGCAGCGCGGGGCGCAGCGCATGGCGCACGGCGATCGCCAGCGTGCGCTCAGCCGCTTCGGTATTGTCCGCGTAGCCGCCGACCTCGCCCCAGGGCAAGCCTTGTCCGACGCGCAGGCGCCAGGCTTCGCGTATCGACTGGCTGGTGTAGCCGCCGGGGCCCTGCAGCGGCGTTCCGTCGAGCAGAGGAAACAGCTGCTGGTCGATGCGGCGGCAGAAATCCGCTTCGTCGTAGCCGCGGCAATCGACCAGGCTGCGCAGGGTCAGTTCCAGCAACCAGCCGGCCTGCGAGGACTGCCCGGCGCGCAATCCCGCGTGGTAGCGATCCGGGCGGGGGTCGGTGTAGTCGGTGATCCACTCGCCGTAGTCGCGGCGCAGCGCATCGAGGTCGTAGTACCAGTGCGGGCCCAGCGCGAGGGCATCGCCGATGAAGGCTCCCATCAGCGCGCCGAGCACGCGTTCGCGCAGGTCGGGCCCGTGTTCGGCGGGCAGGGCGGAAGGGTTCATGGCGAGACTCGGCGGGTCGGCGGATGGCTTCGCAGCATACCCCAGGCATCGCGCGCGAGCCGAATGTGACAAAGGCCACCTTGCGGGTGGCCTTTGTCACGGACTGGAGGCGCGGGCGGGAGTCGAACCCACCTGGAAGGATTTGCAGTCCTCTGCATAGCCGCTTTGCTACCGCGCCGTGTTCGATTTCCGCCCGTATCTTAGCGGAAGATACGAGGCGGTGTTTCCGGCTCGCCAGGCCGGGCGGCTTGTGCCCGGCTTGGTGCGAAACACCGAATACCGAATCGGTTTTCAGATCGGGCGGAATCAACCGCCGACAAAAAAGGGGAAGACTGAGCTTCCCCTGAATATCACTCGGGCCCCGAAAGGGATTCGCCCGAGATATTCGCGAATGCCGCCTGGGTGCTTCATTCGCGAACCAGAAACTGGAGCGGGAAACGAGTCTCGAACTCGCGACCTCAACCTTGGCAAGGTTGCGCTCTACCAACTGAGCTATTCCCGCGAAAAACCAACATTCTAGACGGTTTCCGGACCTTGTCAACACCCTGCTGCGCAAGGCCTCGAAACTGAGCTCTCACAGTTGCGCGTTCAGCCCGCCGACCACGGCATGCATGCCGGCGTCGACATGCAGAACCTCCGCGGTAATGCCGCTGGCCAGGTCCGACAGCAGGAAGGCGCTCGCATCGCCCACCTGCTCGATGGTCACGTTGCGGCGCAGCGGGGTGCTGGATTCGTTGAACTTGAGCATCTTGCCGAAATCGGCGATGCCCGATGCCGCGAGGGTCTTGATCGGGCCGGCGCTCACACCGTTGACCCGCATGCCGCGCGGTCCGAGCGACTCGGCCAGGTAGCGCACGCTGGCCTCGAGGGCCGCCTTGGCCACGCCCATGGTGTTGTAGTTGGGAACCACGCGCTCGGCGCCCAGGTAGGTCATGGTCAGCAGCGACGGCATCGATCCGGCGTCGCAGCTGGCCTGCAGCAGCGGCAGCAGCGTCTTGGCCAGGGCCGGGAACGAATAGGCCGAGATGTCGTGCGCGATGCGGAAGCCTTCGCGCGACAGGCCCTCCAGGAAGTCTCCGGCGATGGCCTCGCGCGGCGCGAAGCCGATCGAGTGCACCAGACCGTCGAGTCGCGGCCAGTGCTGTGCGAGGTCGCGCCCGAGTGCGTCGATCTGGGCGTCGTCGGCGACGTCGCAGGGGAACACCAGGCGGCTGTCGAACTCCTGCGCGAAGCCCTGGATGCGCTCGGCGAAACGCTCACCGACATAGGTGAATGCCAACTCGGCGCCCTCGCGGTGGCAGGCCCTGGCCACGCCGTAGGCGATGGATCGGTTCGACAGCAGGCCGGTGATCAGAATGCGTTTCCCGGTGAGAAAGCCCATGGGTGGTTCCTGTATTGCGGCAATGGGTTTGGAGTGCAGGCGGCAAGCGCTGCGCGCGGCCACCCGGCTTGCGCCGAAGCGGCCGCTGGCGGCACAAGCGCGCGTACTTGCGCGAGCGGGCATTCTCGCATGGTGCCGGGGGGCATCGGAAGCCGCCGGGATTGGCCCGGCGGCGTGCCAGTGCGACGCGTTGGTGAGCGCTGCCCCAGGTTTGCTCCTTGAAGATCGGCCCGTTTGCCCATAGAATAAGCAAATCGAGGCTGATCGGTTGCGCGGCTGCAAGGCTTTGCATACCGAGTTCTCTCCCGGCCCTGCCGGGTGGCTCCCGGCAGCGATGCCGGGGCGGCTCGCGGCAGCGACGCCGCGCCTCGACAACGGAATCAAGCCGGGTTGGCCGACTGCAATGGCGACACAAGAAGGGCGATACCGATCGCCCTTTTTTGTTGCCGTTGCGTTTGTGTTCCCGTCAGTCAAGGTCTCTCAAGGAAACGCAGGGCCGCCCCAGGTTTCCTTGACCCCCCCCGGGGCGGGCTGGGCGCAGCCCGGCCCCGGGGGTACTCATCAGGCAAGGAAGGGCATGCAGCAACTGGAAGTGATCGAGGCGACCGTGCAGGGCCTGGGGTATCAGTTCGTCGAGGCGAACTGGGCCTCGGCCGGGGTATTGCGCGTGACCATCGATCGAGTCGACGACGCCGCCGTCACGGTCGACGATTGCGAGCGGGTGTCGCGCCAGTTGCAGTACGCGCTGGAGGTCGAGGGGCTGGACTACCAGCGCCTGGAGGTGTCGTCGCCCGGCCTGGACCGCCTGCTTCGCACCCCGGCGGACTTCGAGCGCTTCGCCGGCCAGGCCGTCGACGTGAACCTGCGGCTGCCTTTCCAGGGCCGCAAGAAGTACCGCGGCCTGCTGCAGGTGCCGACGGGGGAGGGTTCGTACGCCATCGTCTGGGACGATGAACTGCTGGCTCGCCTGGAGCGGCCCCGGGCGGCCGCGAAGGGCCGGCCCGCCGGGCCGGGCCGTGCCGGCAAGACCACGGAAGCGGCGCAGGCGCCGCGGGAATTGCGTTTTTCCATGGCCGAGGTGCGAGAGGTTCGTCTCGTGCCGGTCATTGACTTCAGGGGTCGTAAATCATGAACCGCGAGTTGCTGATGCTGGTCGATGCGCTGGCGCACGAAAAGAATGTGGACCGTGACGTCGTGTTCGGCGCGGTCGAGGCGGCGCTCGCCTCCGCCACCAAGAAGCGCTACAGCGGCGAGGTCGACATTCGCGTGGCGATCGACCGCAATACCGGAGACTACGAGAGCTTCCGGCGCTGGCTCGTGGTTCCCGACGAGGCCGGCCTGCAGCAGCCGGACGCCGAGATCCTGCAGTTCGAGGCCGCCGAGCAGATTCCCGACATCGAGGTCGGGGACTACATCGAGGAACAGGTCGAGAGCCTGGAGTTCGGTCGCATTGGCGCGCAGGCGGCGAAGCAGGTCATCCTGCAGAAGATCCGGGATGCCGAGCGCGAACAGATCCTCAACGATTTCCTGCAGCGCAACGACCGCATTTTCGTCGGTACCGTCAAGCGCATGGACAAGGGCGACGTGATCGTCGAGTCCGGCAAGGTCGACGCGCGGCTGCGCCGCGGCGAAATGATCCCGAAGGAAAACATCCGCGCCGGAGACCGCGTGCGCGCGGTGATCGCCAAGATCGATCGCGCCGCGCGCGGCCCGCAGATCGAGCTTTCGCGTACCTCGCCGGAGTTCATGAAGGAACTGTTCCGGCTCGAGGTTCCGGAGATGGAGCAGGGCCTGCTGGAGATCAAGTCCTGCGCTCGCGACCCCGGCGTTCGCGCCAAGATCGCGGTGCTGTCGCACGACCGGCGCATCGACCCGATCGGCACCTGCATCGGCGTGCGAGGTTCGCGGGTCAACGCGGTGAGCAACGAGCTCGGCGGCGAACGCGTGGACATCGTGCTGTGGTCGGAGGACCCGGCGCAGTTCGTGATCGGCGCGCTGGCTCCGGCGAACGTGCAGTCGATCGTCGTCGACGAGGAAAAGCACGCGATGGACGTCGCCGTCGACGAGGAGAACCTGGCGCTGGCCATCGGCCGTTCCGGGCAGAACGTGCGACTGGCGTCCGAGCTGACCGGCTGGCAGATCAACCTGATGTCGGCCGAGGAGTCGCAAAACCGCCAGACCGCCGAGATCGAGGCGATGCGCGAGCTGTTCCGCAGCAAGCTCGACGTCGACCAGGAAGTCGCCGACATCCTGATCCAGGAAGGATTCACGAGCCTGGAGGAAGTGGCCTACGTGCCGCTGGCGGAAATGCTGGAGATCGAGTCCTTCGACGAGGACACCGTGCACGAACTGCGCAAGCGCGCGCGCGACGCGCTGCTGACCCAGGAAATCGCCCGCGAGCAAAAGCTCGAGGAGGTCTCGCAGGACCTGAAGGACCTGGAAGGCCTCGACACCGAGCAGATCGCCAAGCTGGCCGATGCCGGCATCAACACGCGTGACGACCTGGCCGATCTCGCCACCGACGAGCTCACCGCGATCCTCGGCACCGATGAGGAACAGGCCAGCGCGCTGATTCTCAAGGCGCGCGAACACTGGTTCAACGCCTGAGACGAAAGGAGCAAGGAAACCATCCATGGCACAAACCACCGTCGCTCAACTCGCCACCGAGTTGCACATTCCGGCCGCCCAGCTCCTGGAACAACTCGCCGCCGCCAGCGTGCACAAGCAGTCCGCCGACGACCCCATCAGCGAGGCCGACAAGGCCCGTCTGCTCGACCACCTGCGCGTGGCGCATGGCGTGGCCGGCGGCGAGCGCAAGAAAATCACGCTGACGCGCAAGCAGACCACCGAGATCAAGCAGGCCGACTCGAGCGGCAAGGCGCGCACCATCCAGGTCGAGGTCCGCAAGAAGCGCGTGTTCGTCAAGCGTGACGAAGTCGCCGAGCCGACCGCGCAGGCGCCCGAACCGGTGGTCGACGAGGCCGAGCTGCGCCGGCGCGAGGAAGAGGCCAAGCGCCAGTCCGAGCTGCTTGCGCGCCAGGCTGACGAGCTGCGCCAGCGCCAGCTCGAGCAGGAGCAGGCCGCCGAGCGAGCACGTGCCGCCGAGGCCGAGCGCGAGCAGGCCGAGCGCCTGGTGCGTGAACAACAGGCGGCCCGCGAGGCGGCGGAGGCCGCCGAGCGCGCCGCAGCAGCGCGTGCCGAGCAGGCGCAGACCGCCGAGCAGGCGGCCGCCGAGTCCGAGCAGGTCGAGGCGCAGCGCAAGCAGGCCGAAGCCGCGACTCGCAAGGAGCAGGAGCGGGTTGCCGAGGCGCAGCGCCGCGAGCGCGAGCAGGCCGAGGCGGCCGCCGCGCGAGCCGCGGAGATGGAGTCGATCCAGCAGCGCCGGCGTGCCGCCGAGAGCGAGGCCGCGGCCATTCGCGACATGCTGGCGCGCCCGCGCACCGTGCTGCACGCGCCCAAGCCCGAAGCGCCGAAGCCTGCGGACGCCGGCGCGGCGATCAAGGGCACGATCCACAAGCCCGCTGCGGGCGCGGTGAAGGCGCCCGCAGCCACCACTGCGACGACCGGCGACGCGAAGGCGAAAAAGCAGGTCAAGTCCGAGCAGTTGTCGTCGTCGTGGGCGGACGAGGCTGCCAAGCGCCGCGCCATCAAGACGCGCGGCGATGCCAGCGGCGGAACCGGTGCGTGGCGCGGTGCCAAGGGCGGCGGCCGGCGCGATTCGCGCGACAAGGAGCAGCCGCGTTTCGTGGCGCCGGTCGAGCCGGTGGTGCGTGAAGTGCACGTGCCCGAGACCATCACCGTCGGAGACCTGGCCCACAAGATGTCGGTCAAGGCATCGGAGGTCATCAAGACCCTGATGAAGCTGGGCCAGATGGTCACCATCAATCAGGTGCTGGACCAGGAAACGGCGATGATCATCGTGCAGGAGATGGGCCACAACGCCGTCGCCGCCAAGCTCGACGATCCGGAGACCTTCCTCGAGCTGGAAGGCGAGCCGACGCATGCCGCGGAGCTCGAGCCGCGTGCGCCGGTGGTCACCGTCATGGGCCACGTCGACCACGGCAAGACCTCGCTGCTGGACTACATCCGGCGCGCCAAGGTGGCCGCTGGCGAGGCCGGCGGCATCACGCAGCACATCGGCGCCTACCACGTGGATACGCCGCGCGGCATGATCACCTTCCTGGACACCCCCGGTCACGAGGCCTTCACGGCCATGCGTGCACGCGGTGCCAAGGCCACCGACATCGTGATCCTGGTCGTCGCCGCGGACGACGGCGTGATGCCGCAGACCCGTGAGGCCATCGCCCATGCGAAGGCCGCCGGAGTGCCCATCGTGGTCGCGATGAACAAGATCGACAAGCCCGACGCCAACCCTGACCGCGTCAAGCAGGAGCTGGTGGCCGAGCAGGTGGTACCCGAGGAATACGGCGGCGACTCTCCGTTCGTGCCGGTGTCGGCCAAGACCGGGCAGGGGGTCGACGACCTGCTGGAGAACGTGCTGCTGCAGGCCGAGGTGCTGGAGCTCAAGGCCCCGGTGGACGCGCCGGCCAAGGGCCTGGTGATCGAGGCCCAGCTCGACAAGGGGCGCGGTCCGGTGGCCACGGTGCTGGTGCTTTCGGGCACGCTCAAGCGCGGCGACGTCGTGCTCGCCGGCTCGAGCTTCGGGCGCGTGCGCGCCATGCTCGACGAGAACGGGCGCCCGGTGCAAAGCGCCGGCCCGGCGATTCCGGTGGAGATCCAGGGCCTCAGCGAGGTGCCCAGCGCGGGCGAGGAGCTGATGGTGCTGGGCGACGAGCGCAAGGCGCGCGAGATCGCGCTGTTCCGCCAGGGCAAGTTCCGCGACGTCAAGCTGGCGCGCCAGCAGGCCGCCAAGCTCGAGAACATGTTCGAGCAGATGACCGAAGGCGCGAAGACCCTGAACCTGATCATCAAGTCCGATGTGCAGGGCTCGCAGGAAGCGCTGGTGCATGCGCTGACCAAGCTGTCGACCGACGAGATCCGCGTCCAGGTCGTGCACGCCGCGGTCGGCGGCATCACCGAGAACGACATCAACCTGGCGATCGCGTCGCAGGCCGTGGTCATCGGCTTCAACACCCGCGCCGATGCCGGCGCGCGCAAGCAGGCCGAGCTCAACGGAATCGACATCCGCTACTACAACATCATCTACGAGGCGGTGGACGAGATCAGGGCGGCGATGTCGGGCATGCTCGCGCCGGAAAAGCGCGAGGAGGTGCTGGGCATGGTCGAGGTGCGCCAGGTGTTCCGCATCAGCAAGGTGGGAACCGTCGCAGGTTGCCGCGTGCTGTCCGGCCTGGTGCGGCGCTCGGCGCAGGTTCGCGTGCTGCGCGACAACGTGGTGATCCACACCGGGGAGCTCGACTCGCTCAAGCGATTCAAGGACGACGTGCGCGAAGTCCAGGAAGGCTTCGAATGCGGCCTGTCACTCAAGAGCTTCCAGGACCTGGAAGAGGGCGACCAGCTCGAGGTGTTCGAGGTCAAGGAGATCGCTCGCACGCTGTGACACGACGCTGACGCGCGAAGCAACGGCGCCTCGCGGGTTCTTCCCGCCAGGCGCCGTTTTGTTGTGCGTTGCCGTGTTGGCGGAGTGGACTTGCAGGGCAGGCCCGGCGTCGCCGGGCTTGAGCGGCTATGGTGCATGCTCGGATCGGGCAGCCCGCGCGATGCGCGCAACGCCAGCGCCGGACAGGCGCGCATTGCCCGCCGATCAGGGAGGGTTTCTAGCTGCTCGCTAACAATTTGCGCAAAGTTGCTCGTGAATACACATTTTGCGCATGTCTCGCAAGCTCGTCCCGATCCATGAAGCCGCTGAAGCGCTTGGCGTCTCGGCGCAGACACTGCGCCGATGGGAGCGCGAAGGACGGCTTGTGCCCGATGAACGCACGGCAGGCGGGCGCAGGCGCTATGACCTCGCCCGGCTCCAGCCGGAGTTGTTTCGCTCGCAGGCTGAGGCCGCGCGCAAAACCATGGCCTATGCGCGCGTCTCAAGCCACGACCAGAAGGACGATCTGGAGCGGCAGAAGCAGGTACTTGAGATGTACTGTGCGCGGCAAGGTTGGACGTTCGAGGTCATAGCCGACTTGGGTTCTGGCATGAACTACCACAAGAAAGGACTCAAGCGCCTGCTGGACGCGATCATCAGTGGAGATGTCGGGCGACTGGTCATCACGCACAAGGATCGGCTGCTGCGCTTTGGCGCAGAGCTTGTGTTTGCTATCTGCGAGGCCAAGGGCGTCGAAGTCGTCATCCTCAACCAAGGCGAGGACTCGACTTTCGAGGAAGACTTGGCGAAAGACGTGCTGGAAATCATCACGGTCTTCTCGGCGCGTCTGTACGGAAGCCGTTCTCGCAAAAACCAGAAGCTCATCGATGCCGTGCGCGGCGTCGTGGAGGGGGCGGCATGATCCTCGCGCACAAGATCGCGCTCGACCCGAACAACGCGCAGGCAACCTACTTCGCTCGCGCGTGCGGCGTTGCGCGTTTCGCCTACAACTGGGCGCTGGCCGAATGGAAGCGCCAGTTTGATGCCGCGAAGCTCGATGCGGCCTTACCCAAACCGTCGCAGATGTCGCTGCGCCGCCAACTCAACGCCATCAAGCGCGAGCAATTCCCCTGGATGCTCGAAGTCACGAAATGCGCGCCGCAGATGGCGATCATCCAGTTGGGCGAAGCGTTTCAGAATTTCTTCAAGAAGCGTGCGCGCTACCCGTCTTTTCGCAAGAGAGGCGTGCATGATCGCTTCACCTTGACCAACGATCAATTCAGCGTCGAAGGCTCGCGCATTCGCATTCCATCGCTTGGCTGGGTGCGCATGCGAGAACCCTTGCGCTTGGACGGCAAGATCACGGCGGCGACGGTCTCCCGTGTCGCCGATCAATGGTTCGTGTCCATCGCTGTCGATACCCAAGACACTTCGCACCTGCGACAAGCCGAGAACCAAGGCGCCGTCGGTGTGGATTTGGGTGTGAAGGCCCTTGCGACGCTCTCAACGGGGGAAGTGGTTCACGGCCCGAAAGCACTGTCCATGCTGCTCGCGCGCCTGCGTCGCGCGTCGCGATCCCTGTCCCGCAAGGTCAAGGGATCTGCGAACCGGCGCAAGGCAAGGCAGTGCCTCGCCCGGCTGCACGCGCGCATTGCCAATGTGCGCAGCGACGGACTGCACAAGCTCACGACGGACCTCACGCGACGATTTCATACCGTCGCACTCGAAGACCTGAATGTGCATGGCATGGTGCAAAACCGCCATCTGGCGCGTGCAGTCTCCGATATGGGCTTTGCGGAGCTTCGCCGTCAGGTCGAGTACAAAGCCGCGATGCGCGGAGGTGAAATCATCTTCGCCGACCGCTTCTATCCGAGCAGCAAGACGTGCTCGGCTTGCGGCCATGTGCTGGACGTGCTGCCGCTGTCGGTGCGTGCCTGGGACTGCCCGGCCTGCGGCGCGCATCACGACCGCGACGTCAACGCCGCCGTGAACCTCAAGAATCTGGCCGCAAGTTCTGCGGTTTCAGCCTGTGGAGAGGATGGCTCTGGCGCGCGCCGCAAGGTGCGCGTGAAACCGGCCTCTGCGAAGCAGGAAGTCAGCTTCGATCATGTTTGCGCATGATCGAGCAAGTCTGACGGAACGGTTTCTCGTGGAGTGATGCCATGATGAAAATCCTTTTGCGGGCACGCGCGGCCCTTCCGCATCTCGCGGTGTCGCTGGTGGCGATGACCAGCGGTTTCCCCGCAGCCTGACTGGCCCGGAGTCGCCCGCGCGGGGGTTGCCCACGCCGCGGCGCGGGTCGCCGTGCGGAACCGGCTATCATCAAGGGTTGGCCGCTTCCGAGTTGCCGCCTTGCGGCGGCCGGCGACGCCTCGATCACCGGTTCCCTTCATGCCCCGCCAGGCCAGTACTCCGCACCGCATCCACCGCATTGCCGACCAGATCCAGCGTGATCTGTCGGAGATGATCGGGCGCGAGATCCGCGATCCCGGGCTCGGGCTCGTGACCCTGTCGGAAGTGCAGCTGTCTCCCGACTACGCGCACGCCAAGGTGTTCTTCACGGTGCTGGGGGCCGACCCCGAGCATGCGCAGCGCCTGCTCAACGAGCGAGCGGGGTACCTGCACAGCCTGTTGTTCAAGCGTCTTCGCATCCATACGGTGCCGACGCTGCATTTCGTGTTCGACGCCTCCACCCGCGACGCCAGCAGCATGAACGAGCTGATCCAGCGTGCCGTCGCGGACAAGGCGCGCGACTGATCGAGCTGCTTCGTCGCATGAGCGCGCAGGGACGTTCCCGGAGGGAACCGGTGCATGGCGTGCTGCTGCTCGACAAGCCGCGCGGGTGTACCTCGCAGCAGGCCCTGCAGCAGGCGCGGCGCGCTTTGGGCGCGGCGAAGGCCGGGCATACCGGAACGCTCGATCCTCTGGCCGACGGCCTGCTCCCGCTGTGTTTCGGCGCCGCCACCAAGTTCGCGCAAATGCACCTTGATGCCGACAAGGCCTATCGGGCCCAGGTGCATCTGGGCATCAGCACCAGCACCTGCGACGCCGAGGGCGAGGTGACGCAGCGGCGGCCGGTGCCGACGCTGCACGCCGAGCTCCTGCGCGAGGTGCTCGGGGGCTTCATCGGCGTGCTCGGGCAGGTGCCGCCGATGCACAGCGCCCTCAAGCGCGACGGCCGTCCGCTGTACGAGTACGCGAGGGCCGGGCAGGACATCGAGCTGGCGCCTCGCCAGGTGCGCATCGACGCCATCGACGTCGTCGACCTGCGCGATGACCTGCTGCTGATCGACGTACGCTGCGGCAAAGGGACGTACATTCGCTCCCTGGCGCGCGATATCGGCGATGCGCTGGGTTGCGGCGCCCACCTGGCCGGCCTGCGGCGCACGCGCAGCGGAGGCTTCGAGCTGTCGCAGGCTCGCCCTCTCGAGCAGGTGGGGCAGGCTGGCGTCGAGCAGGCGCGGGGCTGGCTGCTGCCGCCCGACTCGCTCGTGCGCGAGCTGCCGCAGCTGCGCCTCGAGGACCACGAGGCTGCAGCCATGCTCCACGGGCGCGCGCTGGAACTGCCCGCGGCGCGCGCGCCGGGGCATGCCGGCGCGGTTCGCATCTACGGGGCGCCGCTGGCGGGTGCCGCCCCCTTGTTCCTCGGCGTTGCACGCTGGGACGGCCACGAGCTGTCGGTGCAGCGCCTGTTGAGTTCCGAAGAGCTGCTCACGCAGCCGCAAACACCATGAAACCATCGATTCGCAACATCGCCATCATCGCGCACGTCGACCACGGCAAGACCACCATGGTCGACCAGCTGCTGCGTCAATCCGGCACCTTCCGGCAGAACCAGCAGGTGGCCGAGCGGGTCATGGACTCCAACGACCTGGAGCGCGAGCGCGGCATCACCATCCTGTCCAAGAACTGCGCCGTCGAGTGGCAGGGCACGCACATCAACATCGTCGACACGCCCGGGCACGCGGATTTCGGCGGCGAGGTCGAGCGCGTGCTGTCGATGGTCGACAGCGTGCTGTTGCTGGTCGACGCCGTCGAGGGCCCGATGCCGCAGACACGCTTCGTGACCAAGAAGGCGCTGGCGCTGGGGCTCAAGCCCATCGTGGTGATCAACAAGGTCGACCGCCCGGGAGCCCGCCCGGACTACGTGATCAACGCCACCTTCGAGCTGTTCGACAAGCTCGGGGCGACCGAGGAACAACTCGACTTCCCGGTGGTCTACGCGTCCGGGCTCAACGGCTGGGCCACGCGCGAGCCGGCCAGCGTGGGCACCGACCTGGCGCCGCTGTTCGACGCCATCCTGGAATTCGTGCCGCCGCACCAGGGCTCGGCAGACGATCCGCTGCAGTTGCAGATCTGCTCCCTCGACTACTCCAGCTTTGTCGGGCGCATCGGCATCGGCCGCATCAACAGCGGAACCCTGCGTCCCGGCCAGGAAGTCGCGGTGTACCAGGGACCGGACTCGACGCCGCGTCGGGCCCGGGTCAACCAGGTGCTCAAGTTCGAGGGCCTCGAGCGGCAGCAGGCCGAGCTTGCCGGCCCGGGCGACATCGTGCTGGTCAACGGCATCGAGGACATCGGCATCGGCGTGACCCTGACCAGCCCCGACGATCCCCGTCCGCTGCCGATGCTCGCGGTCGACGAGCCGACGCTGACCATGAACTTCTGCGTCAACACCAGCCCGCTGGCCGGGCGCGAGGGCAAGTTCGTGACCAGCCGCCAGATCCGCGACCGCCTGGATCGCGAGCTGCAGAGCAACGTCGCGCTGCGCGTTCGCGACACCGACGAGGACGGTGTGTTCGAGGTCTCCGGGCGCGGGGAACTGCACCTGACCATTCTGCTGGAGAACATGCGCCGCGAAGGCTACGAGCTCGCGGTGAGCAAGCCGCGCGTGGTGTTCCGCGATGTCGACGGGCGCCGCCAGGAGCCGATCGAGCTGGTCACCGCCGACGTCGAGGAGCAGCACCAGGGCGGAGTCATGCAGGCGCTGGGCGAGCGTCGCGGCGAGCTGGTCAACATGGAGCCCGACGGCATGGGCCGCGTGCGCCTCGAGTACCGGATTCCCGCGCGGGGCCTGATCGGCTTCCAGACCGAGTTCCTGAACCTGACCCGGGGCACCGGTCTGATCAGCAACATCTTCGACGGCTACGACGACTACAAGGGCGAGATCCAGGGGCGCAAGAACGGCGTGCTGATCAGCCAGGACCAGGGCGAGATCGTCACCTACGCGCTGGGCAAGCTCGACGACCGCGGGCGCATGTTCGTCAAGCCCGGGGACCCGGTGTACGAAGGCATGATCGTCGGGATCCACAGTCGCGACAACGACCTGGTGGTCAATCCGGTGCGATCCAAGCAGCTGACCAACTTCCGCGTTTCCGGCAAGGAGGACGCGATCAAGATCACGCCGCCGATCGAACTGACCCTGGAGTACGCCGTGGAGTTCATCGCCGACGACGAGCTGGTCGAGATCACGCCGCGTTCGATCCGCCTGCGCAAGCGCCACCTGAGCGAGCAGGACCGCAAGCGCGCCGATCGCGCCATGGCCCAGGGTGCCTGAGACCCGGACCGGCGGGGCCCACGGCCCCGCCCCGGACGATGTCCCGCTGCCCGGCCGTGCCGCTGCGGCCGCCGCGGGTCGCTCGCACCTGCCGGCGGTGCTGGCCATGGTGGCCTGCACGCTGCTGTGGAGCATGGCGGGGGTGATCACGCGCCATCTGCACCGGCACGACGGCATGGTGCTGGTGTTCTGGCGCAGCGGCTTCGCGGCAGTGTCGCTGCTGCTGGTGCTGGGTGCGCTGCGCGGCCCGCGCGCGCTGGCCCGGCAGGTCACGCGCAGCCCCGCGCTGCTGTGGTTGTCGGCGGCCTGCTGGTGCACCATGTACACCGCCTTCATGCTCGCGCTGAGCCTGACCACCGTGGCGCAGACCCTGGTGGCGGTGAGCCTGGGCCCGTTGTTCGCGGCCCTGTTGGGGCTGGTGTTCCTGCGCCAGCCGGTGCGGGCTCGCACCTGGCTGGCCATCGTCGTGGCGATGCTCGGCATGGCGTGGATGTTCTGGCGCAACCTGCACGCCACGCGCGGAGCGCGGGAGATCGAGGGCCTGTTGATCGGATTGCTGGTACCGCTCGGCGCAGCCGGCAACTGGGTACTGGTGCGCCACGCTGCCGGGCGCCTGCCGATGCAGGCCGCGCCGATGCTCGGCGCGGCGATGTCGGCGCTGTTGGTGAGCCTGCTTGCGCGTCATCTGGCGGTCGACGCGCACGACCTGTCCTGGCTGGGGTTCCTCGGGGTGTTCCAGCTGGCCCTGCCCGGAGCCTTCGCGGTCTGGGCGGCGCAGCGCCTGGCGCCAGCCGAGGTCGCGCTGCTGGGCCTGCTCGAAGTGGTGTTCGGCACCTTGTGGGCGTGGATCGGCGCGGCCGAAGTGCCCAGCGCGAGCACGCTGATCGGAGGCGCGCTGATCCTCGCCGCGCTGGTGGGCAACGAAGCCCTGGGCATGGCGGGACGCCGCGGAACGCGCTGATCCGTTCCTGGCCGGCGCACGCTTCGGCTACACCCTCCGGATGACTTTTTGTTGAAGGGGGGTTGCGCGGCAAATCAAACCGTGCAAGAATTCATTCTTCGCTGCTGATGCAGCAACGCAGACAGATGAAGCAGTAACCGCGGACGCAATAACCGCGAGCACTGCGAAGTTTGGAAGCGAGATCCTTAACAAGAAGCAGCCGATAAGTGTGGGCGTTTGACTTTTCGAGGCGACAAGAGAAGTAGACGCTCATTGAGAGTACGGAGAAATCCGTGATTCTGATGAGTTGTGTCCGGTCTTCGGGCCGGATGCGCAAATGGATTGAACTGTAGAGTTTGA
>JAJZTW010000090.1 GCA_021847345.1 Pseudomonadota bacterium
CCACCGTGCCGGCCATCTTCGGCAGCACCGTGGCGTATTTCCGTGTCGACACCCCGTTGACCAGTATCTCGTGCATGCGATCAGCCAGGCGCGGCTCGGCGCACAGACGTTGATAGGCCGGAACCGGAACCTCGCCACCTTTGCCCGCCTTGGTTCGCAGCCGGGGCCGCGTCTGAGCACGATCACTCTTTTTGATGTGTTTGCGGTCAAGGTATTTGATGGAGTTCCGGCTACTGGTTCCCGTGCGCTGTAGGGGGTGGCGGAAGCGGGAACGGGAAGCAGGTGTGGCCGGCTACGCAGGGACGTGCGCGCAGGGGCGGTTGGCGGATCCGTTGGGATCGGCGAGTCGGTATCCGTTGGCGGTACGCTGAAGTCGACCGGTGGCGGTTAGCGCGGCGAGGCGCTCGTAGAGGGTGGCGTTGCGTACGCGGCACTGGGCGCGCAGATCCTGGATGCTCATCGTGTCGGCGGCGGCCAGCAACGCGGCGGTGATGCGTTCGTCGAGGCCGGCCGGCGGTGGCAGCGGATCGGACGATGGTTGTACGGGCCGCAAGGCCAGTGCGCCGCCGTCGGCCCGCAGTTCGAGCTGGATGCCGGGCGGCGACGGCGCGGCGCGATGTTCGATCGTGAGGCTGAGCGCATCATTCGAGCGGCGCAGGTACAGGTTCGAGTCGCCCCAGGCGTGGAACTCGGAGGAGCCGCGCAGCGCCTGGCCGGCACGCATGGCGCCGGCGGATTTGCGGGCGTGGTGCACCAGCAGCACGGAAGCCGCGTAGCGGCGTTGCAGTTCGCGCAGGTAGGCGAGCAAGGGGGCCACCTCACCGCTGGCGTTCTCATCGATGCGATGCAGGCGCACGAAGGGATCGAGGATCAGCAGGCGCGGTTGCAGCCCGGCGACGGTGCGCTCGAGGGCTGCGCGATCGGCCGGCAGGTCGAGTCGCAGCGTTGGTGCGGTGATCACCTGCACATCCAGGTCGGCCAGCCGGCAGCCGGCGGCGGCACAGATGCCATCGAGTCGCTGGCGCACGACGTGCAGGGCATCTTCGGCCGCGTACAGCAGCACCCGGCCCGGATTGGGCACGGCGAAGCGCCGCAGGCAAGGGCGACCCGATGCGACCGCCACCGCAAGATCGAGCGCGAGGAAGCTCTTGCAGCACTTGGGCTCGCCGCCGACGATGCCCACCGCCTGCTCGGCCCAGAGATCGCTGACCAGCCAGCGCTGCGCGTCGGGCCGCACCGCCAGGCACCAGGCCGGCTCGACCGGCAGCGTGGCGGCGCTCACCGCCGGCGCGCCGCCACCTTGAGCTGCGCGGGGGCTGGCGATGCGAAGGTCTCGAAGAACAACTGCTCGTCGATTTGCCGCGCCTCGCGCTGCGCCGCCAGTGCGAGCAGTTCGCTACCCATGTTCATCAGCGCGCGCAGATTGCCCTGGGCGTGGTCGGACAGCGTGGCGACGAGCTCGGGGGTCATCAGCTTGGGCGCGCCGGCCTTGGCGAGCACGTGCTGCAGCAGCTCGCGCATCTCCTCGGGGCTGGCCCGATCCAGCGCCAGGCGCACCCGCATGCGCGAAGCCAGCGGCAGCAGCTCCTCGCTGCGGAAGCGCTCGATCAGGCGCTGGTCGCCGGCCAGCACCACGGTGAGCAGCAGGTGCGAGTCGAGCCGCGCCGAGGCAAGCAGCCGCAGCTCGTTGAGGACGGCGAGCTGCATCTCCTGGCCCTCGTCGACGATCAGCACCGGGCGACACTGCGAGGCGTCGATGTGGCCCTGCCAGCTGGCGCGCAGCACCTTGGCGCCGCCCCAGCGGTTGTGCGGATGCAGCTGCACGCCGAAGAGCTCGCCCATCTCACGGTAGAAGTCGGCCATCCCGGCCTGCGGCCGGCTGAGCACGCCGACCTGCACGTCGCGCAGCGCCGACAGGCGCTCGGTCAGTACCCGCAGCGCCACCGATTTGCCCACCCCCGGCGAGCCGGTGACCAGGGCGAAGCCGCCCTCGCCGACGAGCTGCTCGACGCGCCAGCAAAACGAGTCCAGGCGCGCGCCCACGTGCAGCGCCTCGACCGGCACCTCGGGGGCGAACGGATTCCACTTCAGGCCATAGAGCGACAGCAGCTTCTTGTTCATGGTTCATTCCCTTCTGGTGCCGGTGATTCATCCTTGGTCAGGTAGGCCGGCGGCAGGCCGGTGGCAGCCTGCTTGGCCAACAGACTCTGCAGCAGCGGGGCCATCTGGCCGGCGGGCGGTTGCGGTGCGTGCGTCGCCGGTTCCGCTGCGAGCGGCTCGAGCGGCCGGCGCACGCCCCGGGCGTTGGCCTGCTTGTCCTGCGGGTACAGGCGGCACAGGACCTGGCCGCTGCGTTCATCGAGCAGGTGCACCCGGGCGAGGTCCCAGGCGGCGTAGCGCATGTGCAGCTCGCGCAGGTGCCGGTAGCGGTTGGGAACCTCGAAGCGCCGGGCTTCGACCACCAGCGTGCCGTCGCTCTGGCGCTGGGTGCGCTTCTCGGTGCGGGTGAAGGCCAGCCGCAGCGCCTCGCTGTCCGGACTGGGCCGCAGCACCTCGGGGCCGGCGAGGAAGCGCGCCAGCGGCGTCGCGCCAGTCTCGGAGTGCACGGTGCGGTTGTAGTCGTACTCGCACCAGGCTTGGGTCGCTTCGTTCAAGGTGGCGAGTGTCAGGTCGGTCACGGCCTCGAGCATCGCCATCAGTCTTCCTTCGACGTTCGCCCACAGGTTCTCGATCTTGCCGTTCATGTACGGCGAGTACGCGAGTGTCGTCTCGTGCGCGATGCCCAGCCGCGCGAGCCCCTCGGTGATCTCGGCGGCGAGCATCGCCGCACCGTTGTCGCTCATGGCCGCGCGCGGCAGCCCGCGCTTCTGGATCGCCTGCGACAGACCGTGGGCGACGCACTCGGCGTTCTCCCGCAGGTACCACTGCAGGTGGCAGCCCAGTCGCGAGCGGTCGTCGAGCACGCCAAAGAGCACCGGCGTGGCCCATCGACCAGCGGCGGTCAACACCGGCCGCGAGCCGACGTGGCAGTCCCGGTGCCATAGCGAGCCGACGTAGGGCGCCTCGTAGCTGCGCACCTCGCGCGCGGCCAGCCGGGCCTCGGCCTGTTGGGCGCCCGCCGTATCGCGGCTGCTGAGCCGCCGGCGCTTGCGCCAACCCTGGGCCTGGAACAGCCGCCGGATGCTCGAGTACGACGGCACGGGCCCCAGCGCCGGGTCGCGCTCGATGAGCGCCTGCAGGTTGTCGGTGTGAAGCTGCACCGACCAGCTCGGGTGCGCGGCGTACTGCGCCTGCAGTGCCTGCCGGATCGCCGAGCCCACCTTCTGAACACCGGCATCGGCGCGCACCTTGCGCCGCAGAACTCCGACCGGGTCGCGCCGCTCGCGCCGCGCCCGCAACAGCCAGCGTTCGATGGTCGAGACCGCAAAGCGCACCGGCTCGCCGGTGACCGGGTGCTGCCAGGTGCGCCCGGCCAACTTCCTGAGCTCGGCGCACAGCTCGCCCTTGGGCGGCGGGGCTGCCAACAGTTGAGGGCCCGCTTATGGCCGATTGTGAATTTTCCGCCCCTCGATTTCCCTGCCAGGAAGCGGTCATTCCGACGGGCGGAAAGGGCGTCTCGGAAAACGGAAAAATTGCCACGGAAAACCGCTCAGTGCTCTGCACTGCCGTTGTCTGATTCGTCTTGCAGGAGCGTTTCGTAGTCCTGACCGCCATAGAAAACGCCGATGATGGAAACTTGCCCCGCATCCACGTCGAAGGCGATCACGGCCCGTTTCTTGTAGTTCGTTATGCGCAGGCCGGGCCTTACATCATCGCGCTTGGTGCCGCGATGGGGAAACGTGCGAAGACTCTCGCAATAGGTCACGATGGCGTCGGTGTATCGCGCCGCGACGTCCGGCGACGCCGCCTGGGCGATGTAGCGGTACAACGCGGCAAGCTGTTCTTGGGCTTCCGGGCTGAAAACGACGCGATGGCTCATCGCGCTTTGGCGCGCTCAGCGGCCAAGCGGGCTCGGACCCCGTCCGCGGTGACGGCGCGGGATGGATCGGCTTTCAGCGCGTCAAAGGCAGGGCCGACCTGATTGTGCAGCCAGCTTTCCACGGCGCGATCCCGTGCCATCAGCGCCCGCAAGCCATCCCGGATCACTTCACTTTCGCTGGCGTACTCGCCGGTGCGTACCTTGGCTTTCACCACGTCCGCCATGTCCTTGGGCAGGGTGATGCTCATTTGTTGCGTGGTTCGCATAGCGGGCTCCAGCGCTGGATAGGATTTAATCCTACTCCAATGGCGGGTCATCGTCCAGCCTTCTCGACACTCGCCCTCGCTACACGAACGCCGATTTCGCTCGGAAAGGCGGTGCGGGGTCAGATCGCCTTCCCCCTCGGATGGACGGTCCGCAAGCGCTGAGCCGACCATCGGTTGTTGTGGCATTGCGGGTTGGAGTTGGACTCGCTTTACCAATTTATCCGATGGAGGCGTTCGGTTTCCTTGTGCCGTACATCGTCATCAGAGTGAAGGTACTTGCTGGTCGTTTTCAGGGATTCGTGCCCAAGGTTATCGCGAACATGCCGCAAGTCGACCGCCTGATTGGCCATGTGTGAGCCCGCGGTGTGGCGCAGCCAATGCGCCGACGCGTGAGACAAGAGATCCGCACGGGCGGCGAATTCGTCGCCCCGGAGTCGAAGGGATTCTGCAGCGCTTTCGAACAC
Source organism: Pseudomonadota bacterium (assembly GCA_021847345.1). Taxonomy (GTDB): domain Bacteria; phylum Pseudomonadota; class Gammaproteobacteria; order Burkholderiales; family Burkholderiaceae_C; genus Thiomonas_A. The sequence goes on from JAJZTW010000090.1 coordinate 4,710, forward strand.
GTTTTTCAGAACCAGATGCAGTGCCGCCCTGGTGAGCGCTGTTCGGCTCTTTCCGATCGGCAACACCAGTGGGATGTCTTCGCCTGGTGACGGGTAGGGCGACAAGCCATTCTCTCGGCGGTACCGGGTAAGCTCGACCATCAATTCGTTGGTCGCTGGCACGAGCCTCGTCTTTTCGCCCTTTCCTAGGACTTCGAGCCACCAGCGTTCCTCGCCGTCGCGATCCCGGCGGCAGAAGAAGCATCCCATGGTGTTCTCGCAAACTTCGGAAATGCGCAGGCCGCCAAGGTAGAGCAGGGTGAAAAGCCACCGGACGCGATGGTAGCGAGCACGTTCGCGATCGGACTCACGCGGCATGCAGTCGATGTATTGCTTCACCTCGCCCCAGAGATCCGGATCGAGGTAGCGGGTAATGCGTGGCTTGGCTTTCCGTTGCCGCTGCCGCGATAGGGAGAGGGGGTTTCCAGCAAGGTAGCCGGCATTGACGAGCCACCCGAACATGACGTTCAGCATGACAAACGCCTGGCGCCGGCTCTGGGCGGAGAGCGGCCCTTGAAAAGGCCGCCAGTCCGGATGGCTCCGCGGAGGTTTTCGGCGACTCGAGGTGACCCACCGGTCCGCCGGCTTGGGATCGGCCATGAAACGCTCGTAGACGAGCAGATCTTCATGGGTGAGGGAGGAGAGGGGCTTGCCCAGCTCAAAGACTGCCCAGAGGTACAAGCGTTCGACTTCCTTTCGGTAGTTCTCGAACGTCGTTTTCGAATCTGCGTACCGGGCGAGGAACGCTTTGATGGCACCCTCGTCGGTGCCTGCCGAAATCTGCTTGTAACCACCGCGCACGCGATTTGCGCCGAGCGAACCGTCGAGCTCGGCTGGTAAAGCCAAGGGTTCGAAGAGGGCGGGTACTGGCGTTAGGTCGTTCATGAAGGTTTGGCGCTTTTTCGTCCGTGTTGGCCCATGATCCTGGATCAAAGCAGCTGGGTCGATCGCGTCAATATTTATACACTAGAGCCATAATGTCAAATATTGTGGAATAGGGCGTAGAAAATTACCGGTTTACGGTATAGTTTTACGCATGAAAGATCATCAAGAAACAGGCAGCGCTGAGCTAATTCAAGCCGAAATCGACCGGTTACGCGCCGCCAGCCCGGACACCAAGTCGCTGTATCGCGAGGCTGCGGCGGTGCTTTTTTTTAAATTCGGCATTACGCCAACGGCAAACCGCCTCTACCAACTGGTCGGAAAAGGGAGCATGACGACCGCAACGGCGGTGCTTACCCGGTTCTGGCGGGATCTGCGGGAACGCAGCCAGGTCGCGTTTGCCCATCCAGACATTCCCGATCCGCTGCGATCGTCTGCTGGCGATCTAATTGGAAAAATTTGGTCGCTGGCCAGCCAAGAAGCCCGCGCGGATCTTGACCTAGCAAAGGCCGAGTACGAGGCTAAGGCGCGGGATGCAGTCCAACATGTAAAAGCAGCTGAGGCAGCGCGGGATGCGCTTCAAGCCGAAATCGTCGGGCTGACGGAACGGCTACTAGAAAAAGACGCGTCGCTTGCCGAGCGGGATGCCGCCCTTGCGCGACTTGGCGGCGAATACGAGGCAACCCAACGAGGGGTCGCAAAGCTTGAAGTGGAACTTGCCACATCGCATTCGGCCCTGGAAGAAGCAAAGTCGGCTTTTCGAGCTGACCTTGAGAGCCTGCGCGCCGCCATGGCTCTGGCGGAAGAAAGGGCGCGCGCCGGCGAGCGCAGAGCACTTGCCGAAATCGACGCGGAGCGAACAAGAGCCGCCAGCGCGAGCAGCGCTTACCAGCGGGAACTGGATGCGCTCCAGAAAATACTCGACGCCAAAGACCGCGAACTGCTGAAGCGCGACGATGACATTGCCGTGCTACGGGCCGCGGCCGATCGCCTGGAAGAGAAAATTGCGGGCGTGAACGCGCAACTCGCTGCAGAACGGGAAAAGTTTTCCGAACTCCTAGCCCGACTGCCGGCCGTCATGGCGGCTCCCGACATGACCCGAAAGTCGAAGGTGGTGCGAGTCAGGAAGTTGCCGACGCCAAGGCGGTTTCCGCGCTAAGTGCCCGCCACGAGCGGGGCAGTCGGCCCGAATTTCGGCGCCATGTCGAAAACCAAATTTTCTTGGCGTACCACAACAACTTTTTGGCGCGATCTTCCAAAAACAAGTTGCATTTCTGTGGGATGAAGGGTTATAGAGAGATCTAGCAGCCTGTCGGACTTTTAGTGCGGTTAGTCGGTAAAATCGGTTTCATAGAAATTCGATTTTGGAGGGGCGGATGGGACGTTTCGTACCGATTGACCGGGAGACGAACTATCTGTTTCCCCCG
>JAJZTW010000047.1 GCA_021847345.1 Pseudomonadota bacterium
CCCCCACGGGGGATGAGGCCGGACCAGCTGCTGTGCCTGCGCACAGCAGCGCGCCGGCCGAATCCGAGCAGCCTGCAAGCTGCGAGGTGGAACGGGTCGGGCCCCAGGCCCGGCCCTGGGGGCGCTCAGTGGCGCCGGGGCGGGTTGACGCCGGCTTCGGGGAGTTCGTCGTCGTCCTCGCGCGGCACGCTGGCCACGCGGTAGCTTTCGCTGGACCACGCGCCGAGGTCGCCGTTCTTGCAGCGCTCGGAGCAGAAGGGACGCCAGGGGTTGCCGGGCACGAAAGGCGTCGGCGTGCCGCAGCCGGGGCAGGGCACGACGCGCACGGCGTCCTGCCCGGAGGAAGACTTGTTCAGGGACACAGCGCGAGTTCGAATTGCACGTCGCCCGAGACGGGCTTGAGTTTCCAGTCGGAGTCGGGGCGCATGTAGCGCACCGAGACCATCAGGCGGTGTCCGGTGATCTCGGGGACCACCCCGAGCGTACCGTCCACGCGCAGGCGCATCAGCTGATAGGTGCGCCCGCCCAGGTTCAGCTGGTAGCTGCCCGCCTGGGCCACGCTGCGGTGGGGAGTTCCGGCGTCGCGGACCAGGCGCAGCAGCAGTTCCACGCTCATGGCCAGGGGCCCGAACACTTCCATCCAGCGCATCAGGTCCTCGCGGCGCTGGTCCTCGGGCAGGTGCTGCCACGCGTAGTACGCGGGAAGGTCGAATTCGCAGGTGCCGCCGGGGATGCCTGCACGGCTGCGGATCGACATCAGCCATTCGTTGTCCAGCAGCGTCTGCCCGGGCTTGCCGATCTGCTGGCTCAGGCCCTGGAAAGCCGCGTCGACCTCGGCCAGTACCTGTTCGAGCGTGCCTTCGGCCACCGCCGGGTTGCCGCGGTAGCCGAGGAACTGCTGGCGCTGGCGCTCGAGTTCCTTGAGCATTTCGCTCTTGAGGTCCTGGCGCGAGCTGACGTCGATGATCTCGAACATCGACAGCAGCGCGTGGTGATGGTCGAACGGGTGGCCCCGTTGCATCAGGAACGCATTGCGCCGGAACAGGTATTCGAGCCTGAGCAGGGTGCGAACTCGCTCATTCAGCGGATATTCGTACAGGATCACGGGCCGGGGCGGGTTGTGGCGCGGCATGGGCCGGGGCAGGGTGCTGCGGCGGCGGCGTACGGTGCGAGCATACTGCCAAAGCGCGCTCCCCCCGCGCCCTGCTCATGCGCGAATGGTCTCGTCGGCTCGAGCGCATGTCCGCTCCCGTGGCCTCGCAGCCTGCGGCGCATTGTCATGCATGTGAGCGCGGAATTCAAACCGCCGCCGCCAGCATGCGCCGGTGCAGGCGCACGGCCTGTTCGCGAAGCTGCCCGAGGTCGCCCGAATTGTCGATCACCTCGTCGGCGGCAGCCAGGCGTTGCTCGCGCGTCGCCTGCGCGCGCATGATGTCCTGCACCTGCTCGCGCGACAGCCCCGAGCGTTGCATGACCCGCAGTTCCTGCTGCTCGACGGGGCAGTCGACCACCACGATGCGGTCGACACGCCCGCGCCAGCGCGCCAGCGACTCGACCAGCAGCGGCACCACCAGCACCACGTAGGGTCCGGCAAGCTGCTCGGCCAGCAGGCTCAGGCGCGCGCCGATCAGCGGATGCAGAATGGCTTCGAGGCGCCTGCGCTGCCCGGCATCGGCGAATACCGCGGCGCGCATGCGAGCGCGGTCCAGCGCGCCGTGGGCGTCGACCATGTGCTCGCCGAAGGCCTCGCGCAGCGCCGGCACCGCCTGTCCGCCCGGGCCGGTGAGTTCATGGGCGACGGCATCCGCGTCGATCACCGCTGCGCCCCATTCCTGCAGCATCGCCGCCACCGCCGACTTGCCCGAGCCGATGCCCCCGGTCAGGCCGACGCGCAGGCGGGTGCGGCCCGGCACGGCAGGCGAAGGCGCGTCAGCCACCGCTGCCGAGCACCCAGGAGACCAGGCGCTGCGGGCCGACGAACAGGCACAGCAGCCCGGCCGTGGCCAGGAACGGGCCGAAGGGTATCGGACGACCGCGTTGCAGCACTCCGGTGCGTTGCAGCGCGATGCCGAGCACCGCGCCGCAGATCGCCGACAGCAGGATGATCGGCAGCAAGGCGAGGGCACCGAACCAGGCGCCGAGCAGCGCGAACAGCTTGAAGTCCCCGAAGCCCATGCCTTCCTTGCCGGTCAGCAGCCGGAACACCTGGTACACGCACCACAGGCTGCCGTAGCCGATGGCCGCGCCGAGCACCGCGTCGGGAAGGAATTGCGGGTGCAGCCACGCGTGCAGCAGCAGGCCCAGCCACAGCAGCGGCAGCGTGATGCCGTCGGGCAGCAGCGTGGTGTCGAGGTCGATCACGGCCAGCGCCAGCAGGCCCCAGGCAAGCACCACCTGGCCTGCGCTCCACGGCGTGATGCCGTGCTGGGCCACGAGCAGCGCCGCGATGGCGGCGCTGGCGATTTCCACCAGCGGATAGCGCACCGGGATGCGCGTGCCGCAGGCCGAGCAGCGCGCGCGCAGCATCAGCCAGCTCAGCACGGGAATGTTCTCCCACCACGTGATGCCGTGCCCGCAGGCACCGCAGCGCGAGCGCGGGCGCAGCAGGTCGAAGGGTTCTGTCGCTTCCTCGGGCAGGTCCAGCGTGGCCAGCGCCTCGTCGCGCCATCCGCGCTCGAGCATCACCGGCAGGCGCAGGATCAGCACGTTGAGGAACGAGCCCACCAGCAGGCCGAGCACGGCGGCGACGACCACGGCGCCGCCACCGGCCAGGGGGCCGAGGCCCATGCTCAACCCACCACCTTGCCGAGGTTGAAGATCGGCAGGTACATGGCGACCACCAGGCCGCCGATCAGGATGCCCAGCACGACGATGATGATCGGCTCGAGCAGGCTCGACAGCGCCTTGACCAGCTCGTCCACCTCGGACTCGTAGATGTCGGCCACCTTGCCCAGCATCGAGTCGAGCGAGCCGGATTCCTCGCCGATGGACGCCATCTGCAGCACCAGCGGCGGGAACACCCGGCTGCTCTGCATCGACAGCGTCAGGCTGGTGCCCGTGGCCACCTCCTGCTGGATCTTCTCGGTGGCGCGCTGGTAGACGATGTTGCCCGACGCGCCGGCCACCGAATCCAGCGCCTCGACCAGCGGGACACCGGCGCCGAACATGGTCGACAGCGTTCGAGTCCAGCGCGCCAGCGCGCCCTTGGTCACGAGCTGGCCGAACACCGGAAGGCGCAGCAGCGCGCGGTCGACCAGTTCCTGCACGCGCTCCGAGCGCTTCCAGCTCTGGAAGGCGAAATAGCCACCGAGCACGAGGATGCCCAGCATCACGTACCAGTAATGCACAAAGAAGTCCGACAGCGCAATGACGATCAGGGTCGGGCCTGGCAACTGAGCGCCGAATTGCGCGAACACGTCCTTGAACGTCGGCACGACGAACAGCATGATGATGGTGACGACGATCATCGCCACGATCATCACCGCGATCGGGTAGGTCAGCGCCGACTTGATCTTGCCCTTGATGGCCAGGGTCTTTTCCTGATAGGTAGCCAGGCGGTCGAGGATCAGCTCGAGCATGCCCGCCTCCTCGCCGGCCTCCACCAGGTTGCAATACAGGTGGTCGAAATATTTCGGGTACTTGCGGAACGCCGCCGACAGGCTCGTGCCGGTCTCGACATCGCCGCGGATGTCGCTGACCAGTCGCGCCATCGACGGATTGGGGTGGCTGCGCCCGACGATGTCGAAGGACTGCAGCAGCGGCACCCCGGCGCGCAGCATCGTGGCCATCTGGCGCGTGAAGGTGGTCAGATCCTTGGCCTTGATCGATCGCTTGCCGCCGACCTTGCGCTTGCGCAGCTTGGTCACCATGATGCCCTGGCGGCGCAGCGACGCGTTGACGATGTTCTCGCTGCCGGCGCGCATCTCGCCGCGCTGCATGCGTCCCTGGCGGTCCTTGCCTTCCCAGACGTACAGGAACTCCTTGGCGCTTCGCACCGTGGCCGTGGTCATCGACGTGCCCTCCCCCGAGGCGTCTCGGTCATTGCGTCATTCATTGGTCACCGCCAGCACTTCCTCCAGCGAGGTCAGGCCGAGGCGCACCTTGTGCAGTCCCGATTCGCGCAGCGTTCGCACCCCTTCGGCGCGCGACTGCGCGGCGATGTCCAGCGCCGTGCCGTGGTTCAGGATGATGCGCTGGATCTCCTCGCTGATCGGCATCGCCTGGTAGATGCCCACGCGCCCCTTGTATCCGCTGCCACCGCAGGCGCTGCACTTGCCTGGCTTGTAGGGCTTCCACGATCCGTCGATGTCGGCTTCGCTGAAGCCGGCCTCGACCAGCGCCGCCGCCGGGATGTCGACCGGGGTCTTGCACTGCGCGCACAGCTTGCGGGCCAGGCGTTGCGCGGTGATCAGGATCACGCTGGAGGCGATGTTGAACGCCGGCACCCCCATGTTCATCAGGCGCGTCAGCGTGGTCGGCGCATCGTTGGTGTGCAGGGTCGAGAACACCATGTGGCCGGTCTGCGCCGCCTTGATCGCGATGTCGGCGGTTTCCAGGTCGCGGATCTCGCCGACCATGATCACGTCCGGGTCCTGGCGCAGGAAGGCGCGCAGCGCGGTGGCGAAGTTCAGCCCGGCCTTCTCGTTGACGTTGACCTGGTTGATTCCCGGTACGTTGATTTCGGCCGGATCCTCGGCAGTCGAGATGTTCACGCCGGGCTGGTTGAGCAGGTTCAGGTACGAGTACAGCGACACCGTCTTGCCGCTGCCGGTCGGGCCGGTGACCAGCACCATGCCGTAGGGGCGGCGGATGGCGCGCAGCACGCGCTCCTTTTCCTCCGGCTCGTATCCCAGGCTGTCGATGCCCATCTTGGCCAGCGAGGAGTCCAGGATCCGGATCACGATCTTCTCGCCGTGCAGCGTAGGCAGCGTGCTGACGCGGAAGTCGATCGCGCGGTCGGGGCCGAAGCGCAGCTTCATGCGCCCGTCCTGCGGCACGCGCCGCTCGGCGATGTCCAGGCGCGAGATCACCTTGATGCGCGATGCCAGCTTTTCCTTGATCGCCACCGGCGGCTGGGCGATTTCCCGCAGTTCGCCGTCGACGCGAAAACGGATCCGGTAGAAGTTTTCGAAGGGCTCGAAATGCAGGTCCGACGCGCGCATGTTCACAGCGTCGACCAGCATCTTCTGCAGGAAACGCACCACCGGCGCGTCGTCCACGTCGGCGGCGAGTTCCTTCTCGGCCGCGCTGTCGCCCGTGCCGTCGTCGAGGTCGGCGAGATCGAAGTCGTCGCCCGCCAGCGCGGCGATCTGCGCGCTGGCGCTTTGCGTGTTCTGGTCGATCCAGCGCTGCAGCTTGTCGTACTCGACCACCACCAGGTCGACCGCCGACTGCGACTGGAACTTGATCTTGTCCTCGGCCTCGTGGTCGGCCGGGTCGGCCGTCGCCACCACCAGCTTGTTGCCCCGCTTGATCAGGGGCAGCACTTTGTAGGCCTTGATGATCTGCGGATCGATCAGGCCGGTGGGAATGCGCGACGCGTCGAAGGCTTCCAGGTCGAGCAGCGGCAGCGCGAAGGTGCGGCTGATCCAGTGCGCCAGGTCGGCGGCACCCATGCCGCCGCCGCCGATCAGTTCACTGATGAAACTGGCCCGGTTTTCCAGCGCGCGCTTCTGGATCTGCTCGGCACTGGCGCGCGCCAGGTGCCCGGATTGCACCAGGGCATTGGCCAGGCCCGAGAGTTGCAAGGGCGAGCGGCTGCTGGCGGGCGAGGCTTGCAGTACAGTGGACATGGGTTGTGGCAGGCGACCTTCGAATGATGCTGGCTGCAGGCTGCGTTGTAAATGCAACAGTCTCCAACGAGGGCCTAATGCTCACATTATGTCGCAGGATCGCAAGTATTCCCGCAGCGTACCCGCCGCGAGGACCGCATCAGGGTTGCATCATGTCGAGTTCGCCCTGCACAGCCTCGGCGCCGGCACGTGCACAGGCCTCGTCGGTCAGGCCCGACGGCGCGCCGCTGACCCCGATGGCGCCGAACTGCATTCCCGCCGCGTCGATGGGGACCGCGCCGGCATCGAACAGCAGGCCCGGAACGTGCGCCAGGCCGCCGGCGGCCTGGCTGCGCAGGCGCGAGGTCGGGCTGTCGAACGACGCCGCGGTGTAGGCCTTGCGCCGGCTGACCCGCAACGTGAGCTCGGGCGCCAGGACGTCGCGCAGCATGACCTGCGGCTGTCCGTCGCGGGTGACCACGGTCACTCCCACCTGCAGCCCTTCGGCCCGGCACCTGGCCATCGCCGCCTGCGCTGCCTTGAGGGCCGTTTCCAGGCTGAGGCGCCGCACGCTGACCGCCAGCGGCTGCGCGGCGCCGGCCGGCGCCGCCGCGCACAGCGCCAGCGCCAGCGCAGCGCCGGCGACGGAGCTCGTCAGCGCTCGCTCCACAGCTTGCCTCCGGTGGCCCAGTGGGAGCGCGAGACCTCGTTGAGGATGATGTCCACGGCGTCGGGGGAGCACTTGAGCGTGTCCACCACGGCCTGGGTGATCGCCTCGACCAGCTGTTTTTTCACTTCGGGGCTGCGCCCTTCGAACATGTCGACATGGATGGATGGCATCGGATGGACTCCAGTGGCTGGGACATTGCGCGGCTCGCGCCCGGCTCGCATTATCGGCGGCTCGGCAAGCCCCTCGCAACGCCGGCGCCGGGCATGAAAAAGCCGCCCGAGGGCGGCTTCGTGCGGCGAATGCGCGCATCAGGGGCGCGGGTCGCGCGCCAGGTCGCGCTCGAACAGCGGGCTCTTCAGGCTCGCCACGTAGGCCGCGATGTCGTGCAGGTCCTGCGTGTTGAAGCGCGCCACCATGCCGGCCATGATCGGGTTGTTGCGCCCGTACAGCGGGGTCTGGTGCTTGGTCTGGTATTGCTGCAGCGCGTGGAACAGGTAGGACTCGTGCTGGCCGGCGATGATCGGGTAGGTCGGCGCCACCGGCTTGTCGAGGCCGGCACCGTGGCAGGCGATGCAGCCGCCTTGCTGGACCAGTTCGGCTCCCTTCTGGACATCTGCGGCATGCGCGGTGCTCAGGCCGGCGAAGGCCGCGGCCACGCCGAGCAGGGAAAGTCGAGCGAGCATGTGGTTCATGGGATGGTTCCTCACTTGGCCTTCGGCTGGGAGTAGTAGGCCGCGATGTCGGCGATTTCCTGGTCGGTCAGCGAGCTGGCGATGGCGCGCATGGTCTGGTTGCGCCGGGCACCGCTGCGGTAGTCCTTCAGGGCCTGCTCGATGTAGCCGGCGTTCTGGCCGTTGAGCATCGGCACCTCGTACACCTCGGGGAACGCGGTGCGGTAGCCGGTGGAGTTGTGGCAACCCTCACACATGAACACGTCGTGCTGGCCGGCGGCGGCATTGCCCTGGATGGTCTGGGCCTGGGCACCGGCGGCGAGCAGCAGCGTGACGACAAAGATCAGCTTTTTCATCGCGGGCTAGTCTCGGTAATGGATGGACGGATCGGGCCCCACAGCCGACCACGAGCCGCATCCCACGCCGGCCCGGAACGTCCCTGAAGGAACCAAAGGCTGTCGATTATAGAGATGCGTCGAAGCGCCGGAACCCGCGGAAGCGCCCGGTTACCCGGCATCGCATCGCATTTTGACGTCACGCAGCCGGCCTGGCGCGCAATCGGGCACGGGCTTGCGGGTCGCCGTGACCTGTGCCAGGCGGCCCAAAGCTGCAAGAATGCGCCTTTCTCGCGGGCTCGCCCGCGTGCTGCACGGCGACTGTCCGCCTCTTCCCCGATCGCCCCCATTCCCCCGGAGTCCGCATGCATTCGACCCTCTACCTGCTGGCCATGGCGGCGCTGCAGGGCGTGACCGAACTGTTCCCGATTTCCAGCCTCGGCCACAGCATCCTGGTGCCGGCGCTGGCGCACTGGCCCATCGACCGCGAGGCGGAGTGGTTCCTGCCTTTCGTGGTGGTGCTGCACCTGGGAACCGCCGCGGCGCTGCTGTTGTATTTCCGCCGCGACTGGATCGGGCTCATCGGGGGCTGGCTGCGCGCGCGCGGCGGTGCCGGCAACGAGCAGGCGCGCACGCTGTGGCTGCTCGTGGTCGGCAGCATCCCGGCCGGCGTGCTGGGGTTGTTGCTGGCGCATCGAATCCGCGACCTGTTCGGCGGGTTCGCCTTCGCCGCCGTCGCGCTGATGCTCAACGGCGTGCTGCTGATCGCTGGGGACCGGCTGAAGAATCGCCATGCCAGCACCGACCTCGGCCGTCTGGGCTTCGGGCGTGCGCTGCTCGTCGGCGCGGCCCAGGCGCTGGCGCTGATCCCCGGCTTCTCGCGCTCGGGCGCGACGCTGGTGGCCGGGCTCGGCGTGGGTCTGGAATACGAGGCGGCGGCGCGCCTGTCCTTCCTGCTGGCCACGCCGATCATCGCCGCCGCCGGGCTGCTCGAGGTGCCCAAGCTGCTGCACGCGACCCTGCCGCAGGGAATGCTCGGCGCCGTGCTGCTGGCAGGCCTGCTGTCGGGGGTTTGCGCGTGGTTGTCGACCTGGTTCCTGATGCGCTGGTTCCGCGGCCACGAGATGCGCGCGTTGCGCCCGTTCGGCGTGTACTGCATCGCCTTCGGCGCGCTGGCGCTGCTGCTCGCCCACTGATCGGGCCGGCCGACGCTCAGTTTCCCCGCAGCAGTGCGCGCAGCAGCGGCAGCTGGCGCCGGCTGACCGGCAAGGTTTCGTCGACGCCGCGCAGGCGCAGCTGCCATTCGTTGCCCTCGGCACCCTCGGCGCCTTCGGGCGCATCGCCGGTGTCGGCCGCGGCCGACACCGGCGCGCGCTCCAGGCTGGCGATCGCGCCGCGGGCCACCAGCACGCTGCGATGGGTGCGCACGAAACGCCTGGCGAAGCGCTGCTCGAGCTCTCCCAGCGCCAGGTCGGCCAGGTAGCTGCGCGCGGGTGTGCGGACCACCGTGTACTTGTCCTGCGCGCGGAAATACAGCACGTCGTCCACCGCCACTCGCAACAGCGCGCCTCGCTCGACGATGGCCAGCGACGCCGACTCCTGGTCGGCCGGCATGGTGGTGGCACCGCGACGTTGCCATACCCGCGCCAATGCCTGCTGCAGCCGCTCGGCGCGCACCGGCTTGGTGAGGTAGTCGTAGGCGCCGTGCTCGAAAGCCTCCAGCGCGTGCTCCTCGTGCGCCGTCACGAACACCACGGCCGGGGCCGTGGCTCCGGCGGCCTGCAACTCGGCAGCGAGCTGCAGGCCGCTGGTGCCGGGCATCTGGATGTCCAGCAGCACCACGTCGTAGGCATGACGCCGCGCGAGCGCGCGCGCGGCGTCGGCGTCGCCGGCCTCGTCGACGCGCGCCGGCGCCGGCGCGTCGACGGCCTCGAGCAGGCGCCGCAGCCGGCGGCGCGCCAGGGCCTCGTCGTCGACCAGCAGGATGTTCACAGCGGCAGCCTCAGGCGCACGCGCCAGCGCGAGCCTCCGCCAGCCCGATCCGGGCCGTGGCGCATCTGGGCGTCGAGGTCGTACAGCAGGCGCAGGCGCTGGGCGATGTTGGCCAGCGCCACGCCGGTGCCTCGCGTCGGCACGCCGTCGGCGCGCGGCTGGTAGTCGTTGGCCACCAGGATTTCGAGGTGAGCCCCGCGCCTGGCGATTCGCACGTCGATGGCGCAGGGGCCTGAACTCGACTCCACGCCATGGCGCACCGCGTTTTCCAGCAGGGGCTGCAGGGTCAGCGCAGGCATGCGCAGTCCCAGGCAGTCGGGCTCGACCTGCCAGTGCACGTTCATGCGGGGCCCGAATCGCACATCCTCGATGTCGAGGTAGCGCTTCGCCAGCTCGACCTCGTCGCGCAGCTGGCTGAAGTGGCCGGTACGCCCCAGGCTGGCGCGAAACAGGCACGCGAGGTCGTCCAGCACCTGCTCGGCGCGCTCCGGCTGCTCGTGGACCAGCGCGCTGGCCGCGTTCAGCGCGTTGTAGAGAAAATGCGGCCGGATGCGCGCCTGCAGTTCGTCGAGGCGAGCGCGCATGTGGGCCGGATCGAGCGCCTGGCCGCGCAGGCGCTGGTGCTGCAGCAGCAGCCCGGCCAGCACGGCGCCGAGCGCCGCGCCCCGCCAGTCCGCCCAGACGGTGCCGCCGTCCGGCAGCAGCCGCGCCACCGCGGCTTGCGCCAGCCACAGCGCGGCGCCGCCTCCGAGCACGCCGACGACGGCCTGCACGCGCGCATCGCGCCACGCGCGCGCGCCGCCGCACATGAGCACCAGCCACAGCGCGACCGCCGGCTGGGCGACTGCGAGATCGCGCAGCAGCGCGGACACCCAGGCATGCGCCTGCACGCCTGCGCCGAGGGCTTGCATCAGCGCGACCAGGTTGGCCAGCGCCAGGGCCCGCAGCACGGCTCCCGGGCTGCAAAGGTCCGCCGGCGCCGCGGCGGCGGCTTCGCGCGTCGAGCGCGCGGTGGCCGGGGGCATCAATACAATCCCCCGCTGGCTCGGCCTGTCCCGCAGGCCGCCGATTCCCGTTTTCCGTTCATTCCTTCGCCATGAGTTCATCCCTCGACCGCAAGAGCCAGGCCTGGTCGGCGCTATTTTCGGAGCCGGTCGACGCGCTGGTGCAACGCTACACGGCCTCGGTCGGTTTTGACAAGCGCCTGGCTCCGTTCGACATCCAGGGCTCGCTGGCGCACGCGCGCATGCTGGCCGCGCGGGGCATCATCCCGGCGCAGGATCTGGGCGACATCGAGCGCGGCATGGCCCAGGTGCGCGAGGAAATCGAGCAGGGGCGCTTCGACTGGAAACTCGAACTCGAGGACGTGCACCTGAACATCGAGGCGCGCCTGACCCAGCTGATCGGCGACGCCGGCAAGCGCCTGCACACCGGGCGCAGCCGCAACGACCAGGTCGCCACCGACATCCGCCTGTGGCTGCGCGACGCCGTCGACCGCATCCAGGCCGCGCTGCGCGCGCTGCGCCTGGCGCTGGTCGAACTGGCCGAGCGCCACGCCGACACGCTGATGCCGGGCTTCACCCACCTGCAGGTGGCCCAGCCGGTGACCTTCGGGCACCATGTGCTGGCCTACGTGGAAATGTTCGGGCGCGACGCCGAGCGTCTGGCCGACGCCCGCCGGCGCATCAATCGCCTGCCGCTGGGCGCGGCGGCGCTGGCCGGCACCAGCTACCCGCTGGACCGCGCGATGGTCGCGCGCGAACTCGGCTTCGACGATGTCTGCCAGAATTCGCTCGACGCCGTCAGCGACCGCGACTTCGCCATCGAATTCAACTCCGCCGCGGCGCTGATCATGGTGCACGTTTCGCGTCTGAGCGAGGAGCTCGTGCTGTGGATGAGCCAGGCCTTCGGCTTCATCCGCCTGCCGGATCGCTATTGCACCGGCTCGAGCATCATGCCGCAGAAAAAGAACCCCGACGTGCCGGAGCTGGCGCGCGGCAAGTCGGCGCGGGTGATCGGGCATCTCAACGCGCTGCTGGTGCTGATGAAGGGCCAGCCGCTGGCCTACAACAAGGACAACCAGGAAGACAAGGAGCCGCTGTTCGACAGCGCCGACACGGTGCTCGACACGCTGACCCTGTTCGCCGACATGATGGCCGGGATCGAGGTCGACGCGCAGGCCATGCAGCGCAGCGCGCTGCGCGGCTACGCCACGGCCACCGACCTGGCCGACTACCTGGTGAAGAAGGGCCTGCCGTTCCGCGACGCGCACGAGGCCGTGGCGCATGCCGTGCGCGAATGCGTGCACAGCGGGCGCGATCTCGGCGAGTTGCCGCTCAGCGAGCTGCAGCGCCTGCACCCCGCGGTGCAGGCCGACGTCGCCGAGGTGTTGCGCCTGCAAGGGTCGGTCGCGTCGCGCGACCTGGTCGGCGGCACGGCCCCGGCGCAGGTGCGCGCGCAGGTGCGGCGCCTGCGCGCCGAGCTGCAGCAGTAGTCCTGTTGCCGACGCGGGAGCGTCAGGTCTTGGGCAGGGTCACGCCGCTCTGTCCCTGGTACTTGCCCCCGCGGTCGCGATAGCTGGTCTCGCAGACCTCGTCGCTTTCGAAGAACAGTACCTGCGCGCAGCCCTCGCCGGCGTAGATCTTCGCCGGCAGCGGCGTGGTGTTGCTGAACTCCAGGGTCACGTAGCCCTCCCATTCGGGCTCGAACGGCGTGACGTTGACGATGATGCCGCAACGCGCGTAGGTGCTCTTGCCCAGGCAGATGGTCAGCACGTTGCGCGGAATGCGAAAGTACTCGACCGTGCGTGCCAGCGCGAAGCTGTTCGGCGGGATGATGCACACGTCCGACTGGATGTCGACGAAGCTGCGGGGATCGAAGTTCTTCGGGTCGACCACGGTGCTGTGCACGTTGGTGAACACCTTGAACTCCTCGGCGCAACGAATGTCGTAGCCGTAGCTGCTGGTGCCGTAGCTGACGATGCGGTGCCCGTCGGGAGCCTGGCGTACCTGCCCGGGCTCGAAGGGCTCGATCATGCCGTGCTCCAGCGCCATGCGCCGGATCCAGCGGTCGGATTTGATGCTCATGGTGGAGGTGATGTTGACGTTGAGTGGGGCGCCGTGAAGCCGCGCTGATTCATCGTGGGGCGGATTGTGCCTGCGCCAGCAACTCCTCGATGCGGGCGCGGACCTCGGCGGCCGGCAGATCCACCATGACCTGCTTGCGCCGGGATTTGTCGCCGCGCAGCATGTGCACGCTGCTTCGGGAACAGCCCAGGCGTTGCGCCAGCCAGCTGCGCAGCGCATCGTTGGCGCGGCCCTCGATCGCCGGCGCGGCGACGCGGATGCGCAGCGCGCCGTCGTGCAGACCGACCAGCTCCGTATGCCGGGAGCCGGGCTGCGCGGCCACCAGCAGCACGGCGCCGTGCTGCCGCGGCAGCAGCCATTCGGGCGGGGGCGACGGCGTCACGCGCAAAAAAGCCCGGGCCTTCGGCCCGGGCTTCATGGTCGGCCTGCCTCAGGGGCGATCGCCGGTCGGGAACGGCCAGGCCGCCGCCGGGCTCAGCGCGGTCTTCGCCGCGGGCGCGGGGGCGGGGGCAGGCTTTTTCGCCGCGGCCTTTTTCGCCGCCGCCTTCTTCGCCGGAGCCGCCTTCTTCGCCGCGGCCTTCTTCGCCGGAGCCGCCTTCTTCGCCGGTGCGGCCTTCTTGGCCGGTGCGGCCTTCTTCGCCGGAGCCGCCTTCTTCGCCGGTGCGGCCTTCTTCGCCGGAGCCGCCTTCTTCGCCGGAGCGGCCTTCTTCGCCGGAGCCGCCTTCTTGGCGACGACCTTCTTCGCCACGGCCTTCTTCGCCGGCGCCGCCTTCTTGGCGACGACCTTCTTCGCAGCCGCCTTCTTGGCCGGAGCGGCCTTCTTGGCGACGACCTTCTTCGCGGCCACGGCCTTCTTCGCCGGGGCTGCCTTCTTCACCGCGGCCTTTTTCGCCGGGGCCTTCTTCGCTGCGGCTTTCTTGGCCGCAGGCTTCTTGGTTGCAGTTGCCATGTTGATTCTCCTAGTTCACGTGTTTTAGAGGTCCAACCTCATCGGTCGCGTCCAAAGCTCCTCATGGCCCCGCCTCCCGGCGGTCTCCGATACGGGTCATTTGCAAAGGCGCCGATGGGCAAAACTCCGGTCGCGTCAGCGCTGGCGCGTCCGAAGCCATTCCCGCCGGGCCGGGTGGCCCGCGCGGTGAATGTCGGGTGACCGTGCGCGGCATGCCCCTGCGGGGGCGTCACGCAGCGCACGGCTCGCCGCGGCCTCGCGCCGGCAGTGCCGCGGTCCGCGCGGCGGCGCGCAGGAACGCGGCCGGGCGGACAGGGCAGTGCATCGCACGAGGAGCGGCGAAACATCAATGAGGTGTTCCTGGAAAACCAACGCGGGCCGGCAACCGCGCGGCCGGGGCGACAGCGCAACCAGGGGAAGCAGCGAAAGGCTTCATTCCCAGGACAGGGCTCCGCCCGATTGGTACTCGATGACCCGGGTCTCGAAGAAATTCCGTTCCTTTTTCAGGTCGATCATTTCACTCATCCACGGGAAGGGGTTTTCCTCGTTGGGAAACATCGGGTCGAGCCCGATCTGCTGCGCACGCCGGTTGGCGATGAATCGCAGGTAGCCCTTGAACATCGAGGCGTTGAGTCCGAGCACGCCCCGAGGCATCGTGTCCTCGGCGTAGGCGTACTCCAATTCCACCGCGCGATGGAACAGCGCGGTGATCTCCTCCTTGAACTCGCGGGTCCACAGGTGCGGGTTCTCGAGCTTGATCTGGTTGACCAGGTCGATGCCGAAGTTGCAGTGCATCGACTCGTCGCGCAGGATGTACTGGTACTGCTCGGCCGCGCCGGTCATCTTGTTCTGGCGCCCCATGGCCAGGATCTGCGTGAATCCCACGTAGAAGAACAGGCCTTCCATCAGGCACGCGAACACGATGATCGAGCGCAGCAACTCCTGGTCGTTGCGTTCCGTGCCGCCGAACATCGACGTGCGAAACGACGGGTTGGTCAGCGTGTCGATGAACGGGATCAGGAACTCGTCCTTGTCGCGGATCGACGAGACCTCGTGGTAGGCGTTGAAGATCTCGCCTTCGTCCAGTCCCAGCGACTCGACGATGTACTGGTACGCGTGGGTGTGGATCGCCTCCTCGAAGGCCTGGCGCAACAGGAACTGCCGGCACTCCGGGTTGGTGATGTGGCGATACGTTCCCAGCACGATGTTGTTCGCCGCCAGCGAGTCCGCGGTGACGAAAAAGCCCAGGTTGCGCTTGACGATGCGGCGCTCGTCGTCGCTGAGCCCGTGCGGATCCTTCCACAGCGCGATGTCGCGCGACATGTTCACTTCCTGCGGCATCCAGTGGTTCGCGCAGGAGGACAGGTACTTGTCCCATGCCCACTTGTACTTGAAGGGCACGAGCTGGTTGACGTCGGCGCGGCAGTTGATGATGCTCTTGTCCTCCGCGCTGACCCGCGCGCTGGACGCTGCGCGGGCGCTGTACGCGTCAGTCCCCGTTGCGGGCTGTTCGACGTCGACGGCGGGGGAAAGCATCGGTGCGCGCGCGGCCTGCGCGACCGAGGGCGAAACGTCCGGCATGCGGCCCGTGGAGGGTCCGCTGGGGGTGGCGGTGTTGTCGTCCCAATGCAGCATGTCTTTGCCTTCGTTCAATTATCAGGTGTTCATGACAAAGCATCAACACGATAGGGTGTCATGCGATCCAAACCAATCGCTTGCACACATTCGTTTGATGCCAAAATCCAACGACGAGGCACGAGTCTTCGTGCCTCGTCGGTTCACTGGCAGGCCTCGCAGGTCGGATCGTCGATGGCGCAGAACTTGATGTCGCTTCCGGCGCTTGGCGGCAGCGGTGCGTCGGACGGCTGCGAAGCCGACTGGACCGCGCTCGACTCGGCCTGCGGCACCGCGTTCAGGCGCCCGGTGCGCACGGTCGACTTCTCGGCATGCGTGGCGCTGGTGGTGCGCAGGTAGTAGGTCGTCTTCAGGCCGCGCAGCCACGCGAGCTTGTAGGTCTCGTCGAGCTTCTTGCCCGACGCTCCGGCCATGTAGATGTTGAGCGATTGCGCCTGGTCGATCCACTTGCTGCGCCGCGCCGCCGCCTCGATGATCCACCGGGTGTCGATCTCGAAGGCCGTCGCGTACAGCGCCTTGAGGTCGTCGGGGATGCGGTCGATGGGCTGCACGCTGCCGTCGAAGTACTTCAGGTCGGCCACCATCACCTGGTCCCACAGGCCGCGCGCCTTGAGGTCGCGCACCAGGTACTGGTTGACCACCGTGAACTCGCCCGACAGGTTGGACTTGACGTACAGGTTCTGGAAGGTCGGCTCGATGCAGGCGTCCACGCCGATGATGTTGGAGATGGTCGCGGTCGGGGCGATGGCCACGCAGTTGGAATTGCGCATGCCATGCTCGCGAACGCGCTGGCGCAGCGCATCCCAGTCGAGGCTCGCAGAGTCGTCGACCTCGACATAGCCGCCGCGCTGCTCGGCCAGCATCGCCAGCGTGTCGTGCGGCAGGATTCCGCGGTCCCACAGCGAACCGGTGTAGCTGCTGTAGCGCCCGCGCTCGGCGGCCAGCTCGGTCGATGCCCAGTACGCCTGATAGCACACCGCCTCCATCGAGCGGTCCGCGAACTCCACGGCCTGCTGCGACCCGTAGGGAATACGGGCAAGGTGCAGGCAGTCCTGGAATCCCATGATTCCCAGGCCGACCGGGCGGTGGCGCAGGTTCGAGTTGCGCGCCTTGCCCACGGCGTAGTAATTGATGTCGATCACGTTGTCGAGCATGCGCATGGCCGTCGACACGGTGCGCTTGAGCTTGTCGTGGTCGAGGCCCCAGGCGCCCTGTTCGTCCTGGCGCAGGTGGGCCACCAGGTTGACCGAGCCCAGGTTGCACACGGCGATCTCGCTGCCGCTGGTGTTGAGCGTGATCTCGGTGCACAGGTTGCTCGAATGCACCACGCCGGCATGCTGCTGCGGGCTGCGCACGTTGCAGGCGTCCTTGAAGGTGATCCAGGGATGCCCGGTCTCGAACAGCATGGTCAGCATCTTGCGCCACAGCTGCGTGGCCGGGATGGTCCTGTGCAGCTTGAGCTGCCCGCTGGCGGCGGCCTGTTCATAGCGCAGGTAGGCCTGCTCGAAATCCTGGCCGAAGCGATCGTGCAGGTCGGGCACGTCCGCCGGCGAGAACAGGGTCCAGTTGCCGCCTTCCATCACGCGCTTCATGAACAGATCGGGAATCCAGTTCGCCGTGTTCATGTCGTGGGTGCGTCGGCGGTCGTCGCCGGTGTTCTTGCGCAGCTCCAGGAATTCCTCGATGTCCAGGTGCCAGGCCTCCAGATACGCGCACACCGCGCCCTTGCGCTTGCCGCCCTGGTTGACCGCCACCGCGGTGTCGTTGACCACCTTCAGGAACGGCACCACGCCCTGCGACTTGCCGTTGGTGCCCTTGATGTGGCTGCCCAGCGCGCGCACCTGGGTCCAGTCGTTGCCCAGGCCGCCGGCGAACTTGGACAGCAGCGCGTTTTCCTTGATGGCTTCGTAGATGCCGTCGAGATCGTCGGCCACCGTGGTCAGGTAGCAGCTCGACAGCTGCGAGCGGCGGGTGCCCGAATTGAACAGCGTCGGCGTGCTGGCCATGAAATCGAAGCGCGACAGCACCTCGTAGAACTCGATGGCGCGGGCTTCGCGGTCGATCTCGTTCAGCGCCAGGCCCATCGCCACGCGCATGAAGAAGGCCTGCGGCAGCTCGATGCGCCGGCCGTCCTTGTTGTGGCGCGTGTCGGCGCGATTGGTCAGGAAGTAGCGGTCGTACAGGGTCTGCAGGCCCAGGTAATCGAATTCGAGGTCGCGCTCGGGCTTGAGCGCGGCACCCAGGCGGGCGAGGTCGAACTGCGCCAGGCGCTCGTCGAGCAGCTCGAGCTGGATGCCCTCGCGCACGAACTGCCCGAAGTACTCGGGGTAGCGGGCGGCCATCTGGGCCTGCGTGGCCTCCTCGCCCAGAACGTCCTTGCGGATGGTGTGCAGCAGCAGGCGCGCGGTCGCCTTGGCGTAGCCGGGGTCGCTCTCGATCAGGGTGCGCGCGGCCAGGATCGCCGCCTTGTACACCTCGTTCATCGGCACGCCGTCGTACAGGTTGCGCTGGGTCTCGGCCAGGATCGGATCGGGGCGCACGTCGGCGCCGAGGTCGGCGCAGGCCGAGCGGATCAGCTCCTGCAGCGCGCCCAGGTCGAGCGGGCGACGTACGCCGTCGTCGATCACGTGCAGGCTGAGCTGCTGCGGCGCCGACTCCTGGCGGCTGCGCGCGCGTTCCTGCGCGCGGCGCTCGCGGTACAGCACGTAGGCGCGAGCCACCTCGTGGTGCCCGGCGCGCATCAGCGCCAGTTCGGCATGGTCCTGGATGTCCTCGATGTGGAAGGTGCCGCCCCCCGGACGGCTGCGCAGCAGCGCGCGCAGCACCGCCTGCGTGAGCTCGTCGACCTGTTCGCGCATGCTCGCCGATGCGGCGCTGGATCCGCCCTGTACCGCGAGAAAGGCCTTGGTCAGGGCGATCTGGATCTTCGCCGGCTCGAACCCGACGACGGCGCCGTTGCGGCGGATGATCTTGTAATCGCTGTAGGCCTGGGCCGCGGCGTGCTCGTCGCTGATGCGCGGCGCGGGCATCGCGGCCTGGGTCTCGGTGGTGGGGGTGCTCAGATTCACGCAGGGTCTCCTGGAAAGCGGGCCGCGCAGCCGCCGATTGGGCGGGGCGCGCGGCAGGGATGCAGTTGCCTCGAGGACCTTCGGGCGTTCGCGCGCGAAGCGTCCGGGAGGGAATTCGGCGTCGAGGGGCGGCCTTCGTGGGGCCGTGCCGCCGATGCGCACTGGGTCGACCCGGCGCATGCCCTTGGCGCTGCAGGTCGACTTGTGGGCCACTATATCTAGCGTAGCAGCCATGCGCAATACCCTATAGCTAGCGCCCGGACGACGCACAGGCCGCCCACAGCCTGGAACACAGCGTATGCACAGGGTTTTCCACAGGCCGATTGCGGGCGAGCCCGCGCCCACGCCTACGGCGGGGGCGTTGCTGCGCCTGAACGCATCGCGAGCAGGTGTTGCGCATGGGAAACGGCGCCGCCCAGCCGGCGCCCCAGGCGCCGCGTGCCGAGTTCAGGCGAACGGGGGCAGCGCCGCGCGGGGCAGGGCGCTGGCGCGCCGCACGAAAGACCAGTCGAAGTGCGGGCCGGGGTCGGTCTTGCGCCCGGGCGCGATGTCGCTGTGCCCGGCGATGGCGCGTATCGGATAGGCCTGCAGCAAGGCCCCGAGCAGCGCGCCGAGCGATTCATACTGCGCTCGCTCGTACGCGACGTCGTCGCAGCCTTCGAGCTCGATGCCCACGCTGAAGTCGTTGCAGCGCTGGCGTGCGCCGAAGCGCGACACCCCGGCGTGCCAGGCACGTTGATCGCAGGACACGTACTGCCACAGCGCGCCGTCGCGGCGCACCACGAAATGAGCCGACACGCGCAGCCCCTCGAGTGCCGCGAATTCGCGGTGCACGCCCGTGTCGAGGCGGCCCATGAACAGCGCGTCGACATGCTCGGTGCCGAACACTCCGGCCGGCAGCGAGATGCCGTGCAGCACCACCAGCTCCACCTGGGAGCCAGGCGGGCGTGCATCGAAATGGGGCGACTCGCGGCGCCGCGCATGGCGGTACCAGCCGGCGTCGAACAGGCTCGGTGCGGGCTCAGTCGACATCGTCGAGCCGCAGGCGGCGCAGTCGCCAGTGCAGCTGGCGCGGTTGCAGGCCCAGGCGCTGCGCGGTGCCGGCCAGGTCGCCGGCGCATTCGTCCAGCGCCTGCCGCAGGAGCGTGCGCTCGATGTCGTCGAGGTACGCCGCCAGGCGTGCCACGTCGTCGTCGCCTGGCGCCGCCGCCGTGCCGCCCGGTAACGACTCGGTCGCGGTGGCGGCGACGATGGCGGGGACGGCGGAAGGCGCGGCGACGGGAACGGTGGCAGGCGCGGCGACGGGAACGCGCTCGGCGCCCGCGGCGCCGGCCGGCGCGGCGTCGGGGGTCAGTTCCAGGTCCTCGGGCCCGATGAGGTCGCTCGGGGCCATCGCGGCGGCGCGGTGCAGCAGGTTCTCCAGCTCGCGCACGTTGCCGGCGAAGCCGAACTGTCGCAAGCGCTCGACGGCCTGCTCGCGCAGGCGCAGCCCGGGGCGTTCGTGATCGCGGCGGATGCGACCGAGCAGCGCTTCGGCGAGCAGCGGCAGGTCGTCCAGGCGTTCGCGCAGCGGCGGCATGGTCAGCGCGATCACGTTGAGCCGGTAGTACAGGTCCTGGCGGAAGGTGCCGTCGAGCACGCAGCGCTGCAGGTCGCGGTGCGTGGCGCTCACCAGGCGCACGTCCACCGGCGTCTCGGCGGTCTCGCCGATGGCGCGAATCTTGCGCTCCTGCACCGCGCGCAGCAGCTTGGCCTGCATCGACAGCGGCAGCTCGCCGATCTCGTCCAGGAACAGCGTGCCGCCGCTGGCGGCGGCGAAAAAGCCCTCGTGGGCGCTGCTGGCGCCGGTGAAGGCGCCCTTGCGGTAGCCGAAGAACTCGGCCTCCAGCAGGTGTTCGGGAATGGCACTGCAGTTGACCGCGACGAACGGCCCCGCGGCACGGTTGCTCAGTTCGTGCAGCGCGCGCGCCGCCAGTTCCTTGCCGGTGCCCGATTCGCCCTGGATCAGCACCGGCGCCATGCCTCGCGCGCAGCGCCGCAGGGTCTGCTTGATGGCGAGCATGGGCGGCGACTCGCCGACCAGCGCCTGCAGCGCGGCGTGCGGCGACGAACGCGCGCCGTCCGGGCGCTGGCCCAGCGCCGAGCGCACCACCTGGCGCAGCTGGGACAGCTCCACCGGCTTGGTCAGATAGTCGAAGGCGCCCATTTTGAGCGCCTGCACCGCGCTGGCCGCGCTGCCGTAGGCGGTGGCCACGACAATGCGCTCGGCGCGGCGCTGCGCCTGCGCCCACGCCAGGATGTCGTGGCCCTCGCCATCGGGCAGGCGCATGTCGACGATGGCCACCTCGTAGTCGTTGCGCTTCATCAGCTCCAGGGCCTGCGCCACGCTGCCGGCCTCGTCCGCCTGCCAGCCCTCGCGCACCAGGGTGAGCATGTAGAGTTCGCGCAGGTCGGGCTCGTCGTCGACGACGAGCATGCGGATCGGGGTGGGTTGATCGGTCATGGCTGCGGCCTGCGGGCGGACTTTGCGGGATCAGGCTTCGTCCCGCAGGGCATCCGGCGGCGCGATCACCCCGATGACGAATTCGCCATGCGACTGCCCGCGCTGGACCACCCGGTAGAACAGGCGAGCGCCGTAGCGCGAACACAGTTCCTGGCAAATATAGAGCCCCAGGCCGGTGCCGCGGCTGTCGGTGGTGAAAAACGGCTCGAAGATCTGCGTGCGCAGGCTCGGAGCCACCACCGGTCCGTCGTTGGCCACCGCCAGCTCGCGCACATGCCCGGTGCCGCGCAAGGAAATGCGGATGGCCCCAGGTTGGTGGCTCGCGAAGCGCTGCGCGTTGCCCAGCAGGTTGACGATCACGCGGCGCAGCTGCTGCGGGTCGAAGCTGAGCGTGGCCCGCTCATCCTCGGCCTCCAGCTCGATGCGCCCGGGTGCATCGATCTCGTATTCGGCCACCAGCTCGCGCAGCAGGCGCAGCGGCTGCAGTTGCATCGGCGCGCGCGCGCCGGCACGCCCGAGGTCGAGCACGTCCTCGACGATGCGGTTGAGCCGGTCGACGTTCTGCGAGATCAGTTCCGACATGCGCGTGCGCTGGGCTTCGCTCAGGCCATGTTCCGACGCGAGTTCGTTGGCGTGCGCGATGGCGCCCAGCGGGTTGCGGATCTCGTGGGCCAGCGCGGCGACGAGCCGCCCCAGCGCGGCCAGCTTGTCCTGCTGGATCTGGTTGCCGATTTCGCGCATGTCCTGCACGAACACCACGTAGGCCGGCCCTCCGGGCAGATGCCGCAGCGGTTGCACGCGTGCCTGCAGGCGCACGCCGTCGATGCTCTCGAACTGCATCGGGGAGCCACTGCGCGCGCCTTCGGCGTGCGCGCGCACCGCGTCTCCGAGCACGGCCAGCGCCGGGTCGCGCAGGTCCCACGCGCCCGGGCTCAGCTCGTCGGGCGCGCCGGGCATGCCCAGCAGGTTGGCGGCCGCCGGGTTGGCAGCCTCGACGCGCAGCCGGGAGTCCAGCACCAGCACGCCGTCGGGATGTTCCAGCAGCACATGGCGGTTGATGGCCAGCTGCCGGCTGGCGCGGATCTCGCTGCTGCGCGCTCGCTGCTCCTGGCGCACCAGGCGCTGCGAGAGCTGCCATGCGAGGGTCCCCATCGCGAAGTAGGCGGCACCGACGAAGCCCGAGGCGACGAACTGCAGCTCGCCGCCGACGCTGGCCCCGCCAAGCCCGGCCGAAGCCTGCGCCAGCAGCAGCAGCGTGACGGCCGCCGCGGTCGCCAGGCTGAAGCGCAGCGTGCCCCACACGCCGGCGGCGAGCACCGGCAGCGTGTAGCTCAGCACCAGTTCGTGCTCGGTCGGCCCGGCCAGCCATTGCATCAGCGTGAACGCGACCAGGTCGCACAGCACGGCCGACAGCACCTGCCACGCGAAGCCGCGCTGGGTGCGCAGGCTGAGCAGCCACTGGCCGAGCACCAGCAACACGTACAGCCCGGCCACCGCGATGCCCGCGCGCCCTGCGCCGGCGCCGAGCATGTTGAGCACAAACCAGCCGAGCAGGATGCTGCCCATGACCAGCCTGGCGGCGCCGAGCACGCGAAACGAGCGCAGGCGCTCGCGAGAAGGTGCGAGGCCGGAGATCAGGCGCTCGGGCCACGAGCCCGTCCGGCGAGCGCGCGCCGGGCGCGGCGCGTGGCGCTCGAAGGCAAAGCCGCTGTCCGGCGCGCCCGCGTCGCGCTCAGCCCTGGCGGGCATGCTCGGCACAGCAGTAGGGGCGCTGCTGCGCATCCCAGACGCAGCGGCTGGCCGGCACATGCACGCCGCAGCGCGTGCACGCGTGCATGGGCTCCGGCGCGCGCAGTCTTTGCGCGTCCCGTTGGGCCCGCGACAAGGATTCGCTCGCGCCACGCTGCTTCTTGTGCAGCATCAGGCCGACGATCACGACGATGAACAACAGCAGGTATTTCATCGGTGCAGGATGACCTGGAGCACGAAGCGCGAACCGACGTAGCTCAGCAGCAGCAGCGCCGAGCCCGAGAACAGCCAGCGCAGGGCCCGCCTGCCGCGCCACCCCAGCGCATGGCGGCCGAGCAGCAGCACGGCGAACAGCAGCCACGACGCGACCCCGAACACCGTCTGGTGGTTGAACTCGAAGGGCTCGCCGAACAGGCGCGCGCTGAACAGCACGGCGAACACCAGCGACGCGCTGAGCAGTACGAAGCCCAGCGTGGCCAAACGGAAGGTGAGCTTTTCCAGGGTCAGCAACGGCAGCGCCGGGCCCAGACCGGCCAGCCCGGGGCGCCGCTGGTGCAGCGCGCGCTCGGCCGACCACAGCATGAAGCCGTGCAGCACGGCGGCTCCGAACAGGCCGTAGGAGGCGATTCCCAGAGCCCAGTGCAGGGAAAACGCAAGTCCCGCACCGGCCGGCGCGACGCGGTACGGGGGAAAGAACCACGTCAGCAGCAGCGAGACGGCCGCCAGCAGGCAGATCCACGAGCGCAGTCCCTGCAGCGGGTAGTACAGGCTCTCCACCCAGTACACCGCGGCGACCAGCCAGAAGGTCAGCGACAGCGCGGGTGCGAAGCCGAAGTCCGGCTCGTGCATGCCCTCGAGCACCAGCGCGAACGTGCAGGCATGCGCCAGCCAGGCCAGCAGCATCGACAGCGTGGCGAGGTTGCGGCGCCCTGGCGAAGCCGCCGCGGGCGCGGCCGAACCCGCCCGCGGACGGCCGATGAATGCCGTCAGCAGGTACAGTGTGAACGCCAGGCCGTTGACTAAAATCCACATGTTTCGAGTTTAACCGAGCGGTCGCGGGCCGCCGTCGCAAGACTCGCATTTCCAGGATTCGCCCCTCCCATGTTGAACAATCTCACGCAGCGCCTGTCGCAGGTGGTCAAGACCATGCGCGGACAGGCGCGCATCACCGAATCCAACGTCGCCGACATGCTGCGCGAGGTTCGCCTGGCATTGCTCGAGGCGGACGTGGCGCTGCCGGTAGTGCGCGAGTTCACGCAGCATGTCAAGGAGCGCGCGCTGGGCCAGGAGGTGGTGGGTTCGCTGAGCCCCGGGCAGGCGCTGGTCGGCGTGGTGCACAAGGAGCTGGCCGAGTTGATGGGGCGCGGCGCCGCGGCGTTGAACCTGGCGGTACAGCCGCCCGCGGTGGTGCTGATGGCCGGCCTGCAGGGCGCCGGCAAGACCACCACCACGGCCAAGCTGGCGCGCTGGCTGGTCGAGCGCCAGAGGAAGAAGGTGCTCACGGTCTCGGCCGACGTGTACCGCCCGGCGGCCATCGAGCAGTTGCGCACGGTGACCGAGCAGGCCGGCGCGGATTTCCTGGCTTCGTCGGCCGACGAGAAGCCGCTGGACATCGCGCGTCGCGCGTTGGCGTACGCCCGCGCCCATCACTTCGACGTGCTGCTGGTCGACACGGCCGGCCGGCTGGCCGTCGACGAGCAGATGATGCGCGAGATCCGCGAACTGCACGACGCGCTGGATCCGGTGGAGACCCTGTTCGTGGTCGATGCGATGCAGGGCCAGGATGCGCTGGCCACGGCGCGCGCCTTCCACGAGACCCTGCCGCTGACCGGCATCGTGCTCACCAAGCTCGATGGCGACGCCCGCGGCGGGGCCGCGCTTTCGGTGCACCATGTCACCGGCGCACCGATCAAGTTCGCCGGCGTATCGGAGAAGATCGACGGCCTGGAGGCCTTCGACCCGCAGCGCATGGCCGATCGCATCCTGGGCATGGGCGACGTGCTCGCGCTGGTCGAGCAGGCCCAGCGCAGCGTCGACATGCAGGCCGCCGAACAACTGGCGCGCAAGGTCAAGTCGGGCGAGCAGTTCGACCTCGACGACTTCCTGGTGCAGCTGCAGCAGATGAACAAGATGGGCGGGCTGCAGGGCATGCTCGACAAGCTGCCGGCCGAGTTGCAGGCGCGCGCCGGTCAGGCCGACATGGACAAGGCCGCTCGCGACGTGCGGCGCATGCAGGGCATCATCTGCTCGATGACCCCGGCCGAGCGCCGCAAGCCCGATCTGATCAAGGCCTCGCGCAAGCGCCGCATCGCCGCCGGCGCCGGCGTGGCGGTGCAGGAGGTCAACCGCCTGCTCGGACAGTTCGAGCAGATGCGCGACATGATGAAAAAAATGAAGGGCGCGAAAATGTTCAAGATGATGCAGCGCATGGGCGGTGGCCTGATGCGGCGCTGAAGCGCGCAGCCTCAGCGCCGGCGCGGCATCGCGTCGGCGAGCAGGCCGGGGCCCACGCGCCAGCGCTGCTGCGCGGCCAGCACGGCATCCGGGTAGGCCGCCTGTCCGCGCGAGCCGTTGTAGCGCCCCAGCGCGTAGAACAGGTTGCCGTGCTCCTCGTCCAGGTAATGGCGCAGGATCACGCAGCCGTAGCGAAGGTTCACTCGCATGCGGAACAGCGCGAGCTTGTCGCCGTTGCCGATCTGCCGGGTCCAGAAAGGCATGACCTGCATCAGCCCCATGGCGCCGACCCGCGAGATGGCGTATTTGTCGAAGCCGCTCTCGACCTGGATCAGCCCCAGCACCAGCGTGGGCTGCAGCCCGGCGCGGGTGGCCTCGTACCAGACGGTGCGCAGCAGCGCCCGGCGGGCCGCGGTGTCGGGGATGCGCGCGCGCAGGCGCGACGATTCGGTCGCCAGCCACAGCAGGTAGTCGACCAGCTTGCGCGGGTCGTCGAAACGCGGCGTGGGCGCGGCGTCGTCGGCGATCTGGGCGGCCAGCGCCAGGCGCACCGCGTCGGACAGAGCCTCCTCGCGCTGCGCGCCAGCGTACGCCAGCGGCGGCAGCGAGGCGGCCGCCGCCAGCAACAGTGCGGCAAGCGGGCGTCGCCAGCGGCCGCTCGGCGTCATCACCGGCTCCGTCGCCGAGTCGGGTTCAGCGCCGGGCGCGCTGGCGCAGCCACTGCAGCACTTCGCCGCGCGCCACGCTGCCGGCCTCGGTGTCGCGCCGGTGCTGGTATTCCAGCGTGCCGGCGGCCAGGCCGCGATCGGACACCACCAGGCGGTGGGGAACGCCGATGAGCTCCCAGTCGGCGAACATGGAGCCGGGGCGCAGGCCGCGGTCGTCGAGCACGGCGTCGAAGCCGGCGCCCAGCAGTTCGTCCAGCAGCGCTTCGGCGGCTTCGCGCACCGCCGGGCTGCGGTCCATGCCGATGGGGCAGATCACGACCTCGAACGGTGCCAGCGCGTCGGGCCAGATCATGCCCCTCGCGTCGTGGTTCTGCTCGATGCAGGCGCCGAGGATCCGCGTGATGCCGATTCCGTAGCAACCCATCTCCAGCGGACGCGCCTTTCCGGCCTCGTCGACGTAGGTGGCCTGCATCGCCTCCGAGTACTTGGTCCCCAGGTAGAACACGTGGCCGACCTCGATGCCGCGGCACATCGCCAGGCGCCCGCGGCCGTCCGGGCTCGGGTCGCCCTCGACCACGTTGCGGATGTCGGCCACCTCGGGTTCGGGCAGGTCGCGTCCCCAGTTCACCCCGGTGTAGTGGAAGTCCGGCACGTTCGCACCGACGACGAAGTCGTGCATGTTGGCCACGGTGCGGTCGGCGATCACGCGCAGCGGGCGCAGCGTGCCGATCGGCCCGATGAAGCCCGGGCGGCAGCCGAACCACTCGACGATCTCCTGCTCGGTGGCCATGCGCGTGTCGGCGAGCCCCGCCAGCTTGCCCACCTTGACCTCGTTCACCGCGTGGTCACCGCGAACCAGCAGCAGCACCAGCTGCGTGCCCGAGTCGGCGTCGACGGCCAGCACCACCGACTTGACCGTGGCCTGCAACGCGATGCCCAACTGCTCGGCGACGTCCTCGCACTTGGCCGCGCCCGGCGTGGGCGTGCGGTGCAGCGCCTTGCCGGCGGGACCGCGCGCGGCCAGCAGCGGCAGCGCCTCGGCCATTTCCACGTTGGCCGCGTAGTCGGAATCCGGGCAGTACGCGATCGCGTCCTCGCCGGTGTCGGCGATGACGTGGAACTCGTGGCTCAGCGAGCCGCCGATGGCCCCCGAGTCGGCCGAGACCGCGCGGAATTCGAAGCCGAAGCGCTCGAAGATGCGACGGTACGCCTGGTACATGGTCTCGTAGCTGCGCTGCGCGGCGTCGCGGTCGCGGTCGAAGGAATAGGCGTCCTTCATCGTGAACTCGCGCGCGCGCATGACGCCGAAGCGCGGGCGTCGCTCGTCGCGGAACTTGGTCTGGATGTGATAGAAGTTGACCGGAAGCTGGCGCCACGAGCGCAACTCGCCGCGCGCCACGTCGGTGACCACCTCCTCGGACGTGGGCTGCACGACGAAGTCGCGTCCGTGACGGTCCTGGATGCGCAGCAACTCGGGGCCGAACTTGTCCCAGCGCCCGGTCTCCTGCCACAGCTCGGCCGGCTGCACCACCGGCATCAGCAGCTCGATCGCGCCGGCGCGGTTCATCTCCTCGCGCACGATGGCCTCGACCTTGCGCAGGCTGCGCAGCCCCAGCGGCATGTAGGTGTAGAGCCCGGCGGCGAGCTTGCGGATCATGCCGGCGCGGAGCATCAGCGCCTGGCTCGCGACCTCGGCGTCGGCGGGGGCTTCTTTCTGGGTCGAAATGAAAAAGCGGGAGGCGCGCATGAAGTGGACGTTTGTCGAAGGATTGCAGCCAGGCAGGCCCGCGCGAGCCGCGGCCCGCGTGGGCCCGGCGCGGGCCGTGAGGGGTATCGGCGGGGTGTCGCCGGGGTGTCGCTGAAAGCGGCGCGGAGCCTATAATCAGGACACATTCTAAAAGAACGGGGGCACTGGCCATGTTGGATCGAGAGGGTTATCGTCCCAACGTCGGCATCATCCTGCTCAACCCCAGGAACCAGGTGTTCTGGGGCAAGCGCATCAGTGGTCATTCCTGGCAGTTTCCGCAAGGCGGCATCCACGTCGGCGAAACTCCCGAGCAGGCGATGTACCGCGAGTTGTTCGAGGAAGTCGGCTTGCGCCCGTGCCACGTGCATCTGCTGGGACGCACGCGCAACTGGTTGCGCTACGAGGTGCCGGCCCAGTACCTGCGCCGGGACCACCGCGGCGTGTACAAGGGCCAGAAGCAGATCTGGTTCCTGCTCCGGCTCACCGGTCGCGACAGCGACGTGTGCCTGCGTGCCACCGACCATCCGGAGTTCGACGCCTGGCGCTGGAACGACTATTGGGTCGAGCTCGAAAGCGTGATCGAGTTCAAGCGCGCGGTGTACCAGCAGGCGCTCAGCGAGCTCGAGCACCTTCTTCCCCGCCTCGAGCCGCGCACGCGCTACCTGCGTGCGCATGTGCGGCATCAGCGCGGCCACGCGGTGGCGTTGCACGGCGAGGTCACGCAGGAATGACCGTGCCTCGCGTGGTGACGTCGCGGCGCGGCCTGGCGCTGGCCTGCCTGCTGTGCGGCTGGCTGGCGCTGGGCGCCATCGCATCGGCGCAGGACCTGCCGCCTGCCATCGAGGGCCTGCCGGCGTCGGCCCCGGCGATCCATCCCGGAGCCGTGGTGCACTTCCCGGCCGCGCCTCCGACGCGCGACTCGGCGTTGCTCGACGTGCCGATTCCCGCCGGTTCCAACCTGCGATTCATGGTCGACCCGGCAAGTGTCAGCCGGGCCGAGAGCGACCTGGTTCGATACACGCTGGTGGTGCGCACCGCCTCGGGTTTTCGCAACATCAGCTACGAGGGCCTGAACTGCCGCGACGATACCTGGCATGTCTACGCCACGTGGAGCCAGTCCGATGCGCGCTGGAGCGCCAATCCGGACAGCAGCTGGCTCGGAATCAACGCAGCGTCGGATTCCGATGTGCACGCGGTTCTCGACCGCGACTACTGGTGTTCCGGGCCGAGCGCGGCGGGCGACGCGCACCGGCTCGTGCAGCGACTGCGCCGGGGCATGCGCCCGCAGCGCGTGCTGCCCTGAGGCGGCTCAGGCCGGGCCCTGGCGCAGCACCATGTTGTCGCGGTGGATCAGCTCCGGCTGCTCGATGAAGCCCAGGATCGACTCGATCTGCGCCGTCGGCGCGCGCCGGATCAGGCGCGCCTCGGCAGACGCGTAGTTGCTCAGGCCGCGGGCGATCTCGCGCCCGTCCTGGTCGACCACCGCGATCACGTCGCCGCGTTCGAATTCACCGCCCACCTCGGTCACTCCCACGGGCAGCAGGCTGGCGCCGCCCTCGCGCAGGCGCCGCGCGGCGCCCGCGTCGACGGTCACGCGGCCGCTGACCTGCAGGTGATCGGCCATCCACTGCTTGCGCGCCGCCAGCTTGCCGCTGCCCGCGTGCAGGCAGCTGCCGATGGACTCGCCGGCCGCCAGGCGCAGCAGCACGTTCGGCTCGCGCCCGCTGGCGATCACGGTGTGGGCGCCGCTTTGCGCGGCGCGACGCGCCGCCAGCACCTTGGTCAGCATGCCGCCCTTGCCGATGGCGCTGCCCGCCCCGCCGGCCATCGCCGCCAGCGACGGGTCGTCGGCGCGTGCATCGCGAACCAGCGTGGCGCCCGGGTCCTTGCGCGGGTCGGCCGAGAACAGTCCGCTCTGGTCGGTGAGGATGATCAGCGCATCGGCCTCGACCAGGTTGGTCACCAGCGCGCCCAGCGTGTCGTTGTCGCCGACCTTGATCTCGTCGGTGACCACGGTGTCGTTCTCGTTGATCACCGGCACGACCCGATGCCCCAGCAGGGTCAGCAGCGCGCTGCGCGCGTTCAGGTAGCGCCTGCGGTTGGCCAGGTCGGCGTGGGTCAGCAGGATTTGCGCGCAATGCCTTCCGCGCGCGCTGAAGGCGCTTTCGTAGGCCTGCGCCAGGCCCATCTGGCCCACCGCGGCGGCGGCCTGCAGCTCAGGGATCT
Source organism: Pseudomonadota bacterium (assembly GCA_021847345.1). Taxonomy (GTDB): domain Bacteria; phylum Pseudomonadota; class Gammaproteobacteria; order Burkholderiales; family Burkholderiaceae_C; genus Thiomonas_A. Next base: position 29,525 of record JAJZTW010000047.1, read on the forward strand.
CGCTCGGCCGGCGGGTCCAGCCCAGGCGCTTCATGCCTTCGGCGATGGCCCCGCTGGACACCAGGATCACGTCCTTGCCGAGCCCGTGCAGCCCGGCGATCTGTTCCACCCACAACGCCACCGCTGCGTGGTCGATGCCACGGCCCTCATCGGTCACCAGGCTGGAGCCGACCTTCACCACCAGGCGTCGCGCCTGTGCGATCACGGAGGAGGGTTCAGGATTCGTCGTGGGGCTCATGGGCGGCGAAACGCGGGTCGCGAGGATCGACTGCCGGAGCTTCGTCGCCCTGCGCTTCGCCGCGCAGGGCCTGGTCGATGTCGCGCAGAAGGGGTTCCAGGCCGTCGCGGGCCAGGGCCGAGATCGCGTACACCGGGCCCTTGTGGCGCAGGCGGCGGCGAATCTCGGACACGCGGGCTGCGCGCTCGTGCGGCTCGACCATGTCGAGCTTGTTGAGCACCAGCCAGCGAGGCTTGGCGGCCAGTTCGGGGTCGTATTTCTTGAGTTCGGCGACGACGTTGCGCGCGTCGCGAACCGGATCCGCCTCGGGGTCGAACGGGGCCACGTCCACCAGATGCAGCAGCAGGCGCGTGCGCTGCAGGTGGCGCAGGAACTGGTGCCCCAGCCCGGCCCCCTCGGCAGCTCCGGCGATCAGGCCCGGGATGTCGGCCACGACGAAGCTGCGTCCCTGGCTGACGCGCACCACGCCGAGTTGCGGATGCAGCGTGGTGAACGGGTAGTCGGCGATCTTGGGGCGGGCGTTGGAAACCGCGGCGATGAAGGTGCTCTTGCCGGCATTGGGCAGGCCCAGCAGCCCGACGTCGGCAAGCACCTTGAGCTCCAGCAGCAGGCGGCGCTGCTCGCCAGGCTGCCCCGGCGTGCTCTGGCGCGGCGCGCGGTTGGTGCTGGACTTGAATCGAAGGTTGCCCAGGCCGCCGTTGCCGCCTTGGGCGATGATCACGCGCTGGCCCGGGGTGGCGAGGTCGGCGATCAGCTCGCCGCTGTCCTCGTCGCGCACCAGCGTGCCCACAGGCACGCGCAGCAGCATGTCGTCGCCGGCGGCGCCGAACTGGTCGGCGCCCCGCCCGTGCTCGCCGTTGCGGGCGCGGAACAGGCGCTGGTAGCGGAAGTCGATCAGGGTGTTCAGGTTGGAGTCGGCCTCGGCGTAGACATGGCCGCCACGACCGCCGTCACCCCCGTCGGGCCCGCCGAAGGGGATGAATTTCTCCCGGCGGAACGACATGCAGCCGTTGCCACCGTTGCCGGCAAACACCTCGATGTGCGCTTCGTCGACGAATTTCACAAGGAATCAAGCGCCGAAGGCGTGCCGCTGGAAATGAGCAAAAGGAGAGCGCCGGCTTCCACGGGGGAGCCGGCGCCGGGTGCACTCAGGCCTGCGCGGGCAGCTCGGCCACCGTGACGTAGTGGCGGTCGAACGCGCCCTTGCGCGCGAACTCGACCTTGCCGTCGACCAGCGCGAACAGCGTGTGGTCCTTGCCCACGCCCACGTTGGTGCCCGGGTGGAAACGCGTGCCGCGCTGGCGCACGATGATCGAGCCGGCCGACACGGTCTGGCCGCCGAACACCTTCACGCCGAGTCGTTTGGCCTCGGAGTCGCGGCCGTTACGCGTGGAGCCGCCGCCTTTTTTCTGTGCCATGTCGTTCGCTCCTCAAGCAGCGATGCTTTCAATGTGCAATTCGGTGAAATTCTGCCGGTGGCCCTGGCGCTTCTGATAATGCTTGCGGCGACGCATCTTGAAAATGCGAACCTTCTCGCCACGCCCGTGCGCCAGAACCTTGGCCTTCACCGCAGCACCCGCCAACAGCGGGGTCCCGAGCCGGGTGTCGGCGCCGTCGAAAACGGCGAGCACCTGGTCGAGCACGATGTCCTGGCCAACGTCTGCGGCAATCTGTTCTACCTTGATCTTGTCGCCGGCAGCGACCTTGTACTGCTTGCCGCCGGTTTTTATGACCGCATACATAGGGGACTCCTGATGAAAAGAACGCTGCCCGCTCGCAGGCGGGCAAGCCTTGCCTTCGTCGTCTCGCCATCTCGCCATCTCACCACCAGGCAGCCGCACCTCGTTCCGAGGCCCGGCGCAAGCTCGAGGCTATGCGACGAACCCCTCATCATAGCAGATCCCGCACCACCCCTGGATGGCCCGAGCCGCTCGCCGGGGCGGAACGCCGCGCGCTGCGGCGCTCATTAGAATTTCCACGCCTGGTGCCTTTCCAGGTGTTCCTGTCGCCCCGTCAACTCGCGCGCCGTTCGTGACCTCTCCCGCCTCGATCTCGACCATTCTCGCCCCCATCGCCCAGGACATGCAGCAGGTCGATGCGTCGATCCGTCGCGCGCTGGCCTCCGAGGTGCCGCTGATCAGCGCCATCGGCAGCTACATCGTCGGCGCCGGCGGCAAGCGCCTGCGTCCGGCGCTGCTGCTGCTGGTGGCGCGCGCCCACGGCCACGACGGCGAGCACCTGCACGACCTGGCCGCGGTGGTCGAGATGATCCACACCGCCACGCTGCTGCACGACGACGTGGTCGACGAGTCGCAGTTGCGCCGCGGGCGCCAGACCAGCAACGCGACCTACGGCAACGCCGCCAGCGTGCTGTCGGGCGACTTCCTGTACTCGCGCTCGTTCCAGATGATGGTGGCTGCCGGCAACCTGCGCATCCTGCGCATCCTGGCCGACGCGACCAACGTGATCGCCGAGGGCGAAGTGCAGCAGTTGATGAACATGCACGACCCGGAAATCAGTCGCGAGCGCTACATGCGGGTGATCCACGACAAGACGGCCGCGTTGTTCGAGGCCGCGGCTCGCATCGGTGCCGTGCTTGCCGGCTGCGACGACGCGGCCGAGCAGCGCGCGGCGGCCTACGGGCGCTCGGTCGGCCTGGCGTTCCAGCTGATCGACGATGCGCTGGACTACAACGGCAATGCCGAGCAGATGGGCAAGAACGTCGGCGACGACCTGCGCGAGGGCAAGCCCACGCTGCCGCTGATCGTGGCCATGCAGCGCGCCGAAGCCGGGCAGCGCGAGCTGATCGAGCACGCGATTCGCGAAGGCGACGCCGAGCGCCTGCCGCAGATCCTCGAGATCGTCCACGCCTGCGGCGCGCTGGAGGAGGTGTACACCGTGGCGCGCGCCGAATTGCACCAGGCCCTCGGCGCAGCCGAGACGATGCCCGGGGGGCCGTATCGCCAGGCGCTGGTCGAACTGTGCGAATACAGCCTGCAGCGCAACTCGTGAGCGCCCCCAGGGCCGGGCCCGGGGCCCGACCCGTTCCACCTCGCAGCTTGCAGGCTGCTCGGATTCGGCCGGCGCGCTGCTGTGCGCAGGCACAGCAGCTGGTCCGGCCTCATCCCCCTGGGGATCGAGAAAACTTGGGGCGGCCCTGCGTTTTCTCAAGAGTCGTTCACGGCGCAGGGCACAGGCACTAGCTTGTCCAAAACGAGTTTGCTACACTAGCAGGCTTGCCCTGGGGTCTGCGGCCGCGGGGTTTTGAAGTTGAGTGAAGTTGAGTGAAGGTGAGTGAGTGAGGTCGAGGTTTCGGCAAGCCTTCGAGGCATCCGGGGCGCGAGACACATTCGGGGTGTAGCTTAGCCTGGTAGAGCGCTACGTTCGGGACGTAGAGGCCGGAGGTTCGAATCCTCTCACCCCGACCAGGAATTCAGGAGCCAACGGCCGCGCGGTGCGAACCACGCGGCCGTTGTCGTCTTGGGCGCCCCG
>JAJZTW010000091.1 GCA_021847345.1 Pseudomonadota bacterium
GCCGTTCGCTTCCTGGCTGGTGCTGCTGCTCAGCCTGCCGGCCAAGGCGGGCACTGGACGCATGCGCGTGTGGCGCGAACTCAAGGCGCTGGGTTGCGCCACGCTGCGCGACGGCGTCTATCTGCTGCCCGATGCCCCGCAGCACGCGCAAGCGCTGCAGGCCGTGGCCGCCACGGTTAAGGAAGCCCAGGGCAGCGCCGAGCTGTTCCAGCTCCAGGCTCGCGATGCCGCGCAGGAAGTCGCTATGTGCGAGCGCTTCGACCGGGGCGCCGACTTTGCCGCGCTGATCGACGCGGCCCGGGAACTGCACGAAGCCCTCCCAGGCACGGATGCCGCCTCCGCCCAGCGCCAGTTGCATGGGCTGGAACGCCGATATTCCCACACCTGCGCCATCGACTACTTCGCGGGCAGCGCGCAGCGCCAGGCTGGTGACGCGCTGGAGGTCGTCCGCGCTGCGCTGATGCGTCAGTTCAGCCCCGACGAGCCACAGGCCAAGCCGGCGCGCCCAATCGTCCCGCTGTGTGCGAGCGACTATCACGGCCGAGTCTGGGCCACCCGCGCTCGCCCCTGGGTGGACCGGCTGGCCTCCGCCTGGCTGATCCGACGCCACATCGACCCGCAGGCTCGCTTCGTCTGGCTGGCGGATCCGAAGGACTGCGCGCCGCAATGGCTGGGCTTCGACTTCGACGGCGCCCGCTTCAGCCATGTCGGCGCCCGCGTCACCTTCGAGACCTTGCTGGCGAGCTTCGGGCTCGAGTCCCACACTGCGCTGGCACGGCTGGGTGCGCTGGTCCACGCGCTGGACGTGGGCGGGCATGCGGTGGCCGAGGCCCCGGGCGTATCGGCGATGCTGGCTGGCCTGCTCGCCAGCGAGCCCGACGACGACGCTCTGCTGGCCCAAGCCATGCAGGTGTTCGACTGGCTTTTGCAAGGACTCGCCGGAGATCGTGCATGAAACCCCATCCTGCGCCCGCTGACCCCGCATCCGTCGGCGCGCCTCCCGCGCCGTCGTTCGCCGAGGCGCTGAGGTTCTGGTTCAAGCTCGGCTGGATCAGCTTCGGCGGTCCGGCCGGCCAGATCGCGGTCATGCACCAGGAACTGGTCGAGCGGCGCCGCTGGATTTCCGAGCGGCGCTTCCTGCACGCGCTCAACTACTGCATGGTGCTGCCGGGGCCCGAGGCCACGCAGCTCGCCATCTACATCGGCTGGCTGTTGCACCGCACGCGCGGCGGCATCGTGGCCGGAGTGCTGTTCGTGCTGCCATCGCTGTTCATCCTCATTGGCCTGAGCGCCACCTACATGACCTACGGCCACCTGCCGCTGGTCGCCGGCGTGTTCGAGGGAGTCAAGCCCGCGGTGGTGGCGGTGGTGACGTTCGCGGTTTGGCGCATCGGCAAGCGGGCGCTGAAGAACAGCGCGCTCTGGCTCATCGCCGCGGCGGCCTTTCTCGCCATCTTCCTGCTGCGCCTGCCGTTTCCGGCCATCGTGCTCGGCGCCGGCGTGGCGGGCTGGGTGGGAGGGCGCATCGCACCGCAGCGTTTCCAGATCGGCGGTGGCCACGGCCCGGCCCAGGACGGCTGGGGTCCTGCGGTGATCGACGACCACACCCCGCCGCCCGCTCACGCCCGATTCCGCGCGCGGCGCCTGCTCGCGCTGCTCGGGGTGTTCATGGCGATCTGGGCCGCCGCCTTCGTCGCCCTTCCCGCGGGCACGCTGCGCGACATGGGGCTGTTCTTCACCAAGGCGGCCTACGTGACCTTCGGCGGGGCCTACGCCGTGCTGCCCTACGTCTACCAGGCGGGCGTGGAGCACTTCCACTGGCTCACCGGTCCGCAGATGATCGATGGCCTGGGCCTGGGGGAAACCACGCCTGGGCCGCTCATCATGGTGGTGGCCTTCGTCGGTTTCGTCGGCGCGTGGACCCAGCGGGTGTTCGGTTCGCAGGCACTGGTGCTTGCCGGGGCGGCCGGGGCCGTGGTGGCCACCTTCTTCACGTTCCTGCCCTGTTTCCTGTTCATTCTGGTGGGCGGCCCGCTGGTGGAAGCCACGCGCGACGACATGCGCTTCACCGCCCCGCTCACCGGCATCACCGCCGCCGTGGTGGGGGTGGTGCTGAACCTGGCGCTGTTCTTCGCGTGGCACGTGTTCTGGCCGCGCGCGACCGATTCCGCACTGTTCGGCGGCGGGTTCCATGTCTTCGCCGCGCTGCTGGGGCTTGTCGCATGGCTGGTGCTCTGGAAGGGGCGCGCCGGCATCATGACCGTGGTGCTGACCTGCGCCGCCATCGGCCTGATACGAGCGCTGCTGCCGCTTTGAGAGGCTTCCGTGCGGCGCGCTGCGGAGGGTTTGGCCGGGCTCAGCTCGTCGGGCGCCTGGTGCCCGACAATCCGTTCGCCATGGGCATCACCGACCCCGGAGGCACTTTGTGAGATGGATCGACATGGCACGCTCAAAAGTCCGAGTCGTTCCATGGCTTGATTCGCATCGGAAGAAGAGGGACCTTCAGGTCGAGTCGGGTCCAACCGATGCGGCAAGGCTCGTTCTGCTCAGTCGCGGCCTGCGTGGCTTCTGCGATGGCTTTGTCGCCGTGCTGTTGCCGAGCTACATGTTCGCGCTCGGCTTCCAGGAGCTGCAAGTGGGCCTCGTCAGCAGTGCCACCCTGATCGGATCCGCGCTGGCCACGCTGGCCGTCGGGACACTATCCCATCGCTTCGCGCTACGGCATATGCTGCTGGTTGCGGCAGGCCTCATGGCGGCAACCGGGCTGGCGTTTGCCTCGTTGTCCGCGCTGTGGCCGCTTGTCGTGGTGGCTTTCGTGGGTACGCTCAACCCGGGCGGCGGCGACGTCAGTTTGTTCCTCCCGCTGGAACACTCATGGCTCGCGGGAGCAACCCAAGGCGATGCGAGAACCCATGTCTTCGCGCGGTACACCCTGATCGGCGCGCTTTGCGCGGCGACAGGCTCTCTGGCGGCGGGCATTCCATCCTGGTTGTCGTTACACGCCGGCGTCTCCACGCTCGTTGCGCTACGCATGATGTTCGTCGTGTATGCGGTGGTCGGCGTGGTCAACTGGTTGCTCTACCGAAGATTGCCGCGTGCACACACCGCAGCGCTTGCAACTTCCAAGCCGCTTGGGCCCTCTCGTCGCATCGTCAGACGACTGGCGCTGCTGTTCAGCATCGACGCTTTCGCAGGGGGGCTGCTCGTCAACTCCCTGCTATCGCTTTGGCTGCTGCAACGATTCGGCCTCTCAGCGGCGCGGGCGGGGCAGTTCTTCTTCGTGGCCGGATTGCTCAGCGCCACGTCGCAGTTGCTGGCGCCTGTTCTCGCACGGCGCGTCGGGCTGCTCAACACCATGGTGTTCACGCATATCCCTTCCAGCCTATTCCTGATCGCGGCGGCGTTTTCGCCATCGCTGCTGCCGACGGTGATCCTTCTGCTGCTGCGCAGCGCGCTATCGCAGATGGACGTGCCGACCCGCTCGGCCTTCGTGATGGCGGTCGTCACTCCACCCGAGCGCGTTGCCGCGGCAAGTTTCACCGCGATCCCCCGCAGTCTTGCCGCAGCGCTGGCTCCGCTGATGACGGGCGGCCTGCTCGGTGCGGGATGGCTCGCCGCGCCCCTGGTGGTTTGCGGCTCCCTCAAGATCACCTACGACCTGGCGCTGCTCGCGGCGTTCCGCAAGATTCGGCCCGAGGACTGAACCCTGCACGGCGAATCAACGCGATCGAACCGGCGTTCCGAACGCGTGGCGCGGCTGTCTCGGCGGCAATCTAGTCTTCGTCACGCGATCGTTCATGTCCCTCCGTTCATCGTCGTCGTCGGCGTACTGCTGTCAGGGCAGCCGGGGCGCGCGGAGATTTCCATCGGCGCACTGTTGGTTGATGGTCAGTGCCTGCTTGGCCTTGCGCTGGACAGCAACCAGACACGTATGGTCTCAAACAACTGCGCGATGCTGGATGCCCGCCTCAAGGGCTTGCTGGCTGGGGGTATCTGCAACACCAACGTGTACGAATTCAATTGCTCGCCGGCATTTTTGTGCCGCAGTCCTGCGACTCCGTGAGAGGCTCACGCCAAACGGATCCTCCGGACGAATCGCAAAGTTGCTTCGCCTCGCATAACGGGCCTGCGACAGACCTGCAAGGCTCAGCGACGGGTACCTTGTTGGGGCTTGCTGGTCCGTGTTCGCGCCTGAGGCGAACGCATTGTCACAAATGTCGTCAACCGATCCAATGAGGCCTGCAGGCCCAGGGCCTGAGCGCGAGCCGCCGCTGCGTCCGCAGCGCTCGCATCGCGCAGCGCGCTGATCTCGACGACACGTTCGCGCGCGATGCTCAGCTCGGTCGTGGCCGCAGCCAGTTGCGAACTCAAGGTCGCTTCGCGGTGACGCGCCTCCGCAATCTGTCGGCGCGTTCGTTCCTCAGTTGCAGCGATCTCATGCAGCATGGCATCCAGGCGCTTGAGCAGGGAGTCAGCCTGGCGTTCGGCCTTCGCGCGCGTCGTGCGTTCCCGTTCCAGTTCCAGCGCCACGCGACGATCGGCGGCGTCAGCACGGTCCAATGCTGCGACCAATTGGCGTTTGAGCTCGGCCAGCTCAGCGGTTGAGCGTTCTTCCTGTTGGCAAAGGCGCTCACCGGCCAACGAAAGCGCTGCGCGCAGTTCGACCACGCGAGCGCCCTCGGCCGCCAACGACTGCCGCGCCTGGTCGAGCAAGGCGCTTTGTTCAGCGAGCTCCGATTGAAGCCGAGCAACATGGGTTCCACGCTCGGCGGCCGAGGCCACGGCCGCGGCCGCTGCTTCCTTTTCCGTCGCAAGTTCCGCGGCGTTGGCAGCCAAGCCTTCGTGGACACGTCGATCGATATCGGCTCGAGCCAGCGAAAGAGCTACCTCCCAAAAATGCTGCGCAGCCTGAAGGATGGGCTCCGGCACATCGGGCGGGGCTGCGAAGGCACCGGGATCCTGCAAGCGCCGGCCCAGCCCTTTGAACCAGGCGTCCAGCATGGGACTGACTGTATTGGGCGAGCCACGCCCGATCGTCTGGCGCACCCGCTCGATGGTCGGACGCTCGCCTGCGAGCAGCAGTGCGTCACAGGCGGTGAACACGTCGCTTTCGGTGATTCCGCGGGCCATCGTTCGATCTCCTTGATTGGCGCCCTGCTTCCTGGCATAGTTAGTCACGATAAGGGATAGTTATCGCGACCTATTCGGAAACTGTGTTAGATATCTTACAGGAACAGTCGTTTTTCAATCTCATGCCGCCACCCACCGTGATTGTCCCCCAGCCCCTTCCGACGAGCGAGGTCGCCACGCTGGACCCCGCGGTGCTCGCACCCTTGGCCGCAGGCGCAGCCGAAGCCCTGCTCGCCGAGGGCGAGTCGCCGCACACTGTGCGCAGTTACCAGACGGCACTGCGCTACTGGGCCGCGTGGTACTGGTTGCGCTACGGCCAGCCCATCGCCCTGCCCTTGCAGGTCGCTTCCGTGCAACAGTTCCTCGTGGACCATATGGAACGCAAAACCCGGGCCGGCCTCGCCTGCGAGCTCCCGCCTGCGCTCGACCAGGCCCTGGTTGCGGGCGGATTCAAGGCGCAGCCGGGCCCGCCAGCCCTGGCTACCATCCTGCACCGCGTCAGCGTTCTGTCCAAAGCTCATCAACTCCAGCGCGTGGCCAACCCCATGCAGGATGCACACGTGCGCGAGCTCCTTGCCAAGGCCCGCCGCGCCTACGCCCGGCGCGGCGTGACCCAAGACAAGAAGGCGGCGCTGACCATCGAACCCCTTCAAGCCCTTCTGGCCACCTGTGACGACTCCCTGCGCGGTGTGCGCGATCGCGCCCTGCTCCTCTTCGCCTGGGCCAGCGGGGGACGCCGACGCTCCGAGGTCACGGATGCCACCTTCGAGAACACGCGCAAGGTCGGACCGCGTGCGTATTCGTTCACGCTGCTGCGCTCCAAAACGAACCAAGCCGGACAACTGCGGCCCGACAGCGAGAAACCCATCCTCGAGGAGGCCGCCGATGCGCTGGAGGCCTGGATACGGCGCAGCGGTCTGACGCAGGGGGCAATTTTTCGGCGCATCCGGCGCGGCGAGACGATCGGCGAGCCCCTGGCGCCCGCTGCGGTGCGCGACATCGTCAAGGCGCGCGCCGCACTCGCTGGCCTGCCCGATACCTACGCGGCGCACTCCCTGCGCTCTGGGTTCGTGACCGAAGCCGCGCGGCAAAACGTGCCCTTGGCCGAGACGATGGCGCTGACCGGGCACAGGTCGCCGGCGGCACTGATGGGATATTTTCGGGCTGCGGAGTCGGCGCGTAGCGCGGGGGCGCGGATGTTCACATCCGCCGCTGAAATTGGGCTGGCACCAGATTCGCACGACACCTGATTCGTCCGCCAACGCAAGCAGCAGCGCGTCCAAAGCGCCAGCATCACGGACGTCTGCCCGGCGCTTACTATCGTCAGCGGCCTTGTCGGGAACACTTGGTCTCACGCAAAGAATGACGCGTTGGCCGCGATCGCGATGCTGCGGGCGTCGAGCACGAGCAAGTCGTAACGTACGAGCGTGGCCGCTTCGGTCGGCAGGCGTAGGTCTTGGCGCACTGCGTGCAGCCGCTGCAGGAGCGCGCTCGTGAACATGTAAATCCCAGCCTGCGCCCGATCGCGGCCCGGATCATTCGCTATCGCGCACTGCGCAGCCTCGTGATCACGTACTGCCCGGACGGGCTTCTGGCCAGGTCGAAATCCACCCTCTCCCCGGCCTTCACGGACGCGAGATCCTTCCTGTCCCGTACTGGGAAGCTCATGGTCATTCCTGGCCAACCCAAGGCCTTGATCG
>JAJZTW010000048.1 GCA_021847345.1 Pseudomonadota bacterium
GCGCCGCTCCACCACGCCAGGGTCGGCCGGCGCGCGCGCAGCGCCAGCAGCGCCAGCGCCATGCCCAGGTAGCCGAGCAAGGGGACCGCCCACAGCGCGGCATGGGCGCGGTAATTGCCCAGCCAGGCGCCGGGCTGCAGGCTCACCGTCTGCTGCAGCGGGGTCTGCGCGGCGGCCGCCCCGGGGCCGTGCTCGAGCACGTAGCCGTGCATCGACGCCACCCAGACGCCGCCGATGCTGAACAGCAGCAGCGCCAGCAGCAGCGCGCCGGAGCCGGCGCGGCGCGCGCGTTCGGCGATGGCGCCGCCGGCGCGGCCCATCAGCATCGACGCGCCCATGTGCACCGAAAGCGCAAGCGACAGCAGCCCGCACAGCACGGCGAAGGGGTTGAGCAGGGCCAGGAAACTGCCGGTGTAGTAGGAGCGCAGGTCCCAGTCGAAATGGTAGGGCACGCCCAGCAGCATGTTGCCCATGCCGGCGCCGTAGACGATCATCGGCACCGCTCCGCTGACCAGCAGCGCCCAGTCCCAGACGTTGCGCCACGCTGGCGACGCCAGCTTGCTGCGGTATTCGAACCCCAGGGGCCGCACGATCATGGTCCACAAAAGCAGCAGCATGACGATGTACAGGCCGCTGAACGCGGTGGCGTAGATCAGCGGAAAAGCCGCGAAGATCGCTCCGCCGCCGAGGATGAACCAGACCTGGTTGCCGTCCCAGTGCGGGCCGATGGCGTTCAGGCACACGCGCCGCTCGGTGTCGCTGCGGCCGACGAAGCGCAGCAGGGTTCCCACGCCCATGTCCATGCCGACCATGATGGCCAGGCCCATGAGCAGCACGCCCAGCAGCAGCCACCACAAGACCTTCAGTGCCAGATAGAGTTCCATGGCTCAATCCCTCCGGGACATCATCGCGCCGGCTCCGGACAGCGCGGATCCGTAGCCGCCTGCCGCGGTGGCCATGCGCGGGCCGCCGTGCGACGACGGACCGAGGCGAATGAAGCGCAGCATCAGGTACATCTCGACGGCGATGAACACCGAATACAGCGTGACGAAGCCGATGAGCGAGAACACCATGTAGCCCACGCTGTGGGTCGACGCGCTCATCCAGGTCGGCAGCAGGCCGTACACGGTCCAGGGCTGGCGACCGACCTCGGCGGTGACCCAGCCCATTTCACAGGCGATCCAGGGCACCGGGATCATCCACGGCGCCAGGCGCAGGAACCAGCGCTTGTGCTGCACCTGGTTGCGCAGGGTGTAGAGAGTCGACAGCACGAAAAAGCCCAGCATCAGCAGCCCGCAGGCCACCATCAGGCGAAAGGCCCAGAAGATGGCGAACACGTCGGGAATGGTGTCCCAGGCCGCCTTCTGGATGTCGGCCGGGGTGGCCTTGGCGACGTCGCCGTCGGGCGCGTAGCGCTGCAGCAGGAAGCCGTAGCCGAGGTCGGCGCGGTGGGCGTCGAAGCTGGCCAGCGCCTGCGGGTTGCCGGGGTCGGCGCTGAGTACGTGAAGCGCCTCGACCGCGGGAATGCCCGAGCGAACCCGGGCGGCGTTGTCGGTGACGATCTGGTCGATGCCCGGGACCTGCTCGGTCATTGTGTGGGTCAGCAGCGGGGTCAGCAGGTAGGGAATCTGCAACTCGAACAGGTTGCGGTGCTGCTGCTGCGACGGCCAGGCCACGACGTTGAACGCCGCCGGCGCCTTCTCGGTGGTCCACATGGCCTCCATCGCCGCCAGCTTGGACGGCTGGGCATGCGCGCCGATGAAGCCCAGCGCGTCTCCCAGCGTGATCACCCCGGCGGTGGACAGCACGCCGAACAGCGCGGCCACGCGAAACGAGCGTTTGGCAAGATCCAGGTGCCGCCCGCGCGCCATGTACCAGGCGCTGATGCCGCAGACGAAAATCGCCGCGGTGACGTAGCCGGCGATGCTGGTATGCACGAACTTGGCCTGCGCGTCGGGGCTGAAGATCAGCGCCGGCAGGCTGGTCAGTTCCATGCGCATGGTGACCGGATTGAAATGCGCTCCCTGCGGGTCCTGCATGAATCCGTTGGCCACCAGGATCCACAGCGCCGACAGGTTCGATCCCAGCGCCACCAGGTAGGTCACGGCCAGGTGCTGGGCCTTGCTCAGGCGCTTCCAGCCGAACACCATCAGGCCGATGAACGTGGACTCCATGAAAAACGCCATGAGCCCTTCGATGGCCAGCGGCGCCCCGAAGATGTCGCCGACGAAACCGGAATAAAACGACCAGTTGGTGCCGAACTCGAATTCCATGGTCAGTCCGGTCGCCACGCCGAGCGCGAAGTTGATCAGGAACAGCTTGCCCCAGAACTCCACCATCTGCTTGTAGATCGGCTTGCCCGTGGTGACGTAGATGGTCTCCATCGCCGCCAGCAGGAAGCTCATGCCGAGGGTCAGCGGCACGAACAGGAAGTGATAGAGCGCGGTGGCGGCGAACTGCCAGCGCGACAACTCCACGACGGTCGGGTTGATCATTGCGCACTCCCTTGGGTCGGGCTGCGCGCCGTTGCGCGCGGCGCGATCCCCTGCGGGCGACACGCCGCCCGCGCAGCTTCAAGTATCAGTCCTGCACGATACGAAGTCTGCCCCTGGAAGACGTTGACGGGGCGCAATTTTCGCGAGCCCCGGGCTGGACGCGCCGGGACATTGGCCGCGACCCCGGGGTTGCACGACAAAGCGCGAGCCAGGCCACGCGCGTTGCGCATTTGCCCCCTACAGTATCGGTCTGCTTCCCGGAATTCACCGGCGCCGCGTCGCCCCTGCAACCATGCCTGCCCAGAACCCCACCCCCGAGGAATTGCGCGATACCCTGCGACGACAGGCGCAGGGCGCGATTAGCCTGAACCTCGCCTACATCGGCGTGGTCAACGGACTGTTCGAGACCCTGCACGGCCTCGGCGCGGCGACCCCCGAGGTGCTTGCGCGCGCCGCCGCCATGGACCCCGGCTACGTGCTTCGCTGGTGCGATGCCGCCTATGCCTTCGGCTACCTGGAGGCCGACGGCGACTCGTTGCGCCTGGGGGCGGCCGGCGAGGCCATGCGTCCCGACGCTGCCGGCACGCTGATGCCGCTGGCGGTGCAGGCGGTGCTGTCGGCGCACATGGCCGAGCGCGCCGCCGGGCTGATGCGCAGCGGCGAGCGCCCCGGCGAGAAGGTGCTGGCCGAGCGCGAGACCGTGCTGCCGTGGTTCGGGCCGATGCTCGAGGCGAATTTCGGCGCCATGTTCGAGAACACCATCTGCCCGGCGATTCCCGAATTCCGCGAGGTCGACTCCCGCGGAGGGCTGGCGGTCGATCTCGGCTGCGGCAACGGCTGGTACCTGCGTGCGCTGGCGCGTCGCTGCGCCGGTCTGCGCGGCCTGGGAATCGACGGATTCGCCGAGAACATCGAGCAGGCGCGCGGGCTGGCCGCGCGCGAGGGGCTCGACGCGCGCCTGCAGTTCGTGCACGGCGATATCCACGACATGCGCCTGCCCGAGCCGGCGGACCTGATCGCGATGAACCGCGCCCTGCACCACGTGTGGGAAAAGGATCCCGACACCTTGTTCGCATGGCTGCGCGACAACCTGCGCCCGGGTGGCTGCGCGATGATCTGGGAACCGGCGTGGCCGGCCGATCGCGGCGCGCTGCGCGATCCCGCGCGCCGCGGCATGGCCTTCCAGAACCTGGGCGAGCATGTGCAGGGAAATCATTTCCTGCGGCCCGAAGAAATCGTGGCCGCCTTCGACAAGGTGGGCATGTCGGCGACCGTGCACGCCTTCGCCAAAGGCGCCGAGGCGGTGATCGTGGCCCGGCGTTGACGCGCGCGGGCGGGGAGGGCGCGCGCGAGCACGCCTTGCCCATCGAAGCCAAGCCTGACTACACTGCCGCGGCACGCCCACGGGCCGATGCGCCGGCGCGGGCATCCGGCCCGGGTGCTGCGCGTGCGCGACGTAACCACAAGAACGATGCACAAAGCTGGGAGAAGCCGACACGTGGGCGCCGCTGGAGCCTGGGGCTCCTATGGTGCGTATTGGCAATTCGTGCGGGAATTCGTTCGCCATCCGCGGCAGATCGGAGCGGTATGCCCGAGTTCGCCGGTGCTGGCGCGGCAGATGGCCGGGCTGGTGCCGCCGGGTCGCGGGCTGGTGGTGGAACTCGGCCCCGGGGGCGGCGCGGTCACCGCGGCCTTGCTGCACAGCGGCGTGGCGGCGCGCGACCTGGTGCTGGTCGAGCGCTCCGAGGCCCTGGCGCGTCAACTCGCGCGGCGTTTCCCCGGGGTGTGCCTGATCCGTGGCGACGCCGCGTGCCTGGCGTCGTTCGAAGCCTTGCAGCGCCGCCCGGTGCGCGCCATCGTGTCCAGTCTGCCGCTGCGCAGCCTTCCTGCCGACGACGTGCGGCGCATCCTGGACCAGATCTCGACCATCGCGACCCCCGGGACCTTGTTCATCCAGTTCAGCTACGCGCTGCGTCGCAGCTACGAGGGCATGGCGCAGGGCTTTTCGCGCGAGCACGCGCAGGTGGTGTGGAGAAACATTCCTCCCGCGCGAATCGAGGCCTTCCGCTTCGACGGCGACTATCCGCAGAGCCTGGCGGCCTGAAGCGCGTCGCCGCCCAGCGCCTGTGCTGGTTCGCGCAGCCAGGCGTGCGCGGGATCGTGCTGCTGGCGCAGGTCACAAGCATGTCCATGGTCATCGCCGCCGCCTGAGCGACGGCATCCGGTTCGACGCCACGCGACGGCCGGCGCGGCCCTACCATGCTGGCAAAGACGCCAGACCCTCGGGTCGCCACGAACCGGAGACACCCGTATGACCAGCTCGGCACCGCTGCACTTCGTGACCCTCCTGGGAAGCCTGCGCAAGGGTTCCTACAACGCCGCGATCGCGCGCTCCCTGCCCGCGCTCGCCCCCGAAGGCGTGACCATCGACGCACTGGGCTCGATCGCCGAGTTGCCGCATTACGACGCCGACGTGCAGGCCGCGGGCTTCCCGCAGCCGCTGCTGCACATGGCCGAGCGGATCCGCGCCAGCGACGGGCTGATCATCGTCACTCCCGAGTACAACTATTCGGTGCCCGGGGTGCTGAAAAACGCCATCGACTGGTTGTCGCGCCTGTCGCCGCAGCCCCTGGCGGGCAAGCCGGTGGCCATCCAGACTTCCTCGCCGGGGCTGCTGGGCGGCTCGCGTGCCCAGTACCACCTGCGTCAGAGCCTGGTGTTCCTGGACGCCATGGTGCTCAACAAGCCCGAGGTGATGGTGGGCCAGGTGGCGGGCAAGGTGGATGCCGCCAGCGGCGAACTCACCGACGCGCCGACCCGCGAATTCCTCGCCGGACAGATCAAGGCCTTCGCCGCGCTGGCCGCGCGCGCCCGCGCGTGAGCCCGGTGCCGTGGTTCAGGCGCGCGGCGCCTGGCGATAGGGTTCGTTGAACGCCAGGAAGTCGTGCTCGGCGCGCGCCTGCGCCACCCACTGGGTGACCGCCGGCAACGCGCATACCCGCTGCAGGTACTCGCGGGCGGTGTCGCCCAGCGGCAGCCCGTAGCCGAGCACGCGCATGCACACCGGCGCGAAGCAGGCGTCGGCGTAGCTGAACTCGCCGAACAGCATCGGGCCGCCGCTGTCGCGCAGCGCATCGCTCCAGATGCGCTCGATGCGCCGCAGGTCGGCGCGCACGTCGGCGCGCTCGTCCCACACCCGGCGACCGGCCTGCGCGAGATCGGCCTCGATGTTCATCGGGCAGTGCTGGCGCAGCGCCGCGAAACCCGAGTGCATTTCCCCGCACACGCTGCGCGCGCGGGCGCGCCTGCGTGGCTCGGCGGGCCACACGCCGGGGTGGGTCTCGTACAGGTATTCGGCGATGGCCGTGCTGTCCCAGACGGCGAAGTCCCCGTCGAGCAGCAGGGGAACCCGGCCGTCACCGCCATGCGCGCGAAGCGTGGTCTTGAAGGCCGAGTCGTCGTCGAAGCTGTCGAAACGCACCACGGTGTCCTCGAACTCGATGCCCAGCTGGCGCATCAGCACCCATGGGCGCATGGACCACGACGAGTAGTTCCTGTTGCCGATCAGCAGACGCAGCATGGCGGGCTCCGCGGGGGGGCGCTCAGTTGGCGAAGGCGGCGATTCCGGTGATGGCACGCCCCAGGATCAGCGCGTGGATGTCGTGCGTGCCCTCGTAGGTGTTGACCACCTCCAGGTTGACCAGGTGGCGGGCGATGCCGAACTCGTCGGAGATGCCGTTGCCGCCGAGCATGTCCCGCGCCGTGCGCGCGATGTCCAGCGCCTTGCCGCAGGAGTTGCGCTTGATGATCGACGTCAGCTCCGGCGGCGCGCCGCCGTCGTCCTTCATGCGTCCCACGCGCAGGCAGGCCTGCAGGCCCAGGCTGATCTCGCTGAGCATGTCGGCGAGCTTTTTCTGCACCAGCTGGTTGGCCGCCAGCGGGCGCCCGAACTGCTCGCGCTCCAGCGTGTAGCGCCGCGCCGTCTCGTAGCAGAACTCGGCCGCTCCCAGCGCACCCCAGGCGATGCCGAAGCGCGCGCTGTTCAGGCAGGTGAACGGCCCCTTGAGCCCGCGCACCTCGGGAAAGGCGTTTTGCTCGGGGCAGAACACCTCGTCGAGCACGATCTCGCCGGTGATCGACGTGCGCAGCCCCACCTTGCCGTGGATGGCCGGGGTCGACAAGCCCTTGGCGCCGCGCTCGAGCACGAAGCCGCGGATGGCGCCTTCGTCGTCCTTGGCCCACACCACGAACACGTCGGCGATCGGGCTGTTGCTGATCCAGGTCTTGGCGCCGCTGAGCGAGTAGCCGCCGGCGACCTTGCGGGCTCGCGTGACCATGCCGCCGGGGTCCGAGCCGTGGCCCGGCTCGGTCAGCCCGAAACATCCGACCCATTCGCCGCTGGCCAGGCGCGGCAGGTACCTGCGCTTTTGCTCCTCGGTGCCGAAGGTCTCGATGGGCACCATGACCAGCGAGCTCTGCACGCTCATCATCGAACGATAGCCCGAATCGACCCGCTCGACCTCGCGCGCCACCAGGCCGTAGCTGACGTAGTTCAGCCCGGCGCCGCCGTATTCGGGCGAGATCGTGGGCCCCAGCAGGCCCAGCGCACCCATTTCGCGGAAGATCTCGCGGTCGCTGCGTTCATGACGAAAGGCCTCCAGCACCCGCGGGGCCAGGCGTTCCTGGCAATAGCTGCGTGCGCTGTCGCGCACCATGCGCTCGGTGTCGCTGAGCTGCTGGTCCAGCAGCAGGGGGTCGTGGCAGTCGAAACGTGGTTGGCTCATCGGGGGCTCCGCGGAAATACGTCGCGGCACCGCGGTGCGCGCGTGCGATTCCTGCATTGTTCACCAGCTTTCCTCATCGCGGCGCGCAGGCGCGCAACGCCAGGCACTACGCTACGCGCATGACTTCCGACCTGCTCGCGCTCGCCGCCATCGTGTTGTGGGGCTCGCTGGCCACGCTGGGCGTGGCGCTTGCCCGGGTGCCACCTTTCCTGCTCACCGGGTGCGGGCTGCTGATCGGCAGCCTGATCGCGCTGCCGCTGTCGGGTTTCGACCCCCGGCGCTGGCGCGTTCCCGCGCCCACGCTCGCGGTCGGCGTGGGCGGGCTGTTCGGCTACCACTTCCTGCTGTTCCTGGCCCTGCGCCTGGCTCCGCCGGTGCAGGCCAACCTGGTGAACTACCTGTGGCCACTGGGCATGGTCGTGCTGGCGCCGCTGTTCCTGCCGGGAATGCGGGTGCGCGCCGGGCATGTCGCGGCCGCGCTGCTGGGTTTCGCCGGTGCCGCCATCGCCATCGTCGGTCGCGGCGCCGGCGCGTCGAGCTGGCATGGGGGCCTGCATTGGGGCTACCTGTTCGCGTTCGGCGCGGCCTTGATGTGGGCCGCGTATTCGCTGATGACCCGGCGCCTGCCGCGCTTCCCGACCGCCGCGGTCGGCGGCTTCGCGGCCCTCGCCGGGCTGCTGGCCCTGTTGTGCCACGCACTGCTCGAGCCTGCCACCCACCTGTCCGCGGCGCAATGGGGCCTGGTCGCATTGCTCGGCCTGGGCCCGCTCGGCGGCGCCTTTTTCCTGTGGGACGCCGCGCTCAAGCGCGGAGACCCGCGGCGCATCGGGCTGCTGGCCTTTCTCACCCCGCTGTTGTCGACGGTGCTGTTGATGGCGGTGAACCACCAGCGCCCGAACGCCTCGATCGTCGCCGCCACCGTGATGATCATCGGCGCCGCGTTCTGGGGCAGCCGCATCCGCGCGCAGGGCTGAGCGTCACGCCTTGGCGTATACAGCCAGCAGTACCATCGGGGCCTTCGGGGCCGCGCCCGGCTCGCCGTGCATCGGCCCGCCCCATCGAGGAGCCCCGCAGTGAGCCCGACACACCGCAAGGCATGGCTTCGCAGCGCGCTGGCCGCGCTGCTGGGCGGCGCCGCCGCCCTTGCCGCCGCGCAGGACATGCCCATGCACCACCCGATGGCCGGACCTGGCACGGCCTCGGCGAAGCCGGACACCCGCATCCTGGTCAAGTTCCCGCCGCGACTGCGCCGCGCGGTGCTGGCGACCATGCGCATGCACCTGCAGGGCGTTTCCGAGGTCCAGCAGGCGATGACCGCTGGACGTTACGGCGATGCTGCGCGCATCGCGTCGATGACCCTGGGCATGTCGGCCATGGCGGACGGCCAGATGCAACAGGAGGCGCGCTACATGCCCGCGGGCATGCGCCAAATGGGGTCGACCCTGCACATGCAGGCCGGCGAGTTCGTGCTCGCCGCGCAGGACGCCGAGGCCACCGGCGACACCCGCAAACCACAGGTGCTGTTCGGACGCATGCTGCAGACCTGCGTGGCCTGCCACGCCAGCTACAGGCTGCGCTGAGCGCGCCGATGCGCGCGTGGGCCGCGCTGGCGCGGAGTTCGCGCGCGCGCGTGCCTCAGGCTCAGGCGCGGTGCAAACGGGCTTCGATATAACCGCGAGACCCAGGCAGGAATTGGTCTTTAGACCATATTCGCATTAAGGTTTCGTGGCTGCCTCGCCCGGCGCTGCCGCCGCCGGGCGGGCAGTCGATCCCCTTGACCCCATTCGTGAACGGAGGAAAGCACGCATGCTCGTTGCGCGTACCGGTATCGCCCGTCCCTGCCTCGCCCTGTTCCTGGCCGCCGCGTTGAGCGGCCCCGCCTTCGCCGGCAGCGCCGGCTCGAAACCCGCTGCCGATGGTTGGAGCGGCTCCGCCGAACTCGGCGGCGTGGCCACCACCGGCAACTCCCGCACTTCCAGCCTGGACGGCAAGTTCACGCTGGGCTATGCCCAAGGCCCGTGGAGCAGCCGCCTGCACCTCGAGGTGCTGCGCGCATCGGCGTCGGGCACGACCACCGCGAACCGGCTGTTCGGCGAACTCGACACGCGGCGCACGCTCGACGACCGCGACTACGTGTTCGGCAACCTGCGCGGCACCCACGACACCTTCAGCGGCTATCGCTACCAGACCTCGGCCTCGGTCGGCCTGGGACGCGAGTTGCTGCACACGCGGGCCATGGACCTGCGCGCCGAGATCGGCCCCGGCTATCGCCAGGCCGCGATCGACGGCGGGCCGACCCAGCGCGACGCGATCGTCCGCGCGCATGGTGCCTTCGTCTATCGCTTCACGTCGAAGGCGCATTTCGACCAGAGCCTGACCGCCATCGCCGGCAGCGACAACACCGAGCTGGAATCGGTGACCGCGTTGACCACCGCGATCACCGGCTCGCTGGCCCTGAAGCTTTCCTACACCGTGCTGCACAACACCACGGCGCCGCTGGGTCGCAAGAAGACCGATACCTACACCGCGATCAACCTGGTGTACTCATTCTGAAACCAGCACCGGGTTGAAACCAGCACCGGGTCAGGGCTTGCACACGCCATGCGCATCGGCGTGCGCGCCGGCTGGCGGATCGGGAAGCTGCATGCCGTCCAGCGCCGCGCTGTGGTGCTCGGGGAACGGCGTGCTGCCGGCCGTGTAGCAGTTCGATGCCAGCAGGTAGGCCATGACGTCGGCGTACTGCGTCGGGTTCAGCGAGCCGGGGTCGTTGAAGGGCATGTTCTCGGTGACGATGGTGCGAAGCACCCCGACGCTCCACTTGTTCTTCTGCGCCGTGCCGACGAAGTCGTGCCCGGCGATGGCCGGCGCGGCGACGCCTTGCAGATGGTCGCCGTGGCAGCTCGCGCAGTGCTGCGCGTAGATCGGCTCGCCGGCGCTGGCCTGTGCCGCGGTGAACGGGGGCGTGGTGCCGGTCGCCAGCGCGACCTTCATCCAGGCGGCGGGCTGCCGCGCGGGGCGCCATACGGCGTCGCCGACATGCGCGGCCAGCTGCGGCCGCCAGGACACGGGCTGCGCCTGCGCCATGCCTCGGGCGGGCAGCCAGGACGCCTGCTTGCGTGCCGCCGGCGCTGCCGCGTGGGCGACGCATTGCGCTTGCGCCAGCTGGGCCGCGGGGGTCTCGAAAATCAGCATGTTTCCTTTCCTGTGGATCGTGGCTCCCGCGTAGTTGCGCAGGGTCTGGTCGTCGCCGTCCAGGCGAACTGCGCGCCACAGCCAGTAGCCGGCGTGCACGCCGTAGCCGGGGCGCGCCGGGGGCGAGCAGGCGTCGAGCAGCTGCGCGCCCGCCGGCACGCCCAGCTCGGTGCTGGCCATGGCGCCGAGCAGGCCGCCGAGCACGTCGGGCTCGTCGGGGCGCCCGAGCGCGACCTGCAGGTTGATCAGGGCCTTCGACACGGCCACCTCGAAGGCGCCCAGGCCGCGCGCCTGAAGCGCGTCGTCCAGGCTGCCGACGGCGGCCCGGGTGTTGGCCTGCACGCCGTGGATGGCGTCGACCCAGGGGGGCGAATCGGCGCGGTCGAGCAGGGTGTCGAGCCGGCCGAGCACGCCAGCGGCGTCGCCGCCGCTGCCGTCCCTGGCCACGAAGCCGTCGCCGTGCGCGCCCACCAGCGCGTTGAGCGCGCGCTGCGCGTCATGGCGGTACTCGGCGGGGCCGGTCGAGGTCGCGGTCTCGGCCGCCACGATGGAAGAAACGGCGGCGCGCAGGTCGTGCAGCGTCGCCGTGGCGAGAGCGTGGGGATCGTCGGCGGCGCCCGGCGCGGCATGCGCGCCGGGCGCGAGGGCGAACAGACCGATCGCCCCCGCGCATGCCGCCCTTTTCCAGGGCTTGCGGATCATGACAATGCCGGGCCCTGTCAGCGCTTGAGCGCGAACATGGTCAGCACGGTCTCCTTGGCCTTGGGCTGGTCGGGCAACTGCTGGTTGCCGGCCGGTCCGGAAGCCACCGCGATCATCTCCTGCCCGTCCTGCTCGAAGGCCACCGGGGCGGCGATGATCGGCGCGCCGGTCTGGTAGGACCACAGCGACTTGCCGGTCTTGGCGTCCACCGCCTCGAACTGACCGTCGAGCTTGCCGGTGAACACCAGGCCCGTCGAAGTCGCCAGCGCGCCGCCCGCCATCGGCAGCGCGTCGTGGTCACGCCAGGCGAACACGCCGGTGCCGACGTCGATGGCGTTGAGCTGCCCGGTGTTGGGGCCGACGAACTTCGGGAAGGCTCCGCCGAGGTAGAACTGCCCCGCGATGTAGGTCACGTTGCGGGTCGAGCGCCAGAAGCCGCACTCGTTGCTCGTCGGCAGGTACAACATGTTGGTCTCGGGGTCGTACGCGCCCCCGTTGAACTCCACGCCGCCGTTGGTGTTCGGGCAGGCCACGTTGCCCTTGAGCGTGGGCGCGGTGTTCTGGCCGTACTGCATGCTCACGCGAAGGTGGTTGACCACCTTGCCGTTGTCGGCGTCGAGCAGCCAGAAGTTGCCGGCCTTGTCGCCGTCGGCGACCAGGTGCATGGTCTTGTCACCCACCTTGCCGTTGAACAGGATCGGCGGCATGACCGGGTCCCAGTCGTGCGTGTCGTTGCCGATGAACTGGTGGTACCAGAGCATCTTCGGCTTCGCGCCGTGGATGTCGATGGCCAGCAGGCTGTCGCTGTACAGGTTGGAGCCCTTGCGCACCGCGCCGTTGAAGTCGGGTTGCGGGTTGCCGGCGTTGGCGTAGAGCACACCGTCCTTCACGTCCAGCGCCATCGGCGCCCAGACCGCCGCGCCGCCGCGCTTCCAGCTGTCGCCGCTCCAGGTGTCGTGACCGGGCTGGCCCGGGCCGGGGATGGTCTGGAACTTCCACAGGCGCTTGCCCGTCTCGGGGTCGAAGGCCGAGATGTTGCCGATGCCGCCCCAGTCACCGTTGGACACGCCGAGCAGCAACTCGGTCTTGCCCGTGGTGGGGTTGTGGTAGGGCATCGGGTCCATCGTGTAGAACGAATTGGCGGTGTCCGAAACCTCCACCTTGTCCCAGACCGTCTTGCCGGTGTTGGCGTCCAGCGCGATCAGGTGCCCGTCGAGGGTCGCCAGGTACACCTTGCCGTCGAGCAGCGCCACGCCGCGGTTGGCGGCGAAGGAGATCACGTGGGGGTTGTCCTTGAACTCCCACTTGAGCGCGCCGGTCTTCACGTCGACCGCGTACACGTGGTCGTGCGCCGAAGTGATGTAGGCCGTGCCGTGCCAGATCACCGCGGGCGATTCGATCGGGCCGTTGTCGGAAATCTTGAAGCTCCACACCGGCTTGAGTTCGCCGACGTTGGACGCGGTGACCTGATCCAGCTTGACGTAGCGCTGGTTGTCGTAGGTCTTCGCCGGCAGGATCCAGTTCTGGTTGTCCGAGCCGCTGGACGCGTAATGCTGGATGGACGGGGTCGACGAGGCGGCGGCATTCGCCGACACCTGCCAGCCCATGGCCAGCGCCGCGGCCATCGTGGTGAGTGCCAGGCGATATGCTGCCGGTCTGTTCTTGTGCTGCATGGAGAGTCTCCTCGGGCAAGCGCATTCGAACCGGCGGGTTTGCAAGCCGCCGGAGCCTTCCTGTGCGGGGGCTGTGTTGTTGGTGTTTCACCCCCGACAGGCCTGCGAAGTGTAGGCAGCCGTTTCGAAATCTTGCTGCAGCCATGCCCGTCCTTCCGCAGAGCGGAAAATCAGTAGTTTTCACGATGCACCCCGGGGTTTGATTGGCATCAATTTTTGTCGAGTACGACATTAAGTGCCCCGGGCATGGACAAAAGCCTGGTAATTACCCTGGTTCTCGAAACGATCCATCGGTAATTTGCAAACATGAATGTTGCTCGCGGTTACATCATCGACCGACTGCGTCGGAACCGCGGCGTCGCGCCGTACCATGCGGGCCTGGGTTGCATGCGCCATGCGCCAGCCCTTGCGCGGGCGTCGGCGAAGCCGGCGCCTCTTGTTTTCCGTTTTTCACCACGGGGCGTGACATGGCATTGAAGGCGACCATCCACAAGGCCGAGCTGCAGCTCGCCGACATGGATCGCAACCATTACGCCGATCTCGCGTTGACCATCGCCCGCCATCCGTCGGAAACCGACGAGCGCATGATGCTGCGCGTGCTGCTGTACGCGCTGTACGCGCAGCAGGGCATCGCGCTGACCAAGGGCTTGTTCGACCCCGACGAGCCGGAGATCTGGGTCAAGGACCTGACCGGCGCGATCCAGCTGTGGATCGACATCGGCCAGCCCGACGAGGTGCGGTTGCGCAAGGCCTGCGGGCGCGCCGACCAGGTCGTGGTGGTCTGCCATTCCAGCAGCAGCGAGCTGTGGTGGAAGCAGATCCAGGGCAGACTGGGGCGACTGCGCAACCTGACCGTGCTGCGCCTGGCCGCCGACAAGTCGCAGGCGCTGGCGGCGCTTGCCGAGCGCACGATGCGCCTTCAATGCCTGGTGCAGGACGGGGTGGTCACGCTCAGCAGCGATGCCGCCGCGGTCGAGCTGACGCTGCAGCAACTGGTCGGCGCGGCGGCCTGAACCTCAGGCCGAGCGCCCGCCGACGGGTGTTCACCAAGGGTCGCGCTGCACCTTGCCGCGACGGGCCTTGCGCTCGGAGTGCTCGGCCTTGCTCGCGAGCCGGCGCAGGCGCGATGCATGCGTGGGCTTCGTGGGGCGGCGCTTCCTGGGAGCGCGGGCGACGCTGTCCACCAGCTCCTGCAGGCGCTGCAGGGCCTCGGCGCGGTTCATGTCCTGGCTGCGGTGGGACTGCGCCTTGATGAACACCACGCCCTGCTCGGTGATGCGGTGATCGGGAAGCGCCAGCAGGCGCTGCTTGACGGCATCGGCCAGCGACGACGCGGCGACGTCGAAGCGCAGCTGGATCGCGCTCGAAAGCTTGTTGACGTTCTGCCCCCCCGGGCCCTGGGCGCGAATCGCCTTGAGCTCGATCTCGTCGGGGTCGATGGTGATGGTGGCCGGCATGATGCCGAAGTATGGACCCCTGTGCCGTCCGGCGAGCTGGCGGCCGGCCGCACGGCACGCCGGGCCAGCCTGTCGGGTCACCCCGCGAACCACTGCAGCACCTGCGCGCGGCCGGGAACGCCGCCTGCGTGCACGACCTTGCCGTCGACGACCACGCCCGGCGTGCTCATCACGCCGTAGCGCATGATCGAGGCGATGTCCTCGACCTTCTCGACATGGGCCTGCACGCCCGTGGCGGCAAGCACCTCCTCGACCAGCCGTTGCGTGGCCTTGCAGTTGGCGCAACCGGTACCCAGGATCTTGACTTCGATCATCATGCGACTCCTCGTGGAACGAACTTCGGAAGGAAAGCGGCCTTACATCACCGCGTTGAACACGTAGCCGACGGCCACGATGCCGGTGGCGACCACCGCCGCGAACAACGTGATCAGCCTGGGCTTCATGACCTTTCTCAGGATCAGGAACTCGGGGGCGGACAACGCGGTCACCGACATCATGAAAGCCAGGGTCGTGCCCAGCGCCGCGCCCTTGCCGAGCAGGGCCTGCACCACCGGGATGATCCCCGCGGCGTTGGAATACATCGGCACGCCGATCAGCACCGCCAGCGGCACCGACCACCAGGCTCCCTTGCCCATCAGGTGGGCCATGAAATCCTGCGGCACGTAGCCGTGGATCCACGCCCCCACGCCGACACCGGCGACGATGTAGGGCGCCACCTTCAGCACGATGTCGCGCAGGTGCCGGAAGCCCTGCGCGAAGCGCGCCTGCCAGTCCATGCGCTGCTCGATGCCCGCGGTGGCCGGGATCTCGTACACCCAGGGCTCGACCAGGTGCACCGGGTTCATGCGCCCGATCACCAGCCCCGCGGCGATGGCCACCAGCAGGCCCAGGCCCAGGTACAGCAGCGCGATGCGCCAGCCGAACATGCCGTACAGCAGTGCCAGCGCGACCTCGTTGACCATCGGCGCCGATACCAGGAAGGAGAAGGTCACCCC
The DNA here is from genome assembly GCA_021847345.1 of Pseudomonadota bacterium. Classification (GTDB taxonomy): domain Bacteria; phylum Pseudomonadota; class Gammaproteobacteria; order Burkholderiales; family Burkholderiaceae_C; genus Thiomonas_A. The sequence goes on from JAJZTW010000048.1 coordinate 15,299, forward strand.
CAGCGGAACGCCGGCTGTGAGAAAACCGATGAACAGCGGCACCGCGGAGCAGGAGCAGAACGGCGTGACGATGCCCAGCGCGGCGGCCAGCACGTTGCCGGCGCCCTGGCGGCGCCCGGCAAGCAGCGCGCGGGTCTTCTCGGGTGTGAAAAAGCTCTGCAGCACCCCGACCACGAACACGATCAGCGCCAGCAGCATCAGCACCTTGGGCACCTCGAACAGCAGGAAGCCCAGCGCCGAGGCCAGGTGGCCGGACGGGGAGACCCCCAGCGCCGAGGTCAGCGCGCCGGTGAGCCGGGCCGTCGCCGGCTCGAGCATCCAGTACAGCGGGAACCAGGCGCCGACGTACAGCAGGGCCGGCAGCCAGGCGCGCCATGCGGGGCGCGCCGGGTGGGCCGGGGCGGGACGGGCAGGGGCGGCAGGGGTGTTCATCTCGGTCTCGGGACAGTGGGGTTCTGTCCTGGATGACGTAACAACCCGCGAAAGGATGCAGGCCGCCTGCCGCGCCCTGCGTCGGCGCTTCAGCGTGCCGGTGGCGCGGCGTGGCAGCACACGCTGCCGTCAGGGTCGAAGCGAACGGCGCAATGATCGACCAGGGCGTCGCGCAGGCGCTTGCGCGCGCGCAGCAGCCGGGCCTTGGCCGCCGGCAGGCTCAGTCCCGCGGACTCGGCGTAGGCGCGCACCGTCAGGCCGTCGAGGTCGCAGCGTTGCACGATGTCGCGGTCGTCGGCGCCCAGGCCCTGCAGGTTGCGCGCGATGCAGGTGTCCAGCGCGTCGACCGCGGCGCGCTCGTCGGGTTGCGGCGCGGGGATTTCGTCGCCGAGTTCGGCAGCCGGCCTGCGCAGGCGCGCGGCGTCGACCAGCGCGTTGCGCGCCACGCGGAACAGCCAGGCGCGGGGATCGTCCAGTTCGCAAAAGCCCTGTCCCTGGCGCAGGGCCTTGACGAACACCTCCTGCAGCAGGTCCTCGGCGGAGTCGGCGTCGGCGGCGTGGCGCGCGAGGAAGCCCTGCAACTCGGGCTCGTGCGCCTGCCACGCGCGCAGCACGCAGTCGAACTCCGCGGGCGTCGAGGCGGACATCGGCGTCAGCAGCAGCGCCCCGCGCCCGTGCCCGCGCCCGGTTTGGGCGTGCAGCAGGAGCCGGCGGTCGTCGTCGCCGCTGCCGCCGAGCAGCAGGAGGCGGAGGCCGCGGCCGGCGCCGGGGTGCAGCAGGACGCGGCAGGCGCCGCCGCCGGGGTGCAGCAGGCGGAGCCGCTCGCGCTCGGCGCCGCCTCGCGGAACACCGGGATGTCGCCCAGGGTGCGGTAGTGCTCCCAGGCGATGCCCTGCGGGTCGGTGACCCAGTGCTTGTCGCTGCGCGCGTAGCAGCAGGTGGTGGCGCCCTCGTCGAGCAGCCCGGCGTCGGCGGCCTGCGCGCGCAGCTTGAGCTCGGCCAGTTCCTCGTCGGTGTCGGCCTGGATGCCCAGGTGGTCGATGCCGGGGCTGGCGCCGCGGGTCGAGATCGCGAAATTCAGCCGCGGGTCGTCGAGCATCCACTTGGCGTAGTCCGCCTCCACCCGGGCCGGCTCGGCACCGAACAGCCGGGTGTAGAAGGCGATGCTGGTCGCCAGGTCGTCGACATGCGTGTGCACGTGGAAACGTTTCATCGATGCTCTCCCAGGAAATCGTCAGGCTCGCGCCTCGTACCAGCCGCGCGTGGCGCCCACCACGCGAACCACCAGCAGCATCACCGGAACCTCGATCAGCACGCCGACCACGGTGGCCAGCGCGGCTCCCGACTGGAAGCCGAAAAGGCTGATCGCCGCCGCCACCGCCAGCTCGAAGAAGTTGCTCGCGCCGATCAGCGCCGACGGGCAGGCGATGGCGTGCTGCTCGCCCAGCGCGCGGTTGAGCAGGTAGGCCAGTCCGGAATTGAACAACACCTGCAGCAGGATCGGAACGGCCAGAAGCGCGATGACCAGGGGCTGGCGCAAGATGGCTTCGCCCTGGAAGGCGAACAGCAGCACCAGCGTGGCCAGCAGCGCGACCATCGACCACGGGCCGATGCGTGCCAGCGCGGCGTCGAAGCGGGCCTGGCCCTGGCGCAGCAGCAGCCGGCGCCAGGCCTGCGCCAGCGCCAGTGGCAGCACGATGTACATGAGCACCGAGAACAGCAACGTGGACCACGGCACGTGGATGGCCGAGATGCCCAGCAGCAGCGCCACGATGGGGGCGAAGGCGAACACCATGATGGTGTCGTTCAGCGCCACCTGCGACAGCGTGAACAGCGCGTCGCCGCCCGACAGCCGGCTCCACACGAACACCATCGCCGTGCACGGCGCCGCGGCCAGCAGGATCAGGCCGGCGATGTAGGAGTCCAGCTGGGCCGCCGGAAGCCACGGCGCGAACAGGTGGCGAATGAACAGCCAGCCCAGCACGGCCATCGAGAAGGGCTTGACCAGCCAGTTGACGAACAGCGTGACGCCGATTCCGCGTACGTGGCGCCGCACTTCGTGCAAGGCCCCGAAGTCCACCTTCATCAGCATGGGGATGATCATCACCCAGATCAGCACACCCACCGGAAGGTTCACCTGGGCGACCTGCAGTCCTCCCAGCCATTGAAACGGCGCGGCAAAGGCCTGCCCGAGCACGATGCCGGCGACGATGCACAGGAACACCCACAGCGTGAGCCAGCGCTCGAACACGCTCATCGGCGCGCCGCCGGCCGCACGCGCGACCACCTCGCATTGCGCGCTCATGAACGGGCTCCCAGGCCGAGGGCTTCGCGCACCGCGGGTACCAGGCGGGCGCGAATGTCGTCGCGCACGCGCAGGAAGCTCGCCAGTTCCTCGCCGTGCGGGTCGTGGAACGGCAGGTGGATGCTGCGCACCGGGCGCGGGAACACCGGGCATGCCTCGCGGGCGTTGTCGCACACCGTGACCACGAGGTCGAAGGGCTGGTCGAGCAGGGTGTCGAGGTCCTTCGGGTGCAGCCCCTCGGTGGGCAGGCCGGCCAGGCGCAGCGCCTCGATGGCGCCGTCGGCGACCCTGGGTTGCGGGCGTATGCCGGCCGAGCTCGCGTGCACCAGCCCGGCCAGGTCGTGGTTGAGCAGCGCCTCGGCCATTTGCGAACGACAGGAATTTCCGGTGCAAAGCACCAGTACCTTGTGCACCGACGGGGTCATGCGTCCTGCTCCTGGGTGGATCGATTGCGGGGGGCGCGGCACGTTCCCGTGGCGCCGGCGGGCGCCGCGGGCAGGCAGGGGTTGCCGCCGCAGCAATTGGCGGTGAGAAAGCCGAGCAACTCGTCCATCACCGGGTAGTCGGCGGCATAGATCACGAAGCGGCCTTCCTGGCGCTTGCTCGCCAGCCCGACGCGGCTGAGGTGGGCGAGGTGGAAGGACAGGGTCGGTGCCGGCAGAGCCAGGCGCTCGCCGATCGCCCCGGCGGGCATGCCCTGCGGGCCCGCCTGCACCAGCAGGCGGTAGATGGACAGGCGGGAGTCGTGGCCGAGCGCGGCGAGCAGTTCGGCGGCGTTCAATGTTTCCATATTTCAATAATCATGGAAATGAAGGCCGCTGTCAAGCCCCGGCCGCGGCCGGGGCATCGCAACCTCAATCAGGCGTGGCGCAGCCCCGCGGCCTCGATGCCGGCCTTGACGATGTTCTCGTCCTCGTCGCTGGTGCCGCCGGAGGCGCCGGCCGCGCCGAGCACCTTGCCGTCGGCGTCGACGATCAGCACCGCGCCGGTCTGCGGGATGAACTTGCGCCCGCTGGCCGTGGCGATGGTCGCGAAAAACGCCGGCAGGGTCGCCGCGCGCTCGGCCAGCGCCCGGCTGTTGGCTCCCATGCCGACAGCCGCGGCCGCCTTGCCGGTGGCGATGTCCAGGCGCAGCGCGCTGGCGCCATCCTCGCGCAGGAAGGCGATCAGGTCGCCGGCCGCGTCCACGACGGCCACGCCCATGGGCTTGTAGCCCTGCTGCCGTGCATGCTGGAGCGCTCCGTCGACGATGGCGCGCGCGGCGCCCAGATTCAATGTGCTCATGGTTTCCTGGTTTTCTGCTGGGAGTTTCGGTTCGGTCTCAGGCTTCGAGCGAGATCTCGGTTGCCAGGCGCCCGACCAGGCGCAGTGCGGCTTCCCGCTCGGGTGTCCACGAAGCCCCGGCGTTGAGCCGCAGGCAGTTGCGGTAGCGCGTGGACGTGGTGAACAGCGGGCCCGGGACCACGATGATGCCTTGCGCCAGGCAGCGGCGATACAGTTCGATGGCGTCCACGCTCCTGGGAAGTTCCACCCACAGCACGAAGCCGCCGCTGGGGTCCGTCACCCGGGTGCCGTTCGGGAACGCGCCGCCGATGATCTGCCGCGCCGTTCGCACCTGTTCGGCGAAATGACGCCGCAACTGGCGCAAGCCCTGATCGTAGCCGCCATGGTCGAGCAGCTCGGCCACGGCCCACTCCACCACGCTGCTGCCTCCTCCGGTGAACGAGCGCTTGAGACTGGCCACCTCGGCGCTCCAGCGCCCGGCCTCGACCCAGCCGACTCCGCGCAGCCCGGGCGCCAGGGTCTTGCCGAAGGAGCCGCACAGCATCACGTTGCCGCTGCGGTCGAAGGAGCGCACGGCCCGGCGCGACTCCTCGGTGGGTGCCAGCTCGTTGCAGATCACGTCCTCGATCAGGGCCACGCCGCGGTGCTCCAGCAGCTCGGCCAGGCGCTTCTTGGAGGCCGTGGGCATCACGCTGCCCATCGGGTTCGACACCGTCGGCACGGCCACCACGGCCTTGATCTGCTGCGTGTCCAGCGCCAGTTCCAGCGCCTCGAGCGACATGCCCCTGCGTGGCTCCATGGGGATTTCCACGGCGCGCAGCCCCAGGGCCTGCATGGCGCGCAGGAACCCGAAATAGGTCGGTGATTCGATGGCGATGACGTCGCCGGGTTGGGTGACGGCGCGCAGGCACAAGGTGACCGATTCGGTGCAGCCGTTGGTGACCACCACGTTGCGATGGTCCAGCCCGCAGCCCATGTTCATGGCCCGGCGGGAGATCGCCTGGCGCAGTTCCGGCACGCCCATCGAGGTCGCGTAGCGCCCCAGGCTGTCGACGTGGCGTTGCGCGCTGCGCGCCAGCGCGCGCCGGATGCGCTCGTTCGCATACAGGCTCGGCGCGCCGGCGGCCGCGCCGAACGAGATGTACCCGGGCTCGCCCACCAGGTCGAGCACCGCATCGGCGATGCCCTTGACTTCCACGGTCACCGGGCGAGTCGGCGGCCGGGTGGTCGCCGGAACCGGCGGCAGCGCGCGCGGTCGGCGCACGAAAAACCCCGACTTCGGGCGCGCCTCGATCACCCCGCGGTCCTCCAGGGTCCGGTAGGCCTGCACCGCCGTCGAGATCGACACCCCGTGCTGCTCCGACAGCGCGCGCACCGACGGCAGCCGGGCGCCCGGGCGCAGCGAGCCGGAGGCGGCCAGGCCGGCCAGGCGGTCGGCCAGGCTGAGGTACAGCGGGGAGTCGGCGGGCATGCCCGCATCATGGCAGAAAGCCAGGCCCACGGCAGCGCACAGTTGCCCCGGAATCGATGCAGTACAGATTCCAGCAAGCCGTCCATGTACCGGTACAGATTGCCCGGCGCTGGGTCTGTCGCGCCAGGTCGCGGGTTCCTAGAGTGGATCCCGTGCGTCGTTGTCGCACGTCACCGGGAGACCACCATGCAGCGCCTGGAGCAGGGAACCGTGTTTCGCCTCGAGCGTGCCGCCGGCGCGCGCATCATCGTGCGCGCCGGGCGTATCTGGCTCACCGAGAGCGCAAGCCCCGACGACGTGTTCCTGTCGGCTGGCCAGCAGCACGTGGTCGGCGGGCAGGGGTGCGTGGTCATCGAGCCCTACTGCGCCGCGGCCGCGGCGGTGTTCGACATCGTTCCGCGCGGGCGCCGCCAGCCCCCCGCGCGGCCGGCGCGACCACGCGCGGCCTGGCTGCGCGAGCGTGGGGCCTGAACATGTCCCACGAAGCCGTGCTCGCCTTCGCGCTGTTCGCCTTCGCCGCCTCGATCACTCCCGGCCCGAACAACCTGATGCTGCTGGCCTCGGGCGCCAACCATGGCTTCCGGGCCTGCGTGCCCCATGTGCTGGGCATCGCGTCGGGCTTCCTGGTGCTGGTGGCCTCGGTCGGATTCGGTCTGGCCGCGGTATTCACGCGCCTGCCGTGGGTCTACACGGGCATGCGTTGGGTCGGCGCGGCGTACCTGTTGTACCTGGCCTGGCGCATCGCCACCGCACGCCCGCCGGGTGATCGGGGCCCGCGCGAAGCCGTGGCACGGCCGATGAGCTTTCTCGGCGCGGCGGCCTTCCAGTGGGTCAATCCCAAGGCCTGGCTGATGGCGCTCAGTGCCTTCAGCACCTACGTGCCGGCCGCCGGCGGCACGCGTGTGCTGCTGGGGGCCGTGCTGCTGTTCGGCGCCATCAACCTGCCCAGCATCACGGCCTGGGCGCTCGGCGGGGCGCACCTGCGGCGCCTGCTGCGCACGCGCCGCAGCGTCGTCGTCTTCAACCTGTCGATGGCCGCGCTGCTGGTGGCCTCGCTGCTGCCCATGCTTCGGTCGCCCTAGGAGCCTGGGCGGCAGAGGGAGCCGTCGCGAAATCCGCCAGGGGCGAGGACAGTTCGGCGGGGGCGAGGAGCCCATAGTTGGCACTATGGGCGACGAATCGACGCCGGAATGGACCGTCCCTGGCGAATTGCAGCAGGCTCGACCTCTGCCGCCCAGGCTCCTCGGGCGCTGCTCTGCGTGGCGACGTTGCGCCGGGCAGCCGCTCGCGTGCCGTCACTATCATGCCGCGGGAGCGACAGCGCCACGCCGAGAGCCCGACATGCCCACCCGAATCGCCGACCTGCACATCGCTGCCGAGGAGCTTCTTCCTTCCCCCAGTGAACTGCGTGCCGCGGTGCCGGCCGGCGAGGCCGAGGCGGCGTTCGTGGCGGGTTCGCGTGCCGCGGTACGCGACATCGTGCACGGTCGCGACGATCGTTTGATGGTGGTCACCGGCCCCTGTTCCATCCACGACACCGCCGCCGCGCTGGAATACGCGGCGCGCCTGCGCGAGGCCACGGCCAGCGTGGGCGACGCGCTGCTGCCGGTGATGCGCGTGTACTTCGAGAAGCCGCGCACCCGCCTTGGCTGGAAGGGCATGATCTACGACCCCGACCTCGACGGCCGGGGCGACATCCACAAGGGCCTGCTCAAGGCCCGCGCGCTGCTGGTCGAGTGCGCCAGGCTGGGGGTGCCGGCGGCCTCCGAGATCCTCGATCTGGTCACCCCCCAGTACTACGCCGAACTGCTGTCGTGGGGAGCCATCGGCGCGCGCACCACCGAGAGCCAGCTGCATCGACAAATGGCTTCGGCGCTGTCTGCGCCGCTGGGTTTCAAGAACCCGACCAGCGGCAAGCTGCAGACCGCGGTGGACGCCATCGTGGTCGCCGCCCAGTCGCACCGCTTTCCGTCGATTTCGCTGGAAGGCCGCGCCATTGTCGTGACCACCACCGGCAACCCCGACTGCCACCTGATCCTGCGCGGGGGCGACTCGGGGCCGAATCACGACGCGGCCAGCGTGGAGGCCGCGGCGGCCGCGCTGCGAGCCGCGCAACTTCCGCAGCGCGTGATGATCGATTGCAGCCACGCCAACAGCGGCGGCGATTTCCGGCGCCAGCCGCAGGTCGCCGCGGACGTCGCCGCGCAGATCGCCGGCGGCAGCCGGCACATTCTGGGCGTGATGCTGGAAAGCCACCTGGTCGAGGGACGACAGGCCCTCGCCGGTGACCCGGCGGCGCTGCGCTACGGCCAGAGCATCACCGATGGCTGCATCGGCTGGCAGGCCACCGTCGACGTGCTCGGCCAGCTGGCCGACGCCGTGCGCGCGGGGCGCCGGGCCAGGGGGATCGAGCGCCCGGGCGAGCCGGGGTAGCCCGGCTCGCGGGTCGCGCGGATCTGCGCGCGGCTGCCGCCTGCCTTGTTGCCGGCAGACCGCGGTGCGGTCACAATGAAAGGATTGCCGGCGCGATCGCGCTGCCCGTACTGTCGTTGCTGCTGCCGAACACCTTGACCAAGAAGAGCTCACCGTCCGCGAAGGTTTCGCTCGAATCGTTGGCGGGACACTACATTCGCCGCCTGCAGCAAATCGCGGTGGCGATTTTCCTGCAGGAAAACGAACAGCACGGACTCACTCCGGTGCAGTACGCCGCGCTGCAGGCGGTGCGCAACAGCCCCGGGCTGGACCAGCGAAGCCTCGCGCGGTCCATCGGCTTCGACACCTCGACCATCGCCGGCGTCATCGATCGCCTCGAGTCGCGTGGCCTGGTGCGCCGCAATTCCTCTCCCGACGACCGGCGCGTGCGCCTGCTGCAGGCCACCGCCGACGGCATCGAACTGCTCGATGCCGCGCTGCCCAGCGTCCTGCGCACGCAGGACCGCATTCTGGAGCCGTTGTCGCCCGCGGAGCGCGCCGAATTCCTGCGCATGCTGCATCGCCTGGTCGACGCCAACAACGGGTTGAGCCGGGCGCCGAGTCGCGGCGGCTGAGCCAGTCCCGAGGGAGATCGAATCAGGGTAATCCCCAATGAATCGCGGACAAATAATCAGCATACTGATCGTTCGTATACACACATTACGCGATGGGCTCGCCATCCGGGAGATCGGGATGAACTGGAAAATGACCTTCGGCGCCGCGGCAGCGGCTGCCGCCATGCTCGCCAACGCGCACGCTGCCGAACCGCTGAAGATCGGCCTGATCCTGCCGATGTCGGGTCCTTTCGCGACCTACGGCTCCGAGATCAGCGACGGCGTGCAACTGTGGCTCAAGGAGCACGGCGGCATGGTCGGCGGGCGCAAGGTGGAGATCGTGCTGCGCAACGACGCGCCCGGCACTTCCGGTGACGTCGACAAACGCCTGGCCCAGTCGCTGATCGTCAAGGACAAGGTCGACCTGCTGGCCGGCTTCGCCCTCACGCCCTCGGCCTTCGCGGTGGCACCGCTGGCCACCGAGGCCAAGGTGCCGATGGTGATCATGAACGCGGCGACCTCGTCGGTGACCACCAAGTCGCCCTACATCGTGCGCGTTTCGATGACCCTGCCGCAAAGCGCCAAGGTCATCGCCGATTGGGCCGCGAAGAACGGCGTGCACAAGGCCTTCGTGCTGGCCGCCGACTACGCACCGGGCTTCGACGCCGCCGCGCAATTCAAGAAATCCTTCACCGCCGATGGCGGCAGCATCGTCGGCGACGTCAAGGCTCCGCTGAGCAACCCCGACTACTCACCGTACCTGCAGCGCATCAAGGCCGCCAAGCCCGACGCGGTGTTCCTGTTCCTGCCCCCGGGCGCGGGAACCATCGCGCTGATGAAGGGCTTCGTCGACCAGGGACTGCGTGCCAGCGGAATCCGGCTCATCGGCACCGGCGACCTGACCGACGAGGCGATTCTCGACAGCCTGGGCAAGCCGGCGATCGGCGTGGTCACCGCGTTCCACTACTCCGAGGTGCACGATTCGGCGCAGAACAAGGCCTTCGTCTCGGCCTTCCGGAAGAACTGGCCGACGCTGCGCCCGGACTTCATGGCCGTGGGCGGCTACGACGGCATGCAGTTGATCGACCTGGCGCTGGCCAAGACCCACGGCAACGCCAGCGGGCCGGCCTTCATGAGCGCCGTCAAGGGCCTGCACTGGATGAGTCCGCGCGGTCCGGTGAGCATCGATCCGGCGACCCGCGACATCGTGCAGGACGAGTACCTGCGCAAGGTGGAGATGGTCGACGGGCATTTGCAGAACGTCGAGTTCGCCACCGTCCCCAACGTCAAGGACCCGGGCAAGTGAGCACGCTGCGAGCTGCGGCCGGCGCGGCCCGACAACGCGCGCACGGCGCGGCGGGCTTATGTTGACCATCCTGTTCGACGGCATCGCCGAGGGCATGCTGCTGTTCCTGCTCAGCGTGGGCCTGTCGGTGACCCTGGGCCTGATGAACTTCGTCAACCTGGCGCACGGCGCCTTCGCCATGCTGGGGGGCTACGTCTGCGTGCTCGTGCTCGAGCGCCTGGGCATGCCCTTCGCGCTGGCCGTGGTCGCCGCGGCGCTGGCCGCGGCGCTGGCCGGGCTGGTGCTCGAGCGCGCGCTGTACCGCCGGCTGTACAAGGCCTCGCACCTCGACCAGGTGCTGTTCTCGATCGGCCTGGTGTTCATGTCGGTGGCGGCGGCCACCTACCTGTTCGGCGACCAGCAGCAGGCCTTCACGCTGCCGCGCGCGCTGCGCCGGACCTGGCATGCGCCGGGGCTCGACGTCGACGCCTACCGGCTGCTGCTGGTCGCCGCAGGCCTCGCGCTGGCCGCGTCGCTGCACGCGCTGGTCACGCGAACCCGCTTCGGCGCCAGCCTGCGCGCGGCAGTCGACAACCAGCGCGCCGCGCGCGGCCTGGGCATCGACGTCGACCGCGTGTTCGTGGCCACGTTCGCGCTGGGCTCCGGGCTGGCCGGGCTCGGCGGAGCCCTCGGCGTGCAGATGCTCGGGCTGAGCCCGGAATATCCCCTGCAATACATTGTCTACGTGCTGATCGTCGTCGCCGTCGGCGGTGCCGGCAGCATCCAGGGCTCGCTGGTCGCGTCGCTGCTGCTGGGCGTGGTCGACGTGGCCGGCAAGTACTACCTGCCGCAGCTCGGGCCCTTCCTGATCTACGCGGTGATGGTGCTGGCCCTGCTGGTGCGCCCGCAGGGCCTGTTCGGCACCCGGGTCGCCAACTGATTCGACCATGGCCAAGCCGTCCACTCTCGCTTCGTCCACCGCCTGGCTGCGCCAGGCCGCTCGCTGGCACTGGGCCGAATACGCCTTCTGGGTCGTGCCCGTGGCCGCCTACTTCCTGTTCCCCGACGACCTCGCGCTGCTGTCGCAGATCGCCATCACGGCCCTGTTCGCGCTGTCTCTCGACCTGGTGCTGGGAGTCGCCGGCATCATCTCCCTCGGCCAGGCGGCGTTCTTCGGCATCGGCGCCTACATCGCCGGCCTGATCGCGCTGCACGGCTGGAGCGATCCATTGCTCGGCCTGGCGGCCGCCGCGGCCGGCAGCGCGGCCTTCGGCTTCGCGACCAGTTTCCTGGTGCTGCGCGGCGCCGACCTCACGCGCCTGATGGTGACCCTGGGACTGGCGCTGCTGCTGTACGCGGTGGCCAACCAGTACACCAGCCTGACCGGCGGCCTGGACGGGCTGCAGGGCATCGACGTGGCGCCGCTGCTCGGCCGCTTCGCCTTCGGGCTGTACGGCAGGGCGGCCTACATCTACTGCACGGTGGTGCTGTTCCTGGCGTTCTGGGCGGTGCGCCGCCTGGTCCATTCACCGTTCGGGCTGTCGCTGCGCGGCCTGCAGCTCAATGCGCGGCGCGTTCCCGCGCTGGGCATGTCGGTGCGAGCGCGCCTGGTGGCCGCCTACACCGTGGGCGCTGCGCTGGCCGGCATCGCCGGTGCCTTGCTGACCCAGACCACGCAGTTCGTGTCCATCGACGTGCTCAGCTTCGAGCGCTCCGCCGACGTGCTGCTGATGGTGGTGCTGGGCGGCACCGGGACTCTGTACGGCGCGATGCTCGGTGCCGCCGTGTTCATGCTGGTGCACAACATGCTGTCCAACCTCAACCCCCAGTACTGGCAGTTCTGGATGGGCGCCGCGCTGGTGCTGGTGGTCATGCTGGCGCGAGGCGGCATCGTCGGCGGGCTGCGCCAGGCGGCGCAGCGCCCTTGGTGGAGGTCGCGATGAGCCCGCTGCCGGCGCTGCAGACGCGCAACCTGGTCAAGCGCTTCGGCGGCTTCACGGCGACCAACGACGTCAGCCTGAGCCTGGCCGCCGGCGCGCGCCACGCATTGATCGGGCCGAACGGCGCCGGCAAGACCACGCTGATCCACCTGCTCAGCGGCTACCTCGAGCCCAGCGCCGGGCAGGTTCTGCTCGACGGGAGCGACGTCACCCGCCTGCCCCAGCACCAGCGCGTGGCGCGCGGGCTGGCGCGTACCTTCCAGATCAACAGCCTGTTTCCCGATCTCAGCGTGCTCGAGAGCGTGGTCCTTCCGGTGGCGCAGCGGCGCGGCCTGGGCGCGCGCTTCTGGCGCGCCGTCGGCTCCCACGCGCAGGCCGTGGACGAGGCCGCCGAGCTGCTGCAGACCCTGGGCCTGCTCGACGTGGCGCGCCGGCCCGCGCGCGAGCTGGCCTACGGGCGCCAGCGCCTGCTGGAAATCGCGCTGGCGCTGGCGCTGCGCCCGCGCGTGCTGCTGCTCGACGAGCCCGCCGCCGGAGTACCCACGGGGGAGAGCCGGGCGTTGTTCGAGATCATCGCCCAGCTTCCGCGCGACGTCACCATCGTGCTGATCGAGCACGACATGGACCTGGTGTTTCGCTTCGCGGAGCGCATTTCGGTGCTGGTCAACGGGGCCGTGCTGACCGAGGGAACTCCCGAGCAGATCGCACAGGACCCGCAGGTGCGCGAGGTCTACCTGGGGAGCTCGCTGCATGCCTAGGAGCCTGGAAGTCGAGGACCTGTGGGCCGGCTACGGCAGCGGCATGGTGCTGCAGGGCGTGGGTTTTTCGCTGGACAGCGCCGGCAGCCTGGCGCTGCTGGGGCGCAACGGCATGGGCAAGACCACGCTGCTGGCGACGCTCATGGGGGCCACCCGCCAGTCGCGAGGCAGCATTCGCCTGGCCGGGCGTGAGCTGTCCGGGGTGGCGGGGTTCCGGCGCGCGCGCGCCGGACTCGGCTGGGTGCCGCAGGAGCGCGACATCTTCCCGTCGCTGAGCGTGGAGGAGAACCTGCGCGTCGTGGCGCGGCGCGGGCCCTGGGACCTGACGCGGGTGTACGCGATGTTCCCGCGGCTTCGCGAACGTCGTGCCAACCTGGGCAACCAGCTGTCGGGCGGCGAGCAGCAGATGCTGGCCATGGGGCGCGCGCTGATGCTCAACCCGCGCATCCTGCTGCTCGACGAGCCGCTGGAGGGCCTGGCCCCGCTGATCCGCGAGGAACTGCTGGCTTCGATCGCGCAGATGAGCCAGGCGTCGGAAATGGCCATGATCCTGGTCGAGCAGCATGCGTGGCAGATCCTGCCCATCACGCAACAGGCGCTGGTGCTCGAGCGCGGCAAGGTCGTGCACCAGGGAAGCAGCGAGGCGCTGCTGGCCGAACCCGCCACGCTCGAGCGCTGGCTCGGCGTGACGGGCCATTGACAGGCAAGGGGAGCGCAAAGCCATGAGTACGCGGCAACAGGTGGTCGGCGCGATCCTCGGCGAGCATCGTGCGTTGTCGGCGGTGATCGAGGCCTTGCGCCACGTCGCGCAGGCGCTCGAGCAGGGCTCGCTGAAGCCCGACTACGTCATGCTCTGGTCGCTGATCTACTACATCGACCAGTACCCGGAGACCCATCACCATCCGATGGAGGAACAGGCCCTGTTTCCCGCCGTGCGTGCCCGGACCCCGGATCTCGACGAGGTGCTCGACGAGCTCGGGCGCCAGCACGGTGCCAGCCGCGCGCACCTCGACGAGCTGCGCGCGCTGCTGGGCAACATGGAGGCCGGCATCCCGGGTGCGCGCAGCGCCTTCGCCGCCAAGGCGTCCAGCTACGCGGGCTTCCATCAACGCCACATGCTGCTGGAGGAGAGCCGCGTGCTGCCCACCGCCATCGAGCTGCTGCGCGAGCAGGACTGGGAGGCGCTGCTGCCGCGCGTGCAGCAGCGCGCCGACCCGCTGGACGGCCACGCGGTGAACAGCGACCCGTGGTTTCGCGAGTTCTTCCGCCGACTCGTGGCCATCGTCCCGCAGCCCTGGGGGCTCGGCGCGCCGCGCTGAGCCGCTCGCCCGGGCGGGTTCCGGGGAATTCATCAATTTTGCAAGGTGATCATCAGTATACTGATGATCAGCACGATCCAGGAGGAGTCATGAACAAGGTTGCGAACGCAGGAACCATGCTGGTGGCGGGTGGAGGCATCGGCGGCCTGGCCGCGGCGCTGGCGCTGGCCCGGCGCGGGTTCTCGGTCAAGGTGCTCGAGCAGTCGCCGCAGATCGGGGAGATCGGCGCCGGCATCCAGCTCGGGCCGAACGCCTTCAACGCGCTGGACGCGCTCGGCGTGGGGGAGCGTGCGCGTGCGCGCGCCGTCTACACCGACTGCATGGTGATGCACGACGCCATCGATGGCTCGCTGGTCGGGCGAATTCCCACCGGCGCGGAGTTCCTCGAACGCTTCGGCAACCCCTACGCGGTGATCCACCGCGTGGACATCCACGGTTCGCTGCTCGAGGGCGTGCAGCAAAGCCGCGACGTCGAGTTGCTGACCTCGACCCGCATCGAGCGCGTCGAGCAGGACGAGACCGGCGTGTCGGTGATCGACCAGCACGGCAAGGTGCATCGCGGCGACGCGCTCATCGGCGCCGACGGCGTCAAGTCCGTGGTGCGCGAGGCCTACGTCGGCGACCCGGCCCGGGTCACCGGCCACGTGGTGTATCGCGCCGTGGTCGACAGGAACGAGTTCCCGGCCGACCTGCAGTGGAACGCCGCCAGCATCTGGGTCGGCCCCAACTGCCACCTGGTGCACTATCCACTGCGCGGCGGGGAGCAGTACAACGTGGTGGTCACGTTCCACAGTCGCCAGCAGGAGCAGTGGGGCGTCACCGAGGGAAGCCGCGAGGAAGTGCAGAGCTACTTCCAGGAGGTGTGCCCGCAGGCGCGCCAGCTGATCGACATGCCCAAGAGCTGGAAGCGCTGGGCGACCGCCGATCGCGAGCCCATCGGCACCTGGAGCTTCGGCCGCGTGACCCTGCTGGGGGATGCCGCGCATCCGACCACGCAGTACATGGCCCAGGGCGCATGCATGGCCATCGAGGACGCCGTGACCCTGGGCGAGGCGCTGCGCGAGCACGACAACGCCATCGCGCCGGCCTTCGAGCTGTACCAGCGTTCGCGCGTCGCGCGCACCGCGCGCATCGTGCTGTCCAGCCGGGAAATGGGGCGCATCTACCACGCCAAGGGGGTCGAGCGCCTGGTGCGCAACGATCTCTGGAAGGGCCGCAGCACCCAGGGCTTCTACGACGCCATGCAATGGCTGTACGGCTGGCGCATCGAGAACTGCCTCGCCCGTTGACCGACCGGCCCTGGCGGACTCGCAGGTCGCGCTCCAGGGCTGTTGCCTGTTGTCCCCCTTACCCCCTGAAGGACCCCCGATGAGTTCCTCCACCTATCTCTGGACCCCGCCGAGCACGCCCTCGGTCGCCGTGCGCGGGCGCGCCGAGCGCGCCCCCGTCAACCGCCTGTTCTTCGTCGGGCGCAACTACCACGCCCATGCCGCCGAGATGGGGCGCCCGGTCGACAAGTCGGCCGAGCAGCCCTTTTACTTCACCAAGTCGCCCTCCACGCTGGTGGAGTCGGGCGCTACCGTGCCGTACCCGCCTCGCACCGCCAACTACCACTACGAGATGGAACTGGTGGTGCTCATCGGCAAGCCCGGCTTTCGCGTGGCCGAGGCGCAGGCGCACGAGTTGATCCACGGCTACGCCTGCGGCCTGGATATGACCCGCCGCGACCTGCAGCTCCAGGCGCGCGACAAGGGCCGCCCCTGGGATACCGGCAAGGACATCGAGCAAGGCTCGGTGCTGTCGGAAATCGTGCCCATGCCCGGGGTGGTGATCGAGCGCGGCGCCATCGAGCTGCGGGTCAATGGCCAGGTACGCCAGCACTCCGACGTGGACAAGCTGATCTGGAACATCCGCGAACTGATTGCCGATCTGTCGACCCTGTACCACCTGCAGCCCGGCGACCTGATCTACACCGGCACTCCCGAGGGAGTCGGGCCGGTGCAGCCCGGCGACCGCCTCGAGGGCAGCGTGGCCGGCGTCGGCGAGATCGCGCTGAGCGTCGGCGCGCCCGAATGAGCCTGCCAGGAGACATTGCCATGGACACCACGAACAAGGGCCTGAGCCCGGTGCGACTGCAGATGAAGGCCGGAGCCGGCCAGCCGGAGCCGTCGCCGGCGCTGGAGCGCCTGTACCAGGGCTTCGAGCAGGAGCTGCTGGTTCCGCTGTGGACCGAGATCGGCGACCTCATGCCGCCGCACCCGCGCAGCAAGGCGCAGGCGCACCTGTGGCGCTGGGAGCGCCTGCTGGAGCTGGCCGACCAGGCGGGGCATCTGGTGCCGGTGGGGCGTGGCGGCGAGCGTCGCGCGATCGCGCTGGCCAACCCGTCGCTGGGCGGCAAGCCCTACGCCACGCCCACGCTGTGGGCGGCCATCCAGTACCTGATGCCCGGCGAGGACGCGCCCGAGCACCGGCACAGCCAGCACGCCTTTCGCTTCGTGGTCGAGGGCGAGGGGGTGTGGACGGTGGTCGGAGGGGACCCGGTGCGCATGTCGCGCGGCGATTTCCTGCCCCAGGCCGGGGGCAACTGGCACGCCCACCACAACGCCGCCACCTGCCCGATGGCCTGGATCGACGGGCTGGACATTCCGTTTTCCTACTACACCGAATCGCAGTTCTTCGAGTTCGGGCGCGACAAGCTCGACCCCGCGGAGAAGAGTACCCCCGAGCGCTCGCGCTCCGAGCGCCTGTGGGGCTACCCCGGGCTGCGCCCGGTCGCGCAGCCCGACGCGCTTCCGGCCACGCCGCTGCTGGCCTACCGCTGGATCGACACCGACCGCGCGCTGGCCGAGCAGCTCGCGCTCGAGGCCGAGGGCCACGCGGTGACCGTGAGCCCGGGCCACGCCGCGGTGCGCTTCACCAACCCGACCAACGGGCGCGACGTGCTGCCCACCATGCGCACCGAGATGCATCGCCTGCGCGCCGGCGCGCGCACGCGCAGCCGGCGCGAGGTCGGCTCGTCGGTGTTCCAGGTGTTCGAGGGGCGCGGCACGGTGCGCGTGGGCGAGCGCAGCTGGGAGGTTGCGCGCGGCGACCTGTTCGTGGTGCCTTCGTGGCAGCCCTTCTCGGCGCAGGCCGACGCGGACCAGGGCATGGATCTGTTCCGCTTCGGCGACGCACCGATCTTCGAGGCCCTGCACGCCCACCGTTCGCAGATCGAGCAGGATTGATGGAGCCGAGCATGAAGCTGTACGGATTCTTCCGCAGCGGCACCTCGCACCGCCTGCGCATCGCGCTCAACCTCAAGGGTCTGGCCTACGAGACGGTGGCGATCGACCTGCGCAAGGAAGAACATGCGGGCGCGCAATACCGCGTGCTCAACCCGCAGGGCCTGGTGCCCACGCTGGACACCGGCGATTCGCTGCTGATCCAGTCGCCGGCGATCCTCGAATGGCTGGACGAGCGCTACCCGCAGCCGCCGCTGCTGCCGGCCGACCCTGAGGGCCGTGCGCGCGTTCGCGCGCTGGCGGCGATCGTCGGCTGCGACATCCATCCGGTGAACAACCGGCGGATCCTGCAGGCGCTGCGCGCCGATTTCGGCGCCAACGAGGACGCAGTGCGGCGCTGGTGCGAGCGCTGGATCGCCGACGGCTTCGACGCCATCGAGGCGCTGCTCGCGGCCGACGGCTCGCGCGGGGAGTTCTGCTTCGG
>JAJZTW010000049.1 GCA_021847345.1 Pseudomonadota bacterium
CGCGCGGAACCCGGGCGCAGCATCAGCTTCGACGCCGGCGTGCTCAGCGACATCGAGGCCTTCGACGCCGGCTTTTTCGGCATTTCCCCGCGCGAAGCGCAACTGCTCGACCCGCAGCAACGCCTGCTGCTGGAGCTGGCCTGGCAGGCCTTCGAGCACGCCGGCATCAAGCCCTCGGCCGCCTCCGGCAGCGACTGCGCGGTGTACCTGGGCATTTCCGGGCTGGACTACGGCATGCGCGTGCTCGACGACCTGTCGGTGCTGGGCGCGCACACCATGACCGGCAACACCATGAGCGTTGCCGCCAACCGCCTGTCCTACGTGTTCGACCTGCGCGGCCCCAGCGTGGCGGTGGACACCGCCTGCTCGTCGTCGCTGGTCGCGCTGCACCACGCCTGCTCGGTGCTGCGCCAGGGCCAATGCGGCATGGCGCTGGCCGGCGGCGTCAACCTGCTGCTGCACCCCTACCCCTTCGTCGGCTTCACCAAGGCCTCGATGCTGTCGGCGCAAGGCCGCTGCCGCCCCTTCGCCGAGGGCGCCGACGGCTACGTGCGCGCCGAGGGAGGCGCGCTGCTGCTGCTCAAGCCGCTGGCGCAGGCCCTCGCCGACGGCGACACCGTGCACGGCGTGATCCGCGCCAGCGGGGTCAACACCGACGGCGCGCGCAAGAGCGGGCTGACCATTCCCAGCGGCGCCGCGCAGGCCGAACTCATGCGCGGCGTGCTCGAGCAGGCCGGCCTGCGTGCCGATGAGGTCGACTACGTGGAAGCCCACGGCACCGGAACGCGCATCGGCGACCCCATCGAGGCCGGCGCCATCGGCGCCGTCTACGGCAGCGGCAGCGGCCGGCGCGACGCCGAGCGGGCGCTTCCCATCGGCTCCATCAAGAGCAACCTCGGGCACCTGGAGCCGGCCTCCGGCATGGCCGGGCTGCTCAAGGCCCTGCTCAGCCTCAAGCACGGCGCCGTGCCGCCGACCCGGCTGAGCGGACGTCTCAACCCCGACATCGATTTCGACAAGCTGGGCCTGCGGGTGGTGCAGCAGCCCGAGCCGCTGCAGCGCGGCGAGCGGCCGCTGCGCGCCGCCGTCAACTCCTTCGGCTTCGGCGGGGTCAACGCCCACGTGATCCTGGATCAGCCCCCGGTCGCCCCCCCGGCCGCGCCCGCTGCGCAGGCCACCAAGCCACAGGCCGCCTCCGCCTCCGCCCCCACCCCTGCCACCCAGCGCGAGGCCCCCTGCCCGCTGCTGCTGGGCGCCCACGACGCCGCCGCGCTGCGCGCACTGGCGCGCAGCTACGCCGAATGCCTGGGCGACGACCCCGCCGGGCGCGCCGCCGTGGCCCAGGCCGCGTGGCAGCAGCGCGAGTGGCTGCCCGAACGCCTGGCCCTTGCCGACGTCGCCGCCCCCGGCGCCGCGCAGGCGCTGCGCGACTTCGCCGACGGCGCCGCGGCGCCGGCCGTGCTGCACGAGCGCGTGTTGCCCGAGCACGCCACCCAGGCCGCCCCGCTGGCCTTCATCTACAGCGGCAACGGCGCGCAATGGGTCGGCATGGGCCGGCGCCTGCGCGCCCACAGCGCGAGCTTCGAACAGGCCCTGCGCGACACCGCGTCGCGCATCGCCGCGCTCGGCGGCCCCGACCTGCTCGCCGCGCTGGCCGACGACCACGCCGACGCGCTGGACGACACCGCGGTGGCCCAGCCCGCGCTGTTCGCGCTGCAGGTGGCCGCCACCTGCGCCCTGCGCGAACTCGGCCTGCGCCCCGCCGCCACCATGGGCCACAGCGTGGGGGAGATCGCCGCCGCCTGGGCCGCCGGCGCGCTGGAACTGGACGACGCCTGCCGCGTGATCGTCGCGCGCAGCGCCGCGCAAGCCACCACCCGCGGCGCCGGCCGCATGGCCGCCGTGGGCCTGGGCGCCGAAGCACTGCAACAGCGCCTGCAGGCCCTCGGGCTGGCCGACGCGCTGCAGGTGGGCGCCGACAACAGCCCGCACAACTCCACCGTCAGCGGCGACGCGCAAGCCCTGCGCGCGCTGCACGCCGCGCTGCGTGCCGAAGGCGTCGCCTGCCGCGAGCTCGCGCTCGACTACGCCTTCCACAGCCGCGCCATGGAGCCCATTCGCGAGGCCCTGCTGCACAGCCTGCAAGGCCTGCGCCCGCGCCCCGCCGCACTGCCCATGTTCTCCAGTGTCAGCGGCGGCGCCATCGCCGGCACGGAACTCGACGCCGAGTACTGGTGGCGCAACGTGCGCGAGCCCGTGCGCTTCGGCCCCGCGCTGCGCGCCATGGCTGCCGCCGGCTCGCGCCTGTTCCTGGAAATCGGCCCGCACGCCATCCTGCAGCGCTACATCACCGAGAACCTGCAGGCCGCCGGCCACGCCGGCCGCGCGCTGGCCTGCGCCCCCCGGCGCGAAGACAACGCCGAGCGCCTGCGCGAAGCCGTGCTGCGCTGCGCCATGCTCGGCGCGTCCTTCCAGGCCGACGCCTGGTTCGGCCAGCCGCTCCGGCAGCATCCGCGCCTGGCGCTGCCCGGCTACCCCTGGCAGCGCCAGCGCCATTGGTACGCCGCCACCACCGAGTCCTACGCGCTGATCGAGCGCCGCGCCGTGCACCCGCTGCTCGGCTGGCGCCTGCACGAGCCCGCCGCCGCCTGGGAAAACCACGTCGACCCCGCCACCCAGCCCTGGCTGGCCGGGCACCGCGTGGGGGGTGCCGTGGTGCTGCCCGCCGCCGCCTACGTGGAAATGGCCCTGGCCGCGTCGCGCGAGCATTTCGGGGGGGACAGCCACACCGTGGAAGGCCTCGACATCGTCTCCCCGGTGGTGTTCGACGGCGAGCACGCGCGCACCCTGCGCCTGCTGTTCGAGCCGCGCGACCTGCGTTTTCGCATCGAGGGCCGCCAGCGCCTGGGCGACGAGCCCTGGACCCTGCACGCCCAGGGCCGCCTGCTCGGCGCCGTGCCCGCCACGCAAGCCCGCCAGGCCAGCCTGGGCACGCCGCGGCCGGCCGCCGAAGCCGGCCCGCACCCGCAGCGCATCGACGGCGACGCGCACTACGCACTGTGCCAGCGCCTGGGCCTCGACTACACCGGGGAATTCCGCGGCATCGAGCGCATCGAGCTCGACCCCGCCACGCTGCTCGCCGAGCTGCGCGCCGAGTCCCACGGCGGAGCCTGGCTGCTGCCGCCGGCCGTGCTCGACCAGGCCTTCCAGGCCGTGCTCGGCTGGCTGGCCGCCTCCGGCGGCGCCGACGAGCTCGGCTACCTGCCGGTGGGAATCGGCCGGCTCGACGCCTGGCCCGCCCCCGCCGGCCAGCCCGCGCGCCCGGTGCGCCGGGTACGCGCCGCGCTGCTGCGCAGCAGCCCGCGCTCGGTGCTGGTGGACTTCGAGCTGCTCGACGCCGAGGGCCAGGTGCTCGCGCGCCTGCGCGAGTGCCGCTTCCGTGCCGCCGCGCTGGTGGCCCACCCCGCGGGAGTGAGCGCCTGGACCACCGAAGCCCGCCTGCAACCCGCGGCCCACGCCGCCAAGCGCCCCGAACTGCCCGCCACGGCCGCCTGGCTGGCCGATCTCGCGCACAGCCCGGCCCACGCCCCCGATGCCCAGGCGCTCGCACTGCACCAGCGCTACCTGGAACAGGCCGCGCCGCTGCTCGAACTGCTGCCGCTGGCCTACGCGCGCGACGCGCTGCGCGAGCTCACCGCGCCGCACGGCAGGCTGGAGCCGGCGCGCTTCGACGCCTGGAGCCAGGCCCACCCGCTGCTCGCCTGGGCCCTCACCCAGCTCGAGGACGAAGGCCTGCTGCGCGCGCAGGACGCCGCGGACGAAGTCACCTGGCAGTTGCACGACGACCCGCAACTGCCCGAAGCGCCGCACATCTGGCGCGAGGTGCTCGCCGCCTGTCCCGAGGCCGGCCCCGAGCTGCTACGCATGGGCCACGCCGGGCGCGCGCTGGCCCGGCTGATGCGCGCCGCCGACCACACCGCCGACCACACCCCCGACAGCGCCGTCGACAGCACCCCCGACAGCACCTCCCCGGAGCGCGCCGACCCCGCCCCCCTCCCCGCCCCGCTGCCGGCCGACCACGCCGCGCTGCTGCAGACCCCCGCCTACCGCGGCGCCGAGCAGGCCCTGCTGCAGGCGCTGGACGCGCTGGCCCGCCACTGGCCGGCCGGCCGGCGCATGCGCGTGCTCGAGCTGTGCGCAGACGACACGGTGCTGTTCGACGCCGCCAGCGCACGCCTGCAAGCCGCCCAGGCCCCTTGCGCGCGCCACCTCGACTGGGTGAGCGCCTGCGCCGACCCCGACGCGCTGGCCCGCCTGCAAGGCACCCTGGCCACGCAAGGCGCCCAGCCCGCATCCCCCGGGCGGCGCGCCGTGCCGATGGACGCCCGCGCGCTGCAACCCGAACTCGCCGACGACGAACCCGCGTTCGACATCGTCGTGCTGCACCACGTGCTGCACCGGGCCGCGCATCCGGCGCGTGCGCTGCGCGCACTGGCCCAGCGCCTGCAGCCCGACGCCTGCCTGCTGCTGGCCGAACGCCGCCCCGACCACGCCGCGCTGCTGGGCTTCGGGCTCGACCCCGCCTGGTGGCTCGAGTCCGACGGCCAGGCCGAGCCCGCGCTGCTCGGCGAGGCCGCATGGCGCAGCTGGCTGAGCGAGCAAGGCTGGCGCGAAACCCTGCCCGTCGCGTGGCCCCCGGCCCGCAGCGCCGACGCGCTCGACCCCGCCGCCACGCTGCTGGGCAGCTTCGTGCTCAGCGCGCGCCCGCCGGTGCCTGCCCAGCCCACCTCGCTCCCCACCTCGCTCCCCACCTCGCTGCCTGCCTCGCTCCCCGCCCCCCAGCCGGCAGCCCAACCGACCGGTCCGGCCACCACCTCGGCCGCCGCGCAAGCCCCCGCGACCTGCGCGCTACACCTGCTGCAACCGGCGTGGCGCGAAGTGGCCGAGTCCCTCGCCCAGGCGCTGCGCGCCCAGGGCTGCGAGGCGCAGCTGCACGAACCGCGGGCCGCGCAAGGCGCCAACGCCGCCTTGCCCGACACCACTTGGTCGGACACCACCTTGCCCGACGCATCCCGCCACGTGCTGTTCACCGGCTGCGCCCAGCCGCGCGCCGACGCCGCCGAGCTGGCGCAACAGGCCGACGCGCTGCGCCGCACCCTGCTGCGCCTGGCTGCCGCCGAAGGCCGCCAGGCCTGCGTGGTCACGCGAGGCGGCGCGCTGGTCGACGACCCCCAGGTCACCAGCGCCGACCCCGCCGCGGCCGCGCTGTGGGGCCTGGCGCGCGTGGCCGCCAACGAATGCCACCCGCTGCGCCTGCGCCTGCTCGACCTCGACCCCACGCTGGGCAGCCCCGCCGCGCAGGCAAGCGCGCTGCGCGACGAACTGCTGCACGACGACGGCGAGGACGAAGTGCTGCTGCGCGGCGCCCCCGCCCCCGAAAGCGCCAGCACCGGCGCCCCGCACGAGCCCGCGCCGCTGCGCCACGTGCCGCGGCTGCGCACGCTGGCGCTGGACCACCCCGAACTCAGCGCCGCGCAGGCCGCCGCGCAGGGCCAGGGCTGGCGCCTGGACTTCCGGCTCGCCGGCCAGTTGCGCAACCTGCACTGGCGCACGGCGCCGCGGCGCGACCCCGGCCCCGGCGAAGTGGAAATCGCCGCCGTCGCCGCCGGCCTGAACTTCCGCGACGTCATGTACGCCATGGGCCTGCTCGCCGACGAAGCCGTGGAACAAGGCTTCGCCGGCGCCAGCCTGGGCCTGGAAGTGGCCGGGCGCGTGCTGCGCTGCGGCCCCGGCGTGCAGCACCTGCAGCCTGGCGACGAGGTGCTGGCCTTCGCCGGCGCCAGTTTCGCCAGCCACGTGGTGGTGCCCGCGCACGCCGTGGCGCGCAAGCCGGCGCACTGGAGCTTCGCCGAAGCCGCCACCGTGCCCACCGTGTTCTTCACCGTGTGGTACGCGCTGCAGCATCTGGCGCGCCTGCGCCGCGGCGAGCGCGTGCTGGTGCACGGCGCCGCCGGCGGCGTGGGCCTGGCCGCCATCCAGGTGGCCCGGCTGCTCGGCGCCGAGGTCTACGCCAGCGCCGGCAGCCCGGCCAAGCGCGAATTCCTGCACATGCTCGGCGTGGCCCACGTGCTCGACTCGCGCGACCCCGACTTCGACCGCGAGGTGCTGCGCGCAAGCGGCGGCCAGGGCGTGGACGTGGTGCTCAACTCGCTGGCCGGCGAAGCCATCACCCGCAACCTGCAATGCCTCAAGCCCTTCGGTCGCTTCATCGAACTCGGCAAGCGCGATTTCTATGAAAACACCCCCGTCGGCCTGCGCCCCTTCCGCAACAACCTGAGCTACTTCGGAGTCGACGCCGACCAGCTCATGCAGCTGCAGCCCGAGCTCGCCCGCGAGATTTTCAGCGAGGTCATGCAGGCCTTCGCCGACGGCCACCTGCACCCGCTGCCGCACCGCGTGTTCGACGCCGACCACGTGGTCGACGCCTTCCGCCACATGCAGCTCGCGCGCCAGATCGGCAAGGTGGTGCTCAGCCTGGAGCGCCCCCCCAGCCACATCCGCGCCACCCCGGCGCCGCGACTGCGCCTGCCGGCCGACGCCAGCTACCTGGTCAGCGGCGGGCTGGGCGGCTTCGGCCTGGCCACCGCCCGCTGGCTGGCCGAGCGCGGCGCGCGCCACCTGGCCCTGCTCGGCCGGCGCGGCGCCGACACCCCCGGCCTGCAAGGCGCGCTCGACGAACTGCGCGCCCAGGGAGTGCAGGTGCGCGTGTTCGCCTGCGACGTCAGCCAGCGCGAAGCCGTGGGCCGCGTGCTGGCCGAACTGCGCGCCAACCTGCCTCCGCTGCGCGGCGTGGTGCACGCCGCCATGGTGCTCGACGACGCCCTCATGAACGGGCTCGACGAGCAGCGCCTGCAGCGCGTGCTGCAACCCAAGCTCGACGGAGCGTGGAACCTGCACGAACTCACCGCCGCGGACCCGCTGGAGCACTTCGTGCTGTTCTCGTCGGCCACCACGCTGCTGGGCAACCCGGGCCAGGCCAACTACGTGGCCGCCAACGCCTCGCTCGAGGCCCTGGCCCGCCTGCGCCGAGCTCGCGGCCTGCCCGGCTGCGCGCTGGCCTGGGGCCCCATTGCCGACGTGGGCGTGCTGACCAGCAACCAGGCCGCGCGCGACCACCTCGAGTCGCGCCTGGGCGTGGCCCCCATCGCGTCGCGCGACGCGCTGCAAGCCCTGGAGCAGGTGCTGCTGCGCGAGCTGCCCGGCGCCGCGCTGATGAACCTGGACGGCGCCGCGCTGCAACGCCTGCTTCCCGCCGCGCGCTCTCCGCGCTTCGCCGAACTGCGCCGGGCCGCGGGCCCGGCCGCCGACGCCTCCGAGCAGGACCTGCGCGCCCACCTGGCCACGCTGGCACCCGAGCAGGCGCGCGAACTGGTGCGCCGGCAACTGTGCCGCGAGGTGGCCGACATCCTGCGCCTGCCCGCCGACAAGGTCACCCCCGCGCACTCGGTGTTCGACCTCGGCATGGATTCCCTGATGGCCGTCGAACTCGGCCTGGCGCTGGAGCGGCGCTTCGGCATCCGCGTGCCGCCCATGCTGCTCAACGAGAACCCCAGCATCGAGCGCATCGCCGAGCGCCTGCTGTCCCAGCTCACGCCCGCGCAAGGCGACCCCAGCGGCCCGGCCGACGCCACGCACGAACTCGTGCAGGGCCTGCTCGCCCAGCACGCCGAAACCGAGCAATTGCCACAGGCCGAACAACTCGTGCAGCAGGTGCGCGACGCCGCCGAGGGCGGCACGCGCCTCATCGCCTGAGAACCTGATGGCCTGACCCAACGAGCCCCCCACCGTGCACCCCGCCGACGACCCTCCCACCCGCCCCGCGCCCGCCGAGGCCGAGCCCGGCGCCGCCGCGCGCCCCACCGGCCTGGCCGCGCTGGCCCGCCGGCGCCTGCTCGAGCGCTTGCGCGGCCAGCCCGCGCAGGACGCCGCGGCAGCGCGCCCGCGCGGCCGGCAGGACCCGCACCCCGACGTGCCGGCCGCCTGGTGCCGCTTCGAGAACCACCCCGCCTACGAGCGCCTGCTGGTGTCGCAGGCAGCGGCGCAGCGCGTGGGCGTGGACAACCCGTTTTTCCGGGTGCACGAAGGAGCGGCCGGCGCCACCACGCGCATCGACGGGCGCGAGTACGTGAACTTCTCCAGCTACGACTACCTCGGGCTCAACGGGCACCCGCGCATCGAGCAGGCCGTGCTGCAGGCCGTGCGGCGCTACGGCACCTCCGCCTCGGCCAGCCGCCTGGTGGCCGGAGAGCGCCCCATCCAGCGCGAGCTCGAGCGCGAACTGGCCGATTGGTACCGCGTGGAGGAATGCGTGGCCTTCGTCAGCGGCCACGCCACCAACGTGAGCACCATCGGCTGCCTGCTCGGGCCGAAGGACCTGGTGCTGCACGACGCGCTGGTGCACAACAGCGTGCTCGAGGGCATCAAGCTGTCGGGTGCGCACCGCCGCGGCTTCGCCCACAACGACTGGCGCCAGCTCGACGAGCTGCTGCACGAGCAGCGCAGCCAGTTCGAGCGCGTGCTCATCGTCATCGAGGGCCTCTACAGCATGGACGGCGACGCGCCCGACCTCACGCGATTCGTCGAGGTCAAGCAGCGCCACAAGGCCTGGCTGATGGTCGACGAAGCCCATTCGCTCGGCGTGCTGGGCACCACCGGCCGCGGCGTGGCCGAGCACTGCCGCATCCCCGGCGACTGCGTCGACATCTGGATGGGCACCCTCAGCAAGAGCCTGGCCGGCTGCGGCGGCTTCGTCGCCGGCAGCCGCGCGCTGGTGGAACTGCTCAAGTACACCGCCCCCGGCTTCGTCTACAGCGTGGGCCTGTCGCCGGCGCTGGCCGCCGCTTCGCTGGAAGCGCTGCGCATGCTGCGCGAACAGCCCGAGCGCGTGGACGCGCTGCAGAAAAACGGCGCCTTCCTGTGCGGCTACGCCAAAAGCAAGGGCATCGACACCGGGCGCTCGCTGGGATTTGCCGTCACCCCGGCCATCACCGGCTCTTCGCTGAAAGCGGTGCAGGCCAGCAACCAGTTGCTCGAACAAGGCTTCAACGTGCAGCCCATCGTCCACCCAGCGGTGGAGGAAAGGGCCGCGAGGTTGCGATTTTTCGTGTGCGCGTCACACACCCGCGAGCAGATCGCCGGCGCCGTGGACGCGCTGGCGCGGCTGCTGTGAGCCCCCCAACATCCAGAACCCGGAGCACGCCATGATGAACCTGATCCCGGTGATCCTTTCCGGCGGCGCGGGCAGCCGCCTGTGGCCCGTCTCCCGCGAAAGCCACCCCAAGCCCTTCATCCGCCTGGCCGACGACCAGAGCCTGCTGCAAAAGACCCTGCTGCGCGCCGCCGCGCTGCCCGGGGTGCAGCAGGTGGTCACCGTGACCAACCGCGAATTCCTGTTCAAGACCGAGGACGACTACCGCGAGGTCGCCACGGGCGAGCTGCAGCAACTGCAGCACAGCTTCCTGCTCGAACCCATGGGGCGCAACACGGCCGCCGCCGTGGCCGCCGCCGCGCTGCACGCGGCCGAACGAGAACCCGACACCCTGCTGCTGGTCCTGCCGGCCGACCACCTGATTCACGACGAGGCGGCCTTCGCCCACGCCGTGCAACGCGCGGCCGCGCTGGCCGCCGACGGCCGCCTGGTGACCTTCGGCATCACCCCCGAAGCCCCCGAGACCGGCTACGGCTACATCGAGGCCGACGGCCACATGGTCAAGCGCTTTGTCGAAAAGCCCGACGCCGCCACCGCGCAGCGCTTCCTGGAAGCCGGAAACTTCTACTGGAATTCCGGCATGTTCTGCTTCCGCGCCTCCACCATGGTGGCCGAACTGCGCCAGCACGCGCCCGACATCCTGGAGGCCGTGGAAACCTGCCTGCGCGAAGCCCGCCGCGCCAGCGGCAAGGGCTTCGAACACATCGAGTTCACCCCCGAAACCTTCGCCCGCGTGCTCGAGGACTCCATCGACTACGCCGTGATGGAAAAGTCCCGCCAGGTGGCCGTGGTGCCCTGCTCCATCGGCTGGAGCGACATCGGCTCCTGGACCGCGCTCACCGACCTGCAGCCGGCCGACCAGCACGGCAACCGCGTGCGCGGCGAAGCCCTGCTGCACGACGTGAGCAACTGCGCCATCCAGGCCGAGCACGACCGCCTGGTGGGCGCCGTGGGCGTGGACAACCTGGTGATCGTCGACACCCCAGACGCCCTGCTGGTGGCCGCGCGCGACCGCGTGCAGGACGTCAAGGCCCTGTACACCCAGCTCAAGCGCACCGCCCACCCGGCGCACAAGCTGCACCGCACCGTTCACCGCCCCTGGGGCACCTACACCGTGCTGGAGGAAGGGCCGCATTTCAAGATCAAGCGCATCGTGGTCAAGCCCGGCGCCAGTCTTTCGCTGCAAATGCACCACCACCGCAGCGAGCACTGGATCGTGGTGTTCGGCACCGCACGCATCGTCAACGGCGAGCAGGAGCGATTCGTGCCCAGCAACGAATCCACCTTCATCCCACCGTGCACCCAGCACCGCCTGACCAACCCGGGCATGGTGGACCTGGTGCTCATCGAAGTGCAGACCGGACACTACCTGGGGGAAGACGACATCGTGCGCTTCCAGGACATCTACGGCCGCAGCGACGCCAACGCCGCGGGATCCCCTGCCAGCACTGCGCCGGCCATGGCAAAGGACGCCACCGCCGCGCCCCAGCACTAAGTTCCGACCCCGTACTTCAACCCCTAGCGAAACGACGTGACCGAATCGCAGCACCCCCCGCGCAAGCCCTTCTGGCAGCGCATCAACAAACTCTTCCTGTTCCTGGTGGTCATCCCCACGCTGGGCTCCAGCCTGTACTTCGGGCTGATCGCCAGCGATGTGTACATCTCCCAGTCCAAGTTCGTCATCTACAACCCGCAGACCCCCAGCCCCGGCACAGGTCTGGGCGGCCTGCTGCAGGGCGTGGGCTTGGGCAACAACAGCAGCTACGCGGCCAACGCGGTTCACGACTACCTGCTCAGCCGCGACGCCCTGCAGGACTTGCAGAAGACCCTGCACTACCGCCAGATGGTCAGCCGCCAGGGCATCGACCCCTTCAACCGCTTCGGCGGCTGGGTGTGGTTCGACACAACCTTTGAGCAGCTCTACCGCTACTACACCCGTATGGTCGGTGACGAGGTCGACGCCACCAGCAACATCAGTACGTTAAACGTCGATGCGTACACGGCCATTGACGCGCAACGCGTGAACCAGAAGTTGTTGACCCTCGCTCAGCAGTTAGTCAACCGCATGAATGCCCGCGCCAACCAGGACTCGGTGCAGTTCTACCAGCGCCAAGTGCTCGCTGCGGAAGCCAAAGTCCAGGCGGCCGCCGAGGCACTCGCCCGCTACCGCAACCATTCCAAGGTGTTCAGCCCGGCCCCCCAGGCCGACCTGCAGGCGCAGCTGGTCAGCAAGCTGCAGGACCAGCAACTCGCAGCACAGGTTCAACTGGGCCAAATGGAACTCAATGCCCCAAAGAACCCACGCATTCCCCTGATCAAAAAGGGAATAGCCGATCTCCAGAGGCAGATCGCCAATCAATCGGCGGAGGTTGCCGGCAATCATGAATCCTTGGCCAGCAAGTCGGTCGAATATGAACAACTAAACCTTGCACAGAGCTTTGCACAAAAAGAACTGGCTGCCGCGATCAGTTCGCTGAAACAAGCGCGAATTCAGGCACAGAAACACCAATTATTCATCGAAACCATTGTTCAACCTAACAAACCAGACGAACCGATGCTCCCAAGACGGATGCGCAACATCCTGTCCACAACTATAATTACACTATTCCTCTGGGGGATATTTAGCGTAATTATCGGCGGCATCCGCGAGCACAATGAACGATAAGTCCACGCCCCTTCTTACCAAGGCCCGCATTCAGTTTCGCGTTATTTGGGCGCTTACTATGCGCGAAATCATCACCCGCTTCGGGCGGGAGGGTCTTGGCGCGTTCTGGCTCGTCGCAGAACCCGCCATGTTTATCATCGGGGTTATGATCATCTTTTCCCATATCGAGAAAAACCCTGGCTATTCTATCGCCGAATATTTAGCAGTGAGCTACCCCACTCTCCTTTTTTGGCGCAACGGAACAAGCCGCGTCACGAAGGCAATCGAGATCAACAGGGCCCTATTGCACCACGAACCAATCAAACCAATAGACATTCTTTATTCCCGAATACTATTAGAGTTTTCAAGCTCCGCCGCAGCCTTTATAGTTCTCTACACCGCCTTCGTCGCAGCGGGCATCTGCTCGTGGCCCGCAGATTCCCTTAAATTTATCCTGGGCTATCTACTAATCATTCTTTTTTCGTTTGCCTTCGTGCTCACGATGGCCGCACTAGCAGAACTGAGCGACACAATCGAGCGAGTCTCGCACATCATACTTTATTTGATGCTCCCATTTTCGGGCGTTTTCCTCCCCCTGTATAGCATCCCAAATCGGTACAGAGAAATTCTCCTAAAATTCCCGCTTATTGATGCCGTTGAGTACTTCCATGCGGGCTACTACGGAGCGCGAATGCCGACCTACTACCACGCCTGGTACGCAATAATATCAATACTAGGGCTAACACTCTTCGCATACGCCCTCACAAACGTCTCGATCAGAAAACTCCAGTTGACCTAGGCCACCCAAACCCTCAGGACTAAATTCGAATTTAGATTGGTGCAAGAATACAAATGGAAGCCATCTTCACGATCGCGTCGAATAATTACCTCCACTACGCAAGAACACTCATGCAGAGTGTCGCCAAAACCCACCCAACCGCCCAGCGATACTGCTTCCTCACCGATACCGACGACTCAGTCGCCAAGGAATTTTCCTCTGAATTCACAACCATCCCAATCAGCGCACTCAACTTGCCCTCCCAAGAGGCATTCTTATTTCAATATAACATACTCGAACTAAATACCGCGATAAAACCATGGGCTTTTTCATACCTGGGCGCCAAGGGCCATCGCACTGTTTGTTATATTGACCCCGATATATTGGTCTACACGGCACTCACCGAAGTAGACCAACTTCTCACCACCGGCAGCCGAGTAGTATTAACACCACACCTGCTCGCGCCCATGAGCACGGAAGGAACGCCAAGCGAATTAGACATCCGGCGAACTGGCGTCTATAACCTGGGCTTTCTTGCATTACTGCTAGACCAAAATTCGGAGCACTTTCTCCGCTGGTGGAAAGGCAAGCTAGCTCGCGATTGCGTCATTGATCTCGCTGCAGGAATATTCGTTGATCAAAGTTGGCTGGACTTCGCCCCAACATTATTCCAAGGCGTCTCGATACTACGGCATCCGGGGTATAACGTAGCTTACTGGAATATCGCCGAACGACACCTTTCCGCGTCCCCCACCGGAATAACCGTCAATGACGAGCCCCTCCGGTTTTTCCATTACAGCGGCTTCGATTACAGAAAACCTATAGCATTTTCCCGGCACCAGAACCGCTTTACATTAGAATCTCTACCGAAGGCAACCGCCGAATGCGCCAAAAGATACGGCGCCCTGCTGCTTGACAACGGCGCCGAAGATTTCTCCAACCTCACGTACGGCCTCTCAACGTTTCAAAACGGAGAGAAAATTCCCGATGTTCTTCGGGTTCTTTACCGAAAGGACGAGGGGGTGCGCCGCCTTTTCGGAGAAAATCCGTTTGGCGCACCTCAATCACTGCTTCACCCCTTCGCTCCAGGGCACCCTTTACTCCGCCATGTATCGATTGCGATGTATGCGATTTGGTTTAACAGGGTGGATCTACAGGATGCCTTCCCTTTGCGCACGCAAGCGGACATAAATTCTTATTTGATTTGGTTTCAAGAAAACGCTGCCGGCTACTACTCAAAAGAAACCATTCAACTGCATAATGCTCTTTTTCAACCGATTGCTCCCTCGGACAAGGCCACTCCAACTACGCATCCAACAAACGTCTCCGCCCGATCGGGTCTCGCATTGCGCCGCCTATATGAGAGCGCGTTGCTACGTCAGCCGGACCCGTCTGGATTTTCGGCGTATTTGGCGAAGTGCCGCAGCTATGGCGGACTTCTTGCCGTTCGGCGCGATCTGCTCCAGTCGGCAGAAGCGCGGACGCTTCCACGACCTCTGATGCGCCGCGCGCTCTCGTTGATAAGCCTACACCACGCCTGGCTTGCCCTGCGGGGAGGGCCGCGCAGCCATTTAGAATCCCCTTCACCTCAGCCGGGAGATGGCGCGATTTCAAAAAAGCCTTCCCAGAACCGCTTAACGACCTTGCATGAATTTTCACTCGCAGACCTTAGAGGTGAGGACTGTGGTGCCTTCAGCTTCGATGCTGACCGTGAAGCCGCAGGTATTTGGATCTCAAAAGAACTTACGATCCCCGTGCCGCCGGCAGCAAGCGGCACAAAAATTCTTTTGGAAGGAACCCCTGCCCTCTCTAACCTCCGCAAAGCCGGAGAGCCTATTCCACAGATACTTCAACTGTACTTAGGCCAAAAACTAATTGATACTATCGTAATTTCTAACGACTCACCCTTTTCCACTTCCTTTGTAGTACCGTCGATTATCCCGGTGGGGAGCGAACTTTCCATCATATCAAATGGAGCTTTCGTACCACAGGAAATAGGACTAGGCGCTGACCAGCGAACCTTGGCGTGGCGGTGTCAGAGCCTTAAATTCGATGAAATCTATTTAATTAATTGCCGAGCGGAAAGGCCATTTTTGCCTACTGACTTTGAAAAGACCTTGCCAGGCGTAAACGTTGTTGGCTACGTGACCTCTGAACATGGGGTTGGACAAGTTTCTCGCCTTCTTGCGAAGTCATTAAAAAGCGTCGACATTGATTACAGTTGTATTGATGTTGGGCACCAGACGGACACGCCAAAGAAAAATCTAGAAATCTTCAGCAACGCAAAAGCAAGAGAATACCCCATTGACATAGTCTGCGTAAACGCCGACCAGTCTGTTAACACTTTTGACTTTCTCCGCAACAACGAACTTGAGCGCCCGACAGCGCGCGTTGGCATTTGGCATTGGGAGCAGACAGAACTTCCTCAGCAGGTGGAGAACGCCTTTTCCCTTTATGACGAAATCTGGGCACCGTCCACCTTCGTTCAAAGCGCGATCTCCATTTCAAGCCCAATACCCGTAGTAAAAATTCCGCACTGCGTTAGCCTCCCTGCTCAAAGCCTACCCAACAGATCGCGATTCAGCCTTCCTGAGGGGCTTTTCTTAGCACTGCTTGTTTTTGACTTCGACTCCTACAGCTATCGAAAAAATCCGGAAGCTGCAATATCGGCATTTAGAATCGCAGCGCAGCTTAGATCAGACTGCGGCTTGATCGTCAAAACCACTAATGCGAAAAAGTATCCAAGCGAACTTGCCAAGCTTTCTAACTGGCTCTCCGGACTTCCGAACGTTTTTATGATTGACGGCTTCCTGTCTGAAAATGAGTCCATCGAACTGAAACGCTGCGCTGACTGCCTCATTTCTCTTCATCGCGCTGAAGGGTTCGGATTGAATCTTGTTGAAATGATGGCGCTAGGAAAGCCTGTAGTTGCGACAGGCTGGTCCGGAAATATGGAGTTTATGGATACCCATAACTCATTGCCAGTTAATTATCAACTTAAACCCTTGCCGGAGAATATTGGGCCGTATCGGGCAGGCCTTCATTGGGCTGAAGCGGACACGGAGCATGCTGCCAAACTCCTTTTGAAGATCATTGATGACACCTCCGCACGCCTTGAAATTGGGCGACGCGCGCGATCGCATATTGAAGCCGAACTTAATCCAACTAAAATTGGCCAACTTGTACAAAATCGGCTTATTCGCCTGCAGCGCCGTTTGAGCCGGAGTCGATGCCATGGCTGAGCGCATACTAATTATCTCCGTGCATCCGGTACTTGAGTACGATGAGCGGAAATTGTTTTCTGAAATAGGCTTCGAATGTTTCTCCCTAGGCTTTTTTTCTAATTTTGATGGCAGTTCCGGGGCGAGCCTTCGACGTGCCTTTGAAGAAAGTGATTTTACAGCCAACTGTCGTGATCGCTTCATGCGCACGGGATGTAAAATTGTGCCGACTGAAAAATTTGCTTATTCATTAAGCAGGGAATTTGCCGCATATTTTGACATTATCGTCGTCCACCACAATTATGAATTTATTAGCCACAACTGGGAAGCAATCTCCGACAGACTCGTGGTTTGGAGAACAATAGGGCAAGAACTTGGTTTTCCGGATCAATACCTTTCGCCTTTTCGCGACAAAGGTTTAAAAATTGTGCGATGGTCTCCACAGGAGCGGCATCTCGAAGGTTACATTGGTGCCGACGCCATTATAAGAGCGGCCAAGGATAACAGGGAATTCCTGAATTGGAAGGGCGGCGGTCCAATTATTTGTTTTACCAACAATTTTCTTGAGCGATCGTCCGCCCTGAACTACGATTTTTTCAGAGCGGTAGCGGATGCAGAGCCGATTCAACTTTTTGGAGTTGGAAACGAAGGAATCCCGGAGTGGAGCGGATTGGCCACGTATCCGGAACAGCTGCAACTTTTCAGCCGAGCGACGGCTACCTTTTTAACCGGGACTTGGCCAGCGCCGTACACGCTAGGATTCGTTGAGTCTTGGATGGCAGGGGCGCCTGTGGTTCACATTGGAAAGGCGGTATGGGCCAAAACAAGAGCAGGAATTTTATTTGAAGTTGATCAACTTATCGAGAATGGCATTAATGGCTTTATCGCAAATTCCGAAACTGAAGCCGTCAGTTATCTTCGGGAGCTAAACGCCACACCCTCTCTTGCCAAAGATATTTCCACTCAAGCCAGGTTCGCCGCAGAACGGTATTTTGGCTGGAGCCGCTCGACGCTCGATTGGCTAGCCTTTTTTAGCGATTGCGGACTTCGTGAAAAATAATTTACTTCGCTCGGCTTTTCCCTTTGCAAGACTGTTGGTAGGCAAACACGCAGAAGGGCGCTTATTGCACCGCTATACGATTGCCTGATAATGATAGTTGATCTCTTAGCTGGCGGGCTCAACTCAGTCGGAAGCCACGAGGGTAAGCTGCGATGCTGACGAGGCGCAAGACGCCACCTCATCGATCTTCCCGCCTAGGGCCGGAAAAAGTCCCTCTTTTTCCAGTTTGCCCAACCAGTCTTGTCCAAAACTGTGTAGACCTCTTGCTCCGCGAATAGCCTCACCTTGCTCACCGCAATGCCATCTCACCTTATCCCTTCGAAATCACAGGCATGACGCCGACAGATGGTAACGTGTCTCCTAGCGTCCTGTTGCGCAAGAGTTGCACCAAACGAAAGCCTATAGCTTGTTGGCAGACTGTTTGTTAGCTCAAACCCAAGGTGCCGCTGCCATATACAAAGGCAATTCAAGCACCGACGCAAATCATCCGCCGCCACCATTTCCTGATTGCTTGCGGTGTCCAATCAACACCTCCATAACTGATAAACGTGCCTCACGCCTGTAGCTGGGCCCGCGAGTACAGACTCCATCGCTAACCTAGCCACGACCTAGTCATTGAAAGCATACCCAATTAGCGAATTGCCATGCCCCCAACCACAATTGAATTTTTTGGCTGCCCTGTAAGCGAAGTCGAACCAGCAGATCCTGCGCATCATCTAAAATGCTCTAAATTAGCCTTTGAGATACTGCGCCCAAGCCCCCCCCGTCATCTTTAACTAGAATAGGCGGAGAAGGCGACGGAGCATATCTTTTGCCATCGGACTTTGAGGGCGTTACGGCTTGTTTTTCACCAGGCGTTAACAATAGAAAAGATTTCGAAGATGAGCTCGTACAAAGATATGATACACCTTGCTACCTGTGCGATTATTCGAGCGATGTGAGAAATTTTTCAAGCCCCCTCATCGCGGGACGGCGGTCATTCTTCAAGCTGTGGCTCGATGTGGGCAACAAGGAAAACTCAATATCCTTAGATGATTGGGTAAAAATGAGCCCCACCAACTCCGGAGACCTAGTTCTTCAGATGGACATCGAGGGCGCAGAATATCGGAACATCTTAGGTACATCCGACAGCACTCTAAAGCGCTTTAGGTATATCGTTCTGGAGCTTCACGGTCTGCGGAGGGCCTTCGAAGACCCTGCAATTCTCAGTCAAGTCCTTCTTCCTTTTTTAGAAAAGCTTCACAAAAATCTTGTATGCGTACATGTTCATCCGAATAATTACAGCGATGAGGGATGGATCTCAGGCGTAGAAACAAATATTGGTGATGTAATGAAGGTGACTTTTTGCAGACGCGACTGGTACGAAGCAAATTTGCATAACCGCGCAGCGCGCGTAGTACTTCCACATCCGCTTGACATAAAGCGTAACAACCTTCAGCGAATGCCAATCGTGCTCGGCGATGAATGGTTGGGCAGAAAGCGATCGGTTGAAGATCAGATTGGACTGATGCGCGATGAAATTGACTTCATTCGCTGCAAGCAAGAGCATGACATTGAACAAAGGCTAGGTAAGCTTAACGAGGCGCTTTACGACTCAATCACTTTTACGATGAGAGCCCAAGCACAGCAAGGAGCCAGCGCTCTATCGGAAAGTGAAGCGATAGCCCTCGAGGAAATTGCGAACGGCAAATCATACCTGATAAGCAGTACCGCCGGTTTATCGACAACAGGCGTGATAAGTGAAGATTATGCGCCTTATTTTTTCCACACAAATCTCGACTTCAATCAATGGATTACGGTTGATTTGGAAGAATGCAGAACGATTCGTCGAATCGTAATTGCCAATCGTCGAGATGCCTGCTGGAGTCGCGCGAAGTTTCTTTTTTTGGTGACGCATCTTGAGATGGATTATCGCTCGGGCAAGGTTAATTATATTAATGCGCCTCCATCCTTTTTTTCCGCAGCTCCGGAGGATGCCGTTATCGACATTCCACCTACAGCGGCGCGCTTTATTACCATAGTCTCTCCGCTGTATACATACCTACATCTTTCCAAAATCCAAGTATACGCGACAACATCGCCTGACTCCAACGCATCGGAAGGGCCTAAGGAGTCACTGAGTAAATGACGTTCCAAGGGAAGCTGCCGCTGTCAGCCGTTGCGACCGGCACGAGAAGTCGGCGAAAGGCGGTGAATGCGCCGCCAAAGCGACCGCGCATCGGCGGTCAGAGGGGCCCTTCTTTGCATTTTTCAAACTGCGAACCCACCTCGGGCATGCATGTTCAAAACCAGACGACGCGCGAACATCAGAGTCATGGGGATCAGCGTGTGCAACTGCGCGGTGTTCTTCGTCATGCCGCGGTAGCGAGTCTTGCGGTGCCGAAACAGGTTCTTCACAATGTGGAACGGGTTCTCGACCTTGGCGCGGATGCTGGCCTTGATCTGCTCAACCCACTTGAGCTTCTGAGCCCACCCGTAACCGACAAGTTCGCGGCGCTTGCACGGACGCATGGCCACATGCCGGCTCACCGGGGTGCCGAGGCTCTCCTCGCGTTTGGCCGTGCCCTGGTCGCCGGCGTCGACGAACACGTCGGTCTCATCGCCATGCAGCAGATCCTGGGCATGGATCACGTCGGCGGCATACGCCGCGGTCCCGATCACTGTGTGCAGCAGACCCAACTCGGCGTCGACGCCGGTGTGCGCCTTCATGCCGAAATGCCACGCGTTGCCTTTCTGGGTCTGTTTCATTTCGGGGTCGCGCTCACCCTTCTTGGTCTTGGTCGACGGGGGCGCTTCGATGATGGTCGCGTCCACCACTCTGCCCCGCCGCCGGAACGGGCCCTTCGCAGCAAAGTGCGCGTTGATCGTAGTGAGGATGGTGTCGGTCAGCTGCTTGTCCTCGAGCAGGCGCCGAAACTTGAGCAGCGTCGTTGCGTCGAGCGCCGACTCGCGGTCCAGGTCAATGCCGACGAAGCGGCGGATCGCCTGGCTGTCGTAGAACGCATCCTCGATACCCTCGTCCTACAGCCCGAAGCAGTTCTGCGCGATGTACATGCGCAGCATGCGCTCCAGTCCGATCGGCGGGCGCCCACGGCCCCCACCCTTGGGTCGTGCCGCTCGATCGCAGCGACCGACTCGCCCCACGGCGTCATCGCCTCGATCTCCGCCAGGAAGCGGTCGCGTCTGCCGCTTCTTGCTCGCGCACTCGTACTCGGAGAAGCTCGTCTGCATCGTCGTTCCTCGTGCGCCCCGGCGCTCAGGACTATTGTTCCAGTTCACCCCTCACTCGGCCAGCGCTCGACCCCGGCCGCAGCGAATTGATCAGTGTTTCCCTAACTCAACAAAATGCGGGCAACTGTCAGCGGATAATTTCCTCGGAGAGATTCGACTCCTCTCGACGGCAGCAGAAATTTTCAGCCAACGCCTCTGTACCTGCCATGAATAGCACACGAACCGCCCCTCGCAAAACCTCATCATTGGCGGAATCAGCAGCTTTTCGCAAACATTACTTTTTATTTGAGACAATGTTTGATTGATTTTTACACAGCAGAAGATTTTTTATTTTTATTACATTGGGCTATTTTTATGAAAAAAAAGAGAGCCGTTGTGACAGGGTTAACCGGGCAAGACGGTAGCTACCTAGCTTCGCTATTGCTTTTGAAGGGCTATGAGGTTTGGGGAATCTTTCGGCGATCCAGCTCAGTCAATTTTTGGCGCATTAATGAATTGGGCATCGCCGGCAACCCAGAGTTGCATTTAATCGAATGTGATCTCACGGACACCGGCTCGATCGTGCGTTTAATATCGAGATCTATGCCGCAAGAAATTTATAATCTCGCCGCCCAAAGCTTTGTAGGCACAAGCTTTGATCAGCCAAAAGCCACGACCGATATCACAGGAGTCGGCGCGCTTAATATCCTTGAGGCGATCCGAGAGGTCGATATCGGTATAAAGTTCTACCAAGCAAGCACCTCTGAAATGTTTGGAAAGGTCCAAGCGATTCCTCAACGTGAAGACACGCCCTTCTACCCCCGCAGCCCCTACGGCGTGGCGAAGCTCTACGCGCACTGGATGACCGTGAACTACCGAGAGAGCTACGGCATCTTCGGCAGCAGCGGCATTCTGTTCAATCACGAAAGCCCGCTTCGCGGCCGTGAGTTCGTCACGCGCAAGATCACCGACAGCCTGGCCAAGATCAAGCTCGGCAAGCTGGATGTGCTCGAACTCGGCAACCTGGATGCGAAGCGCGATTGGGGCTACGCCAAGGACTACGTCGAGGGCATGTGGCGCATGCTTCAGGCCGACGAGCCCGATACCTACGTGCTGGCCACCGGGCGCACGGAGACGGTGCGCGACTTTGTCACCATGGCTGCCAAGGCCGCCGAGATCAACATCGAGTGGCAGGGCAAGGGCGAGAACGAGCGCGGGGTAGACGCGGCCAGCGGCAAGACCATCGTGCGCATCAATCCCAAGTTCTACCGGCCGGCTGAAGTGGACCTGCTCATCGGCGACCCGAGCAAAGCCAAGAGCAAGCTCGGCTGGGAGGCCAAGACCACGCTGGAGGAACTGTGCGCCATGATGGTCGAGGCGGACCTGCGTCGCAACACCAGCGGTTTCAGCTTCTGATGGCGCAGGACAAAGTTGCTCTGGTGACGGGTGCCTCGGGCTTCACCGGGCGGCACCTGGTCGGCCTGCTGCGCAGCCGCGGCTTTCGGGTCGTGGCCATGGGGAACACCTGCGCCGACGCTGCGGACTCGGTGGCCTGCGACCTGACCGACCGGGATGCGGTACGCGACGCCGTGCAGCGCGTGCAGCCCACCCATGTGGTGCACCTCGCCGCGCTGTCCTTTGTGCAGCACGGCGATGCCCGTGCCTTCTACGACGTCAATGTGTTCGGCACCCTGCATGTGCTGGATGCTCTGGCGGGGCTGGCC
Source organism: Pseudomonadota bacterium (assembly GCA_021847345.1). Classification (GTDB taxonomy): domain Bacteria; phylum Pseudomonadota; class Gammaproteobacteria; order Burkholderiales; family Burkholderiaceae_C; genus Thiomonas_A. The sequence continues at coordinate 21,906 of JAJZTW010000049.1, forward strand.
AAGGTACCGGCGAAGGTCCTGGTGGCCAGTTCGGCCAATGTGTACGGCACGCCTGATGTGGAGGTCATCGATGAAGGGGTATGCCCTGCTCCGGTGAACCACTACGCCTGCAGCAAGCTGGCCATGGAGCACATGGTGCGCAACTGCTTCGACAAGCTGCCCATCATCGTCACCCGTCCGTTCAACTACACGGGCCCCGGTCAGGACGAGCGATTCCTGGTTCCCAAGATCGTCGGGCATTACCGGCGCCAGGCGCGGGTCATCGAACTCGGGAACCTGGATGTCAGCCGTGATTTTTCCGATGTGCGCGATGTGGTGCAGGTCTATGCGGAATTGCTGGAGTCCGACGCCCGCTCCTGCGTCGTGAATGTGTGCTCGGGCACCGATCTTTCCTTGCGAGAAATCCTGAGGATGATGTCCGAGATCGCCGGCTATGCCATCGAAGTGCAGGTCAATCCCGCCTTCGTGCGCCCGAATGAAATCGCCCGCCTGCGCGGCTCCCAGGGCTTGCTTCGCCAGCTCGTCTCGCGGGTGCCGAGCACGCCATTCGCCAGCACCCTGCGCGCCATGTACGAGGATGCACGCCATGGCTGAGCAGGTCGCGGCACTCGCCGAGTTGCGCCCGGCGCTCGACGGGCACTACGGCATCCCCCAGGAGACACGCCTGCTTTTTTCTGCGCTGGCCGCGCAGGAGTCGGTGCGCTTGCAGGGCCTGCTGCAGATGTCCATGCGCGCCACGCTCGGCGGCACTTCGGCGGCCGACTCGATGCCAATCGCCGAGCAGGTGCACCGCTACTCGCGCACCGTGGTCTCGCTCAAGGGCAAGACGGCTTCCGACTGGAAGGCCGGGGTCGGGGAGTTTCTGCGCTTTCAGGCGTCCCGCTGGGCGCTTCGCCTGTCGGCGTGGTTCGGGCTGGGCGGCGTGCGCCTGAATCGATTCCAGACCCGCTACTTCGAGGACTTCGTCTGGCAGAACCTGTTCGCTCGCAGCCTGCCGCCTGCGGACCGTGAACGCGTACTGGCTTGCGACCACCTGATCTGCCCTGCTCCGTGGCGCTTCATGCATCTCGCGGGGTTGGAGCGGCGCTGGCTGCTGCGCCGGGCGGCCTATCCGCGCCTGGATACCTCGGGTGCCGATGTGTTCATCGCGCAAACGCCCTACCCCGGGCGGGTGGCCAAGGGCACCGCGCTGGTGGTGCACTATCACGACGCCATTCCGGTGCTGATGCCCCACACCATCTCGGACCGCGCCTTCCACCAGGCCAGCCACTTCCACGCGCTGGCCGCCAATGTGCGCGATGGCGCCTGGTTCGCTTGCGTGTCGGAGGCCACGCGGCAAGACCTGCTGCGCCTGTTCCCGCAAGCCGCGCCGCGAGCAGTGACCATCCACAACATGGTGCCGTCGCACTACTATCCTGCGCAGCCCGAAGCGGATCGCCTGCCGGGAATCGTGCGGCGCTACCAGCACGGGGAATTCGTTCCGCCCAAGGTGAAGAAGCCTACGCGCACCTACCGCCTCGCACGCCGCTTCGGCAGCGAGGAGCAGACCGCGGCGTTTTTCCAGCAGGCCTTCGGGCTTGGTTGCCGCTACCTGCTGATGGTGTCGACCATCGAGCCGCGCAAGAACCATCAGCGCCTTCTTGAGGCCTGGGAAATGCTGCGCGACCGCGTGGACGCCAACCTGAAGCTCGTGTTCGTGGGCCACATCGGGTGGGACTACAAGAGTGTGCTCGATGGCTGCGAGACCTGGATCGAGCAAGGCGGCCTGTTCATGCTGCATAGCGTGCCGGCCGATGCCCTTCGCGTGCTGTACCGCCAGGCGCTGGTCACCGTGTGCCCCAGCGTGGGCGAAGGATTCGACTTCGCCGGTGCCGAGGCCATGCGCTGCGCCGGCGTGGTGGCGGCTTCCGACATCCCCGTGCACCGCGAGGTGTATGGTGAAGCCGCCGAGTATTTCGACCCCTACGACACCTCCAGCCTGGTGGCCGCGCTGCGCAAGCTGATCGACGCGCCGGATGCTGAAACCAGGCGCGAGGAGCTGCGCACCGCGGGCGTTGCGCAAAGCGAAGCCTACATGCCCGAGCGCATCGCTCCCCGGTGGGTGGAGTTCCTGCAACGCGTGGTCGCAGAGACCCGCCAGGAAACGCATTGACGCCACGCCTATGTTGCAACTCATCGACGTCTGCAAGAGTTATCCCATTCACCACGGCCGCAGCATGCGCCAGGTGCTGGACCATGTGAACCTCACCGTTCGCCCCGGCGAGAAGTGGGGCATCATGGGGCGCAACGGCGCCGGCAAGTCCACGATGATCCGCATCATGAGCGGCTCGGACCGGCCGCACAGCGGCACCATCCGCAAGGACATGTCGGTGTCGTGGCCGCTGGCCTTCGGCGATGCCTTCCAGGGCAGTCTCACCGGCAAGGACAACGCCCGCCTGATCTCGCGCGTGTACGGGGTGGACTACCACAAGACCCTGGACATGGTGGAGAGCTTCGCCGAACTCGGCGCCTACCTGGGCGAGCCGGTGAAAAGCTATTCCTCGGGCATGCGCGCGCGCCTGGCCTTCGCCATTTCCATGGCCATCGAGTTCGACTGTTTCCTGATCGACGAAGCCATGTCGGTGGGCGACCACCGCTTCACCGTGAAGTGCGACGTGGAGTTGTTCCAGAAACGCGGGGACCGCGCCATGGTCATCGTCGCCCACCAGACGGACCTGATCCGCGCCCACTGCGACCATGCCGCCATCCTCGACCAGGGGCGCCTGACGGTGTGCGACAGCGTGGACGAGGCCATCCGCGTGTATGAAAACCTCTGAGCCCCCTGCCGCGCTGCTGATCGACGTCACGCGCCTGGCGGCGCGCCTGCTCGAGGGCAAGCGCCCGACGGGGGTGGACCGCGTCAGCCTGGCCTACATCCAGCACTTTCGCGCGCGGGCCTCGGCCATGGTGCGGCACTGGGGGCGCTGGATGCAGTTGGCGCCCAATTCCTCGCAACGCCTGTTCACCGCGCTGCTGGAGCCGGGCGATGTGGCGCAGCGCGTGGTGCGCACCGAAGTGGCACGCGCCTACGTGCTGCGCTGGGGCCTGCCGCCAGGCGCCGTGTTGTTCAACACCGGCCACAGCGGGCTGGACGACCCGGGCTACGCCGAGCGGGTGCGGCGCCACGGGCTGCGGCCGGTGTATTTCGTGCACGACCTGATTCCCCTCACCCACCCCGAGTGCTGCCGCCCGGGCGAGGCCGACAAACATCGCCAGCGCCTGCTGACCATGCTGCACACGGGGCACGGCATCGTCGCCAACTCGCTGGCCACGCTGGAAGATTTGCGCAACTTCGCGCGCGATGCGGGGCTGTGCCTGCCGCCGAGCGTGGTGGCCCACCTCGGCGTGGAGGCGCTGCCTGCGCCGGCGGCGCAAGCGCCGCTTGGCGAGCCTTATTTCGTGGCGCTGGGCACCATCGAGGCGCGCAAGAACCACCTGCTGCTGCTGCAGCTCTGGCGCCAGATGGCCGAGGCGCGGCTGGAGCAGCTGCCTAGGCTGGTGCTCATCGGCCAGCGCGGCTGGGAGTGCGAGCAGGTGCTCGACCTGCTCGAGCGCTGCCCCGCGCTGCACGGCAGGGTGCTGGAGCTGGGAAACTGCGGCGACGCGGAGCTGGCGAACTGGCTGCACCACGCGCGCGCGCTGCTGTTCCCTTCCTTCGTCGAGGGCTTCGGCATGCCTCTGGTGGAGGCGCTGCACGCCGGCGTGCCGGTGCTGGCCAGCGACTTGCCGGTGTTCCGGGAAATCGCAGGCAGCGTGCCGCACTACCTGGATCCGCTGGACGGCCCCGGCTGGCGCCGCGCAGTGCTGGATTACGCGCGCCCGGACAGCCCGCTACGCGCGGCGCAACTGGGGCGCATGGTCGCCTTCCGGGCACCGACCTGGACCGATCACTTCGCCACCGTGGAATCCGCGCTGCGCGAGTGGAGGCTGATGGCGCCCGTGCCTGGCACGATGGGGGCGCAGGAAGCGACGAACCCGGGGTTGATGCGCCCCGGGCAGTCCAGGTAGCGCAGCGGTCGCCCCTGCAGGTCGAGCACGCAGCCGCCGGCGCCCTCGAGCACGGCCTGCACGGCGGCGGTGTCCCAGTGGCAGGTGGGGGCCAGGCGCGGGTAGACATGCGCCTGGCCCTGCGCCACCAGGCAGAACTTGAGCGAGCTGCCGGCTTGCACGCATTGCGTGGCGCCCAGGCGCTGGATGAATTCCTGCGTGGCCGGGTCGAGATGGCTGCGGCTGGTCACCACGCGCCAGGGCTCGCCGGGAGCCGGCGGCGGCGCCACGTGCAGTTCGCGTGGCGTGCCGCTGCCGTGCACCTGCCATGCGCCCAGCCCGCGGCCGCCCCAGAAGCTCTGGTCCAGCGCCGGGGCGCACACCACGCCCCACAGCACCGTGCCGGCGCGCACCAGCGCGATGTTGACGGTGAATTCGCCATTGCCGGCGAGGAACTCGCGGGTGCCGTCGAGAGGGTCCACCAGCCAATAGATGTCTGAGGTGCCTGAGGTGTCCGAGGTGTCCTCGGGGGTTGCCCCGGCCTCGCCTTCCTCGGACACCACCGGCCATTCCGGACGCAGCGTGCGCAGGCCCTGCTCGATCAGCCGGTGCGCGGCGAGGTCGGCCTGGGTCAGCGGGCTGCCGTCGCCCTTGGCCGGCAGCCCCACGCCCGCACCGGCCGCCGCGTGGTGCTGGCGATACAGCTCGGTAATCACCCGGCCCGCGGCTTGCGCCAGCCCGAGCACCTCGGGGATGAGCGAGGCGTGGAGCTGCGCGGGCGCTTCGCTCGGCGGGCGGGATGGCTGCATGGGGAATGGGGCCGCGCGGGGGCTGGGTGGGCGCCGGGTTCCCGGCGGTTCTGCGCAAACCACGGCGTTCGGGCCGGCAGGGTCGACTCATTCTAGGCAGTTGCCGAGGGCTGCCTGCTCCCCGGGCGGCGCGTGCGATATGCCGTCGCTATCGACCCTCAGAACTTTGTCGGCCGTGGCGCGGGAATGACTTCTGGAGCCGTGCCGCGCAACGCGGGCACAAAGCCCGCGAGCCCGAGCAAGGGACCGGGCAGAAGCAGCCAGGTCGCATCCAGTCCGAAGCGAAGCAGCGCCGAGGTGATGAGCGGGATCGCCACGACCGTGATGCCAAAGCCGATGGCGTTCTGCAGGGCCAGTGCGCTGCCCAGCAGGGTCCTCGGGCAGGCCCGAGCGGTCGCCGCGGAGAACTGCGGGGAGTCGGCGACAACCGTGCCCCCCCACGCCAGCAACAGACCCAGCAGAAGGCTGTGATTGCCGGACCGCCAGGCCACGGCAAAAGCGGCGCAGCAGCAGGCCGATGCAGCCAGGGCTGCGGCTGCGACGCGGTGGCTGCCGAAGCGTCGCGACAGCGCACCGCCGATCAGGCAGCCCAGCGCGCCCATCGCGATGATGCCGGCCGCGATGAGCCAGACCGAGCGCGCCGGCGCGCCGCTCGCGATCCCCGATCGCTGCACCAGGATCGGCACCGCCACCCAAAAGGCATACAGCTCCCACATATGACCGAAATAGCCGAAGGCCGCCCGCCGAACCCCGCGGATGCGAAAGGCTTGCAGCCCCACCGTGAACCGTGCCCCCACACTCGTTGGCTCGCGGGGTGCACTGCGGCGTGGATGGACCGCATGCGGTCCATCGCCGAGCACGGCCATCATGCAGGCGGCTGCCAGGGCGAACCACGAGGCGGCTGCAAGAACCCAACGCCAGGAGATTCCCGACCCCAGCACGTGCAACACCAGCGGCATGGCCGTGCCGAGTGTCAGCATGGCCACAAGCTGCGCAAGCGCCGAACCGGCTCGATCGGGCTCCCAGGTGACCATCAGTTTCATGCCCAGCGGGTAGATGCCGGCCAGACAGACGCCCAGCAGACCGCGGTTGATCAATCCGGTGGCCAGGCTACCCGGCACCAGCGCAAGCCAGGCATTGATGGCTGCGCCCGCAACCGCGCTGAGCAGGAACATCGAGCTCGCCGCAAAGCGATCGGCCAGCCCGCCGAGAGACAGTCCGAGGGTGCCGACGATGAAGCCCAGCTGCACGGCGCTGCTCATCCATCCGGCAGCCTGCGCAGGCGCATGCCAGAGCTGGATCAGCCTGGCGGCTTCGCTGCTCGCGCTGAACCACAGCGAAGTCGCGAGCAGCTGCGCTGCGGCAATCGTCGCGACGGCGCCCGGCGCTCGCACGAGCTGGCGGCGCAAGGCGCTGCGCAGACGGCTCGGGCGATTCGCAAGGCTGCTGGATGTCACGTGGCGATCGGTGCCAGCAGCGCGGGCAACTCGGCCAGGTTGCGAATCACGTGATCGGGCGCTCCGGGAAGCTGCTCGGCGCGCTGGTCGTAGCGGTTGCACCAGACCACGCGCATGCCGAATGCCGACGCGGCGTAGGCATCCCAGCCGTTGGAGGACTGGAAGGAGACCTGGCCAGCCTGCAGGCCCAGCTGCTGCAGTGCGTACGCATAGACCTTCGGGTGGGTCTTGAACACCCGTACGGCCTCGACCGAAAGCACCGCGTCGAACAACCCCTGCAGGCCTGATGCGCTGATCGCCGCATCGCGCAGATCCAGGCTGTCGAGCGCGAAATCGAGGGCCTCAGCGGTGACCTGCCCGAAGTCGACGTAGCGATCCTGCAGCGTACGCAGCCAGGTGTACTGCAGCTGCTTGTCGCGCCACAGCGTCGTCAGCGCGGCACGCTTGTCCTCGGGGATGCCCGGGCAGCGAGCGGCTGCCGAGGCAAAGTCGAACAGGGTGCCGTAGGCGTCGAACACGCAGGCACGCACTCCGGACAGCGCGGTCATTGACGCGTTCCACGGATGGGATACTGGTTCTGGATGACGAATCGCAGCCCGCCCAGCAGGCGATCCAGATCCGGGCGCAGGAACGGCGCGTTGGCCACGTCGACCAGATGAAGCGCACCCTCCGGGTTGACCACGAACAGCGCCGGCTCCGGGAACAGGTGATCCGTCTCCTGCGCCGAGCGGGGTTGCGAGACATACAGCCCCAGCGTTCGCATGGTGGCCTCGTCCATGCCGTAGAGCACGGGAAAGCCGGGCTGGGCGGGCTGCACCAGTGCACGGGTCTGGGCTTCGCTGTCGGCCGACACGGCGGCCAGCGAGACGCCCAGCTCGGCGAAGGCCTCGCGGCGCTGCTCGATTTCGCCGAGGTAAGACTTGCAGATCGGACAGTGCTGGCCGCGCAGCACGAACAAGGCCTGCCAGGAGCCAGCGGCGCCGAACTCGAGGTCCTCGCCGTCCAGACGCTTGAAGCGCACAGGGGCGAAGGGCTGGCCAGGGTGAAGCTTGGAAGTCGTCTGCATGATCATCCACTCCAGGTTGAGGTCTTTCGCCAGGCCGGGCTTGTGCTGCATACGGTCTCGGCGCAGAATAATGGAACGAGTAGTCTAAAACAACCCTCGGCATTGCGCCGACTCCTCCCATCGCAAGGAGATCTCTCATGCAGGAACCTCATCTCGTCTACATCGCCGACCCCATGTGCTCGTGGTGCTGGGGCTTCTCACCCGTCGTGCAGGCCATCGAGCAGCGCTACGCAGCGGCCCTGCCCATCCGGCTGGTTCTCGGAGGGCTGCGCCCGTGGACCCGCGAGGCCATGGGCCCGGCCGACCGCGCAGACGTGCGCAGCCACTGGGAACATGTCCATGAGGCCTCCGGCCAGCCCTTCGACTTCGGCTTTTTCGAGCGCGAGCACTTCGTCTACGACACGGAACCGGCCAGCCGCGCCATCGTCGTGCTGCGCCGCCGCGGCATGTCGACCGCGCTGGAGGGGTTGCGGCGCATCCAGCGTGCCTTCTACGCCGACAACCGCGACGTCACCGACCCCGAAGTCCTGGCCGCGCTGAGCACGGAACTGGGCGTCGATGCGGCGCAATTCCGCGCCGAGTTCGACAGCGCGCAGGCGCATGACGAGACCCGGGGCGACTTCGCGCTGGCCCAGTCCGCCGGCATTCGCGGCTTCCCCACCCTGATCGCCGGACATGGCGGCGACCAGCCCTACACGCTGATCACCCACGGATTCCAGCCCGCCGAGCGCGTGCTGGCCGCGGTGCAAGCGTGGCTGGATACTGCCGGGCCGGGCCCTTCGGTCGACTCCGGGCAGGCCTGTGCGCTGCACTGAGGCGCGTGCGTCGGCAAAGCCTGCGAATATTCTGTACCATTCAGTCCATAACAGTTCGTTCGACACCATGTCCAGACCCCGTTCCTTCGATTCGCAAGCCGTCGTGGATGCCGCGATGCAGGCGTTCTGGATCGGAGGGGTCGGCAGCACGAGCGTGGACGACCTGTTGCAGGCCACGGGCTTGTCGCGCTCTTCGCTGTACAACAGCTTCGGCAACCGCGAAGGCCTGATGCAGGCGGCCACCGAGCGCTACGCACAGCAGCAATCGGCAGCCATCCAGCGCCTGTTCCAGGGGCGCTCGCTCGAGCAGGCGCTGAGCGCGTTGCTGATGGAAGCCGCCACGACCAACTACGACGGTCGCGGCTGTCTGCTCGTGAACGCCGTGGCAGAGCTGCACGGGACCTGCGGCCAGGGACTCGACGCCGTACGCGAGGCCCTGGCGCGCGTTGCCGCGACGCTGGAGGCCGCCATGCGCAGCGCCGCACCGCAACGCGACGATTGCAAGCAGCTGTGCGCGGCGACGATGGCGGCCATCGCCGGGCTGCGCACGCTGCAGCGCGCCGAGCTGCCGCTGGAGCTGCGCCAGCAGGCGGCACAGCGCCTGGCGCAGGGTCTGCTCGGGAGTTGAAATTTTTTTGCCTATTTTGGACTGTTCATTCCATTTGTGCGTCTTGCGCACCCTCGCGCCCCACGGCGCATCCTTCCGAAGGAGAAGTTCATGAGCTCAGCCATCGCCCGTCTCGACCTGCCCGCGCAGACCCCCGCATCGACCAGCGGCAAGGCCCGCGACATGCTCGAGACCTCGCAGCGCAACCTCGGCTTCGTGCCGAACATGTACGCCAACATGGCGAACTCGCCCGGCCTCCTGCAGACCTACCTGCTGGGCTACGAGCTGTTCCGTAACGAGGGCGGATTCAGCCCCGTCGAACAGGAAGTCGTGTTCCTGGCCATCAGCCGCTACAACGGCTGCACCTACTGCACCGCCGCCCACAGCATGATCGCCGACAAGATGTCGGGCGTGCCCGCCGACGTGCTGGCCGCGCTGCGCGAGGGCAAGCCGCTGGCAGACGCCAGGCTGCAGGCGCTTGCGACCTTCTCCACGATCATGGTGGACAGCCGCGGCACGCCCACGCCCGAGCAGCTCGCGGCCTTCAAGGCTGCCGGCTACAGCGACCGCCACGCCCTCGAGATCGTCCTGGCCATCGCGGTGAAGACCCTGAGCAACTACACCAACCACGTGTTCCATACCCAGACCGACGCCGCGTTCCAGAGCTACGCCTGGCAGCCGCAGGCCTGAGCCCGCCTGCCATCGGGGGGCCGCGAAGCCTTGGCTGCGGGCCCCGTCGATCTTCCTCCATCCCTTGACATCCTCCCCGCCCTTGGCCTTCGGCCACCGCTTGCGCGGGAAGGGCGGGGATTCCTACGGCGCTCAGGCGTGACATGGTGCCGCCCCTGAGTCGCTTCGGTGGGTTCCTGCTGCTGGCGGCATGGCTGCACCGCTCACTTGACCGAAGGCAATCCCCTCCGGGACACAGGCGCAACGGGCGTGTCCCGCCCTGAGAATGTTGATCGCGCCGACGACATCGGCGTGGTTCACGTACCCGCATGCGACGCAGAGGAACTGCGCCTGCGTCTTGCGGTTCTCGGCCGACACGTGGCCGCAGCACGGACAGGTGCGGCTCGTGTACTGCGGCGGCACGGCGACCAGCCAGCCGCCGCGCCACGCCACCTTGTAGTCGAGTTGGCGGCGGAACTCGAACCATCCCTGGTCGAGGATGCTCTTGTTCAGGCCGGACTTGGCCCGAACATTTCTTCCCGGTTTCTCGGTCGTTCCCGCCGCCGACTGGGACATGTTCCGTACCTGCAAATCCTCAATACACACCATCGCGTGGTTTTGGCTGATCGTGGTCGAGGTCTTGTGCAGGAAGTCGCGGCGGGCGTTGCCGATCCGGGTGTGAATACGCTGGACGCGGGCTTTCGCTCGTCTCCAGTTGTTGCTGAACTTCACCTTGCGGCTCAGGGACTGCTGCGCGCGGCGCAGCCGGTCCTCGTGCCGCCTGAAGCTGGACAAGGGCGCGACGAACGTGCCGTCGGAGAGCGTGGCAAAGCGCGCGATGCCCATGTCGATGCCCACGGCATCGCCGCTGGCGATCGGCGGCTCGACCTCGCGGGAGGTGCAGATCGACACGAACCACTTGCCGCACGACGCGCTCACGGTGACGTTCTTGACCGTGCCCAGTACGTCGCGGCTTTGCCGAAAGCGCAGCCAGCCGAGCTTGGGCAGGAAGATGCGGGCGTTGCCCGCATCGAGCTTGATCTGCTTCGGGTCGGGGTAACGGAAGCTATCGCCCTGGCCCTTCTTCTTGAAGCGCGGCAAGTCCGCGCGCTTGGCGAAGAAGTTGGCGTACGCCCGATCCAGATCCTTCAAGCTCTGTTGCAGCGGGTGGATCGGTGCGTCGCAGAGCCACGGCGTCTGTGCGCCGTTGCGCCAGGCCGTGAGTTCCTTGCACAGCCCGGCGTATCCCAGCTTCTTCTCGCCG
>JAJZTW010000092.1 GCA_021847345.1 Pseudomonadota bacterium
ATCCAGATCCTTCAAGCTCTGTTGCAGCGGGTGGATCGGTGCGTCGCAGAGCCACGGCGTCTGTGCGCCGTTGCGCCAGGCCGTGAGTTCCTTGCACAGCCCGGCGTATCCCAGCTTCTTCTCGCCGTTCGTGTAGCGATCGTTTTGCAACGCCAGCGCCTTGTTGAACACGAACCGGCAGGCGCCCGCGAAGCGGCGCATCTGGCGCTGCTGCTGGCCGTTCGGCATGAGTTCGTACTTGAAGGCTTGGTTGCGCTGCATGGAACTGTTCAAACGTCCAGTGATTTTAGGCCGCCTGCGGCGTCCGCGCGATCCTTCCCCGCCCTGAAGGACGGGGCTTGTCGCGCACCGGGTCAAGGCCACGCGCGCCCGCGAGGACGATCCTCGCGGGCGCCGCGTTCCGGCGCGCGGCGCTGCGCGCCAGGACCTCGCCGGCGTGGAGCTACTTCGAGATCGACAGCAACCACATGCTGGCCAGCAACCGGCCACAGGAAACCGTCGGCATCCTGGCGCGGGTCGCGACCGGGGCCTGACGCATCGCCGCCGGGGCGAGGCCGATGCGCCGGGCGTCGACAGGTAGACTGGGGCCGACCCACGCCTCCCGGGAGCCCAGTCCGCCATGCGCCTGTTCCTCGCCATCTTCCTGCCCTGGCTGGCCTTTTTCACCATCGGCCGCCCCATCGCCGGCATCGTCTGCCTGGTGCTGCAGCTGACCATCCTCGGCTGGATCCCGGCCGCGATCTGGGCCGCCTACTCGCTCAGCCAGTACAAGACCGACCGCAAGATCCAGGCCGCGCTGCGCCAGCGCTGAGCCGCCGGCGCCCGGCCTCAGCGCTCGCTCCCAGGCCGTTCACACGCCGTCGCCCAGCCCGCGCAGCGCGTCGACCAGGGCACGCTGCTGCTGCAGCAGATCCTCGGTGAGCTCGCGCGCCCGCGGCTGCCGGCCCTCGTGAGCGGCGCGGAGCAGTTCGCCTGCGGTAGCGTGCAGGCGCGCATGCGGTGCGTCGATGGCGCCAAACGCCGGCAGGCCGCCATGGGTGGTGCGGCCGCGACCGTCGTACCACGTGCCGAACCCGCACTGGTGGTGGTCCGGCACGTCGGCCGCGCGCAGCGCGGGGGACTCGGCGTCCACCTCGGCCAGGATCTGGATCACGAAGTTGCGATGGTCCTCCTCGGCCGACCTGAGCAGCGCGCGGGTGGCCATGCGGTGCATGTCGCGTACCTGGCCCTGCAGGCGGGCGATCACCATGTCGACCTGGCCCAACTCGTGCCGGGTGCGCTCGCTGCTGCCGGCGATGTGCGCGGTCTGTCCGTCCATCTGCTGGGTGTTGTCCTCGATGCTCAGCGTGGCGTCGTGCACCCGCCGCGCCAGGTTGCGCACCTCGTCGGCGACCACGGCGAAGCCGCGTCCGCTGTCACCGGCCCGCGCAGCCTCGATTGCAGCGTTCAGCGCCAGCAGGTTGGTGCGATGGGAAATGTCCCGGATGCCTCGCACCAGGGTCGAGATGGCGCCCACCTGCCCGAGCAGGGATTGCACGGCCTGCGCATGCCCGTCGATCACCTGCCTGACGATGCGCATCGCGGCGTCGACGGCGTCCATCGACTGGCTGACCTCGGTTTCCGCGTCGACCAGCGAGCCCAGGATCTGCTTCAGGCGCTCGTTGACCTCCACCGCTTCGCGCCGGGCCGAGATGTTGCGCAGGCTGGCGTGCAGGCACATGGGCTGGCCCTGCGGGTCGCGGATCGCCGCAACGCTCACCGAGAACAGGAAACTGCCGACTTCGCGCTGCGCGTGCAGGTGCTCCAGCTTGCCGCCGGCCACGTCGCGCAGCGCCCGCGCGGCCTGCGCGTCGTGCCCGAGCAGGCGCTCGAGCGGCAGCCCCCGCCAGCTGCCGGGCTCGAAATCGTCTCCCAGCGCGTCGCGGAACATGGCGCCGAAGCGGGTCGAGGTGCTGCATGCGGCCGGGTTGGCATGGAACACGGCGAAGCCTGCGAAGGGCTCGGCCAGCAGGTCCAGCGTTTCCATGCTGCGCAAAGCCTGTTCCAGGCTGGATCGAATCGTGCTGTCCATGTCGGGCCCCGTGTGCTGCGGAATTCTCGCCCCGCGCCGCAGGCTCGCCGCGGGCAATCCGCACGCGCTTGACCCAGGTCATGCCGCGGCTGCAGGCGCAGGGCGCTTGCGCTGCCCCGTGTCGTCGTTTTGTCCTGGACAAAATGCTATGCTCGTTGCCTCGTTTCGGTGTCCCGATGCCCACCCGTGCCCTCATCTGGCTCAAGCGCGACCTGCGCATGAGCGACCACGCGCCGCTGTCGCAGGCAGCCGCCTGCGACGAGGCGCTGGCCGTGTTCGTGATCGAGCCGCAATGGCTGCGCAGCCCCGAATTCGACCCCAGGCACCTGGCGTACGCGTTGCAATGTCTGCGACCGCTGCGCGACGCGCTGGCGGCGCGCGGCCTGCCGCTGCTGATCCGCAGCGGCGAGCTGCCCGAGGTGTTCGCGGAGCTGCGTCGCGACTACCAGTTCACCCACCTGTTCAGTCACGAGGAGACCGGCCCGGGCTGGAGCTACGCGCGCGACCGCGCGGTGGCGCGCTGGTGTCGAGCTGCCGGAGTGGACTGGCGGCAGTGGCCGCAGACCGGCGTGGTGCGCGGGCTGCGGCGCCGCGACGGCTGGGCCCGCCAATGGCAGCGGCGCATGGACGCGCCGACGCTCGACGCCCCCGCGCGCTGGCGCGCGCCCTCGGGCTGGAGCCCTGATGCGCTTGCCGACCTCGGCGACTTCGGACTGGCGAGCCCGCCGGGGCTGCCCCCGGCCGGCGAGGCCGCCGCATGGAACGACCTCGACAGCTTCCTGCTGCGTCGCGGACGCCACTACCGGCGCAACATCTCGAGCCCGCTGCTGGCGCGGGACGGTGGCTCCCGGCTGTCGCAGCACCTGAGCTTCGGCACCTTGTCGCTGCGCCAGGTGCACCAGGCCACCGAGGCGCGAATCGCCGATCTGCTGGGAGCCGGCGACACCGAAGCGCGCGCCTTCGCCTGGCAACTTCGGGGCTTCGCCGCGCGGCTGCGCTGGCATTGCCATTTCATGCAGAAGCTCGAGGACGAGCCCGAGATCGAGTCGCGCAACTTCGTGCGCGGATTCGACGGCATGCGCGAGCAGGAGTTCTCGCCGCGCCTGTTCGAGGCCTGGCGCCACGGCATGACCGGATACCCGATGGTCGACGCCTGCATGCGCTGCCTCAACGCCACCGGCTGGATCAACTTCCGCATGCGCGCCATGCTGGTGAGTTTCGCCGCCTATCACCTGTGGCTGCACTGGCGCGAGCCGGGGCTGCACCTGGCGCGTCAGTTCATCGATTTCGAGCCCGGAATCCATTGGAGCCAGATGCAGATGCAGTCGGGCACCACCGGGATCAACGCGCTGCGCATGTATTCGCCAGCCAAGCAGGCGGCCGACCACGATCCACGCGGCGAGTTCGTGCGCCAGTGGGTTCCCGAGTGGGGCAGTGCGGCCTATCCGTCGCCGGTGGTCGACGCCTCCGGCGCCTTGCGCAGGGCCCGCCAGCGACTGGCGGCCTGGCGCAACTCGCCGCAGGCCCGCGCCGAGGCCCGCGAGGTGCTGGAGCGCCACGGCTCGCGCAAGAGCGGGCTGCCGCCGACGCGCCGGCGCGCGAGCGCCGCCGTCGCGTCGCCCCAGCTGGGCCTGTTCGAATGATCGCGCCGCTGCGCCGGCTCGTGCTCGTGCTGGGCGATCAGCTCGACGCGCGATCGGCCGCGTTCGAGGACTTCGATCCGGGGCTCGACGCCGTGTGGATGGCCGAGGTGGCCGAGGAGTCGACCCACGTCTGGTCCTCCAAGCCACGCATCGCGCTGTTCCTGGCGGCCATGCGTCATTTCGCGGCGGCGCTGCGCGAGCGCGGCTGGACGGTGCACTACAGCGCGCTCGACGACCCCGCCAACCGCGGCACGCTGGGCGCAGAGCTCGAGCGCGCGGTGCAGGCGCTGCGGCCCACGCAACTGCGCATGGTGGCACCGGGCGACTGGCGCGTGCTGCGCCAGTTGCGCGGCGCCGCCGCCCTGGGCGTGGAACTGCGCATCGACCCCGACGGCCATTTTTTCGGCACGGTGGCCGAGTTCTCCGGGCACGCGCGCGGGCGCAAGACCCTGCGCCTGGAGCATTTCTATCGCGAGGCTCGGCGGCGCCACGGCGTGCTGATGGAAGGCGGGCAGCCGGCCGGCGGGCGCTGGAACTTCGACGCCGACAACCGCGAGGCCTTCGGCGCCGACGGTCCCGCTGCGCCGCCGCCGCTCGGCTTCGCCGCCGACGCCATCACCTCCGAGGTGCTGCAGCTGGTGCGCACGCGCTTCGCGGACCACCCCGGCGAGCTGCGCGAGTTCGACTGGCCGGTCACGCGCGAGCAGGCGCTTCGGGCATTGGACGATTTCATCGAGCATCGCCTGGCGGGCTTCGGCCGCTGGCAGGATGCGCTGTGGCCGCGGCAGCCCTGGCTGTGGCATTCCCGCCTGTCCGCCGCGCTCAACCTCAAGCTGCTCGGAGCGCGCGAGGTCGTGGCCCGTGCCGAGCAGGCGTGGCGCGACGGGCTCGCCCCGCTGGCCAGCGTGGAAGGCTTCGTGCGCCAGGTGCTCGGCTGGCGCGAGTACGTGCGCGGCATTTACTGGACGCGCATGCCGGACTACGCGCAAGCCAACGCGCTCGGCGCCCGGCAGGCGCTGCCGGGGTTCTTCTGGACCGGCGAGACCGAGCTGGCCTGCCTGGCCGACGCGCTGCGCCAGACCCTCGATCACGGCTACGCCCACCACATCCAGCGCCTGATGGTGATCGGCCTGTTCGCGCTGCTGCTGGGCGTCGAGCCGCGCCAGCTGCACCAGTGGTACCTGGCGGTGTACGTCGACGCTGTCGAATGGGTCGAGCTGCCCAACACGCTGGGCATGAGCCAGTATGCCGACGGCGGCCTGATGGCGAGCAAGCCCTACATCGCCAGCGGCCAGTACATCGAACGCATGAGCGCGGGCAGCTACTGCCGGTCCTGTCGCTTCGACCCGCGCCAGCGCAGCGGCCCGCGCGCCTGTCCCTACACGGTGCTGTACTGGGATTTCCTGCAGACCCACCGCGAGCGCCTGGGCGCCAACCCGCGCACCGTGATGCAGGTGCGCAACCTGCAGCGCATCGACGCGCCCGCGCTGCAGGCCATCGCGGCCGACGCGCAGCGCCTGCGCCAGGGTTTCGCCGAGGGCGCATGACTGCGCGCGGCTTCGAACCCACTCGAGAGCGCCCCCAGGGCCGGGCTGCGCCCAGCCCGCCCCCCGAGGGGGTCGAGAAAACTTGGGGCGGCCCTGCGTCTTCTCGAGAGCGCCCCCAGGGCCGGGCTGCGCCCAGCCCGCCCCCCGAGGGGGTCGAGAAAACTTGGGGCGGCCCTGCGTCTTCTCGAGAGGCGCTGGCCGCGGCGTTGCGCGCGGTGCGCCCCGATGCCTATGCCGCCACGCGCAACCGGCTCGACGGGGCGGTGACCGGGCTGTCGCCCTACATCACGCACGGCATGCTCGATGCCGCATGGCTGCTGCGCTGGCTGCGCCGCCGCCACCGCCTGCCGTGCGGGCACAAGCTGGTGCAGGAGCTCGGCTGGCGCGCCTATTTCCGGCATGTGCGGCGCTGGCAGGGCGACGCCATGCTCGAGTCCCTGCATGCCGGGCCGCTGCCCGACGCCATGTACGCGCGGCGCCTGCCCGACGACCTGCTGCGCGGCTGCACCGGCGTGCCGGTGATCGACCAGGCCGTTCGCGGCCTGTACCGCGACGGCTGGCTGCACAACCACGCTCGCCTGTGGCTGGCTTCCTACGCCGTGCACCTGCGCAAGGTGCACTGGCGCACTGGCGCCGACTGGATGTTCGGCCACCTGCTGGACGGCGACCTCGCCAGCAACCACCTGTCGTGGCAGTGGGTGGCCGGCACGGCCAGCAGCAAGCCGTACCTGTTCGATGCCGCCAATGTCGCGCACCATGCCCCGCAGTCCTGGCGCAGCCCGGGCAGCGTGCTCGACCAGGCTCGCGAAGCCCTCGAGGCCCTCGCGCGCAGCCCGATCGACGTCGGGCCCGGCCACGCCGGCGCGGCGGCCGTGGAGATTCCCGCGCTGCTCGCGGCTCCCCCCGCGTCGTCGGATTTCGCAAGTCCCGACCCGAGCGCGGTCGCCGGGCGCCGGGTCTGGCTGATGCACCCCTGGTGCCTGCGCCGGCCGCCGCCGGGGCGCCTGGTGGTGGCCGCCTGTGCCGAGGAATTCCATGCCGCGTGGCCCTGGAGCGAGGCGCGCTGGCGCTTTGTCGCGGCGCCGATCGGCCGCCACGCGACCTTGCGCTGGCACGCTCCGGCGGCCGCCATCGCCACGGCGCTGCGGGCCGCGGCGCAGGTCGAGACCATCGACGACGCGCACCTGCCGCCGGCGTGGCGCGCGTGGGCAAGGCCGGCGTCCAGCGGATTCGCCGAGCCCGATCGGCCGTGCGCTTCCTTCTCGGCCTGGTGGAAGCTCGTGCAGCGGCAGGCCGGGCAGGGCGCCGCGGACGGCGCGGCGTCGCGCTTCAGCCCTTGACCAGCGGGCGGATGCTCGCGAAACCCCCGTCGAGCTCCCACACCTGACCGGTCACGCGCGCGGCCTTGTCC
>JAJZTW010000050.1 GCA_021847345.1 Pseudomonadota bacterium
TGAACGCAGCGCATCCGCGCTCGCCTTGCCTGTCGCACAATACAGCCATCCATTATTGCACACATCGATGCCCTCGCCCAATTCGCCCGCCGAGCACTCCGTGCCGGGCCGGCCGCTGTGGATCGACACCCATGCCCATCTCGACGCGCAGGAGTTCGACTCCTCGCGCCCGGCCATGCTGGAGCGCGCGCGCCAGGCCGGCGTGGCGTGCGTGGTCATTCCGGCGGTGCATCCGGATCGCTTCGACGTGGTGCGCGAGCTGGCCCATGCGAACGGCTTCGCCTACGCGCTGGGCGTGCATCCTCTGTACGTGCGCGGCCTGGGTCGCGAGCAGCTACTGCGCGTGCGCGACGCGCTGGCCGCGCATCTCGACGATCCGCGCCTGGTCGCGGTCGGCGAGATCGGGCTCGACCACTTCGTGCCGGCGTCCGCCGACGAGCGTGCCGAGCAGGCCTGGTGGTGCGAACAGCAGCTCGACCTCGCCGCGCGCTTCGAGCTGCCGGTGCTGCTGCATGTGCGCCGCGCGCAGGACCCGATGGCCGCGGCGCTGCGGCGTCGCCAGTGGGGCACGCGCGGGCCGGGTGGCATCGCGCATGCCTTCAACGGCAGCGAGCAGCAGGCCCGCGCCTTCATCGCCCAGGGCTTGTGTCTGGGCTTCGGCGGCATGTTGAGTTTCGAGCGATCGCGCAACATCCGGCGCCTGGCCCAGGGCCTCGACGAGCAGTCGCTGGTGCTGGAGACCGACGCTCCCGACATGGCGCCGCAGTGGATCGCCCACGGCGGGCAGCCCAGGCCCAACGAGCCGGCTGAATTGCCGCGCCTGGGCGCCGTGCTGGCCGGCCTGCGCGGCTGGACACCGCAGCATGCGGCTGGCGTGACCAGCGCCAACGCGCTGCGCGCGCTGCCGCGCCTGCGGCAGCTGCTGGCGGCGGGCGCGGCGTAGCCCCCGCGCCCGATGGGGCGCGCGATGGGGCTTGAAATCTGCACGCGCGCCCCCAAGTTCCGGCGGACGGTCGCGCTGCCGGCGCGGACCGCAGCCCTCGGCCGCCTCGCGCGGCGTTGTCACCTGCACCCTTTGACCATGAGTACACCAACCTCGACCCCGGCTGAGGCCTCGGCGCCCCATACCCATGCTTTCCAGGCCGAGGTGCGGCAGCTGCTGCACCTGGTCGCCCACTCGCTGTATTCCAACCGCGACATCTTCCTGCGCGAGCTGGTGTCGAACGCTTCCGACGCCTGCGACAAGCTGCGCTACCTGGCCATCGACGACAGCGCGCTGTGGGAGGGCGACAGCGAGCTGCGAATTCGCGTCGACTTCGATCCCGCGGCACGCACCGTGACGGTCAGCGACAACGGCATCGGCCTTTCGCTGGAGGACGCGGTGGAGCATCTGGGCACCATCGCCAAGTCGGGCACGCGCGAATTCATGCAGCGCATGGGCGAGCAGCAAAAGGGCGATGCCAACCTGATCGGTCAGTTCGGCGTGGGCTTCTATTCGGGCTTCATCGTCGCCGATCGAATCACCGTCGAGAGCCGCCGCGCCGGGCTGCCGGCGGCGCAGGGGGTGCGCTGGTCCTCCGACGGCACCGGCGAATTCAGCGTCGAGCCCATCGAGCGCGCCGCTCGCGGCACCGACGTGGTGCTGCACCTGCGCGCCGACGCCGAGGACCAGCAGTTCTCCGATCTGCTGGAGACCTGGAAGCTCAAGACCATCGTGTCGCGCTACTCGGATCACATCTCGCTGCCCATCGAGATGCGCAAGCGCGAGTGGGATGCCGAGCAGAAGAAGGAGGTCGTGCGCGACGAGTGGGAGCAGGTCAACAAGGCGGCCGCGCTTTGGGCGCGGCCGAAGTCCGAGCTCGACGACCAGCAGTACATCGACTTCTACAAGCAGATCGCCCACGACGGCGATGCGCCGCTGGCGTGGACCCACAACCGGGTCGAGGGGCGCAGCGAGTACACCCAACTGCTGTATGTGCCGGCCAAGGCGCCGTTCGACCTGTACAACCGGGACGCCCACAGCGGCGTGAAGTTGTACGTCAAGCGCGTGTTCATTCTCGACGACGCCACCAGTCTGCTGCCCGGGTACCTGCGCTTCGTGCGCGGCGTGATCGACAGCGCCGACCTGCCGCTCAACGTCTCGCGCGAGCTGCTGCAGGAAAGCCGCGACATGCGCGCCATTCGCGACGGCAGCACGCGTCGCGTGCTGTCCATGCTGGAAGACCTGGCCGGCAGCGACGAGCAGGCGCAAAAGGACAAGTACGCCACCTTCTGGGCCGAGTTCGGGCAGGTGCTGAAGGAAGGCGTGGCCGAGGACTTCGCCAATCGCGAGCGTCTCGCCGGGCTGCTTCGCTTCGCTTCCACGCACAACGACTCCGACGTCCAGGACGTGTCGCTGGCGGCGTATGTCGAGCGCATGAAGCCCGAGCAGACGGCGATCTACTACATCACCGCGGACAATCCGCGCGCCGCGCGCTCCAGTCCGCAGCTGGAGATGTTCCGGCGCAAGGGGGTGGAGGTGCTGCTGCTCACCGACCGCGTCGACGAGTGGATGCTCAGCGCGCTGCACGAGTTCGGCGGCAAGCCGCTG
Source organism: Pseudomonadota bacterium (assembly GCA_021847345.1). GTDB lineage: Bacteria > Pseudomonadota > Gammaproteobacteria > Burkholderiales > Burkholderiaceae_C > Thiomonas_A. The sequence continues at coordinate 2,591 of JAJZTW010000050.1, forward strand.
CAGTCGGTGGCCCGCGGCGGCGCCGACCTGGGTGCGTTGCAGGACGAGCAGGACAAGAAGCTGGCCGAGCAGGCGGCGCAGACCCACAAGGACCTGCTCGAGCGCATGAAGACTGCGCTGGCGGGCATGGCCAAGGATGTGCGTATCAGCTCCCGTCTGGTCGACTCGCCGGCCTGCCTGGTGGCCGATGAGGGCGAGCTCAGCTCGCATCTGCAGCGCCTGCTGCGTCAGGCCGGGCAGGAGGCGCCGCGCGCCGAGCCGATCCTGGAGATCAACCCCGAGCACGAACTGGTCAAGCGCCTGCAGCAGCAGGTTGCCGCCGGGCCGGAGCAGGCCGAGGCCTTCGATGAACTCAGCCGCATCCTGTTCGACCAGGCGGTGCTGGCCGAGGGTGGCATGCCGGAGGACCCCGCGGCCTACGTGCAGCGGGTCAACCGCTGGCTGCTGCGCGCCGCCTGAGTCCGCGCGGGCCGACGGCCCGCGAAGTCCGCAGGGCCGGGCGCTGCCCGGCCCGCAGCGGGTTCAGGAAACCCACATGGTGATGGTCACCACCGCCAGCAGCAGCATCCACAACAGCACCGAACGCCAGACCAGGCCGACCACGCTGCGCAGGTGTCCCGCCTGGGGCACGGCGCCGGGCATCTGCGGCGCCATCAGCGGTTCGGCGTCGATGGCCTGGCCCCACGACTGCTCACCGGGTTCGCTGCCTTGCGTGGGCGCGGTGCTGGCCGTGGCGCCCAGACGGATGCCGACGGCGCCGGCGGCCGACGCGAGCATCGCGCCGGTATTGGCGTCGGGCCACAGGCGCGCGTAATTGCGCCACATGTCGGCGGCTTCCTCGAAGTTGCCGACCACGGCGTAGCCGATGGCGGTCAGACGGGCCGGCAGCCAGTCGAGCAGGTAGAAGGCGCGGCTGGCGAAGCGCCGCAGCCATGGGCTGGCCTCGGAGCCGCTGGAATTCCACTTGCCGGCGGTGAACTCGGCCATGCGGTACAGCACCGCGCCTGCCGGGCCCAGCGGAAGCAGGAACCAGAAGAACACCCCCAGCACGTAACGCTGCGCAGCGACCAGCGCGTGCTCGATGGTCTGCTGGATCACGTCGTCGGCCGACATCTCGACCGTGTCGAGGGACTTCCATTGGCGCAGGATGGCGCGCGCACCCGGGATGTCGCCGCGATTGAGCGCATCACTGATATCAGTGAAATAGTGCGAAAACTGACGAAAACCCAGCGTGAAATACAGCACCGCCACGTTCCACGCGAAGGCCAGCAGTACGTTCACTCGCAAGGCCGCGATGTAGACCCCGAGGGTCAGCAACGCCGGCAGCACCACGGCGATGAACCAGGCTGCCAGGCCGTGGCGGCGTTCGCCTGCGTCGAAGTTGCGCGACGCGAAATCGGCCACCCAGGTTCGCAGGGTGTACACCAGGCTCAAGCGCCCCAGGGGCTTGACCTGTTCGAGCAGCAGGGAGAGCAGGACCGAGAAAAACGCCATGTGCGCATGCTAAGCGATGAGCAGGCGATACAGGTTGCGGATCATGCCCGCGGTGGCTCCCCAGATGAAATAGCTCTTGCCGGTGTGGGGATCCGTCCACGGCATGGCGTAGAACATGCGCCGTCCCGGCCCGCCGGCGGGTGCTTCGGCGGGCGACTGCGGCGGATCCCACGCGCGCACCTCGTGGTGGGCCGGATTCATCAGGAACTCCAGCGGCACCTCGAACACCTCGGCCACTTCGGTGGGCTGCGGTTGCCAGCGGGCATGGGCGTGCACCAGCGCCACCACCGGCGTGACGGCGAATCCGGTGACCGTGGTGTAGAGCGGCATGCAAGCCAGCGGCTCGACCTGTGCCGCGGCCAGCCCGATTTCCTCCTCGGCCTCGCGCAACGCGGTGTGCACGGCGTCTCGGTCCTCGGGGTCGCGACCTCCGCCGGGAAAGCTGATCTGCCCGGCATGCACCGCCAGGCGCGCATCGCGCCGGGTCAGCAGCACGCGCACGCCGCTGTCGCGCATGACCAGCGGAACCAGCACCGAGGCCTGGCGCGCGGCCACGCGCTCGGCGGTGGGCAGGTCGCCGGGGCGCTCGGGCAGCCACGACAGCGTCGGGCCGTCGGCGGCGCCGCGCTGCCAGCGCGCGAAGTGCTCGCGCAGCGCCTGCGGCTGCAGGCGCTGCGCCGGCACCGCCGGCAGGTGGTCGTGGCGCTCGAGCACCGGGGCCGACTCGGCCTCGACGGTCGGCAGCGGGCGGGGCGGCACGCCGCGGGGGTCAGGCGCGGACAAGGAGCGGCAGGCGCACGCGGCGCGCAAAAGCAAACAGCCGACCCTCGGGTCGGCTGCGGATCACGCAACGGGTCGCGGGCATCATCGAGCCGGCGGGGCCGCGGATCAGGACCGCATCAGGACAGCTTTTCCTTGATGCGAGCCGACTTGCCGGTGCGGCCGCGCAGGTAGTACAGCTTGGCGCGACGCACGTCGCCGCGGCGCTTGACCTGGATCGACGCGATCATCGGCGAGTACAGCTGGAAGGTGCGCTCGACGCCTTCGCCGGACGAAATCTTGCGCACGATGAAATTCGAGTTCAGCCCGCGGTTGCGGCGGGCGATGACCACGCCCTCGTAGGCCTGGGCGCGCTTGCGCGAACCCTCGACCACGTTGACGTTGACCACCACGGTGTCGCCGGGGGCGAAATCGGGAATGGACTTGCCCTCGGTCAGGCGCTTGATTTCTTCCTGCTCGAGTTGCTGGATCAGCTGGGTGCTCATCGAAGACTCCTGGGATCTTGCGCCGCGCGTTGGTTGTAGGGAAATGAGGTCGCCGCCGCGACCGCCCTGGGCGCATGCCTGGGGCATGCCGAACTGATGGGTGGTCGTGCTTCGCGGCGCCCGGTGCCGGGCAGAGGATCGCGAAAAACGCTCGAGTATAGCGCAGCTGCGGCAAAGCGTCGGGTTTCAGGCTTCGCCGCCCCGGCTCCCGTTTGCGCGCAAGGTGTCGAGCAGGCGCAGGTCGTCGCGGTCCAGTCGCCGTTCGCGCTCGAGCTCGAGCACCAGTTCGGGGCGTCGGCGCCAGCTCAGCTCCAGCATGCGGTCGCGGCGCCAGCGCGCGATGCGCGCATGGTCGCCGCTCATCAGTGTCTCGGGCACGTCACGCTCCTGGAAGCGGGGCGGCCGGGTGTAGTGCGGACAGTCGAGCAGCCCGTCGGAAAAGCTGTCCTGCTGCGCCGACAGTTCGTCGCCCAGGACCCCGGGCTGCAATCGGGCCACCGCGTCGATCAGCGCCATCGCCGGGATCTCTCCGCCCGACAGCACGAAATCACCGAGGCTGACCTCGTCGTCGACATGCAGGTCGATGAAGCGCTGGTCGACGCCTTCGTAGCGTCCGCAGACCAGCACCGCGCCCGAAGACTCGGCCAGCTCGCGAACCTCGGGCTGACGCAACACGCGTCCGGCCGGGCTGAACAGCAGCACCGGTGCCGTCGCCGCACCCGCTGCGGCGCGCGCCGCGCGCGCTGCGTGCAGGGCGCCCAGCAGCGGCTCGGCCAGCATGACCATGCCGGGGCCGCCGCCGTAGGGCCGGTCGTCCACGCTGCGGTGAGCCCCGCTGGCGTAGTCCCGTGGATTCCAGGTGTGCAGCTGCACCACCCCGGAGTCGAAGGCGCGTCGGCAGATGCCCTGCGTGCGCAGTGGTTCGAAGTAGCCTGCGAACAGCGTGAGGACGTCGAAGCGCAGCATCAGTCGTAGTCGGGCTGCCAGTCGGCGACGATGCGCCGCCCGGGCAGGTCGACGTCGGCGATGTAGGCGTCGACGAAGGGGATCAGTCGTTCGGGCGCGTCGTCGTCCGCCTGCGGGCGGCGCAGGCGCAACACCGATTGCGCGCCGCTGTCGAGCAGGCCGATCACCCGGCCGAGCTCGCGGCCGTCGCGGTCGACGACCTCGCAGCCGATCAGGTCCACCCAGTAGAACTCGTCGCCGCTGGAAGGCGGGAAGTCCTCCCGGCGTACCAGGATGGTCCAGCCCTTGAGCTGCTCGGCGGCGTTGCGGTCGTCGACTCCGTCGAGCAGGGCCACGACGCTGGAGCCGTGGCGCCGAGCCAGGCGCCGCTGCAGGCAGCGCCGCGGCGGCACGCCTCGCGATGCCGGCCCTTGCAGCCACCAGACGGGGGCTGCCAGCAGCGCCGCCGGCTCGGCCGCGTCGGGCGCGACGCGCACCCAGCCGCGGATTCCCCAGGCGTCGAGCACATACCCGACCTCGATCAGGTCGTCGGGCCAGTCCGGCTCGGCGCCTTGCGCCGGTGCCGGGTTGCGCGTGGGCTTCATCGCGCGCCTGCGGCGCGACCCGGGCGGGGCGCGCGTGCGGACATCAGGCCGCGGCGGGAGCTTCGGCGGCCGGCTGCTTGGCCTGCTGCTTGACCAGGCGCTGCACGGTGTCGGACAGCTGGGCGCCCACGCCGGTCCAGTAGTTCAGTCGCTCCATCGACACGCGCAGGCCCTGTTCCTGGCCGCGCGCCACCGGGTTGTAGAAACCCAGGCGCTCGAGGTAGCGGCCGTCGCGGCGATTGCGCGAGTCGGTGGCGACGATGTGGTAGAAGGGGCGGCCCTTGGCGCCGGCGCGGGACAGACGAATGACGACCATGTTCGGAATTCCTGCGAATATTGCGAGTGTGGGGATGCGCGAATGTCGGAAGGCGGACGCCGCAGGCGTTCGAGCATCCTTCGCATCATGTCTTCACCGGTGAGCGCATCCGTGCGCAGGGATCGGCCGGAGCGGCCGGACCGGGCCGAAGCCGCCCCGAGAAGCCGCCTCGATCCCCCGATCCTGCCCGTGTCTCCTGCCCGACTTTCCTGCAAGACGGCGCGCAAGCCACCAGTAAACTCTTCATTATAGACCCGCCCTGGCCCCAGACCCTCGTTTCCCCCAAGCACATGCCCACAGAATCCGCCGCCGTGCTGCTGCGCGACGCCAGCGCCGCCGACCTGCCTGCCATCACCGCCATCTACGCCCACCATGTCGAACACGGCACGGGCAGCTTCGAGACCGTGGCGCCGGGCCAGCAGCAGATGGGCGAGCGCATGCGCCTGGTGCACTCGCGCGCGCTGCCCTGGCTGGTCGCCGAGGTGGGCGGGGAGACCGCCGGCTTTGCCTATGCCAACTGGTTTCGCGAGCGCGCGGCCTTCGCATGGACCCTGGAGGACTCGGTCTACATTCATCCCGAGCGCGTCGGCGCCGGCCTGGGCTCGCGCCTGCTGGCCGAGCTGGTGCTGCGGGCCGAGCAGGCCGGGGCACGCCAGATGCTCGCGGTGATCGGCGATTCCGCCAACCACGCTTCGGTCGCGTTGCATGAACGCAACGGTTTTCGGCATTGCGGCGTGCTGCAGTCGGTCGGCTGGAAATTCGGGCGCTGGCTGGACGTGGTCATGATGCAGCGCCCGCTCGGCCCCGGCGCCGCGCAGGCGCCAAGCGACTGATCAGTCCGGTTCCAGCGCGCCGATGCGGTGCAGCTGCTGGCCCTCGGCGCGCAGGCGACGCACGGCCGCGTCGATCGGCTCGCCGCCGGGCAGGAGCCAGTGCGGGTGAAGCTCGGCCAGCGGAGCCAGCACGAAGGCACGCAGATGCATGCGCGGGTGGGGCAGGCTCAGTTGCTCATCGTCCACGCGCAGGTCACCCAGGCACAGCAGATCGAGGTCGAGGGTGCGCGGCGCGTTGCGCAGGCCCGCAGGGCGCACGCGGCCGTGCCGCTGCTCGATGTCCTGCAGCGCGCGCAGCAGCGCATGCGGCGCCAGGGTGCTGCGCAGCTCGGCCACCGCGTTGCAATAGTCGGGTCCGCCGGCGTCGACGGGAGCACTGCCCCACAGCGCCGACACGCGCAGCAGGGCGCAGCCGGGAACCTGGTCGAGGTCTCGCAGCGCGGCGCGCAGCGTGGCCCGCGCGTCGCCCAGGTTGGCGCCCAGGCCGACGAGCGCCGAACGCGGGTGCGCGGGGTGCATCAGTCCTGGCCGGAGTCCGCCGCGGTGTCGACGGCGCCGGCTTCGGCACCTGCCGGCTTGCGGCGCCTGCGGCGCCGCTTCTTCGGCGCCTCCGACGGCCCGCTGCGCGCGGCCTGCTCGAGCAAGGCCGCGCGGCCGGCTTCGTCGGCGTCCTGGAAGTCCTGCCACCACTGGGCCAGTTCCTGGGCGGCTTCGCCGGTGCGCGCGCGCAGCAGCAGGAAATCGAAGGCGGCACGAAAGCGCGGGTGTTCGAGCGCACCGAAGGCGTAGCGAGACGTGCGTCGCGCAAGTCGAGGCTGCAGCGCCCAGATCTCGCGCATGTCCACGCTGATGCGTCGCTGGATGGCCAGGCGCTCGGCCTGCGCCGCCAGCACTTCATCGGCGGCCTGGTCCAGCGCGGCGATCTGCGGCACGCCCTCGTCCTGCAGTTCGGCCCAGCGCTGCCCGACCTGCGGCCACAGCAGGCAGGCAAACAGGAAGGATGGACTGGCCGTCTTGCCGGCGCCGATGCGCGCGTCGGTGTCGCCCAGCGCCGCCATCACGAAGGCCTCGCCGCGCGGCTGGCTCAGCGCCAGGTCGATCAGCGGCAGCAGGCCCTTGTGCAGCCCCAGGCGCCGCAGGTTGTCCAGCGATGCCAGCGCATGGCCGGTCTGCAGCAGCTTGATGGTTTCGTCGAACAACCGCGCCGACGGCACGTTGCGTAGCAGTTCCGAGTGCGTGGCGATCGGGTGCAGCGTGCCCGGGGCGATCTCGAAACCCAGCTTGGCGGCGAAGCGCGCCACGCGCAGCAGGCGCACCGGGTCCTCGCGATAGCGCCGCGCGGGCTCTCCGATCATGCGCAGGGTGCGCGCCTTGAGGTCGCGCAGGCCGTGGTGGTAGTCGACCACCACGTCGCGGCTCGGGTCGTAATACAGCGCGTTGACCGTGAAGTCGCGGCGTGCCGCGTCCTCTTCCTGACTGCCCCAGACGTTGTCGCGCAGCAGCCGGCCATGGGCATCCACCGCGTGCTGGCGTCCGGCGAGCTTGTCGCGGCTGCGTTCGTCGCCGTCGACCGCCTCGCCCTGCGCGTCCGGGTTGGCGCGAAAGGTCGACACCTCGATGACCTCGCGGCCGAACAGCACGTGCACGATGCGAAAGCGCCGTCCGATGAGCAGGGCGCGCCGGAACAGCGGCTTGACCTGCTCGGGCGTGGCGTTGGTGGCGACGTCGAAGTCCTTGGGCTTGAGCCCCAGCAGCATGTCGCGCACCGCGCCGCCGACGATGTAGGCCTCGAAACCGGCCTGCTGCAGATTGCGCACCACGGTCAGCGCCGAGTTCGGCAGGCGGGTGGGGTCGATGCCCAGCCCGGCGCCAGGGGCCTCGACCCGCTTGCCCAGCGACTTGCCGGGGCTCTTGGGGGAAAACAGGCGGTTGATCAGTTTGCGAATCATGGGAACAGCTTGAGAACGGGCCAGCCGCGCTGCGCGGCCAGTTCGGCCAGCAGCGGGTCGGGATGCACGGCCACCGGATGGTCGACATGCTCCAGCAGCGGCCGGTCGTTGATGGAATCGGAATAGAACCAGGTCTGCGCGATATCGCTCCACTGCAGCGCCTGCTGCTCGAGCCACTGCGTGGTGCGCGTGATCTTGCCTTCACGGAACGAAGGCACGCCGACCCAGGCGCCGGTGTAGCGCCCCTGGGCATCTCGCTCGGCCTGCACCGCGATCAGGTCGGCCACGCCGAAGGCGCTGGCGATGGGCCCGGTGACGAAGTCGTTGGTGGCCGTGACGATGGCGCACAGGTCGCCGCGCGCCTGGTGCCTGCGCACCAGTTCGATCGCCTGCGGGCGCACCTGCGGCAGCACCACCTCGCGCATGAAAGCGGCGTGCGCTTCGCTGAGTTCGAGCGGTGAGCGTCCGACCAGCGGGGCCAGCGAGAAGCGCAGGTAGGCCGGCAGGTCGAGCGTGCCGGCGCGGTAGTCGGCGTAGAAACGGTCGTTGGCCTGCCGGTGCTGTTCGCCGTCGACCCAGCCCAGGCGCACGCAGAATTCGCCCCAGGCATGGTCGGAATCGAAGGGCAGCAGGGTGTTGTCGAGATCGAACAGGGCCAGGTTGCGGTGCGGCATGCGCTCGTGCGTCAGGGTTGAGCAGCCGGCTCGGTGGGCGATTCGGCTGCCGATTCGCTCAGCATGGTCCTGAGCAGGGGAATGCTGGCGCCGCGTCCGTGGCGCAGCGCGTAGGCGTCGAGCCTGCGCAGCAGGTCCACCAGCGAAGCCATGTCCCGGGCGTGGTGATCAAGAATATAGCGGCTCAGGTCATCGCGCAGTTGCAGGCCGTGGGTTGCCGCGATGCGCGCCAGCACGCGCTGCTTGGCGTCGTCGTCGAGGGGTTGCAGCGCCAGCCCGAGTCCCCACGCCATGCGCGTGCGCAGGTCGTCGCGCAGCGGCAGCGCCGCCGGCGCGCGGTCGGCGGCGGCCAGGAAGCCGCAGCCGCTCTGGCGCGCCGCGTTGTACAGCCCGAACAGGACTTGCTGCTGCCACGCGCTGCAGCCCTGCACGTCGTCGACCGCCAGCAGGCCGGCGCGGCCCGCCTGCGCCACGTCTTCCAGCGACGGCCAGTGCGACGGCGGGCTTTGCGGGCCGAGCAGCCACGCGGCGTGTCCGGCTGCCTGCGCCGCCGCGCAGGCAGCGCGCAGCAGGTGGGTCTTGCCGCTGGCTTGCGCGCCCCACAGGTACAACGCGCGTTCGGCACCGTCGGCGCCGGACAGCAGCTCGCGCAGCGCCCGCAGCACCATGCCGTTGGCGCCGGGCTCGAAATTGTCCAGGCTGGGCTGGTCGCTCCATTGCAGGTCGAGCAGCAGTTGCAGCTTCGGCGTGGCCTCGCCGGCTGCGCAACGGGGAGCGGCGGCGCGGCTCACTGCAGGAACAGCGGGCTGTTGCGGTACCACAGCACCAGGTGGCGCGCCACCACCAGCAGCAGCGCGCCGGCGGGCAAGGCCAGCAGCACGCCGACGAAGCCGAACAGGTCTCCGAATGCCAGCAGCAGGAAGATGACGAACAGCGGATGCAGGCCGATGCTGCGCCCGAGCAGCTTCGGGGTCAGGTACGAGCTCTCCAGCACCTGTCCGATGCCGTACACCACGGCCACGGCCCCCAGCGCATACAGGCTCTGGAACTGCAGCGCGCCGGCCAGCAGCGCGAGCAGCAGGCCGATGCCGAAACCGATGAAGGGAACGGCCACCGCCAGGCCCGTGAACACGCCGATGGGCAGCGCGAGCTGGAAGCCGGCCAGGCTCAGCCCGACGGCGTAGAACGCCGCCAGCAGCAACATGACCGTGAGCTGGCCGCGCAGGTAGCGCCCGAGCACGCCGTCGCATTCGTCGAGCAGCGCGCGCAGGCGCTCGCGCTGGCTCAGCGGTACCAGCGCGAAGGCGCGCTGCATGAGTTCACGCCAGTCCAGCAGCAGGTACAGCGTGAGCACGGGGATCAGGATCGCGTTGCCCAGCACCGTGAGCAGCGTGCTGCCGCCGCTGCGCGCCGAGCTCAGAAGTTGCATGACCCAGCGTTGCGGGTCGCCGGACACGCTGCGCGTGAGCAGCTGGCCGATGGTGTTGAGGTCCACGTGCACGCGCAGGCCCAGGCGCGCCCCGGTGGCCTCCAGCCAGTGGGTCAGGTTGCCCACCAGCACCGGGACCTGTTGCTGCAGTTGCGGCAGCGTGCTGCCCAGCACCGACACGATCAGGCTGCCCAGCGCGATCAGCGCCACGGCCAGCAGCACCAGCGCGACGGTGGCACCGAGCAGGCGCGGAATGCGCCAGCGCACCATGCGCTCGACCGCGGGGTGCAGCGCGTAGGCTACGGTCAGCGCGAGCAGGAAGGGCATCAGCACCGAGCCGAGCAGCCAGCCGAGGCCGGCCGCCACGGCCAGCAGGCCGAGCCAGGTCAGGCGGGTTTGAGCGCGTTGCGAAATCGGCACGGGGCAGGGGGCAGGGGGAAGGGCTCGGGGCCAGGCGGGTCTTGGACGGCACGCCGTCGCGGGCGCCGCCCGCGCGCGCCCTACAATCCGCCCATATTTTAGGCGCCGCCGCCCGCGCGATCGGCGCGCGCCGCCAAGCCCACTTCAACATGCCCTCCCAACACGATTCCTCCCGAGCCGGACTGAGCTACCGCGATGCCGGGGTCGACATCGACGCCGGCGACGCGCTGGTCGACGCCATCAAGCCCCTCGCCGCGCGCACCATGCGCGACGGCGTACTCGCCGGAATCGGCGGCTTCGGTGCGCTGTTCGAGGTGCCCAAGCGCTACCGCGAGCCGGTGCTCGTGTCCGGTACCGACGGCGTGGGCACCAAGCTGCGCCTGGCTTTTTCCTGGCAGCGCCACGACACCGTCGGCATCGACCTCGTCGCGATGAGCGTCAACGACGTGCTGGTGCAGGGGGCCGAGCCTTTGTTTTTCCTCGACTACTTCGCCTGCGGCAAGCTCGAGGTGGGGGTCGCGGCCAGCGTGGTCGGCGGCATCGCCAGGGGCTGCGAACTCGCGGGTTGCGCGCTGATCGGGGGTGAAACCGCTGAAATGCCGGGCATGTATCCCGACGGCGAGTACGACCTCGCCGGGTTCTGCGTGGGCGCGGCCGAGAAGTCGCGCCTGGTGTCCGGCGCGTCGACTCGCGCCGGCGACGTGGTGCTCGGCCTGGCCTCCAGCGGCGTGCATTCCAACGGCTATTCGCTGGTGCGCAAGATCATCGAGCGCGCGCAGGGCCGCCTGCCGGGGCAGCTCGACGGAATGCCGTTTCGCGACGCGGTGATGGTGCCCACGCGCATCTATTGCCGACCCGTGCTCGAGCTGCTGCGCTCCACCGAAGTGCGCGCGATGGCGCACATCACCGGCGGCGGGCTGCTGGAGAACATCCCGCGGGTGCTTCCCGAGGGCCTGCAATGCGTGCTGCAGCGCGGCTCGTGGCGGCGTCCCGAGGTGTTCGACTGGCTGCAGCGCGAAGGCGCCATCGACGAGCACGAGATGCTGCGCACCTTCAATTGCGGCATCGGCTACGTGCTGGTGCTGGCGCCCGAGCTGGCCGACGCGGCGCAGGCCGCGCTGCAGGCAGCCGGCGAGACCTGCATGCGCATCGGCAGCATCGCTGCGCGCGCCCCGGGGTCCGCGGCGGTGGTGCTGGACTGAGTCCCTGACGCGGCTTCAGCCCGGCGGGTGCAGGTGCTCGAAGCGCTGCTGGCAGGCGGCGCAGCGCAGCGCCGTCGGCTCGGCGCGCAGGCGCGCGTCGCCGATGCTCTCGCCGCAATCCGCGCAGGTGCCGTAGCTGCCGTCTCCCAGGCGCTGCAGCGCGGCGTCGATTCGCTGCAGCTCGTCGGCGTCGCGCAGGCTTTGCGCCAGGTCCACGGCCTCCATTTCAAAACCCACGCTGCGATCGCCTTCGCCGCGATGGTCGGGAAGGCGCAGCAGGCCGTCCTCGTCGCGGGTTTCCTGGCGCAACTCGGCGGCCAGCGCGGCGCGCCTGTCGCGCAGTCGCTGTTCGATATCGTGCAGATGCTGCTGGCTCAGCGGCATGGCCATCTCCGATCGCGGCGCCGGGGGCTGCGCCCTTGGCTGGATTGTGCTCCGCGGGCCGCCGGCTCGGCTTGATCACGTGCAAGGCGCGCGCGTGCGCGCGGCCCGCTATTCGCTGTGCCGGAAATGCCCCGGGCGCAGCCCGAGCAGCGCCAGCGCGATGAAATAGGCCGCCGCAGCAGCTCCCAGCAGGCCGAAGGCGCTGGCCAGGCGCAGCAGGCCGGCGTGCGCGCCTGGCCAGTGCAGCCAGGGAAGGCGCGCCGCGCCCCAGCCCAGGATCAGCCCCAGCGGAAGCTGCGCCAGCAGCACCCGCGAGGCGAAGCCGGCCCAGCCGGGCTGCGCATGGAAGCTGCCTCGGCGCCACAGGCCGTGCAGCAGCAACCCGGAGTTGAGCAGCGCGCCGCAGGAAATGGCCAGCGCCAGCCCGGCGTGTTCCAGGCGGGGAACCAACACCAGGTTGAGCAACTGGGTGCAGACCAGGACGATCACGGCCATCTTGACCGGGGTGCGGATGTCGCGCCGCGCGTAGAAGCCCGGCGCGAGGATCTTCACGCCGATCAGCCCCAGCAGCCCGACTCCGTAGGCCCGCAGCGCCAGCGTGGTCTGCACCACGTCGTGGGCGTCGAAGTGGCCGTAGTTGAACAGGATGGATACCAGCGGCGTGGCGAACACGCCCAGCGCGATGGCCGCCGGCAGCGCCAGCACCAGGCACAGTCGCAGCCCCCAGTCGAGCAGCGAGCTGTAGCGCGTCGCGTCGCCCGCCGCGTGCGCGCGCGACAGGCTGGGCAGCAGCACCGAGCCCAGCGCCACGCCGAGCAGCGCGGTGGGGAATTCCATCAGGCGGTCGGCGTAGGCCAGCCAGGACACGCTTCCCGGGCGCAGGTGCGACGCGATCTGGGTGTTGATCACCAGCGATACCTGCGCCACCGAAACCGAAAGGCTCGCCGGAAGCATCTGCTTGACCACCCGGCGCACTCCGGGGGAGCGCCAGGCGGCGCGAAAGTCCAGGTGCAGGCGTGGCACCGCCGCATAGCGCCGCAGCGCCGGCAACTGCACCGCGAGCTGCAGGACCCCGCCCACCATCACCCCCACGGCCAGTGCGTACACCGGCGGATGCATGCTGCGATGCAACAGGATGGCCGCGGTGATCACGCTGAGATTGAGCAGCGCCGGGGTCAGCGCCGGTACCGTGAAATGCTTCCAGGTGTTGAGGATTCCCGCCGACAGAGCCACCAGCGAGATGATGCCGGCGTACGGGAACATCAGCCGGGTCATCCACGTGGCGGCGTCGAAGGCCGCCGGGTGCAGTCCCGACGCGGTCAGCAGCACCAGCAGCGGGGCGCCCAGCACCCCGAGCAGGCTGACCCCGGCAAGGATCCACGCCAGCGCGGTGGATACGTCGTCGAGCAGGCGCTGGTTGTCCTCGCGGGTGTCGTTCTCTCGCGACGCCGCGAGAATGGGAATGAAGGCCTGCGAGAAGGCGCCTTCGGCGAACAGCCGGCGCAGCAGGTTGGGCAGGCGAAACGCCACGTTGAAGGCGTCGGTCCAGGCGCTGGCGCCGAAATAGCGCGCGATCAGCACCTCGCGCATCAGCCCGGTGATGCGCGACACCAGCGTGAGCAGGGAAACGGTCCAGGCGGCGCGCAGCAGGTTCACGCGGCCCATTCTAGTGGGTCACGCGGCGCCGAATGGGTCCTGCCCTTTGCGAGTGGCCGGGCTGGCGCTATACTTAGCACTTTTCCCAGAATTTTTTCGAGGTCAGATTCCATGGCGACATCCGCGCAAGCGAAAAAGAAAAGCGCCCGCACGCCCTCCGGGCGCAAGCGCGCGCGTCAGGACATCAAGCTCAACGCCGCCAATTCGGCCATGCGTTCGCGTTTTCGCACCGCGGTGAAGTCGGTGCGCAAGGCGATCGCCGCCGGAGACAAGGCGCGAGCCGTCGAGGCTTTCAAGGCAGCCGTTCCGGTGCTCGACTCCATCGCCCGCAAGGGCCTGTTCCACCCGAACAAGGCCGCGCGCGACAAGAGCCGCCTGAATGCCGCGTTGAAATCGATGGGCGCCTGACCGGCACCGTCGAAGCATTCACAAAAAGCCCGGCATCGCCGGGCTTTTTGTCGTGTGTTCGCCGGAACTGAACTCGGCGCGTAATTTCGCACGTTTTCACGATTTATTTGGGCGCGTCGGGCGCCGGCTTGCGCAAGCGGCTTCACAAAAGTGCGCTCGCCAAGCATGATCCGTGTTGTTCGCCGGCCGATGGCGGCAGTTCCTGGCGAACTGCTCCAGCCAGCGGGGGCGCCCGATCATCCGTCAAACGATCATGTCCGTCTCGACCACCTGGGCCGACCGCCTGGCTGCCACCAGCAGTGGCAGCGGGGCCCGATGCATCGTGCTCGGCCACGGCATCGGCACCGACCAGAACAGCTGGCAGCCGCAGGCCGAAGCGCTGGTTCGCGCCGGGATGCGCGTGCTGCGCTTCGATTTCGCCGGCGCCACGCCGCACACCCAGGGCTTGTTCCACTCCGCGCGCCACAGCAGCCTGTACGGCTTCGCCGAGGACCTGACCATGCTGATGGGCGAACTCGACTTGCGCGACGCGGTGTACGTGGGGCATTCGCTGGGCGCGATGGCGGGCATCCTGGCAGCCGCCGCGTCGCCGGGCCTGTTCCGGGCGGTCGTGGCCATCGGCGCGTCGGCCTGTTATATCGACGACCCGTCCACCGACTATGTCGGCGGCTACAGCCGCGCCGACGTGGAGGCCGTGTTCGAGCTGCTGCGGTCCAACTACGTGGCCTGGGCCAACGGATTCGCGCGCTCGATGGTCGGCAGCGACGGGCCGCACCTGAGCGCCAGCGAATTCACGCGCGCCTTGCTCGGGCTGCGTCCGGACATCGCGCAGGCGATGCTGCGTGCGACGCTGCTGTGCGACCACCGCGACGAGGCTCGTGCGCTGCGCACGCCGCTGTACATGATCCAAGCGACCCGCGATCCGGCGGTGCCCGATTCGGCCGCGCGCTGGCTGGCGCATCATGCGAACGCCAGGCGCCTGATGTTCATCGACGCCCACGGGCACCTGCCGCACCTGACGGCGCCATGCTCCGTCTCGCAGGTGCTGCTGCAATGCCTGGAGGAAGCCTTCGATGCCTAGCCGGCAGCGCTACGTCAACGAGCTGCGCGAGTACCTGAAGGCCTCGATGATCTGTTTCTGGCAGGCGGACGAGCAACTCACGGCGCGCTCGGTGGTGTGCTCCCCGGCCGACTGGATTCGGGGTGTGTTTCTCGTCGCGCCGGCGTCCGACGGCGTGGAGCTGTTCCTCGATGCGCAGCGAATCGCCGCGCAACTTCCGCTGGCCGCCCGGGTGCGCGCGACGCGCCCGCCGCAGGCCCTGTTGGTGCTGCGCCGGGGCGTCGATGCGGGTGGCGCCCTCGGCGTCTACCTGGCCTGGGAGCGCGCCGCGGACATGCCGCAGGACCTGGCGCAGCACCACACGCTGATCGAACTCGTGCTCGACGTGCTGCTGCGCTCGGTCGATGCCGCGCCGCTGGCCGCAGTCGCGGGCGCGCAGATGCGCTCGTTGGCCTCCGCGTTGCCGCAGGGCGTCGCGCTGGTGTCGCCCGACGTCGCGCTGGGCTATGTCAACACCGGCGCGGCCGCGCTGCTCGACCTGCCCCCCGGGGAGATCGCGGTGCCCGCGCTGGCGCGCGCGCTGCAGGCCATGGTCGAGCGCGCGGACAATGCCGCCTACATACGCCAGCAGGTCCAGCCGTTGCTCGACGGCGGCGGCGAGCACGGCGGCACCGAGGTGTGGCATTTCCCGAATGGGCGGCCTCGTGCGCTGCGGGTCACGCTGGCTCCGCTGCGTGGTGAACGGTCGCAGACGTGGGCCTGGCTGTTCGACGATGTGTCGGCCGAGGTCGACCAGCAGGAGCAGTTGATGCTGTCGGCCGAAGCCTTCGCACTGCACAGCGACGGCGTGGTTCTCACCGATGCCGGGCATCACATCCTCACGGCCAACGACGCCTTCGTCCAGGCTTGCGGCTACAGCCGCGAGGAACTGCGCGGCCAGCGCCCGGTGCTGTTGCGCTCCGGGCGCCATGACGAAGCCTTCTATCGGGACCTGCGCACGCAATTGCTCGAGCACGGCTGGTGGCAGGGAGGCATCTGGAATCGCGCCCGTGACGGCAGCCTGTTCTTCAAGTGGCTGAGCATCGAGGCCGTGCGTGGCCCGCGCGGCGACGTGACCCACTACACCGGCATCTACCGCGACGTGGCCCGGGTTCGCAAGGCGCAAAGTCGTGTCGAGTACATGGCCACGCACGACGAGTTGACGCGCCTGCCCAACCGCATCCTGTTCATCGACCACCTGCAAACGGCCTTGCAGCGCCACGGCGCGGGCGAGCGCCGGGTCGGCGTGCTGGCGCTGGAACTGCGCGACTTCCAGTCCCTGATCAACGTCACGGGCTCGGGCTCGGCGCAGGAGTGGCTCAAGCAGGCGGCACGGCGCCTGGTCCAGCATTGCCCGCCCGATTTCCTGGTCGCGCGCAGCGGCGAGACCCGCTTCGCCGTGCATGGGCGACTGCAGTCGCCGCAGGAACTGCAGCACCTGGGCGAGCGCCTGGTCGGCGCGCTGTCCGAGCCGTTGCAGGTCGGCTCTTCGCAAGCGGCGCTCGGGGCTGCGGTGGGAACCAGCCTGTTCCCCGACGATGACGCTGGCGCCGAGCAGTTGCTGTTGCGCGCCGAGGCGGCGCTGCAGCGCGCCGGCCAGCCCGGTGCGCCGGCGGTGCAGCGATTCAGCGCCGACATGGCGCAGGCCCTGCGCGATCGCTTCGCGCTCGAGCAGGGCCTGCGGCAGGCGCTCGCCGGCGACCAGCTGTTCGTCGTGTACCAGCCGCAGTTGCGCGCCGACGACGGCTCGCTGCACGGCTGCGAGGCGCTGCTGCGCTGGCGCCGCGACGACGGCACGCTGTTGTCGCCGGCGGCCTTCATCCCCGCGGCGGAGCATTGCGGCCTGATCGCCGAGCTCACGCACTGGGTGCTGCGCCACGTGTGCGAGCAATTGCGCGACTGGGACTCGCAGCAACTCGAGCCCGGCATGATCAGCGTGAACCTGTCGGCGATGCACTTCCAGCTCGACGACATGGTGTCGGCATTGCTGGGCATCATGCACGACGCCGGGGTTTCGCCTCGCCGCGTGTGCCTGGAGATCACCGAGAGCGCGATGGCCGATCCGGTGGCGAGCCGCTTCAAGGTCGACGCACTCAAGCAGGCCGGCTTCGCCGTCAGCGTGGACGACTTCGGCACGGGCTTTTCGTCCCTGGCCTACCTCAAGCGCTTCGCCTTCGACGAGCTCAAGGTCGACCGCAGCTTCGTCAACGGCATCGAGAACGACGACGGCGACCGCGCGATCGTCTCGACCATCGTCTCGCTGGCCCACAGCCTGGGGCTGCGCGTGGTCGCCGAAGGCGTGGAAAATCCCCGGCAGGTCGAGTTCCTGCGCGACAAGGGTTGCGACTTCATGCAGGGCTACTGGTTCGCCCGCCCGATGCCGGCGCAGGAACTGGGCGCCTGGATGCGCCGAACGCAGTCGGCCTGAAGGCCAGCGCGCCGGGTGCCGCGCGCTTCCTATAATCGGCCGGGCGAAGTCGACGCCCACTTCACTTTCCACATGCCTGCTCGCGGTGCCTTGCACATGGCGCCGCGGCCTAGTGTTTTCTCGAGGAAACGTCCATGCCCGGTCATTTGATGCAGAACTATGCCCGCCAGCCGCTGGCGCTCAGCCACGGCCAGGGAGCCTGGGTCTGGGGCACCGACGGCAAGCGCTACCTCGACGGGCTCGGCGGAATCGCCGTCAACACCGTGGGACACGCGCATCCGCGCCTGGTCGGCGCGTTGCGCGATCAGGTCGGCAAGATGATCCACTGCTCCAACGTCTACCAGATCGAGCTGCAGGAACAACTTGCCGATCGGCTGTGCCAGCTGTCGGGCGCCGACGCCGCCTTTTTCTGCAATTCGGGTCTCGAGGCCAACGAGGCGGCGATCAAGCTGGCGCGTCTGTGGGGCCACGCGCGCGGCGCCGCGCTGCCACGCATCCTGGTGTTCGAGGGCGCGTTCCACGGGCGCTCGCTGGCCACGCTGTCGGCCACCGGCAACCCGAAGGTGCAAAAAGGCTTCGAGCCGCTGGTCGAGGGCTTCGTGCGCGTGCCGTTGAACGACCAGGCCGCCGTCGAGCGGGCCGCGGCCGAGCATCCCGACCTGTGCGCGGTGTTCATCGAGGCCATCCAGGGCGAGGGGGGAATTCGCCCGGCGCACCTGGACTACCTGCGATTCCTGCGCTCGATGTGCGACCGCAAGGGCTGGCTGCTGATGATCGACGAGGTGCAGTGCGGCATGGGCCGCACCGGGCGCTGGCTGGCGCATCAGTGGGCCGACGTGCGCCCCGATGTCGTGGCGATGGCCAAGGGCCTGGCATCGGGCGTGCCGATCGGCGCGCTGCTGGGGTATGGCGAGGCCGCCCGCGTGTTCGGGCCGGGCCAGCATGGCAGCACCTTCGGCGGCAATCCGCTGGCCTGCCGCGCCGCGCTGGAGACCCTGGCCATCGTCGAGGAGGAAGGCCTGCTGGACAATGCGTCGCGGGTCGGCGGCTGGATGCTCGAGCAGCTGCGCGCGCGCCTGGGCGGCCTGAGCGGGGTCGTGGAAGTGCGCGGCAGCGGCCTGATGATCGGCATCGAGCTCGAGCGGGCCTGCGGCGAACTCGTCGCGCAGGCGCAGCAGGCGGGCCTGCTGATCAACGTCACCCACGAGCGCGTGATCCGTCTGTTGCCGCCGCTGATACTGCGTCAGGAGGAGGCCGAGCAGATGCTCGCGCTGCTGGTGCCGCTGGTGCAGCGCTTCGTCGGCGCGGCGTGAGACGCTGCGAACCCAGGCACCCGGCCGGTTTCAGGTCCCAGTTCCCAACCAGAGTTTCGCGATGAGCCAGAACTCCGTGCGTCATTACCTGCAGTTTCGAGACCTCTCGCGCGACGAGTACGCCTATCTGTTCCGGCGCAGCGCGCTGATCAAGGCTCGCTTCAAGCGCTACGAGATCCACCAGCCGCTGGTCGACCGCACGCTGGCGATGATCTTCGAGAAGCACTCCACGCGCACGCGCCTGAGCTTCGAGGCCGGCATGCACCAGCTCGGTGGCGCCGCCATCTACATCAACACCCGCGACAGCCAGCTCGGGCGCGGCGAGCCCATCGAGGACGCCGCACAGGTCTTCTCCCGCATGGTCGACCTGGTCATGATCCGCACCTACGGGCACGACATCGTCGAGCGCTTCGCGGCGAATTCGCGCGTGCCGGTGATCAACGGGCTGACCAACGAATTCCACCCCTGTCAGGTGCTGGCCGACGTGTTCACGTACATCGAGCACCGCGGCGACATCGCCGGGCGTGTCGTGGCGTGGGTGGGCGATGCCAACAACATGCTCTACACCTGGCTGCAGGCGGCGGCGATCCTGGGCTTCCGGGTGCATTTCTCCGGGCCGCAGGGGTATGGCGTCGACCTGCGGCGTGCCGGCTACCCGGTCAGCGACGCCGAGCAGGCCTGCCTGCGCTGCTTCGACGATCCCGCGCAGGCCTGCGAGGGCGCGCACCTGGTGACCACCGACGTGTGGACCAGCATGGGATACGAGGCCGAGAACGCCGAGCGCATCAAGGCCTTCCAGGGCTTCATGGTCGACACGCGGATGATGCAAGGCGCCGATTCGCAGGCCTTGTTCATGCACTGCCTGCCGGCTCATCGTGGCGAGGAAGTGCAGGCGGAGGTCATCGACGGGCCGCAAAGCGTGGTCTGGGACGAGGCGGAGAACCGCCTGCACGTGCAAAAGGCGCTGATGGAGTTCCTGCTGCTGGGGCAGTTGCCGGATTGACTCCTCAACCTGCGTGGCGAGGCTCGTCCAGCAGCTCCTGCAGCACGCGCAGGTACAGCGCGTAGCGCTCGGCGTCGATTTCACCGGCCTGCACCGCATCGCGCACCGCGCATCCCGGTTCCTGGCGGTGGGTGCAGTTCTGGAAGCGGCAGCGGCCGTTGCGCCTGCGCAGTTCCGGCATCGCATGCTGCAGCTGAGTGACGCTGAGCTGGTTCAGGCCGAAGGCCTGGAAGCCGGGCGAGTCGAGCAGTGAGCTGCCTTCGGGCATCCCGGGCAGGGTCCACAGGCGTGTGCTGGTCGTGGTGTGGCGCCCGCTGCCAAGCGCCGTGCTGAGCTCTCCGGTCTGCGCCTGCAGGCCGGGGATCAGCGCGTTGGCAAGGGTCGACTTGCCCACGCCGGAGGCGCCGATGAGCATGCTGGTGCGCCCGCTGAGCCACGGATGCAGCAGCTCCAGCGCCCGTGCGGGCGCGCCGCGCGCCGACAGCTCGAGCAGCGGGTAGCCGCAATCCGCCAGAGCCTGCAGGCGGCTGCGCAGCGCCGCGGTGCCTTCGAGTTCGCATTTGTTGATCACCACCACCGCGTCGATGTCCTCGGCGCTGGCCGCGATGAGGGCGCGCCCGACCAGGTCCAGGTGCGGCGCGGGCTCGGCGGCCGTGACCACCAGCAGCAGGTCGAGGTTGGCCGCGAACACCTTGGAGCGCCACGCGTCCTGTCGCCACAGGGTGTTGCGCCGGGGCAGCACGCTGTCGATCAGCGCCGGATCGCCGGGCAGCAGCAGGACCCGGTCGCCGCACACCACCTCGCTGCGCTTGCCGCGGGCCACGCAGGCCACCGGGGAGCCGCTGCCGGTGTCGGCCAGGTAGTTGCGCCCGAACGCGGCGACGACGCGCGCCGCGACCGCCTGCGCGGACGGCGGCCGGCCGGCGTCGCCCCGGGATGCGGCGCGCATGCCGGCGCGCGGGTCAGGCTGCCGCCGCGGCCGGCAGGCCGAGGCGTCCGAGGCGCTGCAGCGCCGGCGGGTGGCTGTAGTAGAAGCGCACGAACCAGGGGTCGGGGGTCAGGGTCGATGCGTTGTCGCGATACATGCGCAGCAGCGCCGAGCCGAGGGCGCTGGCATCGCTGTGCTGCGCCGCATAGGCATCGGCCTCGAATTCGTGCTTGCGCGACCAGCCGGCGCTCAGCGGGGTCAGGAACACCCCGAACACCGGCAGCGCCAGGCTGAACAGGATCAGCGCCGCGGCCTGGTTGCCGCCGAGAAGGTCGGGGTCGAAGCCCAGGCCGCGGTAGAACCAGGAGCGTCCCGCCAGCAGGCCGAGCAGCGCGAAGCCGGCCAGGCTCATGCCCAAGGTCAGCGCCAGGCGCTGCTGGATGTGGTGGCGCTTGTAATGCCCGACCTCGTGCGCCAGCACGGCCTCGATCTGCGTGGCTTCCAGCTGGCCCAGCAGGGTGTCGAACAAGACCACGCGGCGCGCCGAGCCGATTCCGGTGAAGTACGCGTTGGCGTGCGCGCTGCGCCGCGAGCCGTCCATCACGTACAGGCCCTGCAGCGCGAAGCCGCAGCGACGCATCAGGTCCTGGGCGCGGCGCTTGACTTCGCCGTCGGGCAACGGCTCGAAGCGATTGAACAGCGGCGCGATCCAGGTCGGGAACACGACCATCATGCTCAGGCTGAACACCGCGAAGGCCGCCCAGCCCCACAGCCACCACAGGGCGCTCGCGCGCATCAGCCACAGCACCAGCAGGGCCAGCGGCGCCATGATCAGCGCGCCCAGCAGGGCATTGCGCAGCTGGTCGGCGACGAACAGGCCGGGTGTGCTGCGATTGAACCCGAAGCGGCTTTCCAGCCCGAAGGTGCGCCACAGGTCCCACGGCAGGTCGAGCAGCGCGCCGATCAGCGCGAACTCCCCCAGCAGCAGCAGTTGCGCCAGCAGTCCGCGTCCGAACAGCGCGGAGTTGGCGTGGGCGAGTTGCTGCAATCCCCCCAGCAGGGTCCAGCCGAGCAGCACGGCGGCCGAGAACACCGTGTGCCACAGCGCCATCTGCTGGCGCGCGCTGGTGTAGTCGGCGGCCTTGCGGTGGGCCTGCAGGTCGATGGTCGCCGCGAAGGGCTCGGGCACGCGGTCGCGGTGGGCCTGCACATGGCGGATCTGGCGCAAGCCCAGCCACAGGCGCAGCGCGGTGGCCAGCAGCAGCGCGGCGGCAAAGCCCGCGCTGCACAACAGGGAGCTCGAAAGCGGGTTCATCGCGGGTCGTGTCGGGCCGGGAGCGGCCGGCCGGTGCCGGCTGTGGTCGTGCGAAAATGAGGTTTCGTCGCGTCGTGCGCAGCGTATTGCGCACGGCGTACGCCCCGATTATCCCATTCGCGCCGCGGCGGCGTGCGGTGTCCGCCGCGCGCCGGCGCGTCGCCAGACGACTCGCGCATGAACGCCATTGCCAGCACCGCCGACCTTCCCCTGCACGAATCCAACCTGCTCTGGGTGGACATGGAGATGACCGGCCTGAACCCGCAGACCGACCACATCATCGAGATCGCCCTCGTCGTCACCGATGCGCAGGTCACGCGCCGGGTCGAGGGCCCCGTCGTCGCCGTGCACCAGCCGGCCGAGATCATGGCCGCGATGGATGCGTGGAACCAGGGAACCCACGGCCGCTCGGGCCTGACCGCGCGGGTCGCCGCCAGCGCCATCGACGAGGCGCAGGCCGAGCAGCTGATGCTCGATTTCGCCGCCCGCTACGTGCCTGCCGGCAAGAGCCCGATGTGCGGCAACAGCATCTGCCAGGACCGGCGCTTCATGGCGCGCTGGATGCCGCGCCTGGAGGCCTTTTTCCACTACCGCAATCTCGACGTCAGCACCCTGAAGGAGCTGGCGCGTCGCTGGCGCCCGGACGTGCACGCATCGTTCAAGAAACGTCAGGAACACACCGCGCTGGCCGACATTCACGAGTCGATCGACGAACTGCTGCACTACCGCGCGCAGTTCCTGAACGCGCCTCTGCCGGCGCCGGCGGCCTGACGGCCGACCGGCTCGCGGCCGCGGGGCCGGCGTCAGGCCTTGGCCTCGTTTTCCAGGTAGCGCTGCGCGTCGAGCGCGGCCATGCAGCCGGTGCCGGCGCTGGTGATGGCCTGGCGGTAGACATGGTCCTGCACGTCTCCGGCGGCGAACACGCCGGCCACGCTGGTGGCGGTGGCCATGCCGTCGAGCCCGCCGCGGGTGACGATGTAGCCGTCCTTCATGGTCAGCTGGCCGTCGAAGATCGCGGTATTCGGCTGGTGCCCGATGGCGATGAAGCAGCCCGACAGCGCCAACTCGGTCTTCTCGCCGCTGCGGTTGTCGCGAATGCGCACCCCGGTGACGCCGCCGTCGTCCCCGAGCACCTCGTCGAGTTCGCTCCACAGGCGAAGCTCGGCCTTGCCCTCGGCCACGCGCTGCATCAGGCGGTCGATGAGGATCGGTTCGGCGCGGAACCGGTCGCGGCGGTGGATCACCGTGACCTTGCGCGCGATTCCGGTCAGGTACAGCGCCTCCTCGACGGCCGTGTTGCCGCCACCGACCACGCAGACATCCTGCTCGCGGTAGAAGAACCCGTCGCAGGTGGCGCAGCCCGAAACCCCGCGCCCCATGAAATGCTGCTCGCTGGGCAGGCCCAGGTACTTGGCCGATGCGCCGGTGGCGATGATCAGCGCGTCGCAGGTGTAGCTGCCGCTGTCGCCCTTGAGCACGAACGGCCGCGTGTTCAGGTCGACCTCGTTGATGTGGTCGAACACGATCTCGGTGTCGAAGCGCCTGGCATGGGCTTCGAAACGCGCCATGAGATCCGGGCCCAGCACGCCCTGCACGTCGGCTGGCCAGTTGTCCACCTCGGTCGTGGTCATGAGCTGCCCGCCCTGTGCCATGCCGGTGATCAGCATCGGCTTCAGGTTGGCCCGAGCGGCGTAGACCGCGGCCGAATAGCCGGCCGGGCCGGATCCGAGAATGAGGACTTTGGCGTGTCGGTTGCTCATGAAATTCCCGCGATTGTGTTGTTCCCTGACATCATGCCGGGATTGTAGGGCGGCGCCCGCGGGGTCGCAGGGCGGTTTGCCTGTCGGCGCGCTGGGTTAGCATGCAGGCGGACACGGGGC
The DNA here is from genome assembly GCA_021847345.1 of Pseudomonadota bacterium. GTDB lineage: Bacteria > Pseudomonadota > Gammaproteobacteria > Burkholderiales > Burkholderiaceae_C > Thiomonas_A. The sequence continues at coordinate 26,137 of JAJZTW010000050.1, forward strand.
CGACAGCGGCGGAATCGACATGGTTGCTATCTCGAATATCGATCTGGTGCGGCGCGTGCCGATGTTCTCGGTGCTCACCGAGGCCCAGGCGTGGACGCTTTCGCAATCCATCGTGAAAAAGCGCTACAAGCGCGGCGAGTGCCTGGTGGAGCAGGGCGGGAAGTCGAACGCGCTGTTCATCATCCTCGCCGGGCGAGCGCGCGTGATCAGCGTGGACTCGCGCGGGCGCGAGGTCATTCTCGCGGTGCTGCATCCGGGCGACCACGTCGGCGAGATGAGCCTGATCGACGGACAGCCGCACTCGGCCTCGGTGATCGCCGAGGTGCAGACCGACGTGCTGATGCTCGGGCGGGTGGCGTTCCTGCAAAGCCTGCCCGAAAATACCAGCATGAGCTTTTCGATCATGCGCGGCCTGGTGCACCGGCTGCGCGGGGCCGATCGCAAGATCGAGTCGCTGGCCCTGCTCGACGTGTATGGCCGGGTTGCTCGCGCGCTGCTCGAGATGAGCGAGCTCGACGGGATCGAGCGCATCGTGCGCAACAAGCCGTCGCGGCAGGACCTGGCCAAGATGGTGGGCGCGTCGCGCGAGATGGTCAGCCGCGTGATGAAGGATTTCGAACAACAGTCGCTGGTGCTCGAGCGCGACGACGGCTGCCTGGTGGTGCGAGATCGCATCGCCAGCATGACCTGAGGCCTGCTCGCGCTTCGGCGCATCCTCCGTTTTCGCCTTGAGTCGTTTTTCCCTTTCCTGGTTCGGCGCGCGCAACGAGCCGCGACGCCCCGCGGCGCGTCGCAGCCGCCTGCTTGCCGAGGCGCGCCTGGTCGGCGGCGCGATGGCCTGGGTGCTGCTGCTGCTGGCGCTGCTGAGCTACCACCGCGACGACCCCTCGTGGTCGACCTCGGGCAACCCGGCGCACGCCACCGCCAACCTGGTCGGCGCGCTGGGGGCATGGACCGCCGACATCCTGTATTTCCTGCTGGGCTTTTCGGCGCTGTGGATCCTTCCCATGGGGCTGTACGCGCTTTGGCGCGCGTGGCGTCAGGCCCACGCACCGCAGGCACAGGAGTCCGACGACGAGCTCGTTGCGGGCTGGTGGCGGCGGGCAGGCGTGGCGGCGGGGCTGGCGCTGCTGCCGCTGTCGAGCGCGGCGCTCGAGGCCACGCGCCTGTGGCGCCTGGACGCGCACCTGCCGGGGCAGGCCGGAGGGGTCATCGGCTCCTGGCTGGGTGATCTGCTGCAGCGCGGGTTGGGCTTCACCGGCAGCGCCATCGTGCTGCTGGGGGTGTTCCTGATGTCCCTGTCGTGGTTCGCCCGCTTCAGCTGGGCCGACGCGGCCGAGCGCACCGGAGCGGGGATCGAGTGGCTGTGGGCCCGCCTGCAACAGCGTCGCGCGTTGCGTGCCGATCGCGAGGCCGGCCAGCAGGCGCTGGAGCAGCGCGCTGCCGACGTGCTGCAGGAGTCGGCGCGCGAGGCCGACGAGGTGTTCGCTCCGGTATTCATCGAGCCGCCCGTGGCGCAGGTGCCGCAGTCGGCGCGGGTGCAGCGCGAGAAGCAGAAGCCCCTGTTCCAGGACATGCCGAACTCGGCGCTGCCGACCCTGGACCTGCTCGACCAGGCCCAGGCCTCGCGCGATGCCGTGGCCGCCGAGACCCTGGAGTTCACGTCGCGCCTGATCGAGAAGAAGCTCAAGGACTTCGGGGTCGCGGTGCGCGTGGTGGCGGCGCTGCCCGGGCCCGTGATCACGCGCTACGAGGTCGAACCCGAGCCCGGCGTCAAGGGCTCGCAGGTCGTGGCGTTGTCGCGCGACCTGGCGCGCGCGCTGTCGCTGGTCAGCATCCGGGTGGTCGAGACCATTCCGGGCAAGAACACCATGGCGCTCGAGCTGCCCAACGCCAAGCGCCAGACCATCGGCCTGGGCGAGATCCTCGGCTCGCAGGTCTACCACGACGCGCAGTCGATGCTCACCATGGGCCTGGGCAAGGACATCGTCGGCAACCCGGTGGTCGCCGACCTGGCGCGCATGCCGCACCTGCTGGTGGCCGGAACCACCGGCTCGGGCAAGTCGGTGGGCATCAACGCGATGATCCTGAGCCTGCTCTACAAGGCCGAGGCGCGCCAGGTGCGCCTGATCATGATCGACCCCAAGATGCTCGAGCTCAGCGTCTACGAGGGCATTCCGCACCTGCTGGCGCCGGTGGTCACCGACATGAAGCAGGCGGCGCACGCGCTGAACTGGTGCGTCGGCGAGATGGATCGGCGCTACAAGGTGATGAGCAAGCTGGGGGTGCGCAACCTGGCCAGCTACAACACGCGCATCGCCGACGCGGCGCAGCGCGGCGAGCATGTGCCCAATCCGCTGTCGCTGACCCCCGAAAGCCCGGAGCCGCTGCAGCACATGCCCTACATCGTCGTGGTCATCGACGAGCTGGCCGACCTGATGATGGTCGTGGGCAAGAAGATCGAGGAACTCATCGCCCGCCTGGCGCAAAAGGCCCGCGCCGCGGGCATCCACCTGATCCTGGCCACGCAGCGGCCGAGCGTGGACGTGATCACCGGGCTGATCAAGGCCAACATCCCGACCCGCATCGCCTTCCAGGTGTCCAGCAAGGTCGACTCGCGCACGATTCTCGACCAGATGGGCGCCGAAAGCCTGCTCGGAATGGGGGACATGCTGTACCTGCCGCCCGGCTCCGGGGCGCCGCAGCGCGTGCACGGCGCCTTCGTCAGCGATGCCGAGGTGCACCGCGTGGTCGAGCAGCTCAAGACCCAGGGCGAACCCGATTACGTGCAGGGCCTGCTCGAGCCGGAGGCTGGGGCCGACGGCGACGCCGGCGGCTTCGAGGGCGGCGGCGACGCCGAGAGCGACCCGCTGTACGACCAGGCCGTGCAGATCGTGCTGCAAAATCGCAAGGCGTCGATTTCGCTGGTGCAGCGCCACCTGCGCATCGGCTACAACCGCTCGGCGCGGCTTCTCGACCAGATGGAAAAGGCCGGGCTGGTCTCGGCGCTGTCCAGCAACGGCAACCGCGACATCCTGGTGCCGGCGCGCGGCGAGGCCTGACGTCGCCGACTCGCCCGAGGACACGCCTGCCGTCGGGCATGCCGCGCGGCCCACATTTCCCCATCGACCCTCGTCATCGACCACTCTTCCAGGAGCCGACTCCCATGTCCCGGCCTTTTGTCGAATCCCCGGCCTGCGAGCCGCCGGCGCGCAGGCGCGTGCTGCACGGCATGGCGCTGCTCGGCCTGGGCCTGCTTGCGCCGCTGGCGCGTGCCGAGGCTGCGTCGTCGGCTGCGGCCGCCACCGGCGGCGACCCCGTGGCGCTGCTCGAGCGGTGGCTGCGCGACACCCATGGCGCGCGCGCCGACTTCACGCAGAGCGTGGTGGCCGACCACGGCGGGGCGGCCCAGGTCTCGTCGGGCCATTTCGCCTTCGAGCGCCCGGGGCGATTCCGCTGGGTCTACCTCAAGCCCTACCGGCAGGACATCGTCAGCGACGGCAGCACCATCTGGACCTACGACCACGATCTCGACCAGGTGACGATCAGCAGCCAGTCCCGCGCGCTGGGCACGACGCCGGCGGCGCTGCTGGCGGGCGCCGACGTGCAGCGCGTGTTCGCGCTCGGCGCGCTGCCGGCGCACGACGGACTGCAATGGGTGCAGGCCACGCCGCGCAACAGCGACAGCTCCTTCGTGTGGGTGCGCCTGGGCCTGCGCGCGACGGCGCAGGGCCCGCGCCTGGAGCAGATGCAGTTGCGCGACGCGTTCCGCCGCACGTCGACCATTCGCTTCAGCGCGCAGCAGGACAACCCGCGGTTCGCGCCTGGCACCTTCGAGTTCACGCCGCCCGCGGGCGCCGCGGTGATCCGCCCCGACGGATCGGAGAGCCTTCCTCCGCTGCCGTCGGCGCGGCCCTGAGTCCGCGCCCGTCCTTGCCATGACCCACAACGCCGACCTGTTCGACCCCGACCCGCAGGACACGGCCGGCGCGGGCGCGGCGCCGCCGGCGGGCGCCGACACACCGCTGGCCGAGCGCCTGCGTCCACGAAGCATCGACGACGTCGTCGGGCAGTCGCACCTGCTCGGCGCCGGCAAGCCGCTGCGCGTGGCCTTCGACACGCGTCGCCTGCACTCGATGATCCTGTGGGGTCCTCCGGGCGTTGGCAAGACCACGCTGGCGCGCCTGATCGCCGAGCGCTTCGGTGCCCGCTTCGTCGCCATCTCGGCGGTGCTCGCCGGTGTCAAGGAGATCCGCGACGCCGTGGTGCAGGCGCAGGCGGCGCGGGCCGCGGGCCACGCCACGCTGGTGTTCGTCGACGAGGTACACCGCTTCAACAAGGCGCAGCAGGACGCGTTCCTGCCGCATGTCGAGTCCGGGCTGTTCACCTTCATCGGCGCGACCACCGAAAACCCTTCCTTCGAGGTCAACAGCGCGTTGCTGTCGCGCGCCACCGTCTACGTGCTGCAGGCGCTGCAGCCGCAGGAGCTGCAGTTGCTGGCTCGGCGCGGCCTGCAGGCCTGCGGCGTGCCGGACATCGAGCCCGACGCGCTGGCGCTGCTGGCCGAGCATGCCGACGGCGACGGGCGGCGCCTGCTCAACGCCGTCGAGGCTGTGGCGGCGACGGCGCGCGCGCAGCACAGCGCGGGGGTCGACCTGGCACTGCTGCGCTCGGCGCTGGCCGAGACCCTGCGGCGATACGACAAGGGCGGCGACCAGTTCTACGACGTGATCTCGGCGCTGCACAAGTCGGTGCGCGGCAGCGACCCGGACGCGGCGCTGTACTGGATGACCCGCATGCTCGACGGCGGGGTCGATCCGCTGTACATCGGACGCCGCCTGATCCGCATCGCCAGCGAGGACGTGGGCCTGGCCGATCCGCGTGCGCTGGGCTTGACGCTGGACGCCGTGGCGGCCTTCGAGCGCCTGGGCAGCCCCGAGGGCGAGCTCGCGCTGGCACAGGCGGTGCTGTACCTGGCGCTGGCGCCGAAGTCGAACGCCGCCTACCTGGCGGCCGGCCAGGCGCGCGAACTGGTGCGCCGCCATGGCAGCGCGCCGATTCCCATGCACCTTCGCAATGCACCGACCCGGCTGATGCGCGAAATCGGTGCGGGCGCGCAGTATCGCTACGCCCACGACGAGCCGGGAGCCTTCGCCGCGGGTGAGCGATATTTCCCGACAGACATGCCCGAGGCGCGGCTGTATCGCCCGACGCCGCGCGGCCTGGAGGCGCGCCTGGGCGAGCGCATGGCCGAGCTGCGCCGCCTCAATCGCGAAGCGCGCACGCGGGGCGGAACGGCGCCGCGCGACGGCCCGGACCAACCCGCGGACGAGCCCGAGCCATGAGCTCGCGATGGGTTGCGGCACGCATCTTGCGATGGGTCGGGGCAGGGCAGCCTGCTAACGACCACCGCGGCTGCGGGGAAGACGGGTTAATCCCCGTGGTTATCATTACTGGTTAAACCTACAAAGTCGGCAGGATCATGGGCTCACCTCCGTGATCCGCCATCAGGAGACTCATCGGCATGTCGGAGCGCGCGCTCGCCCACCAGGCGACGGCGGCGCCCTGGCGGGGGCGCAGCGGGATCATCTTCCGCGATTCCCCGAAGTCGCATGGGTAACCGCATTGCGTGCACCGTACCCACAAGGACTTTCGGGATGCAGACATTCATACAGCAGTTGGTGAACGGCTTGGTGCTGGGCAGCATGTACGCCCTCGTAGCACTCGGCTACACGATGGTCTACGGCATCGTCAACCTGATCAACTTCGCCCACGGCGACGTG
>JAJZTW010000093.1 GCA_021847345.1 Pseudomonadota bacterium
GGCCGAGCATGCGTATGTGATCGGCGGCCTGTATGGCAATGTCGAGGCTTTGCAGACCATCGAGGCCATGCGCGACGCCGAAGCCACGCAGGGGCGGGATGTGGCGCTGGTGTTCAATGGCGATGCCCACTGGTTCGACGCCGATCCCGAGGATTTCGCGCGCATCGCAGGTGCGCTGGACGCTCACGTCGCATGCCGGGGGAATGTAGAGACCGAACTTGCACGCGTGGCGCATGGGGCAGGTTGCGGTTGTGCCTATCCCGAATTCGTCGACGACGCGGTGGTGGAGCGCTCCAACCGCATCATCGAGCGCCTGCGTGCCACGGCGCAGGGCCTGGCATCGCATCTCGACCGGCTGCGCGAGCTTCCCAGGTTGCTGCGCCTGCGCATCGGCGGTCTGGATGTCGGCGTGGTGCATGGCGACGCCTGGTCGCTGGCCGGCTGGAACTTCTCGCAGGAAGCACTGCGGCTGGAGCAGCAGGCGGGTTGGCCTGCCGGACCCGAAAGCTTGCGCGAGGCCTGGGCGCAGTCCGGGGCGCGGGTGTTGTGCTCCTCGCACAGCTGCCTGCCGGCCGCGGTGGAACTGGCGTGCGATGGAGGGTCGAGGATCCTGATGAACAACGGCGCCGCTGGGATCCCCAATTTCCTCGGCAGTACCCATGGGGTGATCACCCGCATCTCGAGCTGCACGCAGGAGCCTGCCGACAGTCTGTACGGCACGGTGCTGGAGGGGGTGCGAATCGATGCCATCCCCGTGCGCTACCGGCAAACCGCCTGGCGCACGCGCTTCCTTCGCACATGGCCACCGGGCAGTGATGCCCATGCCTCGTATGGGACTCGCATCGAGCAAGGCCCGCAGTGCCTGCCGGATGACGCCTTGTTCGGGGCGTTCGCCGAGCGTCGGGGCGAGCTCAGGCCAGTTGAGCACGCAGGAACGCCACGTTCGTGATCAGTCCGGGGAGCAGCCATTGAAACAGCCGCGCCATCGCCACGATCTCGGGCAGCGGGGTGTCGGCCGCGGCGGCTTCGCGCAAGGCCTGCCCGCGCAGGCGCGCTGGGTTGGGCAGCGCGTGGGCCACCCGATCGAGCACCGCGGCATGCAGTGCGTCGCAGATCCGCCGGTAGGTGTCGCTCTGCACGTGCGGTGACAGTCGCTGCCATGCGGCGCGGAAGTAGCTCGGCCAGCGTGCCAGCGCGCGGTAGTCGGTGTTCACGAAGGGCAGCCCGAGGGTGCGCTGGATGTCGGCGTATAGCGCGCGCGTGGGCGCATCGGCATGGTGCGCTTCCATCAACACCAGCGAGGCGCCGGGCAGAGGGCCGTGCCGACCCTCGAAGGGCGTAGCGTCGCCTATGCCGTCGAGTTCCCCGCCCTCGAGCAGGAGGCGCGTGATGCTCGCGATCAGCAAGTACGGTTGGTTGCCGTGAGAGAACACCTCCAAAAGCTCGCGGATCGCGTCGAGTTCGCGCGGCGCGTAGCCCAGCTCCCGCAGCGTCGGCGCCAGGCTTTTCGGTTGCAGGCTCAGCACAGCCTTCTCGGCCTGCACCCGCACCTCACGACAGTGTTCGACAAAGCTGGCGCTGAGTACGATGGGCTCCAGGCCCTGCCACAGCGCGCGGAAGAACGTCGGGTAGTGGGCGTAGGCCATAGTGACGACGCCCATCCACGGCACCTGCAGCGCCTGCTTCATCGCCGCGTAGGCCGTGGCGCGTTCGCCGTCGACCAGGTACTCGGGCAGTGGATGCAGCGCGGGGATGGGGTCGGGCCGCAGGCGCGGCAGCAAGGGGTGCGTCATGGGGGTTTCCAGGGTGCTCGCGAGCTTGCGTGCAGCGCTCGCGAGTGTTTTGTACCATTCAGTCCATTATTCGCCTCGCATCCCGCCGTGTCCAGACCCCGCAACTTCGATTCCCACGCCGTCGTGCAGGCCGCGATGCAGGCGCTGTGGGCAGGCGGGCTGGCCGGCACCAGCGTGGACGATCTGCTGCGTGCCACCGGGCTGTCGCGCTCGTCGCTGTACAACAGCTTCGGCAACCGCGAAGGCTTGCTGGCCGAAGCCGTGGAGCGCTACGCCGACCAGCAGATCGCCGCACTGCGCCAGTTGTTCGCGCAGCGCTCGCTGGAGCAGGCCCTGGAAGCGCTGCTGCTCGACGCCGCCACCAGCAACCACCAGGGGCGCGGCTGCCTTCTGGTCAACGCCGTGGGCGAATTGCACGATTCGACGGACTCGGCGGCAAGCGTGGTGCACGCGGCGTTCACCCGCCTGGCCGATGCCATGGAGCGGGCCCTTCGGGGCGTGGCGCCGAAGGGTGTCGATGCCGGAGAGTTGTGCGCCGCCGTGATGGCCTCCATCGCCGGACTGCGAACCCTGCAACGTGCCGCCCTGCCGCTGGCGCAGCGCCAGCAGGCCGCGCGGCGTCTGGCGCGTGCTCTGGCGGGGGGCTGAATTTTTCTGGTTGTTTTGGACTGCTCGTTCCATTTTTGCGCCTCGTGTGCCCATCCGCGCCGCACGGCGCATCCCCTCTGGAGAACCTCATGACCCAATCCATCGCCCGACTCGACCTGCCCGCGCAGACCGTGGCTTCCACCAGCGGCAAGGCCCGCGAAATGCTCGAGACCTCGCAGCAGCGTCTCGGCTTCGTCCCCAACATGTACGCCAACATGGTCAACTCGCCGGGCCTGCTGCAGACCTACCTGCTGGGTTACGAGGCGTTCCGCAACGAAGGTGGCTTCACCCCGGTCGAGCAGGAAGTGGTGTTTCTGAGCGTCAGCCGCTTCAACGGCTGCACCTACTGCATGGCCGCCCACAGCATGATCGGCGACAAGATGTCCAAGGTCCCGGCTGACTCGCTGGCCGCGCTGCGCGAGGGCAAACCCCTTCCCGACGCGAAACTGCAGGCGCTGGCCACCTTCTCGACCATCATGGTGGAAAGCCGCGGTACGCCGACTCCCGAGCAGCTCGCGGCGTTCAAGGCGGCCGGCTACACCGACCGCCACGCGCTGGAGATCGTGCTGGCCATCGCGGTCAAGACCCTGAGCAACTACTCCAACCACGTGTTCCACACCCAGACCGACCCGGCGTTCCAGGCCTACGCATGGAATCCGCAGGCCTGAGCCAGCGCGGGAGGTGCCGCGCGCCTCCCATCGATCTCTTTCCCACCCAAGGAGTCCGCCATGCCCGCCGTACGCATGTACACCACCGCAGTCTGCCCCTACTGCCTGCGCGCCAAGGCGCTGCTGCGCCAGCGCGGGGTCCAAGGCATCGAGGAGATCCGCATCGACGCCAACCCCGCCGCCGCCGCCGAGATGGGGCGCCTGACGGGCAGGCGCACCGTGCCGCAGATTTTCATCGGCGAACGCCACGTGGGCGGGTGTGACGAGCTGTATGCGCTGGATGCCTCCGGGGGTCTGCAGGCGATGCTCCAGGGCTGAGTGTCAGGAATTCCGTGTTGCTCCGACTCATGGGGTCTGGCTGCATTGGCGGCTGGACGCTATGTCGCGAAACGATCTTGTTTACGACTTTCCTCAGGAGATTTTCCATGCATTCCTTCAAGTCGACTGTCCTTGCCGTCGCCGCCGCTGCCGGGCTGATGCTTGCGGCCACCGCGCCGGCGCGCGCCGACTATGTGCAACCGCACATCACCCATCCGGCCTTCGGTCGCGTGCGCGTGGTCGTCCCGGTGACCAGCGCCGACCCCGCGGTGTGGAAGTTCAAGCTGCTGAACCTGGTCAACAGCGAGAAGACCGTCAAGCAATGGCACGGAACGCTGCAGGCGCACGTCGTGCTGTACGGTGCCGGCGTGAAGATGCTGCTGCAGCCGGTCGATGACGGAGTGCAGAAGGCGGTCGACGAACTGCGCGCCGACGGCGTGCACTTCGACATCTGCAACAACACCCTCAAGGGCATGAACCTGGACTGGCACCAGCTGTATGGTGTCAAGGAGAGCGACATCGTCCCCGCGGGCTTCCTGCAGGTGGGCTGGCTGGCCGACCACGGCTGGGCCGTCGAGGCGATGAACTGAACATGCGCTTCGAGCGCGCGCGCGGCGAGGCGCTGGCCGCGGCGGTGGTTGCCGCGGCGGCGCTGGGCGCGCGCGCCAGCGGCATCGATACCTTCATGTTCCCGGAGCTGGGGGCGCTGGCGCACGATGTGTTCACGCGCCCCGAGGGTACGTGGGCGCGCGCGACCGCGCACCTGGCCGTCGCGCCTGCGCTGGCTGCGCTGATCGGGCTGGGCCTGGCACGCTGGCTACCACCTGGCTTGACGGCGCTGGCCCTGAGCCTGGGAAGCTCTCTGCTTTTGCTGGGGCTGCTGCGTTCGCCGCTGGCGCCGCTGATTTCCGCCGGACTGCTGCCGGTGGCGCTGCGCGTGCGCAGCCCCTGGTACCCGGCCTCGATCCTGCTGGTGACCAGCCTGCTGGCGGCCGCGGTGTTGCTGCGCGCGAGGCTGCGAGGCCATTCACCGGCGCCGGTCGACACGGCGTCGCGCATCGACGACCAGACCGAGACCGCGGCCAGCGGCTGGCGCTGGCTGCCGGGATACCTGCTGTTCGCCCTGCTCGCCGGGGCGTTCGTGCAAACCTGGCACCTGCTGTTGGTGCCGCCCTTGTTCGTCGTCGCTTACGAGATGTTCGCGCACCCGGACGTGTGCCCGTGGCGTGCGCGGCCCTGGGCGCTGCTGGCCGCTTGCATCGCGGGCGCCGGCGTGGGCGTCGTGGCGGTGGCCTGGCTGAGCGCCGGGCCGCTGTCGGCGGTGCTCAGCCTGCTGGCCGGGGTGCTGATCGTGCGAGCCTTTGATCTGCACGTCCCGCCAGCGCTGGCCATCGGCCTGCTGCCGCAGATCCTGCCGCGCCCGGGGTGGCCATTCGTGGCGTCGGTTGCGCTGCTGTGCGCGTGGCTGATCGTCAGTTTCCAGTTCGCGGGCCTCGCCTCGCGGCGCATTTCCACCATGGGGAGACCGGCATGAACCCAGGCATCGAACGCATTGGCATCCTCGGCGGCAGCGGACTTTACGACTTCGACGGCCTCGTCGACGTCACCGAGCATGCGCTCGACACACCCTATGGCAAGCCCTCGGACGTGATCGTCACCGGGCGCCTCGGAGCGGCCGAGGTCGCCTTCCTGGCGCGCCACGGCCGCGGCCACCGATTGATTCCGTCCGAGGTGCCTTACCGCGCCAACCTGTACGCGCTGAAAAGCCTGGGTGTGCGTAGCCTGCTGGCGATCTCGGCTGTCGGCTCGCTGCGCGAGGACATCGCGCCGCTGGACCTGGTGCTTCCCGACCAGTTCCTCGATCTCACGCGCAAGCGCGAGTCGACGTTTTTCGGCGACGGCATCGTCGCCCATGTTTCCATGGCCGAGCCGACCTGCGCGGCGTTGCGCGAGCGCACGGCGCAGGCCTTCGAGGCTGTCGCGCTACCCGGGGTACGACTGCACCGATCGTCGACCTACGCTTGCATCGAAGGGCCGGCGTTTTCCACGCGGGCCGAGTCCGCGATGCTGCGCACCTTGGGTGCCGATATCGTCGGCATGACCAACATGCCCGAAGCCAGGCTGGCGCGCGAGGCGCAGATGGCCTACGCGACCCTCGCCCTGGTCACCGATTATGACTGCTGGGACGCGGCGCGCGAGCCGGTCAGCGCCGAGCTGGCGATCGCGAACCTGATGCACAACGCTCAGGTCGCCCAGAAAATCGCCGCTGCGCTGGTCCATACCCTGCATGCGCAGCCGCTGCAGTCCTACGCGCACCAAGCCCTGCGCAGCGCACTGGTCACACCGCTCGACCGGCTGAGCCCGGCACAGCGCCAGCGCGTCGACGTGCTGCTGCGCTGAACGGCTCTTGAGAAAACGCAGGGCCGCCCCAAGTTTTCTCGACCCCCACGGGGGGCGGGCTGGGCGCAGCCCGGCCCTGGGGGCGCTCTCAAGCAATCGCTGGGCCGCCCCAAGATTGCTTGACCCCCACGGGGGGCGGGCTGGGCGCAGCCCGGCCCTGGGGGCGCTCAGAGGTGTCAGGATCGGGCGTCTTGCTCGACCAAGATTTATCGGCGGCCCCACGGGCCGTCTGCCGAACGGAGTTCCCACGATGCACGCCACCGTCCATTTGTTGCGCAAGAGCGACTTCCCGCAACTTCGCCGTCGCCCGCTGCGCACCCTACAGGTCAACCTGGGCTATCGCTGCAACCAGAGCTGCCAGCACTGCCACGTCAATGCCGGCCCGAACCGCACCGAGGCGCTGGACGCAGACAACGCGGAGCTGATCGTGCAGTTGCTGCGCCGAGGCAAGATCGAGACCCTGGACCTGACCGGCGGCGCGCCGGAACTCAATCCGCATTTCCGCGACCTAGTGCGCAAGGCGCGCGCCGCCGGGGTGCGCGTGATCGACCGCTGCAACCTCAGCATTCTGTTCGAGGCGGGACAGCAGGACCTGGCTGACTTCCTCGCCGCGCAGCGGGTCGACGTCACCGCGTCGCTGCCCTGCTACACCGAGGACAACGTCGACGCGCAGCGCGGCGACGGGGTGTTCGAGAAGAGCATTCAGGCGC
>JAJZTW010000094.1 GCA_021847345.1 Pseudomonadota bacterium
GGCCCTACCTGTGGATCGACGCCACTTACGTCAAGACCCGCGAAGCCGGCCGCATCGTCAGCGTGGCCGTGATAATCGCCGTGGGCGTCAACACCGAGGGCCAGCGCGAGGTGCTGGGCATGAAGGTCGGCGCCTCGGAGGCCGAGCCGTTCTGGACGGACTTCCTGCGCAGCCTCAACCGCCGCGGCCTGCGCGGGGTCAAGCTCGTCATCAGCGACAGCCACGAAGGGATCAAGGCAGCGGTCGCCAAGGTACTCAAGGCCACCTGGCAGCGCTGCCGCGTGCACTTCATGCGCAACGCTCTGGCCCATGCGGGCAAGACCCAGCGCCGCATGGTCGCAGCTGCGATCGGCACGGTGTTCGTTCAGGACACGGCCGAGGCAGCACGAACGCAGTGGCGGACGGTGGCCGACCAGCTGCGTGAGCGCTTCCCCAAGCTGGGAGCCCTGATGGACGACGCCGAGCACGACGTTCTGGCCTTCATGACCTTCCCGAAGGCGCACTGGCCGCAGATCTACTCGACCAACCCGCTCGAGCGCCTGAACGCCGACATCAAGCGCCGCACCAACGTCGTGGGCATCTTCCCCAACGACGCCGCCATCACCCGGCTGGTCGGCGCCATGATGCTGGAGCAGAACGACGAGTGGTCGCTGAATCGCCGATATATGCAGCTTGAAGGCCTTCAGTCGCTCTGCGATACTGCCCCGACTCGGCTGTCCGCTGTGGCACGCTGAGTACCGTGTAGCTCAGCCTGTCCGGGCTGTGGACCTACACCACGTCGCGGGACGCGACCCAAGGACGGGACGCCTCGAGCGAAATCGATGTGGCTGTCATCGAAATCGACCGGCAGGCACTGCCCGGTTCCGTCGACTTGCAAGGCTTCACGCCCGACCATCTGCAAAGTTCGCTCGGTGAAGTGGGTGTTGGCAGTTCGGCGCTGATTGTTGGATTCCCATTGGGGTTTCACGACACCTTGCACCACTTGCCCGTGGTGCGGCAGGCGGTCATTGCGTCGTCTTTCGGCTTGCGGTTTCAGGGCCAAGGGTACTTCCTGACCGATGCGCGGACGCACCGCGGTACCAGCGGTGCGCCGGTGGTGATGCGCGCATTCACCCCGCGCCTTCAACCGCCATGGAAACTGCTCGGCGTGCACTCCACTCGCCTCGATATCGGAAGCCGTGATCAGGTGCTTGACGAATCTCTCGGCCTGAACTGCGCTTGGTATGCCGACATCCTGCTGACGCTCACGGCCGCCCCGGAGCGGTCGGAGCCGCCGCATGCGGCTTAGCGGTGCAGTGCGGGGGCATCCACAAATGCCCACCCGACGGAGCGTCACGGCGACGATCGGCCTCAACTCGGATCGAAGTCCCACTCTGGCTGCTTTCGCTGCTCGCCGCGACCATACGGGGCGCAGAATGTCGTGATGAAAATCCCCACGCGCCTGCAACCCCTGTTCGACGAAGGTCTGATCGACCATGTCGTGCGGCAACTCATGAGCGGCAAGGAGGCCATGGTCTACGTTGTAGGCCTCGGCGACCACACCTTCTGCGCCAAGGTCTACAAGGAGGCTGCACATCGAAGTTTCCGCCAGGCGGTCGACTATACCGAGAACCGGAAGGTCAAGAACTCGCGCCAGGCGCGCGCCATGGCCAAGGGTTCGCGCTTCGGGCGCGAGGCGCAGGAGTCCGCTTGGCAAAGCGCCGAAGTCCAAGCGCTGTACAGCCTGGCCTCGGCTGGCGTTCGCGTGCCCAGGCCGATTCACTTCCACGAGGGAGTGCTGCTCATGGAACTCGTTGTCGACGAGCGAGGAAACGCGGCGCCACGCCTGAACGACGTGGAGTTCACGCCGGAACAGGCGCGCGCGCACCATGGCACACTCTTGCGCGAGGTCGTGCGCATGTTGTGCGCCGGGGTGGTGCACGGGGATCTGTCCGAGTTCAATATCCTGCTGGGCGCAGACGGTCCGGTGATCATTGACCTGCCGCAGGCGGTCGACGCTGCTGGCAACCACCACGCGCCGCGCATGCTGTACCGCGACGTGTGCAACCTCAATCACTTCTTCGGACGTTTCGCCCCCGCGTTGCGCGAGTCCGAGCACGCGCATGAAATCTGGGGCCTTTACAGCCGCGGTCTGCTTGATGTCGACCACGCCCTCACGGGCCGCTACGAAGCCCCGGCGGGCGCCGTCGACCTTGAGGGCGTGATGCGCGAGATCAACGCGGCGCGCGATGAGGAAAGGGATCGCCGCCTGCGAATGAGTCAGTAGCCTGGGCGCTTCATGCAGAGCGAGGCGCCATTGTGGGTGCGACCGCGCCGCAATGAGCGACGACCTGGTCGCGGAAATGACAAGCGCCGGACGGGCCGGCGCTTGTCATTTAATGTTGGTTGCGGGGGCCGGATTTGAACCAGCGACCTTCGGGTTATGAGCCCGACGAGCTACCAGGCTGCTCCACCCCGCGTCTGGAAGAAAGGAACTATAGCAAATTGCGGCGTCCTGCGCAAGGCCGTCAGTCTCCCGCGATGTTTCGCCAGCGCCCGCAAAAAAACGGCCGCCCGGAGGCGGCCGTTCCATGCTGCGCGCGGCTTCAGCTGGCCGAATCCTGGCCCGCGTCGCCGTCTGCGGCCTCGTGCGCCGAGGCGCTGGCGCTGTCCTCCAGCGCCTGCAGCTCGGCCGCGGCCTGGGCCTGGCGCTCGGCGTGGTCCAGCACTTCCTTGGCCTTGCGGGCCTGGTGGAAGGCCATGCCGGTGCCGGCCGGGATCAGGCGTCCGACGATCACGTTTTCCTTCAGCCCGCGCAGTTCGTCGCGCTTGCCCATGATCGCCGCCTCGGTCAGCACGCGGGTGGTCTCCTGGAACGACGCCGCCGAGATGAAGCTGTCGGTCGACAGGCTGGCCTTGGTGATGCCCAGCAGCACGTTGTTGAAGGTCGCCGGCACCTTGTCCTGCTCGATCAGCGCGGCATTCGTCTGCAGCACCTCCGAGCGCTCGACCTGCTCGCCGGTGATGTAGTCGCTGTCGCCCGAGTCCTTGATCTCGACCCGGCGCAGCATCTGGCGCACGATGACCTCGATGTGCTTGTCGTTGATCTTCACGCCCTGCAGACGGTAGACGTCCTGCACCTCGTCGACGATGTAGCGCGCCAGGGCCTCGACGCCGAGCAGGCGCAGGATGTCCTGCGGCTCGGCGGCGCCGTCGACCACCAGTTCGCCCTTGTTGACCACCTGGCCCTCGTGCACCAGGATGGTCTTCTCCTTGGGCACCAGGAATTCGTGCGACTGTCCGTCGAGGTCGGTGATGACCAGGCGCACCTTGCCCTTGGTCTCCTTGCCGAACGACACCGTGCCGGTGATCTCGGCCAGCATGCCGGCGTCCTTCGGCGAACGCGCCTCGAACAGCTCGGCCACCCGCGGCAGACCCCCGGTGATGTCGCGGGTCTTCTGTCCTTCCATCGGGATGCGCGCCAGCACCTCGCCGGGGCCCACGTCCTGGCCGTCGCGCACCTGGATCAGCGCGCCGACCTGGAAGCCCACGGTCACCGAGTGCTCGGTGCCCGGGATCTTCACTTCCTGGCCGTTCTCGCCGAGCAGCTTGACCTGCGGGCGCATGACCTTGGCCGAGCCGCGGCGCTTGGGATCGATCACCACCAGCGTGGACAGGCCGGTGATCTCGTCGACCTGCTTGGCCACCGTCACGCCTTCCTCGATGTTCTCGAACTTGGCGCGACCGGCGTACTCGGTGATGATGGGGCGGGTCAGCGGATCCCAGCTGGCCAGCGCGGCGCCGGCCTTGACGTCCATGCCGTCCTTGACGAACAGCGTGGCGCCGTAGGGCACCTTGTGGCGCTCGCGTTCGCGACCGTAGTCGTCGGTCACCAGCACTTCGCCGGAGCGCGAGATCACGACCTGCTCGCCCTTCGAGTTGGTGACGTAGCGCATGGTCGACGTGAAGCGCGCCACGCCGGCGCTCTTGGCCTCGATGCTCGACGCCACCGCCGCGCGCGAAGCCGCGCCGCCGATGTGGAAGGTACGCATGGTCAGCTGCGTGCCCGGTTCGCCGATCGACTGCGCGGCGATCACGCCCACCGCCTCGCCGACGTTGACCAGCACGCCGCGGCCGAGGTCGCGGCCGTAGCACTTGGCGCACATGCCGTAGCGGGTCTCGCAGGTCAGCGCGGTGCGCACGCGGATCTCGTCGATGCCGGCGCCCTCCACCGCGTCGAGCATGTCCTCGTCGAGCATCTCGCCGGCCGGGACGATGGTGTCCTGGTTTTCCGGGTTGACCACGTCGGTGGCGGCCACGCGGCCCAGCACGCGGTCGCGCAGCGACTCGATCACCTCGCCGCCCTCGACCAGCGCGCGCATCGGCACGCCCTGCGCGGTGCCGCAGTCCTGCTCGGTGATCACCAGGTCCTGCGTGACATCGACCAGGCGGCGCGTCAGGTAGCCCGAGTTGGCGGTCTTCAGCGCGGTGTCGGCCAGGCCCTTGCGAGCGCCGTGGGTGGAGATGAAGTACTGCAGAACGTTCAGGCCTTCGCGGAAGTTGGCCGTGATCGGGGTCTCGATGATCGAGCCGTCCGGCTTGGCCATCAGTCCGCGCATTCCGGCCAGCTGGCGGATCTGCGCGGCCGAGCCGCGGGCGCCTGAGTCGGCCATCATGTAGATGGAGTTGAAGGATTCCTGGCGCACTTCGTTGCCGTGGCGATCGATCACCGGCTCGGTGGCCAGGCCGGCCATCAGCGCCTTGCCGACCTCGTCACCGGTGCGACCCCAGATGTCGACCACCTTGTTGTAGCGCTCGCCCTGGGTGACCAGGCCGGAGGCGTACTGCTGCTCGATCTCCTTGACCTCGGTCTCGGCGCGGCCGATCAGCTCGTGCTTGAGCTGCGGCACCAGCATGTCGTCGACGCTGATCGAGATCCCGGCGCGGGTGGCCAGCGCGAAGCCCGACTGCAGCAGCTTGTCGGCGAAGATCACCGTGTCGCGCAGTCCGCAGCGGCGGAACGACGAGTTGATCAGTCGCGAGATCTCCTTTTTCTTCAGCGCCTTGTTCATCACGCTGAACGGCAGCCCCTTGGGCAGGATCTCCGACAGCAGCGCGCGCCCCGCGGTGGTCTCGGCGATGAAGGTGCGCGGCGTGAGCTGGCCGGTGGCCTTGTCCTTGCTGTACTCGGTCAGGCGCACGTTGATGCGCGCGGTCAGCTCGAGGTCGCCCGAGGCCAGCGCGCGCTGGATCTCGCCGACGTCGGCGAACACCATGCCCTCGCCGCGGCCGTTGATGCGCTCGCGGGTGGCGTAGTACAGGCCCAGCACCATGTCCTGCGAGGGCACGATGGACGGCTCGCCGTTGGCCGGGAACAGCACGTTGTTGGAGGCCAGCATCAGCGTGCGGGCTTCCATCTGCGCCTCCAGCGACAGCGGCACGTGCACGGCCATCTGGTCGCCGTCGAAGTCGGCGTTGAAGGCCGCGCACACCAGCGGGTGCAGCTGGATGGCCTTGCCCTCGATGAGCACCGGCTCGAAGGCCTGGATGCCCAGGCGGTGTAGCGTGGGGGCGCGGTTGAGCATCACCGGATGCTCGCGGATGACCTCTTCCAGGATGTCCCAGACGATCGGGGTCTGCGAATCCACTTCCTTCTTCGCCGCCTTGATCGTGGTGGCCACGCCCATGGCTTCCAGGCGGTTGAAGATGAAGGGCTTGAACAGCTCCAGGGCCATCAGCTTGGGCAGGCCGCACTGGTGCAGCTTGAGGGTCGGGCCGACGACGATGACCGAACGGCCCGAGTAGTCGACGCGCTTGCCCAGCAGGTTCTGGCGGAAACGCCCGCCCTTGCCCTTGATCATGTCGGCCAGGGACTTCAGCGGGCGCTTGTTCTGGCCCACCATGGCCTTGCCGCGGCGGCCGTTGTCGAGCAGCGAGTCGACCGCTTCCTGCAGCATGCGCTTTTCGTTGCGCACGATGATCTCGGGCGCCTTGAGCTCGAGCAGGCGGCGCAGGCGGTTGTTGCGGTTGATGACCCTGCGGTACAGGTCGTTGAGGTCGGAGGTCGCGAAGCGTCCGCCGTCCAGCGGCACCAGCGGGCGCAGGTCGGGCGGCAGCACCGGCAGAACCGTCATGACCATCCATTCCGGCTTGGAGTTGGTCTTGCGGAAGGCGTCCAGCACCTTCAGGCGCTTGGAGTTCTTCTTGACCTTGGTGTCCGAGCCCTGCAGGTCGCCGCGCAGCGCACCGGTCTCGATCTCCAGGTCCATGTCGGCCAGCAGCGCGCGGATGCCTTCGGCGCCCATGAAGGCGCTGAACTCGTCACCGAACTCGGTGCGCTTGGCGGCGTACTCGTCCTCGGACAGCACCTGGCGCTTGGCCAGCGGGGTCATGCCGGGCTCGGTGACCACGTAGGCCTCGAAGTACAGCACGCGTTCGATGTCGCGCAGCGGCATGTCCAGGATCATGCCCAGACGCGACGGCAGGCTC
>JAJZTW010000051.1 GCA_021847345.1 Pseudomonadota bacterium
ACCGCCCAGCCCGCCAGGAAGGAGTCCAAGCCCAAGACCTTATCCACACCTTGAGCCTTCCAGGCTCACCCCAGGACGGGTCAAATCGAGATGGAAATCCTGGGTCAGCTTCGCGTGGAAACGAACATGCCAGCCAATATGGGCTCTTCCGACGGTACAGGCGACCTGAATGCTGCGTCGTTCATTACTCGGGCGGCTGGTTCCGCGGGATGATGCTTAGGAGATCCCTCGTCATCACCGGCGGCACGTGAAGCACGATGAATTTGCTATTTCGCAAGAATACATGGCTTGCCGCGTAGTGCCACAGGCAGTAGCTCCGTTGCTAACGACCGCACCGGCTACCTCTGGACTGGCTTGGCCGTGCTGGTCTGTCCATGCCACTTGCCCCTCATCATCAGGGCCCTGGCTGGCACGGCCGCGGGTGCGCTGCTGAGCGCGCACTGGGTGCTGGGCCTTGTCGGGCTCGTCTGCCTTTTCTGGTGTCTGCGGCGCAGGCCTGGCGTAAGCCTTCGGGGAATGGATGCGCGAATTCTTGCGATGTCGCCTGACTCTGAGGGCTCGTTGGGTGTCGGTGGATAGCCGTACGTCGGCCTCCCTGCAATGGGCTTCGTAGAGCCATTGAATTGCACTGCTCGAGTCGCCATGGTGGACGCAGATGCGGCTTTGCGCATGCGCTGATTTAACAGGAAATCCAATCCATGCAAAGGCGGTAAATACCACCCCCTGTGTTCCCCAGTCGTCAGCCGATTTCGGGAGAATGGCTCCTCGTGGGGAACTCCTCCACCAACCGGCAGCGCGCCCACCTGACGTGCTCGTGTGCCTCGGGGCCTTGGCGCAGGCAGCCTTTCAAGACAGGAGACATGCATGAAGAAGATGGCAAGACAGCTTGTGGTCGGGACCCTTGTGGCGTTGGGTGCCCTCGCCGGCACGAACAGTGCTCTCGCTGCCGGCAGTGGCAGTGTCGACAAGAACGGAGTTCTGGACCAGTGTCAGTACCTTCCGCTGGCGACCAACCTGGCGTTCCCCAAGAAATTCGGCGCGAAGAACACGACCATCTGCGTGGACATTCCCGTGCAGGTGGAAAAGGCAAAGATGGTGTTCAACATGGACACGGACACCGTCGACGGAAAGGGCAACTCGAACGGTCTGAAGCACATGGTGATGATGGGCTCGGTCATGAAGGACCAGATCGCCAAGGGCATGATCAAGCCTGACGAGGTCTCCATCATCGGCATCGTGCACGGGTCTGCGCTGAAGTGGGTCACCAAGCCTGTGCCGCCCCAACAGAAGAAGTGGATCGATGCGATCTTCAAGCTCGAGCACGAGGGGGTGAACATCCATCTCGAAGCCTGTGCGGCTGCGATGAACGGTGCGCACCTGACCAAGAAGAACCTGTACACGTACGACGCCGAAGGCAACCCTGATCCCAAGGCCGGTGGTCGCATCTACGTGAACCAGGGTGCGTTCGCCCGTGAGCTCTACCTCGAGAACCATGGCTACGCCTACTTCGAGGAAGGCTACGACTACCACGGGAAGAAGTAGTGGGGGCTGGGCCTGGTCTGACCAGGCCGGCAAGCGGTCGGCATACCTTCTTCCGTGAGGCTGCCAACAGCCCTCGCCAACGCTAAGGTATGCCGGCCTCTGGTCGAGTAGCTGGCCTTCGAACGCAAGGAAAACAGAGCCGTCGGACCGAGTAGGTCAGCGAGTAGCAATTTTTCCGATGAGACGAAAAGAGAACGCCTGCAATTGCTTGCGTTGCTTTCCCGACACACACCGCTTCCGCCATAGCCTACGAACAGGCCGCCTCAGGGCGGCTTTTTTGTTGCTGTCATCCGCTGATTTGCCTGGGGAAACGAGGGGTTTTCGTCTCCTGGTGTCTCAGGCCATCGCAGGGTATCGCAGGCTTGCGTCGAGTCGCGGGGCGTATAGGACTGATGGCTTCTTCCACGTGATCCAGCCTGTCCGTCATGCCCCGCCTCAGCGCCGACCAGGTCAAGCAAGAGGCCTGCCGCCGCACCGACAAAGGCCGCAGCCTGGCCGATGTTCAAGGCCCAAGGCCTTGTCGTGGCGCTGGTCACCGTCAAAGTCAGGCGAAGGATGCCGGCAGACGCTGTGTGCAATCCAACGAATCTGAAAAAGACGATTTGTTTCGCTCGTCATATGAGTTACCAAAAGATACGTATGCTCACGGCAGCGCGTGCTAATTTTGTTACACCTCGTGGCAAGTTGCCGGATTTTCGCGGCGACATCGCCACGAATGAACAGGACGCTGCTTTGAACAACGGCGATGGCCCAGAATGCTGTTTCGTCACCCGTGCTGCAATCCCCGCCGCAAAGCGGCGCCGGGCCACGCATATGGATTCGCGATCAGACTGGCAGGCATGTGCCGTATTTCGAGAGTCAGGCAGCCGAGTCGGCAGGAGTCGATGGCCGCTATGTGCTGGAGCGACGGGTGATCGAGCCCGGAAGCCTGGGCGCGCATACCTTCGATGAGCATGTGCTGATGGTGCCGCTCGCGAAGCGGTCCATCCGATTCCAGAGCATGGTCGACGGGCGCGGCGTCCAGGGGGACATCGTGCCCGGCACACTGCGATTCCTGGCGCGTGGCGACAGTCTTGCAACGACCTGGCACGGAGTCATCGATGCGTTGTTCCTGACTCTGTCGATGGAACAGTTCGCGCAGTCGCTGGGTAATCTGGCCGACGGGCGACAATGCCTGCTCGGTTCCCGGATCGCTCCGTACCAAGACGATGTCCTGACCCATCTGCTTCTCGCCCTACACGGTTATCTCAAAGGGCAGCGCCAGGGCGGTCGATTGTTTGAACAGTCCCTGCTTGGCGCGATCGCGCAACGCATGCTCATGGACTATGCGATCGGTCGAAGGCTGAGGGAGCGCGGGCCATCGCTTGCAGGGTGGAAACTGCGCCTTCTCACTGACTACGTGCACGACAATATCGCCGGGGCTCTCAGCCTGAAGGAACTGGCGGCATTGGTCGAGATGAGTCCGTACCACACGGCTCGGGCGTTTCGAGCATCGACGGGGAAAAGTCTCTGGAGCTACGTGCTGGAGTGTCGTGCAACGTACGCGCTTCAATGCATTGGCACGCACCCCGAATTGACTTTGGCTGATGTGGCGGCGGCTTGTGGTTTTGAGTCGTATTCGCAGTTCGTGGCGATGTTTCGCAGGTTCCACGGCATGCTCCCGAGTGAATACCGTCGTTCGGTCGGTGCGAGATGAAACGACTGGGCGATTCTGCGAGGACCTGGCATCTACCCGGCTATCGGGCGTTTCGAGATTTCCGAGCAGGAATCCATAGAGCGCAGCAAGATTGCAAATAGGCGTCGCAACCCCGGGCCTAGCATCTGCAACAAGCTTCGGTCCGCTCTCGCATGCTGGGCACCCTTACCTGGCACTGGATGCGAGGGGCCAGATCCTGACCGAAGCAGGTTGCGGGGAGCGGGAATCATGGACGGGCAAAGAACAGCGGCCGCCGCATGGCGGCGTCTTGGAGCCTGCGTCGTGCTGGCTCTTGCAGGCTGCGGAGGGGGTGGCGGCGGCGGATCCAGTTCCTTGAGTGGTGCGTCACTCTCCACCGGCAATCTGGTCGACGCCCCGGTCGCCGGCGTCAGCTACCAGACTTCATCCGGGCTCAGCGGTATCACGGGCATCGACGGCTCATTCAGCTACAAGTCAGGCGACACGGTCTCGTTCACGGTGCTGGGCGTCGCGCTCGGCGGTTCCGTCGCGGTGCCCGGCAATGGCTTGGTGACTCCGCTGACCATCACGGGCGAGGACCCGACCGGAGCTACGCCGTCGCTTGCCAACGCACCCAAGGCGACGGCATTGGCCCAGTTCCTTCAGACCCTGGGACAGGTCGGAGGGTCGGCAAGCGGCAACCTCATCATGCCCGTGAGCGATGCGAGCTTGCAGCAGCAGCTTGCAGGGCTGTATTCGGGAGGCGGACTCGCAGGTGTCGTCAGCGGACTGCAGGCAGCGCTGACGAACGCAGGGATCAGCGGCATCACGGTGGTCCCGCCTTCGACCGCGTTGAGCAACATGAACCTGGCCATCCAGGCTGCGACCTCAGCGGCGGGCAATGCTGCATTTGCCAACAGCACGTGGATGGCGACGGGCTCCGGTGGAAGTGCGACCATCGAACTGCTCGGCAACGGCATGGTGGAAGGCCTTACATCGAGCGGCAAGGCGATCTTCGGCAATTGGATCGTCACCTCGGGCGGGATGACCATACAGGTCTCGGGTGTCGGTGGCGGCAGCGTGACAGCCACGTTGAATCCATCCGACCTGGCAGCCAATCCACCTGGCTGTAGCGCATGCGTCGCCGTGACACCAGCGAACGGCTCGCCGTGGACCGGTTCGCTTGCCGAGACAGCCGCCGGCACTGGCAATGCCTATGCGGGGATTTGGTTCGGCCTGTTCACGCCCAACAGCAACGGGATCGCGAACAATATGCATGGCGGTGCTGCTGTGTTCATTGCCGAGTCCAACGGCTCGATCACCGGTTCGATGGTCGGGAGTGGTGGAGGTTCCATCAGCGGCGGCAGTTGGAACCCATCGAACGGCTCGATCAGCCTGCAGGTCGCCGGTGGTTCCGGCTCGAGCGGACAGTCGATGGACATTGCAGGAAGTCTTGCAACACAGAGCGGAACACTGAGCCTTGGCGGCATCGCCATGGGCACGGTCGCATTCACCAGGACCTCCGGAGTGGCCGACTGGAGTGCTCCTGTCAGCATCAGCTGGAGTAACACGTTCACCGGGGCGGGAGGACCGCCGCCGACCGGTTGCGGCGACTGCAATCCGGGAGTCACTGTCACATTCCCGGCGACAGGAATCACTGCGCAGCAGAATTTCACGAATCCCTTCAACAATGGCAACGGTGGCGTCCCGGGGCAGGGGACACCGACATCGCTGAGTGGGACGCTGGCGGGGATCGCGCCCGTGTCGAGTGGAGCCGGCATCTCGTACACGGTGTCGATCGATTCCGGCGGAGGCACCGCGACATCACAGCCCGCGAGCGATGCCTGCTCGGTGACTTCGGGTGCCAGCGGTGTGTTGCAACCAGGGGAGTCCACGCTGCCGCCGATTGTCGTCACGTGCAACAACTAGGAAAGGACGGAATCGACGCACGGCCTGTCCTGCGGCGACTGGTGGGCCGGTTGTCCGGCGCGGCCTGCGCAGATTTCTGCGAACCGGGCTGAGCAGGGCGCGTCCGAGGCCGCCAGCGCCACGCAAGTGCTGCAGCTCAGCTCGGCGAGCAGACCGACAGTGTCACTTCGTTCACCGCCTCGTTTGTTCCTGCCCAACCCCGGGGAGGCGAGCCTCAACGGGGAGCAGACTCTGCGTGAAGCCTGATCGTCAGCGCCCGGATCACTTTCATCACCGTGCAGACGTCCGGGTTGCTGTCGGCAGGCAGCGCCTGATCAAGCCCCTCGGGTGAAATGCCGGTGTCACGTGCCAGCCCGGTCGGGCGATCACCGTCGCTCGGCAGTGCCGTAGGGTTGGTGGACATGGATGGGAAAGTCGCCTTGCTTCGCCGGGCCCAACTCAGCGCTGGCGGTGACGTGGACGTCGTGCAGGCCCAGCGGGGTGTTGGAGGCTGCGTGGACCTGGGTCTCGATGGTCTTCGACTGGCCCGGATCGATTCGGAACGGGCCACACTGCAGGGTCACGCCTTGCGTGATGTCGACCGTGCACAAGCCGGCGAGCGACTGGGGAATCGACGGCATGAAGTCCATGGTCGGAAAGGTCACGGCGAGCTCGACGTTGTCGTTGCCCGACGGGCCGTTGTTGTACACCGTGACACTGAGCGGGAAGTCCGAGTCCGCATAGATCCCGATCTCGGCTGGATAGGACAGGCCCAATGTGGCCTGCGGCATGACATGGAACGCCTGCTGGTAGTAGCGGTCGGAGCTCTCGACGGTGAAATCGAGCACCCTCCACGTGGCCTCGGGAAGCTGCCGCACCCATGGCCCGAGCTTGACGTCCAGGTCGATCACCGACGTTGCCCACAACGGGACATGCTCGACCGTGCAAGCCATCTCGAAGGCCAGGTGCATGTCCTGGCAGGACCCGGTGCCCCCCGATTGCATGTGGATGACCGGGTGGCTGATCTGCACCTCGGGCTCCGGAGGAAGATGTTCGTACTGCAGCGAGATGAAGGAATCGCATTCGGTATTCGCGACGCCGTTCGGCGAGGGCCTGGGGTGCAGCACCACCACGCCTGGCTCGGCCTGGCCTGTTCCCGTGGGGCCATCGGCATCCAGCGGGACGCACTGCACCTGCACATGCGTGGTTTGCGTGGTTCCCGGCACCACGTCCCAGACCAGTTCGGCCCGGGCCTGCCACGCGCACGACAGCGTGGCAATCGCCAGCAGCACTCGACAGCTCGCGTTGAAGGACATGATCGTCTCCCCGCGGGCTGCAACGTTGCCGGAGTCTTGCCGAGGCGTCCTGCTTGCCCGCATGCTGCGGGACGACCCTTCGTTTCGATTCGGTCCGGCGCCAGGAGTTCCGCGCGATCGCCTGGGTGGCCCAGGACGTGATATCGCGGGAAACGGGCAGATCACGGGCAGGTCACGGGAAGGTGCCAGGCAGCGAACGAAGCCTGCGTGCCAGGAGGCCACCTGCCAGCAGGCTGCCTGCCACCGCGGGGAACGGGGCAGGCGCATGCGGTCTGCGCGGTTTGCGCGGACCGCGCTCCATTTGTGGAAACCGCGCTCTAATAGGGCGCCATGAACGTCGTCACGAATCCCCCGTCCTCGGCGAAGCCCTCGTCCGTCAGCAGGCTCGTCGGTTATCTCTGGACCGGTGTTGCGATCGTGGCCTGCCCCTGCCACCTGCCGCTGATCATCGGGGCCCTCGCCGGTACGGCCGCTGGTGCGCTGCTGAGCAGGCACTGGATCGTCGGCCTGCTCGGCTTGCTCGCGTTGTTCCTGGTGTCGGCCGCGCAGGCCTGGCGCCGGTTGTCGGGCGCCGCCGGCGCGGGTTCCTGCGAACTGGGCTGAGCAGGGCGGGTCGGAGGCAGCCAGCGCCGCTCAGCCGCTGCCATTCAGTTCGGCGAGCAGTCCGAAAGCGTCACGTCGTTCACCGCGTGTTCGATCAAGCAGAACTGGCGGCCCTGCGCATCGGCGAAGCGGAACAGCTGCTGATCATGGTTCACCCCGCTCAAGGTGCCCAGCCACCAGTTGTTGTGGAACCAGTTGCTGCCCTGCGCCAGATAGAACTCTTCGGGGACCTGTTGGCCGTTGATCAGCAGCTGCCCACCGACCCAGAAGTTCAGGCTCGACGGGCGCGTGGTGGAGCGCAGCTTGCCGGTGCCGAACATGTGCCGATCCTCGTCCTTCAGGCGTTCGCGCCAGGAGGCACCCACCTGAGGGCTGCGGCGACGTCCGGCATGCACATGCAGGACCAGGCGATCCTTTTCGGACAGGGCCTCCACGACGCCCATCGGCTGATTGGGGCTGATGTCGTGGTCGCCGTAGTAGTTGAATGCGACGCTGTTCACGCCTTCGCCGAAGCGCAGCACGAACACGTTGTCGCGTTCGACGTAGG
Organism: Pseudomonadota bacterium; assembly: GCA_021847345.1. GTDB lineage: Bacteria > Pseudomonadota > Gammaproteobacteria > Burkholderiales > Burkholderiaceae_C > Thiomonas_A. The sequence goes on from JAJZTW010000051.1 coordinate 7,571, forward strand.
CAGGGGTCTGCTGGGCTTCGGTGGGCGCGTCGGCAGGCGCTGCGCAGGCTTGTACGGTGATGGCCAGCAAGGGCGCGGCCATCCAGGCAGGCAGGGATCGGTTCATCTGGGCTCTCTCGTGTGGGGGAAGGAACGTCGTCGGGCGCAACATTCGCGCGATCGATTTCGACTCCACACGGGGCCATTGGTTCCACTCGATGCTTCGACGGGCCCCGTCGGGCCCCGTCGGGGCCCGCGGCACGCAGGCGCGGCGCCGGCGCGCGGGTCGGCTCAGCTCAGGTTGTCGGCCGGCTGGCGGACCCGACGCGCCCTTCGGCTCCACGATTGCAGCACGCGCCGGAAGCGCTGCAGCCGATGCGGGCGACGCTGCTGGCGCGGGTGGATCTCGACCACGGCCGGCCGCTGCGGCGCGGTGCTGTCGTGCTCGAGGTCGATCGAGCCCTGGGCCCAGACTCCGGGGGCCTGCGGATCCAGCTCGCTGCAATCCTCGACGTAGTCGACCTCGATGCGGTTCATGGCGCGCTCCCCGATGGGTGTGAACCCATGCTAGGAGCGGTCCGCGGGACGCGCCCGGAACTATTTCACGAAAACCCCGGCTGGTTTCGCCGCCGCGCCGGTCGCGCTACTTGATGTAGTGGTAGCCGGCGGCCTGCAACTGCGGAATGGTGCCGACCACGCCCGGCGTGAGCACCGCATCCGGGATCAGGTGGTTGGTCAGTTCGGCGGCGAGTTGCTCGTGGCCGAGCTTGTCGGGGTTGAGTCCCTTCTTGATCAGCGCCCCGCTGAATTCCCAGATGGCGTTGTGGCAGGCCAGGAACACCACGCCGCGACGCTGCAGCACGGTGACCGAATTGTCGGCAGGGGAGAAGGCCCCGGCGGGGTTCTCGAAGTCGGTCGCCGCGACCCTCGAAGCGGCAGGGGCGGCCAGGTAGGGATTGGCGGGGGCCCCGGCGTGCAGCAACCCGGCCAGCTTGTACTTGTCCCATACGAAGTCGTCGTACAGCGCCAGGTGGGCGCTGCCGTGCGTTGCCGACAGCGCCAGGAAGTCCGGATGCCCCCACGACCACACCTGGGCGTTGAGCGCATTGCGCATCAGGTTCAGCCACGGGCTCTTGATGTCGGTGTTGTCCCAGATTTGCCGCGGGCCGCCGGTGTAGGCCATCAGCAGGTCCAGCGCTTCGTGGTCCCAGGTATCCCGTGCGGTGAGGATCATCGGCACCGTCTTGAAGTCGCGGCGCCGCGGGGCCGCGCCGAGGTGGCGGTGCAGCCCGGCCAGGGAGCTGGCGCGCGGCAATGCCAGATCCAGCGCCGGGCCGGGCGGTGTCGAGGCCATGGCACGATTGCCGATGAGCATGCCGCCCAGTGCGGCGGTGGCTGCGCCCGCGCGGGCGAAGAGTTGGCGACGATTGGTCATGTTTCGAGGATTGGCGAGACAAAGAAGACAGGAACGGCGGCAGTGTGCCGCCGCGCGCTTCGCAGCGTCCAACGAATCCTTTCGATGCCATCGACCTGAAAAGAAGTTAATGCGCAATGACGAAGATAGGTCCGCAGCCCAGACCTGGGCTCGGTGCACCGGGCAGCGTGTCGAACGCGCCGCCCGCTCGCCTGTGCCCTTGGCCCCGGCCCCCGATCGCGCGACAATGAACCCATGCTGCGCAATCTCGTACTGCTGGCATCGCTGATCGCCGTGGTCGCGGGCACCTCGGGCCCGCGCCTGTGGGGCGCCGTCGCGGCGTGGCTGGTATGCGCGCTGATCCTGCACACGGCCAAGGACACCGCGGCGGCGTCGATCGGCGCTTGGAGCGCGGCCGTGGTCGCGCTTGTCGCGCTGCATTGAGCACCGGCCGTGGCGATGGGCCCCAGGCGAGACTTTCCGACCCCCAACGTCGACAACGTGCTGCCGGGCATGCTGGAGCAGATTCGCGCGCAGCGCGAGCGCGATGCCGCGGCGCCGGCACACGCCGAAGCCGCGCAGCCGCAGTCCCGACGCGACGACGCCGGGCAAGGCCCTGTGTCGCCCTCGACGGATCAGCAGGTGCGCGAACTGCGCGCACAGATGCGCGGGGTGCACGCGCTGCTGATGCTGGTGCTGGTGGCGCTGGTCGTCGTGCTGTTCAAGGTCTTCGGCTGAGCGCCCCCAGGGCCGGGCTGCGCCCAGCCCGCCCCCCGTGGGGGTCAAGCAATCTTGGGGCGGCCCTGCGATCGCTTGAGAGTCGCCGGCGGCAGAGGGCGAGCCCGCAGCAGTCCGCCACCGCTCCCTTCGCTGCCAGGTTTCCCGAAAGTAACAAACGTAAGCAAATCCGACCTGTCATAAAGTGGGAAATTTTCCCAGATAAAGTTCACGCCAGCTGGGGTGGCCCAGCATCATGTTTGTCCGATCAGGCGTGGAGGTCGAAATGCATCAGGAATCCCAAGGGGCTGCACCGGTGGCGAGCGCGCCCATGCGCACGGCCTTCAGCGGTGGCAACGAGGACATGGCCGGTGCGGCGGCCTGCGCGCGCATCGGCCAGGCCAAGCGCGCCTACAGCGTGCGTCGCGTGCAACTTTCCGAGGCAGACCGGCTGACCACGCGCCAGCGCCCGCGCGCCGGAGATCTGGTCCTGGCGCGCGTGGCGCAGCTCGGGCTGCACCAGCACCTGGAGTCGGCCGACGGGCGGCGCCAGCGCCTTTGGCCGGGCGATGAAATCGTCGTCGCGTTCGGGCAGCGCTATGCGCCGGACCAATTCGAGGCCGTGGTCCCGGACGACCTGCTGGCTTGTCACCTGGTGGCGGGCGGGGGTATCGCGGCGCGCGTGCTGACCCGCCACGCCGGGGTCAAGCCGGCCACGCAGATCGAGCCCCTGGGCCTGCTGGCCAACGCGCGCGGCGTGCTCAACCTGCGCGATGCGTCGCTGGGGCAGTCCGCGCGCGCGCGCAGCCCGCTGACGGTGGCGGTCGTGGGATCGAGCATGAACGCGGGCAAGACCACCACGGCGGCGCACCTCATCGCCGGCCTGCGCCGCGCCGGGCTGCGGGTCGGGGCGGCGAAGGTCACGGGAACCGGTGCCGGCGGAGATCGCTGGCTGATGCTCGATGCAGGAGCCACGCTGACCCTGGATTTCACCGACATGGGGTTCGCGTCCACCGCGGGCCTGGCGCCCGACGAAGTCGAGCGCCTGCTGACGGATCTTTGCGGGCATGTGGCGTCGAGCGGTGCCCAGTGCACCGTGCTGGAGGTGGCCGATGGGCTGCTGCAGCGCGAGACCTCGGCGCTGGTGCGCTCGCGACTTTTCGCGCGCCATGTCGACGCCGTGGTATTCGCCGCGCCGGACGCGCTCAGCGCGATCGCCGGAGTGGACTGGCTGCGCCAACGCCAGCTGCCGGTGGTTGCGGTCAGCGGCTTGCTGACCGCCTCGCCGCTGGCCTCCCGCGAAGCCGCGGCGATGGTCGACGTGCCGGTGTTCACGGTCGAGCAACTCGCCACGCCGGAGCTGCTCCAGCGGGTGCTTCCGCGCATGGAACAACTCGTCGAGCGCGCCCGGCGTGCGGACTGAGCATGGCCAAGCCCGAGGCATCCGAGCCCGCGCCGGCGCAGTTCGGAGGCTTGCGCTACTGGTTCCGGCCTGCGCCGCCGGCGCGCGACCCCGCGGCGCTGCTGGTGGTGGTGCACGGCGTGCGGCGCCGGCCGCTGGAGCTGCTCGAGACCTTCGCTCCGCTGGCGGCAGCGCAGCCCTGCCACCTGCTGGTGCCCTGGTTCGAATCCCCGCGTCATGCCGACTACCAGCGCCTGGGGCGCCCCGGGCTGGGCCAGCGCGCCGACCTGCACCTGATCGCACTGGTGCAGATGCTGGGCCAGCAGCACGCGATGCAGCACCAGCGCATGTTGCTGTTTGGGCATTCGGCCGGAGCCCAGTTCGTGCATCGCTTCGTGTTCGCCCACCCCGAGCGGGTGCGGCGCTACGCGCTGGGCGCCGCGGGCTGGTACACGCTGCCCGACGAGCAGCAGGAGTTTCCGCTGGGCACGCGGCATGCGCTGCCGGGCTTCCCGCGTCTGTCCCCCGAACGCTTCCTGCGGGTTCCGGCGCAGGTGTTCGTCGGGTCGCGCGAGCGCGCGAGCGGCCCCACGTTGCGTCGCGACCCGCTGCTCGACCGCATCCAGGGGGTGGACCGCCTGCAGCGGGCCACCCGCTGGGCACAAGCCATGAACCAGGCAGCGCGTTCGCGCGGCCTGGCGCCGCCGGTGGGCGTGCGGCGCCTGCCAGGCGCGGCCCACAGTTTCAGCGGCCTGGTGCGCCGCGCTGGCCTGGCGCACCAGGTCTGGCGTTTCCTGTTCGGCGCCTGCCCTTGCGGCTGCGCCTCCGACATGTGGACCGACGATGAATCCAGCCGGGATGTCCAGGCCGCCGACGGCCGTTCGATCGCCCCAGGGCCGGGCTGCGCCCAGCCCGCCCTCCGCGGGGGTCCAGGAAACTCGGGAGCCGCCCTGCATTTGCTGGAGAAACAAGCGCCTGTTGCTCGGTGCGAGGTGGTTCCGCAGCGTGGCGCAGGGGGTGCTGGCGGCTGATTTCGCGCTGTACCTGCGTGCCTGCGGCTGGGACGGCGCGCGCATCGGCAGCGTGCTCGGCGCCGCGCTGGTGCTTTCGGTGCTGCTGACCCTCGCGGCCACCGCCAGCGACCGCATCGGGCGCAAGCCCTTCCTGCTGGCGTATGAAAGCCTGCACGCGGCCTGCTGCCTGGCGGCCTGGTTGCATCCCTCGGCGCTGGTGCTGGCCGCCGGGGCCATCGGCGCAGGCTTCGGGCGCGGTGCCAACGGCGCGGCAGGGCCCTTCGGTGCCATCGAGAAGGCCTGGCTGACCCAGGGGCTCGACCGCCAGGGGTGGACGAGCGTGCTGGCGCGCAACTCCACCGTGGGTTTCACGGGCATGGCCCTCGGCGCGCTCGCCGGGTCGCTTGCCGGCTGGAAGGCGGTGGCCGGCGCGCCTGCGGCGCAGGCGTACGGGTTGATGTTCCCGCTGGCCCTGGTCTGTTCGCTGGCCTGCCTGGCCTGCGTCGCCGCGGCGCGCGACGCGCATCACCAGGAGCAAGAGCCCGAGCATGCGCAGACGCGGCGCATCGAGCGGCGCAACCTGCGCCGGCTCGGGATGGTGAACCTGTTGCAAGGCATGGGAATCGGCCTTTCGGGCCCACTGGTGTCCTACTGGTTCGCGCTGCGTTTCGGAGTCGGGCCGGCGCTCGTGGGCCCGATGATGGCGGCCGGTTTCGTGGCCGCCGCGCTCAGCGCCCAGGTTTCCGCGGTTCTGGGGGCCCGGCTGGGGCTCATGCGCACCATCGTCGCGCTGCGCGTGGCCGCGCTCGTGCTGCTGGTGCTCATGCCCCTGGCCCCGAGTCTGTGGCTGGCCGTCGCCGCCTACCTGCTGCACAAGACCCTCAATCGTGGCACCGACGGCCTGCGCGCGTCGATCACGGCCGGCCTGGTGCGCAACCGCCGGCGCGGGTTGGCCGGCGCGGTGTCGTCGGTGTCACGGCAGATTCCGCGCTCCTTCGGGCCGCTGCTCGCCGGCCTGCTGATGGACCAGGGCCTGCTGGCCGCGCCGTTCCTGGCCGGCGCCGTGTTCCAGGCGGCCTACCTGTTCCTGTACCGGCGCAGTTTCGACGACACCCGCGCCGCGCCGGCTCAGGCCAGCGGCACGTAGCGCCTCTTGCCGCTGCGGCGGTGCTGGTAGACCACCATCGGGCGGCCGCTGCCGGGGTCGATGAAGCTCTCGTCGGTACGTTCCCAGTCGGGGCCGGTCGGCGGCGTGTCGGATTCCCCGTAGCGCAGGCGCTCGAACCAGGTGCCGATGAGCACCAGCAGGCCCAGCACCAGGGCCTCGATACCGGCGCCGGTGTCGCCATGGGTGGCGAGGATCAACAGCCCGGCCAGGCTCAGCCCGACGCCCAGCAGCAGCACGAGCAGGCGCAGCATGGCAGGGTTCGCCCGCGGCCGTTCAGGCGGGGTCCACGACCACGGCGGTGCCGTAGGCGACGATTTCGCTCATCGACTGCCCGAGCTCCGACGAATCGAAACGCATCATGACGATGGCGTTCGCCTTGCGCAGCAGCGCGCTTTCCACCATGCGGTCGATGGCGTGGCGCCGGGCCTCCTCGAGCATCTGGGTGTACTCGGGAATCTCGCCGCCGACGATGGTGCGCAGGCCGGCCATCATGTTGCCGCCGATTCCCCGGCTGCGCACGGTGACGCCGAACACCTGGCCCTTGACCTCGCGCACGATGTGCCCAGGAATGTTCTCGGTCGTGACGATCAGCATGATGAGCCCAGTTGGATGCGAACGATCCCAAGCCTACGGCTGCGGCACGCCGAACACAATGCGGCGACAGGTTTGCGTGCTTTCGGGGGTATCCGGTCGGCTCGCTCCCGGATATGCTCGAACGCGGCGCCGGGCATGCGGCGTATGCGTTTTCATGGAGAAGCTTCGATGAGTCAGACGACCAAGTACCTTCTGGACGAGAGCCGCATCCCGAAGGCCTGGTACAACATTCAGGCGGACCTGCCCAAGGCCCTGCCTCCGGTGCTGCACCCGGGAACGCTGCAGCCCATCGGTCCGGACGACCTGGCCCCGCTGTTCCCGATGGCGCTGATCGCGCAGGAGGTCAGCACCGAGCGCGAGATCGAGATTCCCGAGCCGGTGCGCGAGGTCTACCGGCTGTGGCGCCCGGCGCCGCTGTTTCGTGCCCACCGCCTGGAGAAGGCGCTGCAGACCCCGGCGAAGATCTTCTACAAGTACGAGGGCGTCAGCCCGGCGGGCAGCCACAAGCCCAACACCGCCGTGCCGCAGGCCTTCTACAACGCGCAGGCCGGCGTCAAGCGCCTGACCACCGAGACCGGGGCCGGCCAGTGGGGCACGTCGCTGTCCTTCGCCGGCCAGTTGTTCGGGCTCGAGGTGCTGGTGTTCCAGGTTCGCGTGTCCTACGACCAGAAGCCGTACCGGCGTGCCGTCATGGAAACCTACGGCGCGCGCTGCCTGCCGTCGCCGTCGCGCGAGACCGAGTACGGGCGCCGCGTGCTGGCCGAGCGGCCGGACCACCCCGGCAGCCTGGGCATCGCGATTTCCGAGGCCGTCGAGCTGGCAGCGCAGCGTGAGGACACCAAGTACGCGCTGGGCTCGGTGCTCAACCACGTGCTGATGCACCAGACGGTGATCGGCCTGGAGGCGATGGAGCAGATGCGCATGGCCGACGCCTGGCCCGACGTGGTCGTGGGCTGCACCGGCGGCGGCTCGAACTTCGCCGGAATCGCGTTTCCGTTCATCGGCGACGGCCTGCGCGGAGGCGCCAGGCCGCGCATCGTCGCCGTCGAGCCGGCCGCTTGCCCGTCGCTGACCCGCGGGCGCTATGCCTACGACTTCGGCGACACCGGGCACATGACCCCGCTGACCAAGATGCACACGCTGGGCTCGACCTTCACCCCTCCGGGCTTCCACGCCGGCGGGCTGCGCTACCACGGCATGGCGCCGCTGGTGTCGCACCTCAGGCAGCTCGACCTGATCGAGGCCGTGGCCTACACGCAGGGCGAATGCTTCGCCGCCGGCGTGGAGTTCGCGCGCACCGAGGGCATCGTGCCGGCGCCGGAGGCGAACCACGCGGTCAAGGGAGCGATCGAGGAGGCGCTGCGCTGCAAGCGCGAGGGGCGCAGCGAGACCATCCTGTTCAACCTGTGCGGCCACGGACACTTCGACATGTCGGCCTACCAGAAGTACTTCGCCGGCGAGCTCAAGGACGAGGCCTACGACGAACGCGAACTGGCCATGGCGCTGGCCGGCCTGCCCAGCGTTCCCGAGCCGGCGTGAGGGCATGACCGCGGCACGGGCTTCAGGGTAGTCGGCTGGCGACGACGATGTCGCGCCAGCCGTTGAACTGCTGCCAGGCCGCGGTCACGCTGCCCGCCGCGTCCACCGTCAGGTCCGGGAAGCTGGCCTGTACGGTTCGCCGCGTGTCGGACAGCAGCAGCGCGCCCTGCCAGCGCGCGCTGCTGGCGTCGTAGCGGGCAGCCAGCACCTGCAGCCCCTGCCGGCTGTCCTGGTACCAGGCGCACACCAGGTTGCCGGCCGGATCGGACACCAGCACCGGGTTGCCGGCGCTGCGCTGGCCGGGCGGGTCCAGGCGGGTCGCGCTACCGGGGGCGGCGGCGTCGCGCGCCCAGCGCACGGCCTCGATCACGTCCGGGCTCGACGCTTGCGCCTGCTGTTCCCAGGCCAGCGCAAGGTTGCCGGCGGGGTCGAAGGCCAGCGCCGCGGAGGCGGCCGCGCCGTGCAGGCCCGGCACGCGCAGCACGCGGGCCGGCGGCATGCCTGGGTCGCCCAGGTGCCAGCGGGCGAGCGCGACGCGGCGCCGCGGTCCACGACCCTGGATCCATGCCATGCCGAGCAGGCGGCCGTCGCCGCTGAGCGCCAGCAGCGGGCGCTGGGCGCGCGCGCCGGCGACGCTCAGGCGCCTGGGCGCCGTCCAGTGCCCGCGCTGCCAGAGGCTGCCGGCGACGCTTTCGCGCCCCGCCGGGCCGCGTTCCCAGGCGACGGCGAAGCGGTCGTCGCCCGCGCCGGCGACCACCGGCGCGTAGCCGGGCGGGCCTGCGGGATCGAGCTGGCGAGGCGGCGTCCAGCGCGCTGTGCCGGAATCCCAGTGCGCCGCCCACACCGCGCTGTGGCGCGCCCCCGGCTGCTGCCAGACGGCCACAGCGTGGCCGTCGGCATCGGCGGCCACGCGTACCTCGGCCGGCCCGACGGGCCGTGCCGGGTCGTCCAGGCGCAGTGGCGGGCCGGCCTGGCCGACAATGCGCGCATAGACGCCGGCATGCCCTTGCACGTCCTGGATCCACGCCGCCAGCACCTGTCCATCGGCGAGCGTGGCCAGGCTGGGCAGCGCGGCGCCACCGGCGCCGCGCAGGTCGATGGAGTGCGGCGCCCCCCAGCTCGCGGTGTCGGCGTGCAGCACGCTGGCCTCGACGGCGCCTCGTCGCCCGTTGCTCTGCGACCATGCCGCCAGCGCGCCGGCCATGCCAACCGAAGCCAGTTGCACGTCGTCGGCGCCGAGGCCGGGTCGGTGCGCGGTGAGCCGGTCGTCGATCTGCTCGGGCTCGCTCCAGCGACTGCAGGCGGTGGTGAAGCGCCGGCGCAGTCCGGTGGCGCGGGCCACCAGCGTGTAGGTGCTGCACGCGGCCAGTGCAGCGGCGGGCTCGAACACCACGTCGGCGCCGCGCAGGCGCAGCACGCCTGCGACCCGGCTGCCGACCGGGGTGAGAAGTTCGATGCCGGCCCGGGCGGCCGCGTCGGCCAGCTCCGGCGAGGCGAAGTGCAGGCCCGGCTGCAGCAGCCTGGAGACATCGCGCGCGCCATCGGCCGGCAGCGCCTGCGCGGCCAGGGCCGGCAGCGCGAAGCCGGCACAGCCCAGCGCCACGGCGGCGGCGCGTGCGAGCCGGTGAAACCCGAAGGCCGGGTCGGGCCGGCGGGCTGGCTGGCGGGTGGTGTGGAGGGCGGTGTGGACGGTCGGTTGCACGGGCGGGCGGGGGCGAGCGCGCGCGGCTTGCGCGCTGCTGCAGTATGGCACCGTGCGCGGCTTCGTGCAGGGTCAGTCGGGCAGGGTCAGTCGGGCAGGGGCATCGCCACGCAGCAGCGGTTGCGCCCGCGCGCCTTGGCTCCGTACAGCGCCATGTCCGCGCGGGCCAGCAGGTCGTCCGCGCTGTCCCTGCGGTGCGCCTGCGCCACGCCGATGGACACCGTCAACGTCAGCCCGTCGGCCACTTGCGACCACGCGTGGCGACACACCAGGTGACGCAGGCGCTCGGCGACCTCCAGCGCATCGGGTTCGCAGGTCCCCGGCATCAGCAGCACGAATTCCTCGCCTCCGAAACGCGCCAGCCGGTCCCCGGCGCGCAGGTGCTGATGCAGGAGTTCGACCAGCATGCGCAGCGCGCGGTCGCCGGCCAGGTGGCCGAGGTCGTCGTTGATGCTCTTGAACCAGTCGATGTCGATCATGGCCACGCAGCATGGCGCGGCGCTCGCGCGAACCCCGTCCAGCGCGCCGTGCAGCAGCGGCAGCAGTCCTTCCCGGTTGAGCGCGCCGGTGAGGCCGTCGCGCGTGGCTCGCTCGCGCGCGGCCTGCGCCTCGGCGGCGAGGCTGGCGGCCTGGCGCAGCGAGCGGGTGTGCAGCGACACCGCGCGGAAGTTCAGCACGATGCAGCGCAGCAGCAGGCTGGCGAAGCCGGCTGCCGCCGCGGTCCGCACCCATGGGGAGTTGCGCCATTGCAAGGGCATCGCGCCCATCACCGGGAACAGCCACAGCACCGCGCCGAGCGCCAGCGCGGTTCCCAGCCACAGGCCGAGCGCGGTGCGCAGTGGCAGTCGAGGCGCGCCGAAGGAGAAGACGACGAAGATCACGCCCAGGAAGTAACCGGCGATCTGCGGCGCCCACAGCATGGCGCCGATCTGCAGCGCGATGGCCCAGCTCATCTGCAGCCCCGTGAGGTCGGGATTGGCTGCCCGCTCCCCGAGGCCCAGCGCGTGCACCGACCCGAACACCAGCAGGTGTCCCAGCGCCCACGCAGCGTAGATCGCCGGCAGCTGCCCGGGAATCGCGCCGCCGCGCCAGAACAGGCCCAGCACGAGCAGGTCGACGCAGTAGCTCAGGCCGACCAGCGACGTGACCAGCAGGCGCTGGCGGCGCAGGTGCCGGGCCGCGCAAGCGGGCCCGGCCTCCGCCGGCTCGGCGTCGTACCACCAATCATTGACCAGCGACCCCAGCATGCGCCCCCCGGGGAATCGTCGCCACCCGGCGCGACTCCATCAGCCCGGACCAGCCTAGGCCCGGCGGGGCGACCTGTCCTTGTGCTGGCGCAACAACCCTCCGCCGGGGCGCGAGGGCCGGGCGGGCCGACAGCTTCTCAGGCGGCGGCTGCCGCCTCCTCGGCCTGTGCCTCGCGCAGTGCCTGCGCCGCGATGTCCAGGCTGCGCAGGCGCAGCTCGGGGTCGAACACGTCGCTGACCAGCACGAACTCGTCGGCCTGGGTGGCCTGCGCCAGCGTGCGAAGTCCGGCACGCACGGTGTCCGGACCGCCGATCACCGCCGCGGCGAGGAAGTCGCCGATGGCCGCGCGCTCCTGGGGGTGCAGCCCCTGCAGGAAGCCGGCGACGGGAGGCGGCAGCTTGCCGCGCCGGCCGGTGATGATGCCCAGCACGCGCTGGTAGGTGCTGCTGGCCAGGTAGTCCGCCTGCTCGTCGTCCTCGGCGGCGATCAGCGGCACGCCGATGGCCACGTAGGGCTTGTCCAGCGCCGGCGACGGCCGGAAGCGGCTGCGGTACAGCTCGAGCGCCTGCAGCAGCAGGCGCGGCGCGAAATGCGACGCGAACGCGAAAGGCAGGCCCATCTGTGCCGCCAGCGACGCCGAGAACAGGCTCGAGCCGAGCAGCCAGATGGGCACGCCGGTGCCCGCGCCCGGCGTGGCCACCAGGCGCTGCCCCGGCTCCGGCGCGGCCAGCAGGTGCTGCAGTTCGGCGACGTCGCGCGGGAAGTCGTCCTCGCTCTCGACGCGGTCGCGGCGCAGCGCGCGCATGGTCAGCGGATCGGTTCCGGGGGCGCGGCCCAGCCCCAGGTCGATGCGTCCGGGGTACAGCTCGGCCAGCGTGCCGAAGGCCTCGGCGACGACCAGCGGCGCATGGTTGGGAAGCATCACGCCTCCCGAGCCGACACGAATGCTGCGGGTGCCCGACGCGATGTGTCCGATCAGCACCGCGGTGGCCGAACTGGCGATGCCGGGCATGTTGTGGTGCTCGGCGAGCCAGTAGCGCACGAAACCCAGTTGCTCGGCGTGGCGCGCGGTGCGCAAAGCGATCTGCAGCGCGTCGGCGACGCTGCCCCCATCGCGCACGGCGACGAGGTCGAGCATGGACAGGCGGACTCGGGAAAGGTCTTGCATGGGGTCACATTGTGCTGCGGCTCGCAGGGTTTTGCAGCGCTGCCGCGGCTCCGCCGGACTCGCGAACCATCCACGACACAGGGTATTGGCAAGCCGAGCAGAATCGGCGCTGCCTTCGCGAAGCGAGGGCGCGGCAGGGCCGGCCGGCGTCGCGCCGCCGGCTCGAGCGCCGCTTCGCGGCACGACTGGAGATTGCGATGAACCACGCCTCGATGAGCGATGCCGAGCGCGATGCCGCGCTGGCGCAACTCAACCTGATCCTGGAAACCGAATTGGCCGGCGTCGTGCGCTACACGCACTACGCGCTGATGGTCTACGGCTACAACCGCATTCCCATCGTGTCGTGGCTCAAGGCCAACGCCAGCGAGGGCCTGGACCACGCGCACCGGGCCGGCGAACTGGTCACGCTGCTCGGCGGGCATCCGTCGCTAACCATCGGCCCGCTGCTGGAGACGGCGCGGCACGACATCGGCGACATCCTGCGCGAGAGCCTGGCGCACGAGCAGGTCTCGCTGGCGGCCTATTACGCGCTGCTCAAGATCGTGCAGGGCAGGTCGGTGCTGCTCGAGGATTACGCGCGCGAGATGATCGGGCGCGAGGAACAGCACCTCGACGAGGTCAACAAGATGCTGCGCCGCCCCGGCGAGACCGGCCCGTTCGCAGGCTGAACCCGCGTGGCGGGCGCCGGCAGCCGGCTCAAAGCTTGTGCGTGGTCAGCAGGATGCTGGTCTCGGTGCTGGTGATGCCGTCGATCAGGCGGATGGCGCCGAGCACGCGGTCGAAGGCCTCGAGGGTGTCGGCGCGGATCTCGGCCAGCAGGTCCCAGCGCCCGTTGGTCGTGTGCAGCGCACCCACCGCGGGGTTGCCGCGAAGCAGGCGCAGCACCTCGTCGGCGCGGTTGCCGCCGACGGCGATGCTCATGATCGCGCGGATTCGGTGGGCTTCGGCGCCAGGTCGCAGGCGCAGTGTGTAGCCGACGATCACGCCATCGCGTTCGAGCCGGGTGATGCGGTTCTGCACCGTGGCGCGCGCCACCCGCAGCTTCTTGGCCAGCGCCGCCACCGGCAGGCGTGCGTCGTCGCGCAGCAGCGCGACGAGTTCGGTGTCGAGTGCGTCCATGGTGTGCCTGGCGAAATGCGAGCATCGCTTGGGCAATTCGTGCATTTTGGCGCAAGACCTGCCAATGTGCGCTGTTCAAAATGGCATCCCACACGCCAAGAATGTTTCCTGATCGTTGCCATGGATCGTCGTTGCGGTCCATTCCCTCCAGGAGCATGCACATGACCCGATTCCTCGACGTTCCCGCGATGTCCCGCCTGGTCCGCGCCGTCGGCGTGGCGCCGTTCATCGGCGAGCTGGCGCAGGCCGTGCACGACGACTTCCTTCGCTGGCCCGAGTTCGAGCGCCAGGCACGGGTGGCCAGCCATTCGGCGCTGGGTGTCATCGAACTGATGCCGGTGGCCGACTCCCGGCGCTACGCCTTCAAGTATGTCAACGGCCATCCGGGCAACACCGCGCGCGGGCTGCCCACCGTGATGGCCTTCGGTGCGCTGGCGCAGGTCGACACCGGCCTGCCGCTGCTGCTGTCCGAGCTCACGCTGGCCACCGCGCTGCGCACCGCGGCGACCTCGCTGGTGGCGGCCCGCGCGCTGGCCCGCGGCGACTCGCGCCGCATGGCGCTGATCGGCAACGGAGCCCAGTCGGAGTTCCAGGCGCTGGCCTTCCACGAGCACCTCGGAATCGACGAGATCGTCGCCTTCGACATCGATCCCGCGGCCACCGACAAGCTGCAGCGCAACCTCGCGCCGTGGCCGCGCCTGCGCGTGCTGCGCGCGGCATCGGCGGCCGACGCGGTGCGCGGCTGCGACATCGTCACCACGCTGACGGCCGACAAGGCGCGCGCGGCCATCGTCACGCCCGCAATGATCGAGCCGGGAATGCACCTCAACGCGGTCGGTGGCGATTGCCCGGGCAAGACCGAACTGCACCCCGACGTGCTGCGCGCATCGCGCGTGTTCGTCGAGTACGAGCCGCAGACCCGGGTCGAGGGCGACATCCAGCAGTTGCCATCCGACTTCCCGGTGGTGCCGCTGTGGAAGGTGCTCGCCGGCGCCGAGCCCGGTCGCGAGGGCACCGCGCAGGTCACGGTGTTCGACTCCGTCGGTTTCGCGCTCGAGGACTATTCCACGCTGCGCTACCTGCTCGAACAGGCCGTGGCACGGGATGTGGGCGACAGCATCGAGCTGGTGCCTCGCGGCGAGCATCCCAAGGACCTGTTCCGCCACGTGCGCGACGGGCAGGCCGCGGCCTCGGCGTGCCGGGTTGCCTGATCCGGCGCGACACGCCGTCATGCAGCGACCGCCCGCACGTCCCCTGGCCGTCCAGGCCGCTGCGTCGGTGGTGATGGTGCGCCCGCACCGCTTCCACCCGAACCCCGAAACCGCCGCCGACAACAGCTTCCAGCGCCCGGCGCGCGGCCGCGCCGCGGACATCGCGGCGGCGGCCTACCGGGAGGTGTCGACGGTGGCCGAGCACCTGCAGGCCGAGGGGGTGCGGGTCCACCTGTTCGAGGACCCCGGCGATCGCCGCACGCCCGATTCGGTGTTCCCCAACAACTGGTTCTCCACGCACGCCGGCGGGCATGTGGCGCTGTACCCGATGTACGCGCCCAGCCGCAGGCGCGAGCGACGCTGCGACGTGATCGACATGCTCAAGTCGAGCTACCGCGTGCAGGCGGTGATCGACTACTCCGGGCTCGAGCCGGACGGACGGTTCCTGGAGGGCACGGGGGCGATGGTGTTCGACCATCTCGCACGCGTCGCCTACGTCGCGCGCTCGCGCCGCGCCGACCTGGTCGCGCTGGAGCGCTTCTGCACCCACTTCCAGTACGAGCCGATGCTGTTCGAAGCCGTCGACTCCGGCGGCTGCCCGGTCTATCACACCAACGTGCTGATGTGCATCGCCACCGGGTTCGCGCTGGTCGGCTTCGGCGCCTTCGTCGATCGTCGGCGCGCCGCCGAGGTGCGCGCGCGCCTGCGCGACTGCGGCCGCGAGGTGATCGCGCTGGGGGCGAGCCAGATCGACGCGTTCGCCGGCAATGCCCTCGAGTTGTCGGGGCGGGAAGGGCGAGTGCTCGCGTTGTCGCGCCGGGCCTTCGACAGCCTGGAGCCCGAGCAGCGGAAATCCATCGAGCGCTCGGCCCGGCTGCTGCCGCTGGACGTGCCGACCATCGAGCTGGCGGGCGGATCCGTGCGCTGCATGCTGGCCGACATCCATCTCGCGCCGCGTGACACGCGCTCGTCGGGCCGCTGACCTGTCGACCTGTCGACGGGCCCCGGGGTCCGCGCGCAGGCACAATGCCGCCTTTGCCTGCCTGGAGCTGCTGCCTTGTCCCTGTCCGAGCTGCGTCGACAACTGTCGCTCGTGTCATCCCGCGCTCGCCTGCGCGCCCGGTCCGCGGCGCTCGTGTCGATCGGCGCCATCGCTGCGCTCGGCGGTGCGCTGCCGGCGCAGGCGCACCGGTCCGTGAACTCGGGCGGGGTGCGGGCCGAAGGGCGCTACGCGGTGGTGTTCCCGCTGTCGGCGGCGCTGCCCGATCCGCGCCTGACCCCCGGGGCACTGAACCCGCGGGTCGACCAGGGCAACCTGCGGCAGACCATCTGCCGGCGCGGCGGCTACACGCGCTCCATCCGGCCGGCGGAGGACTACACCGAGCGCCTCAAGCGGCGTCAGATCGCCGAGTACGCCTACACCGACCGTCGCCTGCGCGACTACGAGGAGGATCACCTGATCTCGCTCGAACTGGGTGGCTCGCCCGACAATCCGCGCAACCTGTGGCCGCAGCCGCACCATGTGATCGGCGGCTGGGGCAGCTACGCCAAGGACCGCCTGGAGAACCGCCTGCACACCCTGGTGTGCCGCGGGCGCCTGCCGCTGGCGCAGGCCCAGCGCGAGATCGCCGGCAACTGGATCGTCGCCTACAAGCGCTACGTGGGAGCCCAGCCGCGCCCGGGGCGCGAGCGCTGAGCGCTCGCGCTCGTGCCGGTACGCGGCAGGTGGCAGGTGGCAGCCGGCGCGGCGGTCTAAAATACCGGGCAGCGTCTGTCGGCGCGGCCCCGGCATCCCTTTCGAATCGCCATGAAACTCCTGCGTTCCCTGCTGTGCGCGCTCGCCCTGGTGAGCGCGGCGGTCGCCGCGCCCGCCGCGTGGGCCGCGGTGCCGAGCATCCACGACGTCTACACCGCTGCCACCACCGGGCATCTCGGGCAGGCGCGCGCCGAGCTCGACCAGGTGCTGGCCGCGTATCCGAATTCGGCCAAGGCGCATTACGTGTCGGCGCGCGTGGCGGCGATGCAGGGCAACTGGTCGCTGGCCGCCGCCGAGCTGTCCAGGGCGCAGAGCCTGGACCCCGGCCTGGGCTTCGAGCATCGCAACACGCTGCAGGCCTTTACGCGGCAGGTCGCCGCCCATACCGGAGGCGCCGCTCCGGCGCCGGCGCAGCGCCACGGGTTGCCGCTGGGCGGCATCGGGATCGGGCTGGCGGTGCTGGCGCTGCTGATCCTGTGGGCGGTGTACCGCGCGTCGCGCCGCCCCGCGGTGCAGGTCATGCCGCAGGCCTGGCCCGCCGCTCCCGGGCAGGCCGGCTATCCCGGCTACCCGCAGCAACCCGCCGGGCCGACGCCGTACGGCGCGTATCCGCCGGCAGGCCCCGGCGCGCAGCCGGGCAGCGGCCTGATGGGCGCCGTGGGCACCGGGCTGGCCATGGGAGCCGGCGTGGCCGCCGGGGAAATGCTGGTGGACAAGCTGTTCGACCGCGGTGGCGCCGTGCGCGGCCCCGGCCTGGACGCCAACGCCGCGCCGATGCCTCCGATCGACGACGCCGCCCCGCTGCCCGACGACCAGGACTTCGGCATCAGCGACCCCGGCTCGTGGACCGACGATGGCTCCGGCTCCGACACCTGGAATTGAGCGGGCGGCGAGCCGCGCCGCGAGGGCCCGCAGGGCATCGTCGCGTGGCTTGACCACCGTCACGCGCACTCGGTACTTACCCTGAATGGTCGCCTGGAGTTCGCAGCTACAAAGTTGCAGGGTCGAAAATCCGCGAAAACCCACCCGGGGCCTTGCCGGCAGGTGTATGCTGCGGCCGATGCAGCGGCCGCGCCAGGGTGCGTGATTGCGCGAAAACATTCAAAAGATTTCTCAGACAACGGTTCAATCTAGAAAGGAGCAACTGATGAGCGTCGTGCTCGATCCAGTCCATGCACCGGCACACGATGCCGATCATGCCCACGACCATCCGCATGGCTGGCGGCGCTGGTTGTTCTCGACCAACCACAAGGACATCGGCACGATGTACCTGGTGTTCGCACTGGCCATGCTGTTCGTCGGCGGCCTGCTGGCGATGGGAATCCGTGCCGAGCTGTACGAGCCGGGGATCCAGTTCCTCAATCCCCAGATGTTCCTGTCGTTCTCGACCATGCACGGCCTGATCATGATCTTCATGGCCGTGATGCCCGCGCTGACCGGGCTGGCCAACTGGATGATCCCGCTGCAGATCGGCGCTCCGGACATGGCCTTCCCGCGCATGAACAACCTCAGCTTCTGGCTGCTGATCCCGGCGGCCATCCTGGGGGTGTCGGCGTTCCTCGTGCCCGGTGGTGCCCCCGACGTGGGCTGGACCCTGTACGCGCCGCTGAGCATCCAGCAGGGCATGAGCATGGACCTGACCATCTTCGCCGTGCACATCCTGGGCGCGTCGTCGATCATGGGTTCGATCAACATCATCGTCACCATCCTGAACATGCGCGCTCCGGGCATGACCCTGATGAAGATGCCGATGTTCACCTGGACCTGGCTGATCACCGCGTACCTGCTGATCGCGATCATGCCCGTGCTGGCCGGCGCGGTCACCATGACCCTGACCGACCGCCACTTCGGCACCAACTTCTTCAACACCGCCGGCGGCGGCGACCCGGTTCTGTACCAGCACCTGTTCTGGTTCATGGGTCACCCCGAGGTGTACGTGCTGATCCTGCCGTCGTTCGGCATCATGAGCACGGTGGTGCCGACCTTCTCGCGCAAGCCGCTGTTCGGCTACAGCTCGATGGTGTACGCGACCGCGTCGATCGCGATCCTGTCGTTCATCGTTTGGGCCCACCACATGTTCACCGCCGGCATGCCGACCTTCGGCCAGCTGTTCTTCATGTACGCGACCATGCTGATCGCGGTGCCCACCGGCGTGAAGGTGTTCAACTGGGTGGCCACGATGTGGCGCGGCTCGCTGACCTTCGAAACCCCGATGCTGTTCGCCATCGGCTTCATCGTCGTGTTCCTGATCGGCGGCTTCACCGGCCTGGTGCTGGCGATGGTGCCCATCGACACCGAAGTGCACAACACCTACTACGTGGTGGCCCACTTCCACTACACCATGGTGGCCGGCTCGCTGTTCGCGATTTTCATGGCCGTGTACTACTGGGGTCCGAAGTGGTCGGGCGTGATGTACAACGAGCGCGCCGGACAGATCCACTTCTGGCTGTCGATGATCGGCTTCAACCTGACCTTCTTCCCGCAGTTCTTCCTGGGCCTGGGAGGCATGGTTCGCCGCTACGCCGACTACCCGGTGCAGTTCACCGACTTCAACCAGCTGTCGTCCATCGGCGCTTTCATCTTCGGTCTGGCGCAGGCGTACTTCGTGTTCGCTGTGGTCATCCCGATGCTGCGCCACCAGGGCGACAAGGCGCCGCAGCGCCCGTGGGACGGTGCCGAGGGCCTGGAATGGGAAGTGCCTTCGCCGCCCCCCTTCCACACCTTCGAGACGCCGCCGCGCCTGAACGAGGCCGCCACGCGCGTTCTGCACGACTGAGCTTCGCAGGCCCTGCCTGCCCGACCCCCACGACCATGATGGCGTGGGGGTTTTTTCATGGCCCGCGCTCTCGCGGCGGGCGTGCGTGACGCGCCGCATGCACGCCCACCGAGGATTCTGTAACAACACCGGGGCGATCGCGCTGCTAACCTTGTGCACTGCAGCAAGCGAGGCGCGCTGCCGCGTCGCTTGCCGAACCCCTACAGGAGGCGAGCGAGCATGGCTGGCAAGAATCCTTCCGCGACCAAGGCGTCGCGCGACCCCGTCGACGAGCGCTGCGCCGCGTCTCAGTGCATCCTGGTGCTGCAAGGCGGCGGGGCCCTCGGTGCCTACCAGGCGGGCGTCTACGAGGTGCTGGTGTCCATCCACCGGGAGCCCGACTGGGTGGCCGGCGTGTCCATCGGCGCCATCAACGCCGCGCTGATCGCCGGCAACCCGCCGGGGCGGCGAATGCAGCGCCTGCGTGAATTCTGGGAACTCGTGAGTTCGCCGATGCCCGTGGGCATGGACGCGCTGTTCCCCGGCGACCTGCGCGGTGCCTTCAACGAGGCCAGCGCGCTGCGCGGCGTGGTGTTCGGCGTGCCGGGCTTTTTCGTGCCGCGGGTGCCGCCGGTCGGGTGGCAGCCACGCGGCACGCCGGGCGCGATCAGCCATTACGACACCGAGCCGCTGCGCCGCACGCTGGAGCGCCTGGTCGATTTCGACCGCATCAACCACGGCGACACCCGGCTTTCGGTGGGCGCGGTGAACGTGCGCAGCGGCAACTTCGAGTATTTCGACTCCGCGTCGCGGCGCCTCGACGCGCGCCACGTCATGGCCAGCGGCGCCTTGCCCCCCGGCTTCCCGCCGGTGGAGATCGATGGCGAGCATTACTGGGACGGCGGCCTGTTGTCGAACACGCCGCTGCAGTACGTGCTCGACCAGCCCGACGCGCGCCGGCGCATGATCTTCCAGGTCGATCTGTTCCCGGCCGCCGGGCGCCTGCCGGACACCATGCCCGAGGTGATCGCGCGCGAGAAGGACATCCGTTTTTCCAGCCGCACGCGCCTGAACACCAGCCATGCCGTGCAGGGCCAGCGCGCGGCGCGAGCCGTGCGGCGCCTGCTCGACAAGCTGCCCGAGTCGCTGCGCAACGATCCCGACGCGCTGGAGCTCGCGCGCCTGCACGCCGGGCCCGGCGACATGGACATCGTGCACCTGATCTACCGCAGCAAGGGCTACGAGGGGGAGTCCAAGGACTACGAGTTCTCGCGCCGCTCCATGCAGGAGCACTGGCGTGCCGGCGTCGCCGACATGTCGCGCACCCTGGCGGATCCCCGCTGGCGCAACCATGACCCGCAAGCCGAGGGAGTGCACGTGTTCGACGTGCCGGCCCCCGCCGAGGGTCGAACCCAGGAGCCATGATCCCATGAACATCGACGACATCCGCCGCAAGGCCTTCGCCATGCCGCTGACCAGCCCGTCCTTTCCACCGGGGCCCTATCGCTTCGTCAACCGCGAGTTCCTCGTGGTCACCTATCGCACCGATCCCGATGCGCTGCGCGAAGTGGTGCCCGAGCCGCTCGAGGTGCCCGAGCCGCTGGTCAAGTACGAATTCATCCGCATGCCCGACTCCACCGGCTTCGGCGACTACACCGAGTCGGGCCAGGTGATCCCGGTGCGCCTGAACGGCCGCCGCGGCAGCTACGTGCACTCGATGTTCCTCAACGACGAGGCGCCCATCGCGGGCGGACGCGAGCTGTGGGGCTTTCCGAAAAAGCTCGCTACCCCCCAGCTCAGCGTGCAGACCGACACCTTGCTCGGCACCCTCGACTACGGCTCGGTGCGGGTGGCCACCGCTACCATGGGCTACAAGCACCGCGCGCTCGACCCGAACAGCCTGCTGCCCGGGCTGCTCGAGCCCAACTACCTGCTCAAGATCATTCCCCATGTCGACGGCAGCGCGCGCATCTGCGAGCTTGTCGAATATCGTCTGGAGGACGTGACGGTGAAGGGCGCGTGGACCGGCCCGGTGGCGCTGGAGCTGGCCGAGCATGCGCTGGCGCCGGTGGCGCGCCTGCCGGTGCTCGAGGTGGTTTCCGGGGTGCACGTGCTCACCGACCTGACCCTCGGCCTGGGTCGCGTGGTACACGACTACCTGGCCTGAACCCAGCCGTACGCCCGCCGGGCGTGCCCATCCATCAAGGAGGCTTCATGAAACTCGACAACAAAGTATGCATCGTCACCGGTGCCGCCAGCGGAATCGGCAAGCAGATCGCCCAGACCTACGCCCGCGAGGGCGCCAAGGTGGTGATCGCCGACATCAACCTGCAGGCGGCGCAGGCCGTGGCCGACGAGATCGGCTCCGCGGGCGGCAAGGCGATGGCCGTGGCGATGGACGTGACCAGCGAGAGCGCGGTGAACGCCGCGGTGGACAAGGTGGTCGCCGCCTACGGCGGCGTGGACGTGCTGGTGAGCAACGCGGGGGTGCAGATCGTGCACCCGGTCGAGGAGTTCCCCTTCGAGGCCTGGAAGAAGATGCTGGCCATCCATCTCGATGGCGCGTTCCTGACCACCAAGGCCTGCCTGCCGCACATGAAGGCCTCGGGTCGAGGCGGCAGCATCATCTACATGGGCTCGGTGCACTCCAAGGAGGCCTCGGTGCTCAAGTCGGCCTACGTCACCGCCAAGCACGGGCTGATCGGCCTGTGCAAGACGGTGGCCAAGGAGGGCGGGCGCCACGGCATTCGCGCCAACGTGATCTGCCCCGGCTTCGTGCGCACTCCGCTGGTGGACAAGCAGATTCCCGAGCAGGCGCGCGAACTGGGAATCAGCGAAGCCGACGTGATCTCCAAGGTCATGCTCAAGGAGAC
Organism: Pseudomonadota bacterium; assembly: GCA_021847345.1. Classification (GTDB taxonomy): domain Bacteria; phylum Pseudomonadota; class Gammaproteobacteria; order Burkholderiales; family Burkholderiaceae_C; genus Thiomonas_A. Next base: position 29,229 of record JAJZTW010000051.1, read on the forward strand.
CGTCGACGGCGAATTCACCACCGTGCAGGACGTGGCCGAGGTGGCGCTGCTGTTCGCGGGCTTCGAGTCCAACGCGCTGACCGGGCAGTCGCTGGTGGTCAGCCACGGCTGGTTCATGCAGTAAACGCGGGAGCGGCCGCCCCGGCTTGCCCGGGGCATGCGCGGTACTTCAGCGCGCGCGGCCGAGGCGTTTCGCGGCCGGCAGGCTGACGCCCATCAGCAGCCCGAGTCCGGCCAGGCCGATTCCCGACAGCAGCGGCAGCGGCAGGCCGAACAGATAGGGAATGTCGCTGCACAGCCCGTCGGCGCGCAGCAGCCAGGGCGCCAGCGCAGTGACCTGCCAGCGGTTGATGCGCAGGGCCAGCGGGTCCAGCCCACAGGTCTGTTCGGGGTGGTAGACCAGCCAGACATGCTTGGCGGCGAACACCAGGCCGACCAGCGCGGCCAGCAGCCCCAGCCACAGCGCGGTGCGGGCCAGCGCCGGGGCGCGCAGGCCGAATCCCAAAGCCCCCAGCAGCGCGAAGACCAGCACCCCGAGGTAAGCCATGCGCTGCAGCACGCACAGCGCGCAGGGCAGCGCCCCCTGGGTCTGCTGCAGCCACACGGCCCCCCCCAGAATGCCCACGCAGGCCACGGCGACCAGCAGGTTGAGCACGACGAACAGCGGGGAAACGGTGGACTTGCGCGACAACATCATGGGCTTTCTGCGTGGCGAGATCAGGAGTTCCGCGGCCTTTTCAGGAAGGCTTCCCGAAGCGTTTTGTCGGGCCTTGCGCGGGTCGGTACAAACCCTCGCCTAGAATACCAGCTTCGGGGCGTAGCGCAGCCTGGTAGCGCATCTGCTTTGGGAGCAGAGGG
>JAJZTW010000052.1 GCA_021847345.1 Pseudomonadota bacterium
TTCGGCGCCCCCACCGTGACCAAGGACGGCGTGTCCGTGGCCAAGGAGATCGAGCTCAAGGACAAGCTGCAGAACATGGGCGCGCAGATGGTCAAGGAAGTCGCTTCCAAGACCAGCGACAACGCCGGTGACGGCACCACCACCGCCACCGTGCTGGCCCAGGCCATCGCCCGCGAAGGCATGAAGTACGTGGCCGCCGGCATGAACCCGATGGACCTCAAGCGCGGCATCGACAAGGCCGTGGCCGCGCTGGTCGAGGAACTGAAGAAGATCTCCAAGCCCTGCACGACCAGCAAGGAAATCGCCCAGGTCGGCACGATCTCGGCCAACTCCGACGAGGACGTGGGCAAGATCATCGCCGAGGCGATGGACAAGGTGGGCAAGGAAGGCGTGATCACCGTCGAGGACGGCAAGAGCCTGAACAATGAACTCGACATCGTCGAGGGCATGCAGTTCGACCGCGGCTACCTGTCGCCGTACTTCATCAACAACCAGGACCGCCAAGTCGCGACGCTGGACAATCCGTACATCCTGCTCAACGACAAGAAGATCTCCAACATCCGCGATCTGCTGCCGGTGCTCGAGCAGGTGGCCAAGTCGGGCCGTCCGCTGCTGATCATCGCCGAGGACGTCGACGGCGAAGCCCTGGCCACGCTGGTGGTCAACAGCATCCGCGGCGTGCTCAAGACCGTGGCCGTGAAGGCCCCGGGCTTCGGCGACCGCCGCAAGGCCATGCTGGAGGACATCGCGATCCTGACCGGCGGCAAGGTGGTGTCGGAAGAGACCGGCATGAACCTGGAGAAGGTGACCCTGGCCGACCTGGGCCAGGCCAAGCGCGTCGAGGTGGCCAAGGAGAACACCACGGTCATCGACGGCGCCGGCAATGCCGACGACATCCAGGCGCGCGTCAAGCAGATCCGCGTGCAGATCGAGGAAGCCACGTCCGACTACGACCGTGAGAAGCTGCAGGAGCGCGTGGCCAAGCTGGCCGGCGGCGTCGCGGTGGTCAAGGTCGGTGCGGCCACCGAAGTCGAGATGAAGGAGAAGAAGGCCCGCGTCGAGGACGCGCTGCACGCCACCCGTGCGGCCGTCGAGGAAGGCATCGTCGCCGGCGGTGGCGTGGCGCTGCTGCGCGCCCGCGTCAACGTCAAGGTGGCCGGTGCCAACCACGACCAGGACGCCGGCATCAAGCTGGTGATGCGCGCCATCGAGGAGCCGCTGCGCCAGATCGTCGCCAACGCCGGCGACGAGCCCAGCGTGGTGCTGAACAAGGTCGTGGAAGGCAAGGGCAACTACGGCTACAACGCCGCCAACGGCGAATACGGCGACATGATCGAGATGGGCATCCTGGATCCCACCAAGGTCACGCGTACGGCTCTGCAGAACGCGGCTTCGGTCGCCAGCCTGCTGCTGACCACCGAGTGCATGGTGGCCGACGCGCCGAAGGAAGACGCTCCGGCGGCCCCGATGGGCGGCGGCATGGGCGGCATGGGCGGCATGGACATGTAATGTCCACCGGGCGTCGCCGGGGCTTCGGCCGCGGCGCGCCCCGTCCTTGTGCGAGTGACGAGGCCCGCGCCATGGCGCGGGCCTCGTCGTTTGCGGCCTGCCGGTCGTGCGCCGGCGGCGATGATTCAAGGCCGGCGCATGCGGGGCTTGGGGAGCGGGCTGGGCGCAGCCCGGCCCTGGGGGCGCTCTCAAGCAATCGCTGGGCCGCCCCAAGATTGCTTGACCCCCGCGGGGGGCGGGCTGGGCGCAGCCCGGCCCTGGGGGCGCTCAGGAGCTCTGCGGCGTTCGGCTGAGCCAGTCCTCGATCAGGTAGCTGGCCTCGTCCAGCCCCTGGCGCGCGGTGGCGGAGAACAGCTGCACCGAGGTCGGCGCCATCAGCCCGGTCTTCGCCGCGTTGCGCTGCAGGTCGTCGCGCACGGCCTGCGCCTGCTGGAACTGCTGGTTGCGGGAAAGCTTGTCGGCCTTGGTCAGCAACACGTGAACCGGCAGCCCTGCCGGCGCGAAATAGCGCAGCAGGGTCCAGTCCAGCTTGGTCAGGCCCTGTCGGCTGTCGGCGATCAGGATCAACCCGACCAGTTGCCTGCGCTCGGCCAGGTACTCGGCGATGAAGCGCTCCCAGCGCTGCTTGGTCGCCAGCGGTACCGATGCGTAACCGTATCCGGGCAGGTCGGCCAGCAATCCCTGGGTGACGCCACCCAGCCCGACCGCGAACAGGTTGATGTGCTGGGTACGTCCGGGCGTCTTCGACGAGAAGGCCAGCCGTCGCTGCCCGCACAGCACGTTGATGGCGGTCGACTTGCCGGCGTTGGAGCGTCCGACGAAGGCGACTTCGGGCCAGGGGCTGTCGGGCAGCTGGCGCAGTTCCGCCGCGGTCGTGAAAAAGCGTGCCGACTGCAACAAGGCGCTGGTATCGGGGCGCGAACTGCTGGAATTCCCTATATTCGTCATGACTTATATATCGCTAGGATGCCGCATGTTAGCCCCGAGCCCCGCGCGGCCCGCTGAACGCAGCGTACGACGCCTGCCGTTCGCCATGCCGCCTGGGGCGTTCCCGAAGCCCCCCGAGCCTCCGCCATGCCTGTTTCCCCGCGCATCGACATGCTGCTGCCGCTGTCCGTCCGCCGCCTGGCCTGCGTGCTGGGTTTGGCTGCCATCGCAGGCGCCTTGCCCTGCGTCGCGTCGGCGGCCGCGGCCACGCCGGCTGGCACCACGCTGAGCGCACCCGCCGTCGAAGCGGCGCAACTGGCGCGCGGACGCACCCTGGCACAAAGCTGCGCGGCCTGCCACGGCAGCGACGGAAATGCATCCGGGCCGCAGTTTCCCAAGCTCGCGGGCCAGGGCGCTTCCTATCTGGAGCGCGAACTCGAGCGCTTTCGCGCACCGCGGCCCGGCGCGCCGGCGCCGCGGCCGAGCCCGATCATGACTCCGATTGCGCAGAATCTCTCGGCGCAGGACCGGCGCGATCTCGCCGTCTACTTCGCCTCGCGGTCGGTCAAGCCGGCGCTGTCCCCGAGCGCCGCCGAGCTTCCGCTGGGCGCGCAGATCTGGCGGGGGGGTATCGCCGATCGACGCGTGCCCGCCTGCGCGGCCTGCCACGGCGCCGACGGCCACGGCATTCCACCGTTGTACCCGTCGCTGGCCGGGCAGTGGCCGCAGTACCTGATGGCCCAGCTGCATGCCTTTCGCGACGGGACCCGCGACGATCACGGACCCATGCACGATATTGCATCCCGGATGACCGATGCGCAGATCCGCGACGTGGCCGATTTCGCGGCCGGGCTGCACTGATCGGCGGGCCGCGGCAGGGGGCGGGCGGGCATGTTGCATTTGCGGCATTCGTTACCACGCACCGATTGCGGGTTTGATATATTGACTCAGTCGGGCTTTGTGGTTCGAGGCCCTGTTCCGGGTTTGCGGCGTATACACCGGGCTGTACCAACGGGAGTTCGCCGGCGACGGATGCCGGCCGGGCCCGCGAACGGCCGGTGCGGCGCGCGCGGCTCAGCTCCCGGCCTTGCGCGCCGACTCGTTTCGCGTCCGCGCTCGCGCTGCGTCGCGTGTGCCCACCGCGCGTAGCCCCAGGTTTCCCAACGGCAGTCCATGTCCTCCACCTTCACGACCCTCAGCACCTCCGGCCTGCAATTGCGCCGTGGCTCGCGCGCCTGGCGCAGCGCCGTCGAGCTGCTGTCGTCGATGCGTTTCGCCATCTCCCTGCTGGTCGTGGTGGCCATCGCGAGCATCATCGGCACCGTGCTGCAGCAGGGCGAGCCGCTGAACAACTATATCGACCAGTTCGGACCGTTCTGGGCCTCGGTGTTCCACCGCATGGACCTGTTCAACGTCTACAGCTCCTGGTGGTTCCTGCTGATCATGGGCGTGCTGGTGGTGTCGACCACGCTGTGCCTGGTGCGCAACACGCCGAAGATCATCGCCGACCTGGGCAGCTACAAGACCCACGTGCGCGAGCAGACGCTGCGCACGCTGCACGACCGCGCCGAGGGCTCGCTGGAACTGCCGCGCGCGCGCATGGTGCAGCGAGTGCAGTCGCGACTGCAAAGCCGCGGCTGGCGCATGCGCGTGCACGAAAGCGAGACCGGCACGCTGGTGGCGGCCAAGAAGGGCGGGCTCAACCGCCTGGGCTACATCCTGGCGCACAGCGCCTTCGTGCTGATCTGCGTCGGCGGCCTGCTCGACGGCGACATGATGATCCGCCTGCAGATGCTGCTCACCGGCAAGAAGCTGCTGACCACCAACATGCAGATCTCGCAGGTGCCGCCGCAGTACATCCTGTCGCAGCACAACCCGAGTTTCCGCGGCAACCTGCAGATCCCCGAGGGCGACAGCTCCAACACCGCGGTGCTGACCATCGGCGACGGCTCGGTGCTGCAGCCGCTGCCCTTCACCATCACGCTGAAGAAGTTCACGGTGGACTACTACTCCACCGGCATGCCGCGCCTGTTCAAGAGCGAGGTGCTGATCACCGACCCGCGCAAGCACAAGACCTTCCCGGCCAGCATCGAGGTCAACTCGCCGCTGACCTACGACGGCGTGACCATCTTCCAGTCGGGATTCGACGATGGCGGCTCGCACCTGCAGCTCAGGGCCTGGCCCATGCGCGGCGCCGGCGACAAGCCTTTCGACCTCAAGGGCGACGTCGGCAGCTCGCGCCAGCTCAGCGACGGCAGCCAGTCGCTGCGCCTGGAGCTGACCGGCTTCCGGGCCATCAACGTCGAGAACCTGCACGCCGCGCAGCAGGCCCCGGTGGCTGGTGCCGCCAAGGCGCGCGGCCTGTTCGGCGCCTTCGACCGCCACCTCGGCGCGGCCGTGGACACCAAGGCGACGGATCACCCGACCAACGTCGGCCCGGCGGTGATCTACAAGCTGCGCGACTCGGCCGGGCAGGCCCATGAGTTCTTCAACTACATGCTGCCCATCGACATCGACGGCATGCCGATGTTCGTCGCCGGCGAGCGCAGCGAGGTCGGCGGCAGCTACCACTACCTGCGCATCCCGGCCGATGCGAACGACAGCGTCGACGACTGGATGCGCCTGCGCGCGGCGCTGCACGACCCGCAGATGCGCCAGCGCGCGGTCGACGCCTACGTGAAGGACGCGCTGCCGGCGGGCACCGCGCCGAAGCTCGCCGCCCAGTTGCGCGAAACCGCCGCGCGCACCCTCGACGTGTTCGCCGGAGTGATCCCGCGCGACGCGGCTACCGGCAAGCCTCTGGTGCAGTCCCCCGGCGGCCTGCCGGCACTGGCCGAGTTCCTCGAGATCAACGTACCCAAGCCGCAACTGGCGAAGGCCTCGAAGGTGTTCATCGACGTGCTCAACGGCACGCTGTGGCAGCTGTGGCAGGTCTCGCGCCAGCAGGCGGGGCTGCCGCCGGCCAAGGAAGACAAGGCCGACCAGCGCTTTTTCAACGCCGCGGTGCTGGCGCTGTCGGATGCCACCTTCTACCCGGCCCCGCTGTACCTGCAGCTGGCCCATTTCAAGCAGGTCGAGGCCAGCGTGTTCCAGGTCGCCCGCGCGCCGGGCAAGCTGATCGTCTACCTGGGGGCCGGGCTGCTCATCCTGGGGGTGTTCACGATGCTCTACATCCGCGAGCGCCGTGCCTGGTTCCTGGTCAAGGACGATGGCGAGAACTCCAGCAAGACGCTGATGGCGATGAGCACGAATCGGCGCACAATCGATTTCGAGCGTGAATTCGGCGCGCTGCGGGACGCCGTCCTGCAGCCCTCGGGCAAGTCGCCCGCGGGCGGCGCCGACCCAACCTGAGAAGGACCCAAGCGATGGAACTGACAAGCAAACACGTGGTCATGGACCTCGACGACTCGCCCCGCGAGGCGTATCGTTCGGGGCCGCTTGCCTACCTGCGCCGCCGCACTCCGTATGACGGGGTGTTCCTGGCGCTGATCCTCGGCGTCGACGCCTACGTGCTGCACCGTTTCGGCGCCAGCATGGGCTACTGGGTCAAGCTGATCTTCCTCGGCGCCACCACGGCGTTGACCCTGCTGGCCTGGGGCTGGACCCCGCTGAAGAATCTCGCCATCGCGGTCGGCGCGCTGTCGCTGCTGGGCATCAGCCAGTACTACGGCCCCGGCGGCACGCCGGTTCTGGCGCGCGGCGAGCAGGAGTTCCTGCTCAAGTTCTTCCTGTCCAGCCAGACGGCGATCCTGTGGATGGCCTTCCTGTTCTTCCTGTCCACCGCGAGCTACTGGGTGGGCATGTTCACCGGCAGCGGAGTGGCCGCCGACGGCACGCAGGTGCATGACGCGCGGGGCTGGCATTCCAACTTCGCGCAGTACTTCGGCTCGCGTCTGGCCTGGGTCGGCGTGACCATGGCGCTGACCGGCACGATGATGCGCTGGTTCGAGAGCTACCTGGTGGGCGCCGACGTCGGCCACATCCCGCTGTCGAACCTGTATGAAGTGTTCGTGCTGTTCTCCTGGCTGACGACCACGCTGTACCTGTTCCTGGAGCACAAGTACCGCACTCGCGCGATGGGTGCCTTCGCCATGCTGGTGGTCAGCGCCGCGGTCGGCTTCCTGCTGTGGTACAGCCTGGTGCAGGGCGCCTACGCCATCCAGCCGCTGGTGCCGGCGCTGCAGAGCTGGTGGATGAAGCTGCACGTGCCCGCCAACTTCGTCGGCTACGGCAGCTTCGCGATCGCCGCGATGGTCGGCTTCGCCTACCTGGTCAAGCTCAATGGCGAGGAAACCTCGTGGTGGAAGCTGACCCCCTTGTGGCTGCTGGGCTTCGTCATGTTCTTCGAGCCCCTGGTGTTCCGCCAGGGCGGCATTTCCGAGTACTGGGGCGTGTTCGCCGGCGTGTCGGCGCTGGCCGTCGCCGGCATCCTGTACGGGCGTCGTCGCATCGCCTCGCACCTGCCGTCGCTGGAGGTCATGGACGACGTGATGTACAAGTCCATCGCCATCGGCTTCACCTTCTTCACCATCGCCACCATCCTCGGCGCGCTGTGGGCGGCGCAGGCCTGGGGCGGCTACTGGAGCTGGGACCCGAAGGAGACCTGGGCGCTGATCGTCTGGCTGAACTACGCCGCATGGCTGCACATGCGCCTGATCAAGGGCCTGCGCGGGCAGGTCGCCGCCTGGTGGTCGCTGACCGGGCTGCTGGTCACCACCTTCGCCTTCCTCGGCGTGAACATGTTCCTGTCGGGCCTGCACTCCTACGGCAAGCTCTGACAGTGCCTCCAGGGGCGGGCTGCGCGCAGCCCGCCCCGCCCGAGCATGTTCCGGCCCGCCTCGCGCGGGCTTTTTGTTGCCCGCCGCGAGCACCGACGACCCCTAATACTCGCACTGGCAGTAGGGTTGAAGAGCCGACTGTAAGGTTTCGGCGCCTGGTCCGACTCACGAACAGGGTCTGGCGTTGCGCAGCGGCGCGGCCGGACATGATTCGTCGCCCCATTGTCGGCCGCGACCGCTTTGATCGTCTGGAGTACAGGGTCATGAACAAGTGGCAAAAGCTCGGCTTCGAGCATCCGGTTCCGTCGGAAATCACTTCCGAGTCGGTGTATCGCGCACGCAGGCGCCTGCTCGGTGCAGCCGGGGCCATGGCGCTGGCCGGCGCCCTGGCTCCCGGTGCGGCGCAGGCGCTGGAGGTGCCGGCGCAGGGCAGGCGTGCCCGGCTGGCCGCGCAGCGCAACGCCGAGTACTCGACCAGCGAGAAACTCACGCCCTACGGCGACGTCACGACCTACAACAATTTTTACGAATTCGGCACCAGCAAGAGCGACCCGTCCAAGTACGCGGGCAGCCTGCGTACCCGACCCTGGACCGTGACCGTCGAGGGCGAGGTGCACAAGCCTCGCACCTTCGGCATCGACGACCTGCTGCGCCTGGCGCCGATGCAGGAGCGCATCTACCGCCACCGCTGCGTCGAGGCCTGGTCGATGGTGATCCCGTGGATCGGCTATCCGCTGTCGAGCCTGCTCGACGCCGTGCAGCCCACCGGCAACGCGCGCTTCGTCGAGTTCGTCACCCTGCTCGACCCGGCCGAGATGCCCGGGCAGAACGACGCCATCCTGCAGTGGCCCTACCGCGAGGGCCTGCGCATGGACGAGGCGATGCACCCGCTGACCCTGCTGACCTTCGGCCTGTACGGCGAATTGCTTCCCAACCAGGACGGTGCGCCGATGCGCATGGTCATTCCCTGGAAATACGGCTTCAAGGGCGCCAAGTCGATTGTCAGGATTCGCCTGGTGCGCGAGCAGCCGGTGACCTCGTGGATGCGCGCCGCGCCCGACTGGTACGGCTTCTACTCCAACGTCAATCCGAACGTGAGCCCGCAGAACTGGAGCCAGGCGCACGAGCGGCGAATCGGCGACGGCGCCTTCGGCGGGCTGTTCACGCCGCGCATTCCGACGCGCATGTTCAATGGCTACGGCGAGCAGGTGGCCGCGCTGTACAAGGGCATGAACCTGACCCGGGACTTCTGATCATGGACGGCCTCGTTCGCAAGTCCCCGGTGTCCCGCGTGATGCCGACTGCCGCGGCGGCGCCTGCCGGGCTGCGGCTGCGCCGCGCCTTGCTGATGTCGCGCGCCACCAAGCCGGTGGTGTTCGTGCTGGCGCTGCTGCCGCTGCTGCTGCTGGTGTGGCGCGCCTTCACCATGCGCCTGGGAGCCAATCCGGAACAGGCGGTGATCTGGACCACGGGTCTGTGGGCGCTGCGCATGCTGCTGATCACGCTGGCCGTGACCCCCGTGCGGGTGATCACCGGCTGGAGCGAACTGGCGCGCCTGCGTCGCATGCTGGGGCTGTTCGCCTTCGGCTACGCGCTGCTGCACTTCACCAGCTACTTCGGGCTGGTCAACGACTTCAGCGTGGCCGAGGTCGCGCAGGACGTGGTCAAGCATCCCTTCGTGCTCGCCGGCATGACGGCCTTGCTGCTCTTGCTGCCGCTGGCGGCGACCTCGACCAACGCGATGATCAAGCGTGTCGGCGCGGCACGCTGGCGCCGGCTGCATCGCCTGGTCTACCTGATCGCTCCGATCGCGGTGTTCCACTACTGGTGGGGCAAGCTGGCCAAGAACAACACCGCCGACCCCAAGATCTACGCCGTCGTGCTGGCCCTGCTGCTGGGTTGGCGGGTGCTGCACGCTCTACGCGCGCGCCAGCGCGCGCGGGCCGCCGGCTGAGAGCAGCCCGCCGGGGCGCGCGCTACGGCGCCAGCATGCGTTCGCCGCGCAGCAGGTCGTCGAGGCTTTCGCGCTCGCGGATCAGGTGCGCCTGCTCGCCGTCGACCAGCACCTCGGCTGCGCGGCCGCGGGTGTTGTAGTTGGAGGCCATGGCCATGCCGTAGGCTCCGGCCGACAGGATCGCCAGCACGTCGTCCTCGCGCAGGTCGAGCAGGCGATCGCGCCCCAGCCAGTCGCCTGATTCACACACCGGGCCGACCACGTCGTAGCGCCGCGAATGGCCGCCGTCGCGTGCCTGCGCCGGCTCGATGCGCTGCCAGGCCTCGTACAGCGCCGGGCGCATGAGGTCGTTCATCGCCGCGTCGACCACCGCGAAATGCCGCTCCAGCGTGTCCTTCAGCGTGAGCACGCGGCACAGCAGCACGCCGGCGTTGCCGACCACCGAACGGCCGGGCTCCAGCAGCACCTGGCGGTGGCCCTGCCCACGCGACTGCAGGCGCTCGTACAGCGCGTCGATCCACTCGCCCGGGCTGGGCGGCGTCTCGTCCGCGTAGCGGATGCCCAGGCCGCCGCCCAGGTCGAGGTGGTGCAGCGTGATGCCGTCGCGTTCGATGTCGTGCACCAGTTCGAGCACGCGGTCGAGCGCATCCAGGTAGGGCCCGATCTGGGTGATCTGCGAGCCGATGTGCACGTCGATCCCCAGCACGCGCAGGTTCGCCAGCCCGGCGCAGCGCGCGTAGGCCTGGCGCGCCTGGGTCTGCGCGATGCCGAACTTGTTGTTGCGCAGGCCGGTGGAGATGTACGGATGGGTGCGCGGGTCGACGTCCGGGTTGATGCGCAGGCTGACCGGGGCGACCAGCCCCAGCTCGCCGGCCACGCGATCCACGCGCTCGAGCTCGCTCAGCGACTCCACGTTGAGGCACTGGACCCCGGCGCGCAGCGCCGCGGCGATCTCGTCGCGCGTCTTGCCGACGCCGGAGAACACCACCCGCGCGGCATCGCCGCCGGCCGCCAGCACGCGCCCCAGCTCGCCGCCGGAGACCACGTCGAAGCCCCAGCCCTGGCGCGCAAGCAACTGCAGCACGGCCAGGCTGGAATTGGCCTTCACCGCGTAGCGCAGCGCCAGCGGGCGTCCCCGCGCGGCATCGCTGTAGGCGCGCGCCGCCTGCTCGATTCCGGCGCGTGAATACACGTACAGCGGGGTCCCGAAGCGCTGCGCCAGCTCCGAGGCGGGCAGCGACTCGATCATCAGGCTGGCGCCCCGGCGTGCGATATGCGGGTGACCCGGCAGGGTTTCGGGAAGGCTTGCGGCGTGGCTCATGTTGGAGGGATGCGGGGTACGGGTAGCGCGCGCAGCAGCCGCTGCCGGGGCGCGCGCGGATGCGAAGCGCGTGGTCAGCGAGTGGGCGAGGATGCAGGCGACGACGCAGGCGACGAGGATGCCTGCGCGGGCGCCGACGCAGCCGGCGTCGTCGGCATGCTCGAGGCAGCGGCCACCGGCGGCGGAAGATACAGCGGGCCGGTCTGTCCGCAGCCGGCCAGCGCAGCGCACAAGCCCAGCAGGCTGCAACGGGCGGCCGAGCGAATTCGCGCGGGCTCGCCCCAAGCTCCTAGAATGGTCGCCTCAAGCATGCATTTCAGTGTATCAGCGGGCTCATGGACGACCTCTCGCAATCCCGGTATCTGAACCTCGCCGAGCAGGCGCTGCGCGCGGTGGAAAACGCCGCCGACGCGGCCGAGCTCGATTCGCGGCGCGACGGTTCGGTGCTGAACCTCGAGCTCGATAACGGCGAGCAGATCATCATCAACCTGCAGGCTCCCGTGCAGGAACTGTGGCTGGCCAGCAAGTCCGGCGCCTACCACTTCCGCTGGCGCGACGGCCGTTGGCTGGATACCCGCGAAGGCCGCAGTTTCGCCGATCTGCTGCTCCAGGCGCTGCGCGAGCAGGGCGGCCCGCAACTCGAGTTCGACGCCAGCCTGGGCTGACACCGCGGCAGATCTTGCTGCGTTGCAACGGCGCCGGTTCCGGTTTTTCGCCGATTTTCCCGCGGGGAATCCCCCGTACCCCCCGGAACGCGTGGGTGATTTGCAACGAAATCTGCTCCCAAGCTGGAAAAGTTCACGGCCTGCAAAATGGTTGTTGCTAGGATCTGCAACAAACGCAGCTTTTATAGCAAGGCGCAATCCCGGTTTGTGACGCGCACTTAGGGGCTAAACCGGAAGTTCTGGATCAACAGGGGGGCAAGTTGTCCATCTTCAGCAGCTTATTGGGCAAGCGCTATGCGCCGCTGATGGGGCTGGACATCAGCAGCTCCAGCGTGAAGTTGGTGGAGCTGGACCTCGACCAGCAGGGGCGCTACACCCTGGTGCGCGCGGCCATCGAGCCGCTCGAGCGCGGCGCAGTCGCCGACGGCAACATCGAGAAACCCGACGACGTGGTCGAGGCGGTGCGCCGGCTGATCAAGCGCAGCGGAACTCGCACGCGCGACGTCGCGCTGGCGCTGCCGTCGTCGGCTGTGATCAGCAAGAAGATCGTTCTGCCCGGGGACCTGCGCGAAGAGGAAATCGAAGTGCAGGTGGAAAGCGAGGCGAACCAGTACATTCCCTTCGCCATCGAGGACGTCGCGCTGGACTTCTGCGTGCTCGGCCCGAGCCTGGGTTCGCCGGGTGACCAGGAAGTGCTGATCGCCGCCTCGCGCCGCGACAAGGTGCTCGAGCGCCAGGCGGTGGCCGAGGCGGCAGGGCTCAAGCCGCAGATCCTCGACATCGACGCCTTCGCGTCGCGGCTTTCCGCCGGGCGCCTGATCGAGCGCCTGCCGCGGGGCGGACACGACCTGCTGGTGGCGATGTTCGAGATCGGCGCCTCGAGCACGTCGATGCAGGTGCTGCGCAACGGCGAGACCCTGTACGACCGCGACCAGGCCTTCGGCGGCCAGCAGCTCACGCAGGCCATCGCGCGGCACTACGGCTTCTCGCAGGAGGAGGCCGAAGCCAAGAAGCGCAGCGCCGACCTTCCCGACGACTACGGCTCGCAGGTGCTCGAACCCTTCGTCGCCGGCATGGCGCAGGAGGTCTCGCGCGCGCTGCAGTTCTTTTTCCGCGCCACCCCGAACAGCAAGGTCGACTACATCCTGCTGGCCGGTGGCACGGCCGCGCTGGCCGGGCTGGTCGAGCGCATCACGGAGCTGACGTCCACCGCCTGCCTGGTGCTCAATCCCTTCGAGGGCATGGCCATCGGCTCGGAGGTGCGCGAGAAGAAGCTGCGCCTGCAGGCGCCGAGCTATCTCACCAGTTGCGGTCTGGCCATGCGCAGGTTCCTGCAATGAACATCGTCCTGATCAACCTGCTGCCGCACCGAGAGGCGCGGCGCAAGAAGCGCCGAGAGGCCTTCTACATCGGTGCCGCGGTCACGCTGGTGCTCGGCGGCCTGCTGCTGGCGCTCGGCGATGGCGTGCTGAGCGCGATGATCGACTCCCAGCAGTCGCGCAACGAGTTCCTGCAGTCGCAGATCGCGGTGCTCGACCATCAGATTCGCGACATCGCCACGCTGCGCCAGGAGATCGACAGCCTGCGCGCGCGCCAGAAGGCGGTCGAGGACCTGCAGTCGGATCGCAACCTGCCCGTCTACCTGTTCGACGACCTGACCCGCAAGATGCCTTCCGGGGTGCAGGTCACCAGCGTGCGCCAGCAAGGGCGCTCGGTGCTGATCGAAGGCACCGCGCTGAGCCAGGAGCGGGTTGCGGACCTGCTGCGCAACCTGTCCAACGGCCAGGGGTGGCTGGAAAAGCCCGAGCTGATCGAGATCCGCTCGGTGCAGCGCCCCGGCATCGCGCAGACGGTGTCGTCATTCCAGTTGCGCGCATCGCTGAAGCTTCCCGGGTCCGGCTCCGCCGCGCACAAGACCCCGGCTTCGGCGCACTGATCGAGACACATCCAGCATGGCCAACCCCTTGTCGATGCGGATTGATTTCGCCACGCTGCGCGAGCGCGTGGCCGGGCAGTTCCGCGGCCTGAACCAGAACGATCCCGGCACCTGGCCCCCGTTGCCGCGCTACACCGTGTACGCCGCGCTGCTCGTGCTGGCGATGGCGCTGGGCTGGTACCTGTGGCTGTCGGGAGTCAAGCAGCAGCTCAACGACGCGCGCCAGCAGGAAGTGCAGCTGCGCGCGACCTACAGGAGCAAGCTGGCGCAGGCGGTCAGCCTCGACCTGCTGAAGGCGCAGAAGGCCCAGGTCGAACAGTACGTGCTGGTGCTGGAGAAGCAGCTTCCCGGCAAGGCCGAGATGGATGCGCTGCTGTCGGACATCAACCAGGCGGGAATCGGCCGCGGCCTGCAGTTCGATCTGTTCCGTCCGGGACAGGTCGACGTGCGCAACTACTACGCCGAGCTGCCGATCTCCATCGAGGTGCAGGGCAGCTACGACGACCTGGCGGCCTTCACGTCGGACATCGCCAAGCTGTCGCGCATCGTGACCATCAACGACATCAGCATCGGTCGCGGCACGCAGGGGCGTCTGCGCATGAATGCCACGGCGATGACCTATCGCTACCTCGATGCCGACGAGATCGCGGCCAAGCAGGCGCAGGAGCACGGCAAGCCGGGAGGACGCAAATGATCACGTCGCCCAAGCTGCGGCGCCGTACGGCCGGACCGGCATGGCTCGTCTGCGGGCTCGGCCTGAGCGTGTTGCTGGCCGGCTGCGGCGGCAGCAACCACGAGGACCTTCGCGCCTGGATGGCCCAGCAGCGCGCGCAGCTGCATCCGCACGTCAAGCCGATCGAGCCGCCGAAGCCCTACGTGGCCGCGTCGTACTCGTTCGCCGGCCAGGTCGATCCGTTCTCCGACGCCAAGCTGCAGACCGGCGTGCGCCAGGAAATGAGCCAGCTCAGTCCGCAGGTGCTGGCGCAGATGAACCGGCCCAAGCAGCCGCTGGAGCAGTACTCGCTGGACCAGATCCAGATGGTCGGTAGCCTGACCCTGCACGGCCAGCGGTACGCGTTGCTCAAGGCGGGCAACCTGCTGTATCGCGCGCATGTCGGCGAATACGCCGGCCAGCACTACGGGCGAATCACGCAGATCGACGAAAACCAGGTGGTCTTGCAGGAACTGGTGCAGGACGCCACCGGTGACTGGGTGCAACGCACCGCAACCCTTCAATTGCAGGAGAGCAGCAAATGATGTCCCTTCGGCTTGAACGTGCGAGCGTGGCCCGTTGCCTGGCCGGCGCGGCGCTGCTGTGGGGGCTGGCCGGCGCTGGCATCGCGCATGCCGCCAACGTGCTGCGCAGCATCAACGCCAGCACCCAGGGTGGCCAGGTGGTGGTCGACCTGAACTTCGCGCAGCCGCTGAGCGCGCCTCCCGCCGGATTCACCATCGAGCGCCCGGCCGCCGTCGTGCTCGACTTCCCCGGCATGAGCTCCGACGTCGGCATGCACGCGCTGAGCTCCTCGCAGGGCAACCTGCGCTCCGCCGACGTGGTGCAGGCGCAGGGCCGCGCGCGCGTGGTGCTGAACCTGCGCCAGAGCACCCCGTACACGACCCGCATCCAGGGCAAGCAGTTGCTGGTGGTGATGGAGGCGCCGCGCACGCAGCCGGCCAACCCCAGCGCCAGCGCGCTGCCGGTGAGCTCGCCGATGCACTTCGCCAAGTCGCTCAACACGCAGCAGCTGTCGCTGAGTTCGGTCGACTTCCACCGCACGCCGGACGGATCCGGGCGCATCGTGGTCGGCCTGCCCAACAACCAGGTTGGCGTGGACATCAGCCAGCAGGGCCAGAACATCGTCGTCGACTTCCTCAACACCAAGCTGCCCGACGTGCTGCGCCGGCGCATGGACGTGCAGGACTTCGCCACGCCGGTCAGGTCGGTGACCACCTTCCAGATGGGTGACAACGTGCGCATGGTGGTGCAGCCGACCGGCGCCTACCAGCAAAGCGCCTACCAGGCCGACAACCAGTTCGTGCTGGAAGTGCATCCGCAGTCCGTCAAGCCCAACCAGCTCGTCGCGGGCAGCGGCCCCGGCTACCACGGCCAGAAGCTGTCGCTGAACTTCCAGAACATCGACGTTCGATCGCTGCTGCAGGTGTTCGCCGACTTCACCGGGCTGAACGTGGTGGTCAGCGACACGGTGCAGGGCAACCTCACGCTGCGCCTGAAGGACGTGCCGTGGGATCAGGCGCTGCACATCATCCTGCAGGCCAAGGGCCTGGGCGAGCGCAAGGACGGCAACGTGCTGTGGATCGCGCCCCGCCAGGAAATCATCGCCCGCGAGAAATCCGAGCTCGAGGCGGCCAAGTCGGTGCAGGCCCTCGAGCCGCTGAAGACCGAGACCTTCCAGCTCAACTACCAGAAGGCGGCCGCGGTGGTGGCGCTGCTGACCGGTGCCACCAGCGGCGTGCAGCAGGGCGCGCCGGGAACGGCACCGGTGCCGTACCCGGTGCTGAGCAACGCGAGCACCATGACCAACACGTCGCGCATTCTCTCGCCGCGCGGCACGGTGATCGCGGATCCTCGCACCAACCAGATCTTCGTCACCGACGTGCCGTCGAAGCTGGAGGAGATCTCCAACTTCATCCACAAGATCGACAAGCCGGTGCGCCAGGTGTTGATCGAGGCCCGCGTGGTCGAGGCCACCGACCAGTTCGGACGCGCCCTCGGGGCCAAGCTGGGCTACTGGAACAACAACCTGCCCGGGAACGGGCTGTCCAATCCGGGCGCGGCCGTCGGCGGCAACTACCTGGGCGTGGCGCAGGGCACCGGGCAGAGCCTGGCCACCGGCGCGGCCTACACCGACACCCAGTTCGTCAACATGCCGGCTTCCACCATCGCCAACACCGTGCTGGCGGGGGTCAACCCGGGGACGCTGGCGATCAGCCTGTTCAACGCCGGCGCCAACCGCTTCATCAACCTGGAGCTGTCGGCGCTCGAGGCCGACGGCAAGGGCAAGGTGATCTCGGCGCCGCGGGTGATCACCGCCGACATGCAGCAGGCGCATATCGAGCAGGGCACCGAGATCCCGTACCAGCAGGCGACCTCCAGCGGGGCCACCGCGGTGTCCTTCGCCAAGGCCGTGCTCAGCCTGGACGTGACCCCGCAGATCACTCCCGACGGCAACATCATCATGAACGTGTCGGTGCACAAGGACAGCGTGGGCCAGAACACCAACAGCGGCCCGGCGATCAACACCAACACGGTGTCCACGCAGGTGCAGGTGGAGAACGGAGGCACCGTGGTGCTCGGCGGCATCTATACGTCGCAGGAGCAGCAGCAGACCGACAAGGTGCCGCTGCTGGGGGACATCCCGGTCCTGGGCTACCTGTTCAAGACCACGAGCCGGAGCATGCAGAAGGACGAGCTGATGGTGTTCCTGACTCCGCGCATCGTCACCAACGCCGATCTCTCCCGCTGAGCCGGCAAGGCAGCGCCCCGGCGCGCTGCCGCCGGCCCGCTCTTCCGTGGCCACGCAGCGCAGTATCTTCCTGGTCGGCCTGATGGGGGCCGGCAAGACGACGGTGGGGCGCTCGCTGGCCCAGCGCGCCGGGCTTCGTTTCGTCGATAGCGACCACGAGATCGAGCGTCGGCGCGCGATGACGGTCAGCGAGATCTTCGCCGCCGAAGGCGAGAGCGCGTTCCGCGACCAGGAGCAGCAGGTGATCGACGAGCTCACCCGGCAGCCGGGAATCGTGCTGGCCACCGGCGGCGGCGCCGTGCTGCGCGAGCCCAACCGGCGGGCGCTGCACGAGCGTGGCACCGTGGTCTACCTGCGCGCCGGCCCCGACGAGCTCGCGCACCGCATGCGCAACGACCGCACGCGCCCGTTGTTGCGCGGGGCCGACCCGCGCGCCCGGCTGCGTGAGCTGTATCGCCATCGCGACCCGTTGTACCGGGAGGTGGCGCATTTCATCATCGAGACCGGGCGTCCGTCGCCGGCCATGCTCACGCAACTGGTGATGGCGCAACTCGAGCTGGCCGGCGTGCTCGGCGTGCGCGACGACTGAAGGCCCGGCCGGGGGCGCGGCTGTGGCACGCGCTTCTACAATGCAGCGCTTCTCAGCCAACCGTCCGCCGAGGCATCGGGCCCATGACCAGCGTTCGCGTCGAACTCGGTTCGCGTTCCTATGACATCCTGATCGGCAGCGGACTGCTGCGCGACGCTTCCAGCTTCGCCAGCGTCGCACGGCCGCGCGCCACCGCGCTGATCGTCAGCAACACCACGGTGGCGCCGCTGTACGGCGAGGCGCTGGCCGCGGCGCTGCGGGGCCAGTTCGCGCGCGTGCTGCACTGCGTGCTGCCGGACGGCGAGCAATACAAGGACTGGAATACCGTCAACCAGGTGTTCGACAGCCTGCTGCGCGAGCACTGCGACCGCCGCAGCGTGCTGTTCGCGCTCGGCGGCGGCGTGGTCGGCGACATGGCCGGCTTCGCCGCTGCCTGCTACATGCGTGGCGTGGATTTCGTGCAGGTGCCCACCACGCTGCTGGCCCAGGTGGACTCGTCGGTCGGCGGCAAGACCGGCATCAACCATCCCGCCGGCAAGAACATGATCGGCGCCTTCCACCAGCCGCGCCTGGTGGTCGCCGATGTCGACGTGCTGCGCACGCTGCCGGCACGCGAGCTGAGCGCCGGACTGGCCGAGGTGATCAAGCACGGCGCGATCGCCGATGCCGATTTCCTGTCCTGGCTGGAGCGCAACATGCGGACGCTGCGCGAACTGGATCCGCAGGCCGTGGCGTACGCGGTGCGGCGTTGCTGCGAAATCAAGGCCGACGTGGTGGCGCGTGACGAGACCGAGAGCGGCGCGCGGGCCATGCTCAATTTCGGCCACACCTTCGGGCATGCGGTCGAGGCGGGCATGGGTTTCGGCCGCTGGCTGCATGGCGAAGCGGTCGGCGCCGGCATGGTGGTCGCCGCCGAGCTGTCGGTGGCGCAGGGCCTGCTCGCGGCGGACGATGCGCGGCGCCTGCGCGAACTGGTGCAAGCCGCCGGCCTGCCCGTGCGCGTGCCCGAGTTGCCGGTGGCGCGCTACCTGGAACTCATGCGCGTGGACAAGAAGGCCGAGGCCGGCGAGGTGCGCTACGTGCTGCTCGACGGCCTGGGTCGCGCGCTGCTGCGCGGCGTGCCCGACGATGCGGCGGCCGCCGCGCTGCGCGCGCACGGCGCGCTCGCCGCTTGAGCGCGGGGCTCGCGGCGATGCAGGCGCCCTATGCCAGCGACCCGGCGCGCTCGCGCGGACGGCGCCACGCCGAGCCGCCGCCGCGCGACCGCAACGACTATCAGCGCGATCGCGACCGCATCGTGCACTGCGGGGCGTTCCGGCGCCTGGAATACAAGACCCAGGTGTTCCTCAACCACGAGGGAGACCTGTTCCGCACCCGGCTCACCCACAGCCTCGAGGTGGCGCAGATCGCGCGCTCGATCGCGCGTGCGCTGCAGCTCAACGAAGACCTCACCGAGGCCATCTCGCTGGCCCACGACCTGGGCCACACGCCCTTCGGCCACGCCGGCCAGGACGCGCTGGCCGAGTGCATGCGAAGTCGCGAGCCCGCGGGGGGCGGCTTCGAGCACAACCTGCAGTCGCTTCGCGTGGTCGACCGCCTGGAGGAGCGCTACGCCTCCTTCGACGGCCTGAACCTGTGTTTCGAGACCCGCGAGGGCGTGCTCAAGCATTGTTCGCGACGCAATGCCGAGCGCCTGGGCGATGTCGGCGAGCGCTTCCTGCTGGGCAGGCAGCCCAGCCTGGAGGCGCAGGTGGCCAACCTGGCCGACGAGATCGCCTACAACAACCATGACATCGACGATGGCATGCGCTCCGGCCTGCTCAGCCTGGAGCTGCTCGAGGCGGTGCCCTTCTTCGGCGGCCACCTGCATGCGGTACGCGCGTCGTTTCCCGGGCTGCACGCCAAGCGCGTGCTGGCCGAGACCATCCGACGCATGATCTCGGCGCTGATCGCCGATCTGGTCGAGCAGACCGCAGCGCGCATTCGCGATGCCGCGGTCGCCAGTCCCGACGAGGTGCGCGCGGCGCCGCCGCTGGCCGCGTTCAGTCCGCCGGTGCGCGACCAGCTGGTGCAGTTGCAGCAACTGCTGCGCCGCGAGCTCTACCGGCATCCGATGGTGCTGCGTTCGACCACCAAGGCCTCGCGCGTGCTGCGCGAGTTGTTCGACGCCTACGCCGACGACCCGCGCCTGCTGCCGTCGGAATACCAGCGCGGGCACCGGCAGCTGCGGGCCATCGCCGACTATGTCGCCGGCATGACCGATCGCTACGCGATTCGCGAGCACCGCAAGCTGTTCTCGGTCCAGGACTGGTAGCGCGCCGGCGCCGCCGCACGCCCGGCGCTGCCGGGCTGCCAAAAAAACCACACTTTCGCCGATGGTATTAGGTGTATGTGCATGCAATAGCTGCCTGTGCAAATATTATCGAGGCATGAAAGATTTCCCGGATTCCTCCAGCACGCCGGAGCAGGGCGCGCAGGATCCGTCGTTCTACGACGGGTCGAAGTACAGCCGCGAGCGATCGGTGGGCTACTGGATCAAGCAGGCCTACCAGATCCTGCAGCGCAATCTCGATGCTGCGATGCAGGAACTGGATCTGACCGGCATGCAGTGGGGCCCGCTGTGGCTGATCCGCAATGCGGGGGCCGACAATGTCGCCGCCTGCGCGCGCGAGGCCGGCATGGACGCGGGAGCGATGACCCGCATGCTCGACCGCCTCGAGGCCAAGGGCCTGATCGAGCGCGAGCGCAGCACGCAGGACCGCCGCGTGGTCCATGTGCGTCTGACCCCACGGGGCGACGAGGCGGCCTCGCGCATTCCCCATCGCCTGGCCGAGGTGCTGAACCGGCAACTGCGTGGCTTCACCCCCGAGGAATTCCACACCCTGCTCGAACTCCTGCAGCGATTCGTGAGCAACGGCAGCGCCTGCGGCGATGCCAACGCCCAATGCGACCACCCCCAACCATGAACCTCCCGCATTCGTCCTTTTCCCCAGTCGCGGCGCGTCGACCGGCCTGGCGCCTGGCTGCCGTGGCTTTTGCCGTCGCGTTGCTCGGCGGCTGCGCCTCCCCCGGATCCGGCAAGCCGCAGGCGCGCATGCTGCAGGCCCGCCAGCTCGGCCTGCAGTCCGCCCCCGCCGTGTTCCCCGCCGAGGACTGGTGGAAGAGCTTCGGCGACCCCCGGCTCGACCGCCTGGAGCAGCAGGCGCTGGCAGGCAGCCCCGACCTGCGGCAGGCGCAGGCGCGCGAGCGCCAGGCGCAGGCAGCCACCGGCATCGCGCGCAGCGCGCTGCGTCCCCACCTGGGAGCCGCGCTGAGTTCGACGCGCTCGCACCTGAGCGAGTACGGCATCTATCCGCCGCCGCTGGGAGGCATGACCTACACCGAGAACCAGGCTGCGCTGCAGGGCAGCTGGGACCTCGACTTCTTCGGACGCAACCGTGCCCGGCTGCGCGCTGCGATCGGCCAGGCGCGCGCCGCGCAGGCGCAGGCCCAGGCCGTGAGGGTGGTCATCACGGCCGACGTCGCGCAGGCGTATTTCCGCCTCGCCGGGCTGGTGGCCCAGGGCCAGGTGCTGCAGCACACCCTGCAGCAGCGCGAGGCCATCGCACGTCTGGTCGGCGAGCGTGCGCGCGCCGGGCTCGACAACACCCTGCAGCAGCGCCAGGCGCAGGCGCAGATCCCGCAGCTGCGGGTCAGCGTGCAAGCCAATGAACAGGCGCAGCAGCAGGCGCGCGACGCACTGGCGGCGCTGATCGGCGCCGGTCCGCAGGCCACCGCCGGGCTGCGCCCCGAGCTGCGCGACGTGCCGCTGCCCGCGCTGCCGCGCGAGCTGCCGGCGAGCCTGATCGGTCGCCGTCCCGACGTGGTCGCCGCGCGCTGGCAGGTGCAGAGCGCGCTGGCTTCGGTCGACGAGGCGCGCGCCCGTTTCTACCCCGACATCAATCTCACGGCCTTCGTCGGGCTCGACGCGCTGGGCTGGGACAAGTTCCTCAACGTCGCCAGCCGGACCTGGGGCGTGGGCCCGGCGCTGACCCTGCCGATCTTCGAGGGTGGAGCGCTGCGCGCGAACCTGCGCGCCACCGATGCCGGTGCCGACGCGGCGATCGAGCAGTACAACTCCACGCTGGTCGGCGCGGTGCGCGAGGCGGCCGACGCGATCGCCGCGCGCCGCTCGGCGCAGCAGCAGATCGAGCAACAGAGCCAGGCGCTGGAGCTGGCCAGCCAGGCGCATGCGCTGGTGCGCAAGCGCTTCGACGCCGGCCTGGGCAACGAGCTGATGGTGTTGCAGGCGCAGGCGCCGGTGCTGCAGTTGCAGCAGCTCGGCGCCGAGCTCAAGACCCAGGCGCTGGTCGACGACGTGGCGCTGATCCGCTCGCTGGGCGGCGGCTATGACGGCGACGCCGCGACGCCGCACGCCGACGCGCCGCTGGCCGCGCGCTGAATTTCCCGAACACACCCGATACCAAAACCCGAAATAGCACGGAGCTTTGCATGAGCGCCAATCCGCAATCTTCCAACCAGAACTCGAACGCCGAGGTCGATGCCAAGGCCGCCCGCCGGCGCACCTTGATGCTCACCGCCATCGGCGTGTTCGTGGTGCTGGGCGCCGCCTACGGCGGCTACCAGTACTGGCAGTCGCTGCGCGAGGTCAACACCGACGACGCCTACGTCAGCGGCAACCTGGTCCAGGTCACGCCCCAGGTGGGCGGCACCGTCACCGCCATCTACGCCGACGACACCCAGGTGGTGCATGCCGGCCAGACCCTGGTGCGCCTTGACGGCGCCGATGCCCGCGTGGCCCTGCAGCAGGCCGAGGCCGAGCTCGGCCGCGCGGTGCGCGGCATCCGCGTGACCTACGCCCAGACCGCGGCCCTGCAGTCGGTGGTCAAGGTCCGCGAAACCGACGTCGCCAGCGCTCGCGCCAACCTGGCCAAGGCCGAGGACGCGCTGCAGCGCCGTCGCGCGCTGGCCGGCACCGGCGCGGTCGGCGCCGAGGAACTGCGCCAGGCGCAGATCGCGGTGCAGGCCGCGCGCAGCGCGCTGGGCACCGCGCAAAGCGCCGTGCAGGCAGCGCGCGCCCAGGTCGCAGCCAACGAGGCGCAGACCGCCGGCACGGTGCTGGCCCACAACCCCACGGTGCGCCTGGCCGCCGCCCGCGTGCGCGAAGCCTATCTGGCGCTCGAGCGCACCGACATCGTCGCCCCGGTGACGGGCGTGGTGGCGCGTCGCAGCGTGCAGCTCGGCCAGCGCGTGCCCCCGGGCCTGCCGCTGATGACGGTGGTGCCGCTGAACAAGGTCTGGGTCGACGCCAACTTCAAGGAAACCCAGCTGCGCAACCTGCGCATCGGCCAGCCGGCCACCGTGGTCGCCGACATCTACGGCAGCCATGTGACGTACGACGGCAAGGTGGTGGGAATCTCCGCCGGCAGCGGATCGGCCTTCGCGCTGCTGCCCGCGCAGAACGCCACCGGCAACTGGATCAAGGTCGTGCAGCGCCTGCCGGTACGCATCGCGCTCGACCCAGCGCAACTGAGCAAGCACCCGCTGCGAGTGGGTCTGTCAACCGAGGTCACGGTCGACATCCGTGACCACTCGGGCACCCCGGTGCTGGGCCTGACCCCGACCGGCGCGGTGGCCAGCACCGACATGTACGCCGCCAACTGGGCCAAGGCCGACGCGCTGGTGGCGCGCATCATCGCCGCCAACGTCGGCGGCATGCCGGAGGCGGAGGTCGGCCTGGGTCGTGGCGCCGGGCACCATGCGCCCGTGCACCGCGCGGTGCGCGGCCCGCACCATGGCAAGCGCTGAGCGGGGCGCCGACAGCGGAGTGACACCATGACCGACAAGCTTGCCGTCGAGGAGGCCGCGGCCGGCGCCACGCCCGAGCCGCAGCAGGAGCAGCACCTGCGCCCGCTGGCGGGCTCGGCGCTGGTGCTGGGTACGCTGGCGTTGAGCCTGGCGACCTTCATGAACGTGCTGGACACGTCGATCGCCAACGTGTCGCTGCCGGCGATCGCCGGCGACCTCGGCGTGAGTTCCTCGCAGGGAACCTGGGTGATCACCTCGTTCGGCGTGGCCAACGCCATCGCGGTGCCGCTCACCGGTTTCGTGACCCAGCGATTCGGCGCGGTGAAGGTGTTCATCACCAGCATCCTGCTGTTCACGCTGTTCTCGTTCCTGTGCGGCCAGGCGCCCAGCCTGGCCGTCCTGATCCTGTTTCGCGTGTTGCAGGGCGCGTCGGCGGGGCCGATGATCCCGTTGTCGCAGACCCTGCTGCTGTCGAGCTACAAGCCCCAGCGCGCCGGCATGGCCATCGCGATGTGGTCGATGACCACGCTGGTGGCACCGATCACCGGGCCGCTGCTCGGAGGCTGGATCACCGACAACATCTCGTGGCCCTGGATCTTCTATATCAACGTTCCGGTAGGCCTGATCTGTGCCGGGGTCACGGCGACCATCTACAGCAAGCGCGAGACGCCCACGCGCAAGCTGCCGATCGACTGGACCGGCCTGGCCTTGCTGGTCATCTGGGTGGGGTCGCTGCAGATCATGCTGGACAAGGGGCAGGAGCTGGACTGGTTCAGTTCCAACACCGTGTTGATGCTGGCGGTCAGCGCCTTCGTCGGCTTCGTGCTGTTCCTGATCTGGGAACTGCACGACGAGCATCCGGTGGTCGACCTCAGCCTGTTCAGGATTCCCAATTTCACCATCGGCACCATCATGCTGGCGCTGGCCTACGCCATGTTCTTCGGCTCGCTGGTGCTGCTGCCGCTGTGGCTGCAGGAATTCGTCGGCTACACCGCGACCGACGCCGGCGAGGTGCTGGCCTGGGTGGGCCTGTTCGCGCTGGCGCTGTCCCCGGTCATCGGGCGCTACGTGCAGTCGGTCGACACGCGCTGGCTGACCACCACATCGTTCGCCGTGTTCGCGCTGGTGTTCTGGATGCGTTCGCGCTTCACCATCGGCGACGCCTACTGGCAATACTCGCTGCCGACCGTGGTGCAGGGCATCGCCACCGCGATGTTCTTCATTCCCCTGCTGGCCATCGTGCTGGGTGGGCTGCCGCCGCATCGCATCGCCGCGGCGTCGGGTCTGTCCAATTTCGCGCGCATCACGGCTGGCTCCTTCGGCACGTCCATCTACACCACATGGTGGGCCAACCGTGCCGCGTTGCACCACGCGCAACTGGCCGAGCACATCTACCAGGGCAACCCGGTGGCCGACCAGACCCTTCGCCTGGCGCAAGGCCTGGGCCTGGGGCACCAGCAGGCGCTGGGCCTGATCGACGGGCTGATCCAGCGCCAGGCCTACACCATCGCAGTGGACGAGATGTTCCGGCTCAGCGCCTGGCTGTTCCTGGCGCTGATCGTGCTGGTGTGGCTGGTCAAGCCGGCGCGCAACGCCGGACCGGTCGACGCCAGCGCGGCGCACTGACCTCCCGGCCGGGGCCCGCCCTCCAGGGTGGGCCCCGGGCAGGCGAGCCCGCTACCATGCGCGCATGCCCCACGACCAGGCCACCCTGCTGCTTTGCATCCGCCACGGCGAAACCGAATGGAACGCCAGCGCACGGGTGCAGGGCCACACCGATATCGCGCTGAACCGCCGTGGTCTCGCACAGGCGGCGGCGCTCGCGCGAGCCCTCGCCGGACAGCAGCTCGACGCCATCTACAGCAGCGACCTGGCGCGGGCGAGGCAGACCGCCGAGGCATTGGCGCGCGATCGCGGCCTGCCGTTGCTTCGCGATGCGCAATGGCGCGAACGCGCCTTCGGCGCCTTCGAGGGCCACAGCTTCGCCGGGCTCGAGCCCACGCATGCGAGCGATTGCGAGCGCTGGCGCCGGCGCGACCCGCACTGGGCGGCGCCCGGCGGCGGCGAAAGCCTGGTCGAGCTCGACCGGCGCATTCGCGCCGCGGTGTTCGACCTGGCGGCCCGGCACCGCGGCCAGACCGTCGCGGTGGTGACCCACGGCGGCGTGCTCGACTGCCTGTACCGCGTGGCCACCGGCCAGGAGCTGCAGGCGCCGCGCACCTGGGAGCTGCGCAACGCGGCGATCAACCGCGTGCTGGTCACCGACGAGCATGTGATGCTGGTCGGCTGGAACGACTGCGGGCACCTCGACCAGGTGCTCGACGAAATCAGCGCCTGAGGGCTGCCAGGACGCCTACGGCGCCTGCTCGCCGAACAGGTCCCCGCCGCCGCGCGGAGCCGCCAGTCCGAGGTGGGCATAGGTGGCGGCGCTGGCGATGCGCCCGCGCGGCGTACGCTGGATGTAGCCGTGCTGGATCAGGAAGGGCTCGATCACGTCCTCGATGGTGTCGCGCTCCTCGCCGATCGCCGCGGCCAGGTTGTCCAGTCCCACCGGGCCGCCTCCGAAGCGGTGCACGATGGCTTCGAGCAGCTTGCGGTCCATGAGGTCGAAGCCGAGCGGGTCGACGTCGAGCATGCGCAGCGCGCTGTCGGCGACCTCCCGGCTGATGCGCCCGTCGGCGCGCACCTGCGCGTAGTCGCGCACCCGGCGCAGCAGGCGGTTGGCGATGCGCGGCGTGCCGCGCGAGCGGCGGGCGATCTCGCTGGCGCCTTCGGGCTCGATCTCGGCGCGCAGCAGCTGGGCCGAGCGCTCGACGATGGTCGACAGTTCGGCGTGGGTGTAGAACTCCAGGCGCGACACGATGCCGAAGCGGTCGCGCAGCGGGTTGGTCAGCATGCCCGCGCGGGTCGTGGCGCCCACCAGCGTGAAGGGCTGCAGGTCGATCTTCACGCTGCGCGCGCCGGGACCCTCGCCGATCATGATGTCGATCTGGTAGTCCTCGAGAGCGGGGTACAGGATTTCCTCCACCACCGGCGACAGGCGGTGGATCTCGTCGATGAACAGGACGTCGTTGCGCTCCAGGTTGGTCAGCAGCGCGGCCAGGTCCCCCGCGCGCTCGAGCACCGGCCCGGAGGTCGAGCGCAGGTTCACCCCCATCTCGCGGGCGATGATGTGCGCCAGCGTGGTCTTGCCCAGGCCCGGCGGCCCGAACAGCAGCACATGGTCCAGCGCCTCGCCTCGACGCTTGGCCGCACCCATGAAGATGTCGAGTTGCTCGCGCACCTTGGTCTGGCCGATGTAGTCGGACAGCACCTGCGGGCGCAGCGCGCGCTCGGCGGCCTCCTCCTGCGGCGATGCCGGCGACGGCGCCACCACGCGAGCCGCCTGCAGCTTGTCGGGTTGGATGCTCATGGTTCGGGCAGGGGGTCGCTCAGGCCTTCGCCAGCAGCTTCAGCGCCTGGCGGATGCCCTCGTCCACGCCGGCGTCGCCCGGCAGCTTGGAGACCACGCCCGAGGCCTCGCGCTCCGAGTAACCCAGCGCGAGCAGCGCCTGCAGCACGTCGGCGTGCCCTGCCGAGGCGCCCGCCGGGCGGCCGAGGTCGGCGCCGAGCTTGCCGCGCATCTCCAGCAGCACGCGCTCGGCGGTCTTCTTGCCGATGCCGGGCACGCGGGTCAGGCGGGCGGCGTCCTGCGCGGTGATGGCCTGCGCGAGTTCCTGGACGTTCAGGCCCGACAGCACCGCCAGCGCGATGCGCGCGCCCACGCCGGAAATGCGGATCAGGGCTCGAAAGGCCTCGCGCTCGGCGGCGCTGGCGAAACCGAACAGTTGGTGCGCGTCCTCGCGCACGATCAGGTGGGTCAGCAACGCCACCTTCTCGCCCACCGCGGGCAGCCCGTACAGGGTGCTCATCGGCACGTCGATCTCGTAGCCGACGCCGGCGCAGTCGACCAGGATCTGCGGTGGGGACTTGTCGAGCAGGGTACCGTGGATGCGTCCGATCATGCCGGCACTGTAGCAGGCTGTAAGGGCCGGCCGGCCGGGCCGGCTAAACTGTGGGACGTACTGCGCATACCCGCCACATGAAACCGCAATCCTCCTACACGCACGAAGAACTCGTGGCCTGCGGCCACGGGCAATTGTTCGGCCCCGGCAACGCCCAGCTTCCGCTGGGACAGATGCTGATGATGGACCGCATCACCCATGTCGCCGACCACGGCGGCGCGTACAACAAGGGTGAGTTGCGCGCGGAACTCGACATTCGCGCGGACTTGTGGTTTTTTGGCTGCCATTTCGAGAACGATCCCGTCATGCCGGGTTGCCTGGGGCTGGACGCGATGTGGCAGCTGGTGGGCTTCTACCTGGGCTGGATGGGCGCGCCGGGGCGTGGCCGGGCGCTCGGCGTGGGCGAGGTCAAGTTCACCGGCCAGGTGCTGCCGACGGCGCGCCTGGTGAGCTACCAGATCGATCTCAAGCGGGTTATCAACCATCGTCTCGTCATGGGCATCGCCGACGGCGTGATGCGCGTCGACGGCCGCGAGATCTATGTCGCCAAGGACCTGCGCGTCGGGCTGTTCACGTCGACCGACGGCTTCTGATCCCTGCCTCGGCGGGCGCACGCGTCGACCGAGCCGAGCAGCGTTTCCATGGACAAGGGCCGGCATCGCCGGCCCTTGTCCATTCCAGCCGCGACGCTCACCGCGCCGCGGGCAGCCTCAGGCCACCGCCTTGAGCTTGGCCTGGATGCCCTTGAGCAGCTGCTCGCGCTCGGCGTCGCCCAGGCGCGTCAACAGCCGGTTGGCGGCCGACACGATGGCGCGGATCGACGCGGTCACGATGTTCGGGTCGATGCCCACGCCGAAGGTGGTGGACGCGGTATCTTCCAGCGCCGCCTCCACCATGGCCACCGCGCGCGCGTTGGCGCCCAGGCCGAGGGCGCGTTCCTCGTAGCTGTGCACCACCATCGGCAGGTGCAGCGCGCGCACCGCGGCGTCGATCGGGCCGTTGCCCTCGCCGCGCAGGCTCACCGGCCGGCCGTCGATCTCGAGCTCCAGGCGAATGCCCTGCTCATGCCCGTGCTCGGCCAGGTGGTGCGAGACGTAGCGCAGCGGTTCAGCGGCCTCGGTGTATTCGGCGTTGAACATGCTCCACAGCTGCTGTGCCGTGACCTCGCTGCCGGAACTGTCGGTGAAGCGCTGCACGACGCCGCTGAACTCGACCTGCATGCGACGCGGCATGACCAGCCCGTAGCTCGACTCCAGCAGGTACGCGATTCCGCCCTTGCCCGACTGGCTGTTGACCCGGATCACCGAGTCGTAGGTGCGGCCCAGGTCGGCCGGGTCCACCGGCAGGTAGGGCACTTCCCAGATGGCGGTGGGCTTCTGCGCCGCCAGGCCCTTCTTGATCGCGTCCTGGTGCGAGCCGGAGAAGGCGGTGAACACCAGGTCGCCGACGTAGGGATGGCGCGGATGGATGGGCAGCTGGTTGCAGTCCTCCACGGTGCGCGCGATGGCGTTGATGTTGGAGAAATCCAGCCCCGGGTCGACGCCCTGCGAGTACAGGTTCAGCGCCAGGGTCACCAGGTCGACGTTGCCGGTTCGCTCGCCGTTGCCGAACAGGCAACCCTCGACGCGGTCGGCGCCTGCCATCACCGCCAGTTCGGCTGCCGCCACCGCGCAGCCGCGGTCGTTGTGCGGGTGCACCGACAGCACGATCGAGTCGCGCCGATCGAGGTGGCGGTGCATCCACTCGATCTGGTCGGCGTAAATGTTGGGCGTGCTCATCTCCACCGTGGCCGGCAGGTTGAAGATGATCCTGCGCTCGGGTGTCGGCTGCCACACCTCGGTCACCGCGTTGCACACCTCGACCGCCACCGGCAGCTCGGTGCCGCTGAACACCTCGGGGCTGTACTGGAAGGTCCAGTCGGTTTCCGGGCGTTCGGCGGCGAGCTGGCGGATCAGCGTGGCGGCCTCGATGGCGATGCGCTTGCAGCCTGCGACGTCGACGTTGAACACGATCTTGCGGAAATTCGGGGCGGTGGCGTTGTACACGTGCACGATGGCACGCTTGGCTCCGCGCAACGATTCGAAGGTGCGGCGGATCAGGTCCTCGCGCGCCTGGGTCAGCACTTCGATGGTGACGTCGTCGGGAATATGCCCGCCTTCGATGAGTTCGCGCACGAAGTCGAAATCCGTCTGCGAAGCCGACGGGAAGGCGACTTCGATCTGCTTGATGCCGATCGCGCACACGGTCTTGAACATGCGCATCTTGCGCGCCGCGTCCATCGGCTCGAACAGCGCCTGGTTGCCGTCGCGCAGGTCGGTGCTCATCCAGATCGGCGCACGTGTGATGACCTGGTCGGGCCAGGTTCGGTCCTTCAGGCCCACCGGCGGCATCGGGCGGTATTTGGTCTGGGGGTTCTTCAACATGGCGAAAATCTCCGGCGATTCGGGTTGGAACGGGCCCTGCGACGCGGTGGTGGGCCTCGAGGCCTCGATCGGCCAGCTCATGGCTGGGAGTCGCGCGCGGCAGGGAAATCGGTACGGTCGGTCGCGCTGGCAAAGCGCGGGCTGCCCGGCGGGGGCAGCAGGGGAGCGGGAGTCAGTTGCGCGCGGGGCGCAGTCGCCGCTCGACGTCGACGCGTAGCAGGCGCAGCATCAGCCCGCGCTGCCAGGCCGCAAGCGCCCCGGCCGACGTGAGCCGGCAATCGCTGCGCGCGGGAGTCGAGTTCGAAACCATGGTCTTCGCACGTTAGCAAAAACCCGGAAAAAAATCAATATAGGGGGGTGGGAGCCCCCTCCGTCGCCGGGCGCGAGCCCGGCTCCGTCCCCCCGAGGGGGACAACCCCTGCCTTGGGGCGGCCCTGCGGCAGGAGGTTTCCTGGCAGCGACGGGAGCCGCGTGGGCGTGGGGTTTTCAGGCGGGCTCGATAGCCGCCTGCGGC
>JAJZTW010000053.1 GCA_021847345.1 Pseudomonadota bacterium
AAGCAGATCCAGATCAAGGAGGTCAAGTTCCGGCCTGCCACCGACGAGGGCGACTACCAGATCAAGCTGCGCAACCTCAAGCGCTTCCTGGACGACGGTGACAAGGCCAAGGTCTCGCTGCGCTTCCGGGGGCGCGAGATCACCCACCAGGAAATCGGCATGCGCCTGCTCGAGCGCCTGCGCGACGATCTCGAGGCACATGCTCAGGTCGAGCAGATGCCCCGCCTGGAGGGCAGGCAGATGATCATGGTGCTGGCGCCCCGCAAGAAGAAGTAGGCGCGAGCACCGGCGGCGTCGCGGCAGGCCCCCGCGACGCGGCAAGAGCATCCGCGACCATGGCTTCGGCTGTGGCGTGGGCCCCGGCGACGGCCCGGTTCGAACCGGGCCGTTGTCGATTCCAAGTGCGCACAGGCTCAAGTTCCGCTGCGGCGGGCGCCCGTGCACATGTTCATTCCAACGGAGCAATACATGCCCAAGATGAAAACCAAGAAAAGCGCTGCCAAGCGCTTTCGCGTCCGGCCGGGTGGCTCGGTCAAGCGCGGCCAGGCCTTCAAGCGCCACATCCTGACCAAGAAGACGACCAAGAACAAGCGTCATCTGCGCGGCAGCACCGAGGTGCATGCCACGAACATGGGCCATATCGCCCAGATGATGCCCTTCGCCTGAGCCGCCGGCTCTCGCGTCGTTTTCCCGTTTTCGGTAAAGGAGTTTTCAGATGCCTCGCGTCAAACGTGGTGTAACGGCTCGCGCCCGCCACAAGAAGGTGCTCGACCAGGCCAAGGGTTTCCGCGGCCGTCGCAAGAACGTATTCCGGATCGCCAAGCAGGCGGTGATGAAGGCGGGTCAGTACGCCTACCGCGACCGC
Source organism: Pseudomonadota bacterium (assembly GCA_021847345.1). Taxonomy (GTDB): domain Bacteria; phylum Pseudomonadota; class Gammaproteobacteria; order Burkholderiales; family Burkholderiaceae_C; genus Thiomonas_A. The sequence continues at coordinate 866 of JAJZTW010000053.1, forward strand.
CGTGCCAAGAAGCGAGAATTCCGCGCGCTGTGGATCACGCGCATCAACGCCGCCGTGCGCGAACTGGGCATGAGCTACAGCGTGTTCATGAACGGCATGAAGAAGGCCTCGATCGACATCGACCGCAAGGTGCTGGCCGACATGGCGGTGCACGACAGCGCGGCCTTTGGCAAGATCGTCGAGGCGGTGCGGGCGAAGCTGGCCTGAGCCAGGCTCGAGCAGCGCGCCGCGCGGCGCGCTGCACCCCGCAGCAGGCCTGGTGACCCCGGGCCTTTTTTCACGCCGACGCACGGCGCCGGCTGGATGGTTTCGGTTTTGCGATGACCACGCGATGACTCGGTGATGAGCACGAATACGCAACTGCAGGAACTGGTGCACCAGGCGCGCGAGCAGTTCGAGGCCAGCGCCACGGCCGCCGATCTGGAAAACGCCAAGGCCCGCTACCTGGGCAAGTCCGGCGCGATCACCGCGCTGATGAAGGATCTGGCCAGGCTGCCCCCCGAGCAAAAGCGCGAGCAGGGCGCCGAGATCAACCTGGCCAAGCAGGCCATCGAGCAGGCGCTGCAAGCGCGCCGGGACGCGCTGGCCGAGGCCGAACTGCAGGCCCGGCTGGCCGAGCAGGCCATCGACGTCACGCTGGACGGACGCGGACAGCGCCGCGGCGGAGTGCATCCGGTGGTGCGCTCGTGGATGCGCATCGAGTCGATTTTCCGCTCCATCGGCTTCGAGGTCGCAGAAGGCCCCGAGATCGAGGACGACTGGACCAATTTCACCGCGCTGAACTCGCCGCAGGATCACCCGGCGCGTTCGATGCAGGACACCTTCTACGTCGACCTCGACGACGAGCGCGGGCAGCCGCTGCTGCTGCGCACCCACACGTCGCCGATGCAGGTGCGCCACGCCCGCGCCCACGTGCAGCGCCACGCCGGCGCGGACGCGATGCCTGACATCCGGGTGATCGCGCCGGGGCGCACCTACCGCGTGGACAGCGACGCGACCCACTCGCCGATGTTCCACCAGTTCGAGGGACTGTGGATCGGCGAGCAGGTGTCGCTGGCCGACCTGAAGGGCACCTACACCGCCTTCCTGCACGCCTTTTTCGAGCGCGAGGACATCGAGCTTCGATTCCGCCCGTCGTATTTCCCGTTCACCGAACCGTCGGCCGAGATCGACATGATGTTCGACAGCGGCCCGCTCAAGGGGCGCTGGCTGGAGATCTCCGGGGCGGGCCAGGTGCACCCGAGCGTGGTGCGCAACTTCGGACTCGATCCCGAGCGCTTCATCGGCTTCGCCTTCGGGTCCGGAATCGAGCGCCTGACCATGCTGCGCTATGGAATCGGCGACCTGCGCCAGTTCTATGCCGGAGACTTGCGCTTTCTCGAACAATTCAACGCCGCCTGACGCAACGCACCGCGCCCGAGTCGCGGGCCTGCGTGGTGTCCCGATGCCCGTCTTTGCCTCCCGCTGATCCATGCAAGTACCCGAATCCTGGCTGCGCAGTTTTTGCAACCCGAAACTCGACATCGCCGAGATCGCCGAGCGCCTGACCATGGCCGGGCTCGAAGTCGAGGAGATGCAGCCTGCCGCTCCGGCGTTCCGCGGCGTGGTCGTCGCGCAGGTGCTGGAGGTGAGCAAGCACCCCGACGCCGACCGCCTGCGCGTCTGCAAGGTCGACTGCGGCGACTCGCAGCCGCTGCAGATCGTCTGCGGCGCGCCCAACGTCGCCACCGGCATGAAGGTGCCTTGCGCGCGAATCGGCGCCGAGCTGCCGCCGGCCGAGCCCGGTGCGGCCGCGTTTCGCATCGGCGCCGCGCGCATGCGCGGAGTGGACTCGCAGGGCATGCTGTGCTCGGCGCGCGAACTGGGGCTGTCGACCGATCATTCCGGGCTGCTCGAGCTCGATGCCCAGTTGCCGGTCGGGCAGGATGTGCGCGACGCGCTGCGGCTCGACGAACAGGTGCTGGGGATCAAGCTCACGCCCAACCTGGGTCATTGCATGAGCGTGTACGGCGTTGCTCGCGAGCTGTCGGCGATCACCGGCGCTCCGCTGCAGCGTCCGCAGTTCACGCCGGTGCCTCCCGCGTTGTCGGAAACCCTGCCGGTGCAGGTGCAGGCGCCCGATCTGTGCGGACGCTTTTCCGGACGCGTGATCCGCGGCGTCGACGCTCGCGCGCAGACCCCCGCGTGGCTGCGCCAGCGCCTGGAGCGCGCCGGCCAGCGCAGCATTTCGGCGCTGGTCGATATCTCCAACTACGTGATGCTCGAACTCGGGCGCCCCACGCACGTGTTCGACCTGGATCGAATCGACGGCGGCCTGCAGGTGCGCTGGGGGCGCGCCGGCGAGTCGCTGGAGTTGCTCAACGGCCAGACCATCGAGGTCGACGAGCGGGTCGGCGTGATCGCCGCCGACAAGGGAATCGAGTCGCTGGCCGGGATCATGGGGGGCGAGGCCACCGCGGTGAGCCTGGACACCCGCAACGTATACGTCGAGGCCGCGTTCTGGTGGCCGCAGGCGATCCGCGGACGCGCCCGTCGCTACAACTTCAGCACCGACGCCGGTGCCCGATTCGAGCGCGGCGTGGACTACGCCACCACGGTCGAGCACCTGGAATACATCACCCGCCTGATCGTCGACATCTGCGGCGGTGAAGCGGGCCCGGTGGACGACCGCCAGCTGCAGTTGCCGCAGCGCCCGCCGGTGCGCATGCGAGTCGCTCGCTGCCAGCGCATCATCGGCACCCAGATCGACGCCGACGCCATCGCCGGCATCTTCCAGCGCCTCGGGCTGCCCGCGCAGCGCCAGGGCCAGGGCAGCTCCGACGAGGCCTTCGTCGTCACGCCGCCGAGCTATCGCTTCGATCTCGAGATCGAGGAGGACCTGGTCGAGGAGGTGGCCCGCATCCACGGCTACGCCAACATCCCGCAACGCCCGCCGCTGGCCGCCGCGCGCATGCTCGGCGCTCCCGAGGGCCGGCGCAGCCAGCATGCGCTTCGCCTGGCGCTGGTCGAACGCGGCTACCAGGAAACCATCCAGTTCAGTTTCGCCGAGCCCGAGTGGGAAGCCGACCTCGCCGGCAACGCCAACCCCATCGCGCTGCGCAACCCGATCAGCGCGCAGGCGGGCGTGATGCGTTCGAGCCTGCTCGGCGGGTTGCTGCAGACCCTGCGCACCAACCTCAGCCACAAGGCACGCCGGGTGCGGATTTTCGAGCTGGGGCGGGTGTTCCTGCGCGCTCCCGAGCGCGCCGACCTGGCGCCGCGCGGCGTCGAACAGCCGATGCGCATCGCCGGGCTCGCCTACGGCCCGGTGTGGCCCACCGGCTGGGCAGCGCCCGAGCGTCTGGTCGATTTCCACGACGTCAAGGCCGACGTCGAGCAGTTGTGCGCCGGCGCCGGGCAGCTTCGTTTCCAGCCGGTGAATCACCCGGCGCTGCACCCCGGACGCGCTGCCACCGTCTACCTGGACCAACGCGCCGTGGGGGTTCTCGGCGAGCTGCATCCGCGCTGGGTGCAAAAGTACGCTCTGCCACACGCTGCCGTGGTGTTCGAGCTCGACGCCGAGATGCTGCGCCAGCAGGCCTTGCCGAGCCCGCGCCCGGTGCCGCGCACGCCGATGGTGTCGCGCGACCTGGCCTTCGCGCTGCCCGCCGGCGTGGCTGCGGCCAGCGTGCTGGACGCCGTGCACGCCGTGGCGCGCGACGATTCGCGCTGCGCGATACTTGCCGACGTGGTGATTTTCGACGTGTTCGCGATGCCCGGCAGCGACACGCGCAGCCTGGCGCTGCGCCTGAGCCTGCAGGGCGACGAAACCCTCACCGATGCGCAGGCCGACGCGGCCTGCGCATCGGTGGTCGAGGCCATGCAGCGCGAGTTCGGCGCGCGGCTTCGCGCCTGAGCCGCGCACTGGCGCCTGCCTTCGAGACTTGGATGCCGATCATGGAAAAACTGGTCACCAGCCTGCAGACTCCCAGCCTGACCAAGGCGGAATTGTCGGAGCTGCTGTATGAGCGCATCGGGCTGAACAAGCGCGAATCCAAGGACATGGTGGACGCATTCTTCGACCTGATCCGCGACGCGCTGGCCGGCGGCGAGGACGTGAAGCTGTCCAACTTCGGCAATTTCCAGTTGCGCGACAAGGCGCAGCGCCCGGGGCGCAACCCGCGCACGGGCGAGGTGATTCCCATTCGCGCGCGACGCGTCGTGACCTTCCACCCCAGCCAGAAGTTCAAGGAACAGCTGCAGGGCGGCAGCGAGCAGCCCGTGCCGCTGACCGTGTCGGGGCTCTGAGCACGCAAGAGCGAAGCCCGCACCACCGTTCGAACTCCGCCGCGCAGCCGCTGAACCCTAGCTCCCATGACCGCCTCCTCGGACCTGCCGCCGATTCCCGCCAAGCGCTACTTCACCATCGGTGAGGTCAGCGAGCTGTGCGGCGTGAAGGCGCATGTGCTGCGCTACTGGGAGCAGGAGTTCAGCCAGTTGCGCCCGATGAAGCGGCGCGGCAACCGGCGCTACTACCAGCACCACGAGGTGGTGCTGATCCGCCGCATCCGCGAGCTGCTGTACGACCAGGGATTCACGATCCACGGAGCGCGGGCCAAGCTGGCGCAGGGCGGCGCGGGCGAGGCCCCGGCGCGCCGCGCGCAAGCCCCCGCGCGGCCTCTGCCCGATGGCGATCCCGTGCAGTGGTCGGCACCGAGCCGCGAGGATCTGCTGCGGGAACTGCTATTGCTGCGCGAGCTTTTGCGTAGCGAATGATGCTTGTGGAGCGCAATGGCGCGTAGGCGCGGCGTGACCCGGGTGTGATTCCCGGACGCTCGGGGCGAATCCGTCGCGATCGCGCCTTGTGTCGTCCGAGGCCCGCCTGGCGCAAGCCGGACTCAGCTCCGCTTGAGGACTGCGCAACGGGGCCGTCGGCACCGACGCTGCCTCGGCAACCCGCGCGCATGGCCTGGCTTGCGAGTTCCGGGGGAGAACCGTGCTGCGGCGCGGCAGCACAGGGTCGGGCATCGCGGTCGCCAGGCAATTTCCGGGAAAACCCTACGCTGGGACGGGCTCCGGGGCGCATGAGATTCTGCGCACCGTCATCTGACCAAGTGAGGTGTTGCCATGGATTCGTCGACCATTGTTCGTTTGTTGGGAACGTCACGCGGACTTACCGCTGGCGGTACCGAAGCTCGCGCTCTGCGCCGCTTGTCGATGCTCGCGCTGCTGCTCGGCTCTCCGTTGGCCTATGCCGGGCAGGGCCTGTACATGGACGTCGACGCCTTCGTGCCTTCGGCGTCGATGACCATCGACAGTTCGCAGTGCATGAACGGCACGCCCGAGCCCGTGCTCGTGCAGCGCCAGTACGTCGAGGCCAGCGACGGCTGGTCCTGCCTGTACACCCCGAGCACGTTCTCGTTGTCGATCTGGAGCGCTGCCCAGAAGGTCGCCAGTTACCAGGTGACGGTGTCGGCTTGGGGCTCGACGGTCAACACGACCTACAGCAACCCTGCGTACCTGTCGATCGCCACGATGTACTCCCGTTTCGGACTCGTGGGGAATCAGGATTCGCTGCACATCAGCAGCACCGCGCAGGACATGCAATCGTGGATGAAGCAGGTGAATCCCTCGCTGCAGATCAAGCAACTTGTGCTGCCGGGAACCCATGACAGCGGCACCGCCGACCTCAGCTCCAGCTCGCAGCCCACGGCGGACGCCAGCGGTGCCATCGCCCAGGCAGCCGTCGACGCGCCGTGGCTGATCGCCGGCTGGTCCAAGGCGCAGTCCATGGACGTGGCAGGCCAGCTGCAACGCGGAACCCGTTACCTCGACCTGCGGCTGTGTGGCGGAAGCGATGTCGGCAGCATCTACACCTGCCACGCGATGACAGGCGAGAAATTCACCGACGTGGTCCAGCAGGTCAAGGCCTTCGTGAGCGCCCATCCGTCCGAACTGGTGATCATGGACATGAACCACTGGTACCCCTCGTCCGGCACCGACCCCAACGATATGCGCAACAACGCGTACCAGTACCTGCAAGAGCAACTGGGGCCGGTTCTCGCCGGGCGTGATCAGTATGGCCCGACGTCGACCCTGGGGTCCCTGCAGGCGGCCGGGCGCACGGTGATCGCTTCCAGTGACAACTCCCTGGGCTACAGCTACCTGTGGTCGAGCGTGAACACGTCGGACATCAACAACTGCGGCAACTACACCGACATCTGCTCGTACTGGCCCGCCAGTTCGCAGTTGAGCCAGCAGACGCAAAGGCTCGGCGCCGTGCTGAACACCCTGCGCTCGCAGACCAAGCCCTACCTGTTCGTCGTGCAGGCCCAGCTCACCCCTGACCAGAACGCGATCCTGGAGGGGCTGACCGGAGGCCAGTACTTCGACCTGAGCGAGTTCACCGGCTCGTACAAGTACGGCATGAGGGTGTTCCTGGACACTCCCCATCTGTTCGACGGGCTGTCGGGCCTGATCTTCATCGAGGACTTCTCCAACGGCATCGACCTCACGCAGAGGGCGCTGCGCATGATGGGCTCCTGAGTGCCCCCAGGGCCGGGCCTGGGGCCCGACCCGTTCCACCTCGCAGCTTGCAGGCTGTTCGGATTCGGCCGGCGCGCTGCTGTGCGCAGGCACAGCAGCTGGTCCGGCCTCATCCCCCGTGGGGGTCGAGAAAACTTGGGGCGGCCCTGCGTTTTCTCGTGAGCGGACCCGGTGCTTCGCGGGGTACGTGGCGCGAAGATGCCACGGGCCCCGCGGAACATTTTGCGCGTTCTCCCGAGCTTGAGCGAAGACGGATCTGCTACACTTTTCGTTTTCGGTCAGTCGGGGCGTAGCGCAGCCTGGTAGCGCACCTGCATGGGGTGCAGGGGGTCGGAAGTTCGAATCTTCTCGCCCCGACCATTGAGACCGAAAGAGAATCAAGGACTTGCCCCAGGTCCGGAGAAGCCCGCCACGAGCGGGCTTTTTCGTGGGCGCTGATGTGTTGCCAATCTGTTGCCAATCGGCGGCGGTCGTTGCCGTTGGCGTTGCGGATCCCCGACAGTCGCGAGCCTCGGTCGCCCGGCAGCTCGCCGCTCAGTGGCCGGACCGTGCAACCTGCAGCGTCTGTCGGCACCCCTTCGGAAAGTTCCTGCATCCCCAGAACGGTCGCGTACCGTCCTTGCCTTCCCGCAACACCATCTTGATCCCGCACGCCGGGCAGGTTGGAGTCGTGTAGTCGCCGTCGGTGGCGACGGCGAGCAGCCGCGCCTGAGCGTCGGCGGGTAGTGCCTTGATCCTTCGCACGAGATCGGGGCCATCGATCAGTTCGAGACGGTTGCCTCGCGCGAATTCCGCGGCGTCCGTGGTGAAGGAGCCGGTGGTCATGAAGATGCCGCGCTCCACCTTGCGAGCGGTGACCACGCCCAGCAGCTCGCGCACGAGCTTCACGCCGACCTGGGTTGCATTCCACGCCTTGCACTGCACGAGCGCGTCAGGCGTGTCCGCGCCAGTCTGCCGAAGCTCGACGTCGACGCCACCGTCCGCGCCGAATGGCGTGGTGGTCGAGATCATTCCGGCTTCACGCCAGTACGCCGCGCAGAGTTCCTCGAAGCGGTGCCACTCAATCTCCCGCAACAGATCGAGCGACCAGGCAGTTGCGGCCGCCTTCGGTGGAGGCGCCACAGCTTGGCTGCGCGCCGCCACCGGCCCACGTGCGCTGTCCAAGGATGGCAACGGTCTTGTATCGTCCCACGGGACGTTGTGCCACGGATCAACGGGCTTCGGGGCGTTGACCGTCCGCCGCTTCGCGACCACTTCCTGCAGCAGTCCCACGAGAGCGAGGAGGGCGAACAGGGCAAGCGCGAAAGCGCTGAGGTCGCGGATCAGCGACGCCGCGAAAACCGTGAACGGGCTCCGTTGCAAGGCTGCGGCGGCCATTCGCATGCCGAGGAAGAGCACCAGGCCGGCCAGGGCGCGGCCCCACCAGGGCAGTGCCAGGAGGGCTTCAAGGTTTGAGGGCTGAGGGCGGCGTCGGCGGCGGGTCATGGGGGAAGATCGAGCTTGGCGACCGGATCAAGGGCATCGCCACTGCTTCGTTTTGGCTGCGTTAGGGTGCCTATTCTCTGGCAATCAACAACGCCGCCAGCCGATCATGCTGGCGCGGCGCTGACTTGACTCAGGTAACTTGTCCAAGCTATCCGGGTTCGATGTCGGAAGCAAGGTCGTGGGAGGCGCCGACGCGCCGGCGGCTTGTGACCGACAGGGCCTGAAGCCACGACGAGCTGCCGGTGGCCGTGGCCTCATCGCCTGCCCATCCTCGCAAATCCAGCAAACGCGTAGCCAGGGCTGCTGCTCGCGCCATCGCCCGTTGATCGCCTGCCCCAAGCGCGATCAGCCCGTCGCCCACGTCGACGATGCGCAGCCCATGCTTTTCGGAAGTCACGCGATACACAGCCGGCGCACGCCGATCAGCCGTCGCCGGCCCCTGGATGGTTCCGATCACCCATGGAGCAAGGCGTCCCACGCGGAGTCGCTGGCGTTCGATTGCTGCACCAAGGTCTCCAGCTGCTCGGCGAAGGCGCTGCATTGACGCGCCAAGTCCTCGTAGCGCCTGGTCAGTGCGTCGAGCAGCTTCGCGTGCTCGTCGTCGCGCTGCGATAGCTCCAGCAAGATGTCGTCGAGCGCGTTCAACAGCCTCGCTTCGAGTTCGTTGGTCGGGTTCTTCGATCTCGGCATGTTGGTCCTCCTTCGTCAGTTGATGGGCCGGCACGGGCGCAGGCCCTGCCGGGTGCGACAGGTGCTCCAGTCCGGCGACGCCAGGACCAGGTAGGTCTGCCCGTTGCTCGCGGTGATCCGCCTTGCTGGCTCCCGCAACAGCGGCCACTCCTGCCACGCCCAGTGCAGGCCCAGCGTCAAGGCGATCAAGCTCAGCAGCAGGGCCGGAAACAGCGGCAGCAGCGTCAGGCGCAGCATCACCCGCAGCTGCCGCTTCAGCTGTCGGCGCAGCAGGCGGTTCGCGGCGCGCATACTTCGCTCGGTTGATCGCTGCCATGCGCTCCACTGCGCGCTCGAACTTTTCGCGTGCTGCTCGAGCCGCTTGCGGGTCTGCTCCTCGTACAGCTGTGCCTCCTGGTCGATCTGACGCTGGATCCGCGATTGCAGACTGCCGGATGGCGTCGATGTCGAGGTGCTGGGCATAGAGTGCTCCTTTGAGACGATGTCGGACGCCCGTGTCGGGGTCGCGCACGCTGAGGTAGTCGGCGCCGAGCCGGGGAATTTGCAAGCCGAGGTCGGTCAGTGCTTCGCAGACCCCGGCGCGGTCGGTGATATGGCCGGCGAGCACGCGCTGCAGCAGGTAGTCGGTGACCAACTGCTTGGTATCGGGCTCGACCTGGATCGCCGCGCGAACGGCGGCGGCGTTGACCAGGGCGCGATGGCCGGGGGACTGCGCACGCGCACGCACCGGATCGTCCGGCGCGGCCCAGCCCTGCGCATGGTTCCAGGCATCGCGCAGCGGGTCATACGTTCTTTCCCAGCCAGGCGGCGCCGGGTTGTACGAGAGGCCGGTTTGCAGGTCGACCCGCGCCACGAGGATGTGGACATGGCAGCTACCGTCGGCGTCGCGGTGCAGCACCGCGGTGTACGCCAAACGGTTGATATCCAGGCCGGGCGCCATCGCGCGCTCGAAGTCATCCAGCAGAGCGTCGATCTGGGCGTCGCTGGGCTGGTCTTCGGGGGCCCAGGCGATGACCCCGCTGCTATAGCGCCAGACGAAGGGCAGGGCGTCACCCAGGGAGGCCACCAACGCGGGATCGCCGCGCAGCACGCGGACTTCGGCACGTGTCTTGCCACTGGCGTCGCGCTTACCCAGCAGGTAGCGAACAGCGGCGGCGACGAGCCCTCGACCATGAGCCAGCCATTTCATCAGCATCGCGCCGACTCCTGTTGTGGCTGCGGCCGGGGCGCCATCTCGACGGAGGTCATCAGCGCGTCGAGCTGGATGCGGATGCGCTGCAGCGCAAGCAGCGTTCGCACGTCCGTGGTGCCGGTGCTGTTGGCGACCCGTGCAATCTGGTTGAGGTTGTTGCCGATCCATGCCAGCTGCCGCAGCAGCGCGGGGTCCATGGTGGCAACGCGCCCCCGCGCGCCCTCGCCGCGGCGCTGCCGTGGCGGGGGGCGCCGAGTAGTCACCGCACCGGCGGCTTCGCCGCCGGCCAAAGCCGCTGCCAGGGTGCCACGCAACAGGTCGGAGAGGTTCAAGCCCTGCGCCACCGCCTCGGTCCGCCACCGCGCGACCACCTCGCTCGGCAGGCGGAAACTCACCTTCGCGTCGGGGTGGCGCAGGCGCTGCGGGGCGGTCTTCATGACGCACCCCGCACGCCAGATGCCTGCGGCAGGGTTCGAAGGGGCGCGGCCCCTCGCCAGCCTCGTTCGACAGCGCCAGCTGTCGGACGAGTAGGCTGGCTTGGACCATCCCGACGCCCCCGCGACCGTCCCGCGAAGCGTGTCGAACTCCAGGCATGCGCAGGACAGCGCCCAAACGGAATGGCTCGCGGACGGTGTAGCCAGCGCCGTCCGCCGATCAATTCAGCAAGTGCCGCAGGATGACTAACCGAGGCCGCCCTGTCCGTATGCTTGCGATCCACCATCTGCTCTCCCTTGGGTAGATGCAGATGGTTGTAAGGGCAAGTCGATTAAGAGGGAATGGCCGCTGCGGTGGCGTCTGCGCCACAGGTAATACCCATGGTCAGCCTCTGGGTATTCGGGTACAGCGCCTGGACGTGCAGGAATGGACACGAACAATGGCCTATTTCCGAAAGAATGGCCATGAAGAATGGCCTATTTCGACCCTGCCGACGGTCGGGGTTGGCTTGTAGCAGTCCGTGAGTCGAAGCCAGGCACATTGCGCAAGGCGGGATCAAGACACTCCCTCTGTCTCGCATGCGAGACATTCGTTGTAATCCAGCAACGCATGGCGCAATGGCAGTTCCCACATCGACCCTACGACTGTAAGTCGGCCTTTGCGGGCGCGGACTGCGACCATCGGCAACAGCCAAAATCCCGCAGGAAGCTGCTGAGAGCCAACCCCACTAATTCCGCAGCGGCTTACCGAATCCGAATTCACTCGCCAAGTGCGAATCTTCCTCTCGGCTACGAACGAGATAGGTGGACTCCAAAACAGGCGGGCCAGTTGTGAGTCCGGGCCACTGCGCAGCTAGAAGGCAAGATTTATTCTTCAGTTGGTTGAAATGAATCTATGAGCCACATAAATCGATTTTCGATGCTCTCGCATTCGCCGAATAAAAAGCACTCACCCTCAAATTTCATCGATGAAACCCACGCCGTCATGGAGGTTGTTTTACCTTGAGTCCCGAAAAGTTCAAGCACCCCTCTGTAGTAATTACCTGCAACCATGGGGTCCCGCCTCAAAACTCCTTGCGCAGTACCAGCCTTATTTCGGAATGATAGCCGGAGAGCGCCCTCCATACACTGACCTCGCACCAATCTTGGCTCGGTATCGAGACCGAAATCATTGGCGGACTTTTGTTCTGAAAAGAAAACTCTACCCTTATAAAAACCGTCTGACAGAATAAATTCCGCGCTACCCCGTCTGTAGGCGCCGACAGTTAGAATTTTTTCTCTGTCCTCAAGACGCATCACAAATCCTTCGCATTGGGTTTCTACTTACTTCTTCAGGGCATCGATGGCGTTGCCCATCCAATCCCCCAATAAATCATTATCTCCGAATGCGCGGTCATCGCTAAATGCCTCACTGCAAGCTTTCGTGATGTTCGTCGGCGGCGCCCCCAGTGCCCAATGGATGTGGCAGTTACGGTTGGCCGGAACGTTTTGAAGGATCAAATACGATTCGCCATCAACCCAGGTTATGTATTCGGCATCCTGCCCGCCTCCGCGATCAGATTTGAATCTTCGCATTACTTGGAGAGGTGAATGGAAGCCTGCCCCGATATTTTTGAGAGCCGCCTTACGGACAGAGCGAGAAAAATAATAGCCGCGCGATACACTTTCAAATAGTTGCAAGTGTGCGCCGGTAATTATTCCATCCGCCAGAAAGAGAACGGCAGATGTCCCGTAGATGTCCTCGGAGGACTTGCCTTCAGGATCGTTCCCAATGATCGTCGTTTCGAAATCAGCAAATAATTCGATCCGCGGATTTTTTGCAAAATAGATTTCGTCACACGGCGATTTCATACGGCTCGCAAGGGACCTTGCCATGCGGTTTGTGAAAAAGCCCGGCCGCGCAAACCGGGGCGGCAGTAGCGCAGGCGCTAGATCACCTATTGCTACGGACTTTCCGTCTATCAGAAGATCGATGTTTAGCATGGATAGACCCTCCGGCGCTGCCGCCCCCCAGAATGCTGGCAATCACGTTGCGTCAGAGATGCCTGCTAACGGGAAGCAGCAACCTCAATCGCGACATGGCTCCTAGTCCACGGGTTGTCCGATTGAACGGTCATGCAACAGGCAACTTCCCTGCCGCTAGCCACAACGCATTCTCCACGTCCAGCGACCACTGCGTAGCCTCACCCCGCCGGGTGCGAGCAGAGCGGATCAAACCTAGATTTCGGGCGGTGGTTTCAGGCTCCCAGACCTCGCGAATCGCCGCTAGGGCATCCGCAAGGGCGTCTCGCGCCTTTTGCTCATGCCCTGCAAGCATTGCCAGTTCCAGCAATGTGGCGTGGTCCCAGTAGTCGGGCCGCCCTGTAACGACACGGCGTTGAACGGCATAAGTGACCACCGGTAGCAGGGTACTCCGGCGTGGATCGGGGGGATCGAGCAGCTCCATCAACGTCAACGCGTTGACACCCGGATAAGCGTCACGCCAGTCGGATTCAAAACCTTGGAGGTAGGCGGCAATCGACTTTTTGAGCAAGCCGCGGGCGCGAGCAGTGTCACCGGCGGTTTGTGCCTCTTCCCAGCGGTCTTTGTAGATCCGCCCGAGAATGCCACAGGTTTCGCTACTATTGCCATGCCGCGCTATCAAGTCTAGCAGCACGCGCTCGGCTTCTGCGCTCCGACCTGCGCGGTTGAGGGCCAGACCAAGTTGTTCTTGCACCATCACGGTTTGCGCTAACGGGACGTTCATTCGCGCAACAAGATCAATCATCAATTGCCAAGCTTTGACAGCTCGGTACGACAGGTACAGGTCAAGCACCACTGCCGAATCGGCATTCGCAATATTGCCCAGGCTTGTCTCGACAGCTGCTAGCGCGTCCACGTCTCTTGCATCACGGGCTGCGGTCAACTGAGCCCGGATCGCCGTGGCGATCCGCACACGTTCGCGAAACACATCAGTCGCAGTTGGTTGCACATCTGGAAACCCGTCTACCAACTGGTACACAGGGCTGTCCGTCGCTCGCTCGACGCTCTGCGCGGATTGCAATCGAGTCTGTAGCACCTTAATGCCCGCAGCTGCATTTGCGGGCTGACCATCTGCAGTCAGGCGGTACGGCACGGCGCGTAGAGCTTGCACGTCAAATGGTAGTTGTCCCCAGCCCGTTGCGAACACAGGTACTGTGGCCCAAGGGCGCGCGGCATGCCGCACGCCCAGCTCGTAAAAAACATTAGCGTTAGCCGTTGTGAGGTCGGCTACGGCATACTCACACAGAATTAGCCGCTCGAACATCGGCTTGTGGATCAAGCCACCCGCAGACTCCTCATCCGCACGCAATGGCTCTAGCCCAGCTACTTCAATGGCAGGCTTGAGGAGCTTAAAATAGACCGCATCAAAGTCTACCTGACGGCCATCCCCCACCGGTTTGCGACCAAAAGGCATTAGGACAAAGCAGAGTGGCTTCATGTGTGGCGCCCCAATATTTTTAGAGATAGTTGCGCCAAGTTACTTATTTCTCTCGTAATAGAGTTGCCAAATCGCGTTTATGATGGGCTGCTTGTTCCAGCCGACACCATCATCAGCGTTGTTCAGAACGACGCCCGATTTTTTTTGCTGCCCCCATGGATTCACGGCCAGAATGGGCTTCGAATAGGCCTTTGCTCCATCAATTTCTTTTTGAATCCATTTGCTGTAATTTGCGTACATGCCGCTAGGAATAACAACCACATGGGATCGCGCTATCTTATTAAATATTGCCTCTTGAAGCGCTTGGTCGGTTTTTGCGTTGTGAATGGGGTCGTCCTTAGGGATAGAGAAGTCTCGAAAATCTAGGGAGGCCTGCCCCACGGACCAGGCCTCGCCAAAAATCCATGTTGACAGAGTCTTGTAATGCGCCGAGTAGGCCCACGCATGACTGATGAAGACGTGAATTTGGCGTGTGCTCAATTGTGCACCTCATTAACAAGAACCAGCAAATCGAGTATGGCCACATCAAGACAGACCCGCCACAGCATTTTTTCGAACAATCCAATCCGGGCGATTTAGCTCCGACCAGAAAGGTCGCGGATTTTCGAAAATCGCGTAGCCAGTGTGAGTGGCACGGTAATCTACAGCTGAATCCGGGAGAGGATAGGAGGCACAAGCGGCGTCAGGTGTTACAGTGTGTCTCACGACCTGCGGGGTGTTGTCGTTGGCTGCGGAGCAGCCAGCAATGACAAGGTGTAGGCACCACGCGATCTTGGCGGTCATGCGACTTCGTTCAGCACTCGATCAGGGTTCGGGGAAACTCTTGGATGGAAGGCGGAGACGTCGTGAAGACTGAGGCCCTTCCGGCGATAGTGCTGTGCCGACGGCGGTTGCCTACAGCATTGCGGTCGCCGGTTCGAGTCGAGCCGAATGACCGCAAAGCCCGACCTCCAGTCGTTCCCTGTCCCGATGACCGCTGAGCCGCGGCCAGCCGTCACGGAAGGCATCGGGTTCCTGATCGTCGGCTTCAGACGTGGGAGCACTGGCACTCTCGCCTCCTATGCATAGGGGGCCACGGCGAGCGCTCGCGCGACGGGTGCCCGCTTTCAGCCGGCTGCTTGAGAGCAAGTCAGCCAACCAGCCTCTTGCTAGCCTAGCTCTGCAGGAGGCAACAACACTCTGCGCCAAGCGATAGCTACGCTTGCCTGAAAAGTACGCTCAAGCTCCAGAAGTTTTGCAAGGCCGGGGTGATTCTCGACAGCACAGGCAATGGCTTCCAAACACGCCTCGAGCGCTCCCGCGGTACGATGGCGCTCGGCAAGTTCAAGGTACAGTGCGGCCTCAAAGAGCCGGGGAAGCCTCAGGCCGTTCTTCTTGCTCCTGCGCGCGATATAGCTATCCAAGGCTGCTTGATGTTCCTCGATCTTCCAGGTGACCTGGGAGCCCGCGAATAAATTCGCCAGCAGCATTTCTACGCACGGCTCGTTGAGTTCGCTCTTGAGCAGCGCGTCGATATCCCTGGGGGTCGGCGCCTGAAGGTCGGGAGCGACGCTGAGGTTGAACAGCACGTGGAGGGTGAGGTACGGACGCCTCAAATGCCTTTCAAGTGCCGGCACTATTTCGGCTGCCGCGGTGAGCACTGGGCGCATATCAGAGCGCGTTGCATTCGCCTTATCCAGCAAGCTGCTTGCGAGTTGCTGCAGAAAACCCTCTAGCTTGTCGCGCCCCGCAGCCTGCAGGTTTCCGTCCGCTCGGGCGATCCAGTACCTCGGATCCAATGGCATGCACACAACCCCGACACGCTCATAAAAGTAGTCATATGGCTCGCGCGCAATGCAGGGCTGGCGCATTACGAAATCGATGATCACGCTGCGCATCAGGCGCGACAGGCCCTGCACTGTCAGGTAGATCTCCCGGCCCGCGAGCGCGATCTCGGCGTATCCGCTGGGGGATGAGATCACTGAGGGTAGTGTCGTCAACTGATGGACATACCTCGACCGCAACTGATAAGCCAAAGCGAGGGCTTCGCGCATGTCTGCTTTGGCGAGGGGGCGCACCGCCGCTTCCGCCCGGCGTCGAAAGTACTCTGGCGGCGTGTGGTTGATCGCGAACTCGCGAAACCGCCGCGCAAGCGCGATGTGCTCCACGGAAACCAACGCATCACGCACCCGCTGGGCGACGGTCTCGTCGGCGCCCTGCAGTGCTGTGTCCACCGCATCGCGCTTGCGCTGATCGACCGACTCCCAGTCCCCTTCGTGGCCGTCGAAATCCTGAGCCAGAGCCTCGACGGATGCAACGAGCAACGTGTAGGCAAGCTCTAGGTCATCGGCGATACGGTGCATCGCAGTCACGTAGGTCCGAAGTGCCCGCATGACCCCAAGAAACGTCTTGCGAGAGAGTCCGATTAGGTGCTCGCTGAATTCCACGAGAAATTGGATGTCAGCCGCCGTTCGGGTTAACTCCCTATCGAAAAATTTGCAAACCAGAGATTTTGGCGTGGCCCTCGTTGCAATTCCCCGTTCCCCGCTGGTCAGTCTACGTGCGAGGTCGACATCCGTGGTAAAGACACAGTCCAGCGCAAACGAAACCACGACTGAGATGTCTTCAAGGTAAGGTTCGGCGCCTGAGGAGTGGAGGGTGCCTGCCACCAAAACGCCAGGTTCGTCAGTGACCGATTCCATCCGCTCGATGAACTCGCACGTGACTACGTGGGGATGCCTCGCTCGGCCGGATGTCGGCTGGAAGGATCCAATGACGGTCTCCACGACATCCTCGCGCTGGAATACCGCGTTTGTATACAGCGCGGCCCGCATGCGGTTCTCCCATCCCATAGGTCTGGAAAACAGCTTGCCATTCGCGATCTGAAGCACGGCGCCTCGCAGCCCCCTCAACTTCAAGTTTCTAAGCACGCCGCACGGGAGCGTGCAGAGTGGCGGGAAGACAGTTTTCGACGCAGTCTATGCGCGAGAATCTGGATCGCCAACCAGATGATTGGTTGAGCCTCAAGCTGCACGCCCGCCAGTCGCTGGTCGGAGCGCGAAGTTCCACTTCTTCTACGGACGAGTATGGGCCGCGACAGGTCGAATGCGCCAGTTCGCAGTGGCTGAAAGCCGACG
This sequence comes from Pseudomonadota bacterium, assembly GCA_021847345.1. Lineage (GTDB taxonomy): Bacteria > Pseudomonadota > Gammaproteobacteria > Burkholderiales > Burkholderiaceae_C > Thiomonas_A. The sequence goes on from JAJZTW010000053.1 coordinate 17,768, forward strand.
CTCACGAGGCCGCTGATGCCGGTGACCGCTGCCCGTTGCACGGCGGGCGCCGCCTCAGCCCATGCCCAACGCCTGCTCTGGCCGAGGTCCCGTCGCCGGACTGTCGTTGCTGGGGAGATTTCAGCGCGCTACGGTCAACTTGATGACGTGTGGCGGCGCGCCGACCTTGGGGCACCCCACTGGGGGTAGTGCACGGTTGCAGTTCGCTGCCTTTCTACCGTTTGGAGCGGCACAACCGTGCGAGGGTCATTCAAGGTCGCATCGAGCACATTGCCCAGGACACGCCACGCCTCTCGCCGCTCCGGCAGCAGTTCCTGCCGCTGGTAGGTCCGCACCACCTTCCGGTGCTCCTTGTGGTTCAGGCAGCGTTCGATGACCTCGGACATCACGCCGTTCTCGCCCATGAGCGTCGCGCCGGTTCGGCGCAGGTCATGCGGCGTCCAGCGCCCGCCGTAGAGGGTGAGCGCTTCCTTGGCCTGGGTGCGGTGCTTCTTGTTCGCGAGGCTCTGACGATCGATGAACTGTTTGGTCAGGGCCTTCGGCCCAATCGGAGTGTCGACCTCAGGGGAGGGCGCTTCCTTGTCGATGGCACGTTTGCGCGCTGAGGGCATGACCCAGGATGACCAGCCGGTGTGCCTCCTGAGTTCACGGAACTGCCGCAGCGCGAAGTCGGACAGGAACACGGTGTGTGGCTGGCCGTTCTTGGTTTCGGGCAGGAACCAGAGGCCGGCATCGAGATCCACGTCCTTCCATGCCGCCCGGCTGAGTTCACCAATGCGCACCAGGGTCGACAGCAGGATCCAGATCGCGAGCTCGGCGTGGCGTTCCAGGTTGGCCTGCGGGAGTTGATCGCGGAGCGCGCGGATCTCGTCAAGGCTGAGCACGCGGTCGCGTTCCTTGATGTTGCCGCCGACCTGCTTTTTCGCGATCCAGGTGAGCGGCGAGCGGTCGACCCAGTCGCGGGCTTCGCACCAGCGGTAGAACTGCTTGAGCGCGACCAGGCAATGGTTGGCCTGCACGCGCGCGCCGCGTGCGACGATTCCATCGAGGCAGGCGAGCAGATCGCTGCGTCCGATGCTGCGCAGGTCGCGATGCCCGAGGACGTTGATCACATCCTTGCGCAGCATGCGCATGACCTCGATGCCGCCGTCCTTGCGGTTGGCCAGCTGCAGCTTGTGCCAGATCGCGGTGGCATCCGCCAGGGTGCGACGCGAGGCAATCTCCTGCTGACGGCGACGCTCCTCGGCCTCCGCGGCCTCGCGGGCCTTGCGTTGTTCCTCGATCGGATCGAGGCCGTTGTCGACGAGCCTGCGCAGTTGGTCGGCATCCTGGCGGGCTTCGACTAGGGTCTTCAGCTTGGCGTCGCCGAGGTCGACGATGCGGCGCTTGCCGCCGACGGTGTAGCGCAGACGCCAGGTCTTGGTGCCGGCAGGGCGCACGTGCAGGAACAGGCCGCCGCCGTCGTTCAGCCAGCGGTCCGCACCCTCGGCGCGTGCGTTTTCAATTTCCTTGACGGTCAGTCCGACCCGACGTCCTGCCATGGCAACAAGCCTCCTGCTGTTGCCATTCTGTTGCCAATCGGCGTTAGCTGCAAACGAATTTCGGCAGCGCAGCAAAAATGCATTCTTGTTAAGAATCAACAACTTGCATTTTTTCGGGTCCCGTCAAATCGAGCGTTTTTGACCCCCCAAAGCAGATGGGGTGCAGGGGGTCGGAAGTTCGAATCTTCTCGCCCCGACCATTGAGACCGAAAGAGAATCAAGGACTTGCCCCAGGTCCAGAGAAGCCCGCCGTGACGTGTCATGAGCGGGCTTTTTCGTGGGCGCTGATGTGCTTCCAATCCGTTTCCAATCGGCGGCGGTCGTTGCCGCTGGCGTTGCCGAGCCCCGACAGTCGCGTGCCGCGGTCGCCCGGCAGATCGCCACTCAGTGGCCGAACCGTGCAACCTGCAGCGTCTGTCGGCACCCCTTCGGAAAGTTCTGGCATCCCCAGAACGGTCGCGTGCCGTCCTTGCCCTCCCGCAATTCGGGGCGTTGACCGTCCGCCGCTTCGCGACCACTTCCTGCAGCAGTCCCACGAGAGCGAGGAGGGCGAACAGGGCGAGCGCGAAAGCGCTGAGGTCGCGAATCAGCGAGGCCGCGAAAACCGTGAACGGGCTCCGTTGCAAGGCTGCGGCGGCCATTCGCATGCCCAGGAAGAGCACCAGGCCGGCCAGGGCGCGGCCCCACCATGGCAGTGCCAGGAACGCGTCAAGGTTCGAGGGCCGAGGGCGGAGTCGGCGGCGGGTCATGGGCGGGGATCGAGCTCGGCGACCGGATCAAGTGCATCGCCACGGCTTCGTTTTGGCTGCGTTAGGGTGCCTATTCTCTGGCAATCAACAACGCCGCCAGCCAATCATGCTGGCGCGGCGCTGACCTGGCTCAGGTAACTTGTCCAAGCTACCCGGGTTCGATGTCGGAAGCAAGGTCGTGGGAGGCGCCGACGCGTCGGCGGCTTGTGACGGGCGCAAGGCGAGAGCAAGACGGTCTCTCTGTCTCGCATGCGAGACATTCGTTGTAATCCGGCGGCCCGTGGCGCAATGGGAGTTCCCACATCGCCCCTACGACTGTAAGTCGGCCGCTGGCGTCACCAGGCCTGTCCTGGGCACTGTCCGGTGCCTGCGCACAAACAGCCACCCGCAGTGGACGGCAAGCGGGTTCAAAGCGCCGCAGCGTCTCCGCGAGCGTCGGATCAGTGATAGTCCTCTTCGCGCTGATGGCGCACCGCCAACACCACAACCCTCGAGGCACTGACGATCTCGTACAGGGCAACATACCCGGTGCCGCCAAACGGCATGATCAGCTCCCTCTGGACGGGATTCTGGGCGGCCTTGCGAAAGCTGTAGGGCGTGAGTGCAAGCTGCCGCTGCATCAGCGCCCTGATGGCATCGATCGCCGCTTGTGCGCGGTCGAGGTCCTCAGTGGTCTCAGCTCGATCGAGCAAGTAATCAAACAGACGCTCCAGGTCTGACTCCGCTGTCGGCGTCAGTTGGACTTCGAACGTCATCGAGCGAGCTTCTTGCGCTTCGCCTCGAGCTTGGCTTGCAGCCGGTCGAGAACCGCCTCGACCGGGGTGCCGACGCCGGTGCGGTGATATTCATCCGACGCAGCTCGGGCACGCTCATGGAAGGCCATTTGCACTCGCCTGAACGCGATCGCGCTTCGCACTGTCGCTTCGATGAAGTCGGTCAGCGTCTCGCCTTGCTTGAGCACGGACTCGAGTTCGGCCCGGAGCTCGGGCTCGACGCGGATCTGGGGGATGACTGCGGACTTCATCGGCTCAGTGTATTGCGTTTGCGATACGCATGCAACGCCACGGATAGCAAGCCGCTCCCGCAGACGGGGTGAATCGCCTCGGGTTTGACGCAGGCTCGAAGTCTTAAGCAATCTCATCCGGCGCATCGGGTCGATGCGGTTGCGATGTGACCGTTGCCTGCTTCATACCGGCCTTGGCCAGAGACCATGCGCAGTGACGGTTCTGGCCGAGTTGCCGATGCCTGGCAAGCGACAGGAGGTCGGCCTTTGCCGCCGCTCACGCAAGCTTGTGTGAGCGGCCGGTATCTTGATGTGTTCCGACATTCAGTCGCAAGGGCATCTAGTTCGAGGCCGGTCAGGGGCTGAAGCGGTAGCCGATGCCTGTCTCGGTGATGAAATAGCGAGGTCGTGCCGGATCGTCCTCGAGGCGGTGCCGCAATTTGCCCATGTAAATGCGCAGGTAATGTCCATGCTCCACCGCGTTTGGCCCCCAAACCTCGCGCAGCAACTGCTTTTGGGTCACGACGTTGCCTGGGTGTCGTACCAGCGCACATAGAAGACGGAATTCCGTCGATGTCAGATGCACTGCCTGACCATCACGCAACACCGTGCGGCGCGAAAAGTCGATTTCAACGTTCCCGAAGCTCAGCCGCGCCGCGCCCGTCGAAGCGACGCGGCGCCGCAGGGTCACGCGCACCCGGGCCAGCAGTTCTGGCACCCCGAACGGCTTGCTCAGGAAGTCGTCGGCACCGAGGTCGAGAGCGGCGACCTTCTCCTGTTCTGCGCTGCGCGCCGACAGCACGATCACCGGCACCTCGCTCCACGCGCGCAGCTCGCGCAGCAGTTCGGTGCCGTCGCGGTCGGGCAGGCCGAGGTCGAGGATCAGCAGATCAGGCTTGCGGCTGCCGGCGTCGATCAGGCCGCGCTCGCAACTCGCCGCCTCGACCACGCGGTGGCCCTCGCTCTCCAGCGCCGAGCGCACCAGGCGCCGGATCTCGGCGTCGTCCTCGACCAGCAGGACCAGGCTGCCGGCCTCAGGCATCGCCGTCCGCCTGTGGTTCGGGCTCCAGTCCCGGTGCCTTGCCCAGCGGCAGCGTGAACGAGAACTCGGCACCGCCTCCGGCGCGATTGCCGGCCGTGATGCGTCCGCCGTGGGCTTCGACGACGGCGCGGCAGATCGACAGCCCGAGGCCGACTCCGGGAATCGCCGACTCGTCGTGGCCGCGGGCGAATTTCTCGAACAAGAGGGCCTCCTTTCCCGGCGGCAGTCCGGGGCCGCCGTCCCACACCGTGACGCGCAGGGTCTCTCCCTCGGGTCGTGCCGCTACCCCTATGACGGTGCCGTCGGGGGTGTACTTGAGCGCATTGTCGAACAGGTTCAGCAGCACGCGCTGCAACAGTTCAGCGTCACCGCGCACCAGCGGGAGGTCGTCGGGCAGTTCGATGCGCAGCGGATGGCGGTCGAGCATCTCCTGGTCAAGGTCGTGCAACGCGGCGCCCACCAGTTCCTCGACCGACTGCCAGTCGTGGCGCAGGGTCACGCGGCCGGATTGCAAGCGTGCCATCTCGAGCATGTCGTTGACCATCTTGGCGACCCGGCGCGCCTGGCGGGCGACCGAACGCGCCTGCACATCGGCACCGGCCGAGTCGGCCGCGGCCAGACGCATGCGCAGCATGTCGGTGGAGCCGATCAGGCTGGTCAGCGGGGTGCGCAGGTCGTGCGACAGCGCAGCGAGCACCGAGTTGCGCAGGCGCTCGGCCTCCATGGCCAACAGCGTCTCCTGGGCCACGGTGACGAAGTGGATCCGCTCCAGCGCGATGGCGATCTGGGTGGTGATGGTCTCGAGCATGCGCCGCTGCTCGGGGACCTGAACCAGTCGCGCGGGTTCGGGGCGTAGCACCAGCACGCCTCGGATGCGCATCGGCGCCTTCAGCGGCAGGTAGAGCAGGGGCAGCGCCGGCAAGGTTTCCGTGCCCAGTCCGGCGGGCTCGCCATGGTCCGCGCACCAGCGCGCGACGTCGGCGTCGGCCTCGGCCTCCTGAAAGCGCCCCCAGGGCCGGGCTGCGCCCAGCCCGCCCCCCGTGGGGGGCAAGTCACCTAGGGGCGGCCCGTCGGTGACTTGCGAGGCGGCATCGAAGCGCAGCACATCGTCGGGGCCGAGCACATACAGGCCGGCGCGGGCGCGGAAGCTGCTGCCGACGTAGCGCAGCCCGGTCTCGACCACCTGTTCGACGGTCAGGGCGCCCGACAGATCGCGCGACAGCGAATACAGGTCATGGGTGCGGCGCTCGCGCTGATTGGCCACCAGCACCTGGTAGCGCAGCCGGGCCGTGAGCTGGCCGATCAGCAGTCCGACCCCGAGCATGACGCTGAAGGTGAACAGGAACTGAACGTCGCTGACTGCGAACGACAAGCGCGGCGGTACGCAGAAGAAGTCGAAGCCGAGCACGTTGAGCACGGCCGCCAGCACTGCCGGACCGCGGCCCCAGCGCAGCGCGACCAGGACCACGGCGAGCAGGAACAGCATCACGATGTTCGACAGCTCGAAGTGACCGACCAGGGCGTCGCCGAGCAGCGTCGCGGCGGCGCTGACGCCGAAGGCCTTGGCGTACCGGGTCCAGGCGACGGGACGGGCGTCATGCACCGAGGACAGGTCGGGACCGGGTGGCGACCCCTGGCGCTGCGGCGCCAGCATCACCAGGTCGAGGTCGGGTGCGCGCCGCGCCAGCGCTCGTGCGAACGATGGCGAAATCGCCTCGAGCCACCGGGCGCGGTCGTCGCGCCGGCCGAGCACGGCGCGGTTCAGGTTGTGGCTGCGGGCATAGTCGCACAGCTCGACGGCGGGGTCGGGGCCCGACAGCACCGCGGTGTGGGCGCCGAGGTCGCGCGCCAGCTGCAGCGCCTTGAGGATGGCGCCGCGCCGGTGCTCGGACAGGCGCGACAGCGCCGGGGTCTCGACATAGACCGCGTGCCAGCGCGCGTGCAGCGCTTCGGCCAGGCGCGCCGCGGCGCGAACCAGGTCGGGCGCGGTGCCTGGGCCGACGCACACCAGCAGGGCCTCGGACGCGCTCCACACCGCCCCCCCTACCTCGCTGCTGCGATAGCTGCGCATCTCGCTGTCGACGCGCTCGGCGGTCAGGCGCAGCGCGAGCTGGCGCAGGGCCAGCAGGTTGCCGCGGCGAAAGAAGTTGCGCGCCGCGCGCTCGGCCTGGGCGGGCAGGTAGACCTTGCCCTCCTTCAGGCGCTGCAGCAGCTCCTCGGGCGGAAGGTCGACCAGCACGACCTCGTCCGCCTCGTTGAAGATGCGGTCGGGGACGGTCTCGCGGATGGTGATGCCGGTGATCGAGCCGACGATGTGGCTGACGCTGTCGAGGTGCTGGACGTTGAGCGTGGTATGGACGCTGATCCCGGCCAGCAGCAGGTCCTCGACGTCCTGCCAGCGCTTCGGGTGCAGGCATCCCTCGGCATTGCTGTGCGCCAGCTCATCGACCAGGATGACGGCCGGGCGGCGCTGCAGCGCCGCGGCGAGGTCGAACTCGCGCATGCGGCTTGCCCCACGAACGATCTCACGCGTCGGCAGGAGCTCCTGGCCGTCGAGCAGGGCCAGAGTCTCGCGCCGGCCGTGGGCCTCGACGATGCCACAGACCAGATCCTCGCCCTGGTCGAGCAGGCGACGCGCCGAATCCAGCATTGCATAGGTCTTGCCGACTCCAGGGCAGGCACCGAAGAAGATCTTGAGCTTGCCGCGCCGGGCACGCTGCTCGTCGCGCGCGACCTGCTCGAGCAAGGCGTCGGGGTCGGGGCGCTGGTCGTCGCTCATGCGCTGGGTTCAGTCGATACGGCGGACTTTGGCGTGGTCGAGTGCCAGGTTCAGCTCCAGCACGTTGACCCGTGGCTCGCCGAACAAGCCCAGCACAGGGCGCCTGGCGTAGGCCTCGATCGCATTCTGCACCGCCTGCACGCTCATGTGGCGGGCGCGGGCGACGCGGTCACGCTGGTATTCGGCCGCTGCAAGCGAAATCTCGGGGTCCAGGCCGGAGCCCGAGGCCGTGACGAGGTCAACCGGCACCGGGGCCCGGTTGCCCGGGTCGGCAGCGTGCAGGGCGTCGACCCTGTCCTTGACCGCGGCCAGTTCGGCCGGATTGGTCGGCCCCAGGTTCGAGCCGCCGGAGGCCAGGCCGTTGTCGGGCTGGGGCGAGGTGGCCGAGGGCCGACCCCAGAAGTCGCGTGGGTCGGAGAAGGATTGGCCGATCAGCGGCGAGCCGATCGGACGTCCGTCGACGGCGATCACCGATCCGTTGGCCTGCCACGGAAAGGCGAGCTGGGCGATGCCGGTCACGGCGAGGGGATAGGCCAGGCCGGTCAGCAAAGTGAACGCGGCGAACAGGCTCAGCGCGGGGCGCAGGGTGCGGACCATGAGCTTCTCCGCTCAGACGAGGTGCAGGCCGACCAGCAGCAGGTCGATGGCCTTGATGCCGATGAAGGGCAGGACGATGCCGCCGACGCCGTAGACCAGCAGGTTGTTGCGCAGCAGCGTCGCGGCCGCCAGCGGGCGGAACCTGACGCCTTTGAGCGCCAGCGGGATCAGGACCACGATGATCAGGGCGTTGAAAATCACCGCCGACAGGATGGCCGACTCGGGCGTGGCCAGGTGCATCACGTTCAGGGCCTGCAGCGCCGGGTAGTTGGCCACGAATATCGCCGGGATGATGGCGAAATACTTGGCCAGGTCGTTGGCGATGCTGAAGGTGGTCAGCGCGCCGCGGGTCATCAGCATCTGCTTGCCGATCTCGACGACCTCGATCAGCTTGGTCGGGTTGGAGTCGAGGTCGACCATGTTGCCGGCCTCGCGCGCCGCCTGGGTGCCGCTGTTCATCGCCACCGCGACGTCGGCCTGGGCCAGCGCAGGGGCGTCGTTGGTGCCGTCCCCGGTCATCGCGACCAGCCGGCCCTCGGCCTGGTACTTGCGGATCAGCGCCAGCTTGGTCTCCGGCGTGGCCTCGGCCTGGTACTCGTCGACTCCCGCCTCGGCGGCGATCGCCGCGGCGGTCAGGCGGTTGTCCCCGGTGATCATCACGGTCTGGATGCCCATGCGGCGCAGTTGGGCGAAGCGTTCCTTGATGCCCTCCTTGACCACGTCCTTGAGCTCGACGATTCCGAGCACGCGGGTGTCGTCGGCAACCACCAGCGGGGTGCTGCCGCGGCGTGCGACCTCGTCGACACGTGCCTGCAGATCGGCTGGAAGCAGACCGCCGCGGTTCTTGACGAAGCGGGCGATCTCCTCGGCCGCGCCCTTGCGCACCGGGCGGCCGCCGATGTCGACGCCGCTCATGCGGGTCTGGGCCGAGAACGGGACGAAGACCGCCTGCAGCGACTCGAGGTCGCGCTCGCGCAGGTTGAAGCGCTGTTTGGCCAGGACGACGATCGAGCGCCCTTCCGGGGTCTCGTCGGCCAGCGAGGCGAGCTGCGCGGCATCGGCCAGCTCGCGCTCGCGGGTCGACGCCGGGCCGTCCCAAGTCGACCCGCCCCCCGCGGGGGGCGGGCTGGGCGCGGCCCGGCCCTGGGGGCCGTCGTCCACGCCGGCCAGGGGGATGAAGCTGCTGGCCTGGCGGTTTCCAAGGGTGATGGTGCCGGTCTTGTCCAGCAGCAGCACGTCGATGTCGCCGGCCGCCTCGACGGCGCGGCCCGAAGTGGCGACCACGTTGGCACCGAGCATGCGGCTCATGCCGGCGACGCCGATGGCCGACAGCAGCGCGCCGATGGTGGTCGGGATCAGGCACACCAGCAGCGCGACCAGCACGGTGATGCTGACCGCGTGGCCGCGCCCTGTTGCGTGGGTCGAGTAGATCGAGTACGGCAGCAGCGTGGCCGTGGCCATCAGCAGGATCAGGGTCAGGGCGATCAGCAGGATGGTCAGCGCGATCTCGTTCGGGGTCTTGCGGCGCTTGGCGCCCTCGACCAGGGCGATCATGCGGTCGAGAAACGAATCGCCGGGGTCGGCGGTGCAACGCACGACGATCCAGTCCGACAGCACCGTGGTGCCTCCAGTGACCGACGAGAAATCGCCGCCGGATTCGCGGATCACCGGCGCCGATTCGCCGGTGATCGCGCTCTCGTCGACGGTGGCGGCGCCCTCGATCACCTCGCCATCGCAGGGGATCACCTCGTGCGCCTGGACCACGACCACGTCGCCGCGGCGCAGGGACTCTCCGTCGACCAGGGTCCACGCCGCGCCGTACTTGGGCTCGCGCAGCTTCTTGGCCTGGGTCGCGCCTTTGGTGCTGCGCAGGCTGGCCGCCTGGGCCTTGCTGCGGCCCTCTGCCAATGCCTCGGCGAAGTTGGCGAACAGCACCGTGAACCAGAGCCAGACGGTCACGGCACCGATGAATCCGGCCGGGGCCTCGCCGTGGCCGGCCAGGGCCTGGAGCCACAGACCGGTGGTCAGGATGCTGCCGACGAAGACGACGAACATGACCGGGTTGCGGAACTGCACCCGGGGATCGAGCTTGGCGAAGCTGTCGCCGAGCGCCGGGCCGAGCAGCGCGCGATCCAACAGTGGTAGGGATTTGCGTGACATTTCAGTGGGCTCCCCAGAGCATCAGGTGCTCGGCGATCGGGCCGAGGGCCAGCGCCGGCAGGAAGGTCAGCGAGGCGACCAGGAGCACGGTGCCGATCAACAGGCCGATGAACAGGCCGCCATGGGTGGGCATGGTGCCGCTGCTCTCGGCCAGACGCTTCTTGGCCGCCATCGATCCGGCCACCGCCAGGGCGGCGACGATGGAAACGAAGCGCCCGAACCACATCGCGATCGCCAGGGTGAGGTTGTAGAAGGGCGTGTTGGCGTTCAGCCCGGCGAAGGCGCTGCCGTTGTTGTTCGACGCCGAGGTGAAGGCGTAGAGCATCTCGGAGAAGCCGTGCGCGCCGGGGTTGTTCAGCCCGGCCAGGCCGGCGCTGCTGACCGCGGCGATCGCGGTGCCGAGCAGCACCAGCAGCGGTGAGATCAGCAGGCCGAGCGACACCATCTTCATCTCGAAAGCTTCGATCTTCTTGCCCACGTACTCAGGGGTGCGGCCGATCATCAGCCCGCCGACGAATACCGCCATCAGCGCCACCAGCAGCATGCCGTAGAGGCCGGTGCCGACGCCGCCCGGCGCAACCTCGCCGAGCTGCATCAGGATCATCGGCACCATGCCGCCCAGCGGGGTGTTGGAGTCCAGCATCGAGTCCACCGCGCCGGTCGAGGTGGCGGTGGTGGCGGCGGTGAAGATGGCCGTGGAGGCGATGCCGAAGCGCGTCTCCTTGCCTTCCATATTGCCGCCGGCCTGGGCGGGGCTGGCGCTCTGGTCGACATGCAGCGATGCGAACAGCGGGTTGCCCTGTTGCTCGAAGTGGGCCTCGAATCCCATCGCCACCGCCAGCATCAGGGCCATCGCGATCAGCAGCGCCCAGCCCTGGCGGCGATCGCCGATGACGCGGCCGAAGGTGTGGCACAACGCCGCCGAGATCAGCAGCAGGGAGAAGATCTCGAGCAGGTTGGTCCAGGCGTTGGGGTTCTCGTAGGGGTGGGCCGAGTTGGCGTTGTAGAACCCGCCGCCATTGGTTCCGAGTTCCTTGATCGCTTCCTGCGACGCCACCGGGCCCAGCGGCAGGGTCTGCCGCGCGGCCGACGAGGCCACCATCACCGGCTTGCCACGGGCATCCTTGACCGCGTTGCCGTGGGCGTCGGTCTTGGGCACCTGGAAGCTGACCGGGCTGCGCAGGGTTACGCTGCGGTCGGCCCGCAGGGTCTGCGGCACGCCCTGGCTGCCGAGGATCAGCGCAACGACGAAGGACAGCGGCAGCAGCAGATAAGTCGTGATGCGGGTCAGGTCGACCCAGAGGTTGCCGATGGTCGCGCTATCTCGGCGGGCGAAGCCGCGGATCAGCGCGAAGGCGACGGCGATGCCGGTGGCGGCGGAGAGGAAGTTCTGCACCGTGAAGCCGAGCATCTGCACCAGGTTGCCCATCGCGCTCTCGCCCGAATAGCCCTGCCAGTTGGTGTTGGTGACGAAGCTCACCGCGCTGTTCAGCGCCGAGTCTGGGGTGATGGCGCCGAAGTGCTGCGGATTCAGCGGCAGCATGCCCTGCAGGCGCTGCAGGGCGTAGACAGACAGCACGCCGAGCAGGTTGAACACCAGCAGCGCGACGGCATAGCTGCGCCAGCCCATCTCGCGCTCGGGATCGGCGCCGGCCAGTCGCAGCAGCACCGACTCGGCGCGCAGCAACACCTGCGGCAGCCGGCCTTCGACCAGGGCGGCCATGTAAGCGCCCAGGGGGCGGGCAGCCAGGGCCAGCGAGGCGAACAGCGCCAGCAGCAGGACGATGAACGAGGGGGTCATCAGAAGTCCTCTGCGCGTACCAGGGCCCAGCCCAGGTAGACGAACAGCAGCAGGGTGACGGCCCCGCCGATCAGGTAAAGGGTGTTCATGTCACTTTCCTTTTTGCATGGCCTCGCAGCCGGCTGCCAGAAGCAGCAGCACGGCAAACATGGCGACCCCCAGGCCCAGCCAGAGCAGGTCCGACATCGCGGTTCTCCC